>CAYMLG010000041.1:0-16095 GCA_964391195.1 uncultured Anaerolineaceae bacterium | reverse complement strand
GCGAAAGGCGAAATTCGAATTTCGAAATTGGTATTGGGAGCCGCGTGCAGTTTTGGGAGGGCATGGCGGAGGGGTGTACGGATTCGGTTGATTTATGACGCCGCCGGGCGCACACGGGCAGCGGGAGGCTGAATGGACGAAAAGACACCTGATCATGACGAGCCGGTCATCCGTACGGAGGACCTGACTCGCCAGGTGGAGGAAAAATTCCTGGTGAAGGGCATTTCCATCTCGGTGCGCCGGGGCGAGGTGGTGGCGATCACCGGTCCCAGTGGCTCGGGCAAATCTTCCTTTTTGCGCCTGCTGAACCGCCTGGATGAACCCACGGCGGGCACCGTGTACCTGGATGGACGGGACTACCGCCACATCCCGCCTCGCGAGCTGCGCCGGCGGGTGGGGATGGTGATGCAGTCGCCCAACCTGTTCCCCGGCACGGTGGCGGAGAACATCAACTTCGGCCCGGCGCAGCGCGGCGAGTCCATCCCCCGCGACCAGCTCGACCGCCTGCTGCAGCGGGTGGGGCTGGAAGGCTATGCGGACCGGGAGACCAGGACCCTCTCCGGGGGCGAAGCGCAGCGAGTCTCCCTGGCCCGCACCCTGGCCAACCGCCCGGATGTGCTGCTGCTCGATGAGCCGACCTCTTCCCTGGACCAGGCGGCCGAGGAGGAAGTGGAAGACCTGCTGCGCCAGATTTTCGGGGCCGAGAATCTGACCTGCCTGATCGTCACCCACGATCTGGATCAGGCCGTCCGCCTGGCGTCCAGGGCGATTTTGCTGAAGGAAGGCCGCCTGGTGGCTGACGGCCCGGCGAAGGAGGTGATCCGTGCTAGAGGGGCTGTTCGATAACCAACTGGTTCTGGGGGCGGCGCAGGCCACCATCGCCGTGCTGCTGGCCCTGGGGTTGATGCTGCTCGCCCGCCGCCAGGCGATCCACCTGGAGCGCGAGACGGTGGTCGCCCTGCTGCGCGGCATCGCGCAGATCGTGGCGGTGGGTTCAATCCTCGAACTGCTGCTGGAGGGGCCTTCCTGGACCAGCGCCATCCTGCTGAGCGCCATGATGCTGGCCGCGGCAGCTATTGCCGCCCGGCGCGCTAAGGGCATCCACGGAGCGTTCCGGGTTTCGCTGATCGCCATCGCCGCCGGATCGGGGCTGGTGATCGCCCTGATGACCTGGCTGGGGGTGATCGATGACGAGGTCGCCTCGCTCATCCCGGTGGGGAGCATGCTCATCGCCAACTCGATGAACACCAATGCCCTGGCCCTCGACCGGTTTCGGGGGGAGATCGAGGCGCATACCGGGCAGGTGGAGGCCGGCCTTGCGCTCGGGGCTGCGCCGCAGCGGGTGGTCCGCCCTTACACCCGGGCCGCGGTCCAGGCCAGCCTGATCCCCCGCATCGATACCCTGCGCTCTTTGGGCATTGTGTGGATCCCCGGGCTGATGGCCGGGATGGTGTTGGCCGGGTCCGATCCTATCTATGCTGCCATCTACCAGTTCGTGGTGATCGCCATGATCTACGCCGCTTCCGGGCTGACGGCGATCATCAGCACCGCCCTGATCCAGGATCAGGTGTTCTCCCAGGCCGAGCAGCTCCTGCTGCGGCCAAAAGAAAAACGAAGTTAGGAAAGCGAAAAGCGAAAAGCGAAAAAGGAGTATCCGTGCGCTCAGAACAAGAAATGATGGATTTGATTTTGCGTGTGGCCGGGGAGGATGATCGGGTGCGCGCGGTGGTCCTCAACGGCTCGCGCGCCAACCCCCGCGCCCGCAAAGACCGGTTCCAGGATTACGATATCGTCTATTATGTCACCGATGTGGATTCCTATATCTCCGATCCGGCCTGGATCGACGTGTTTGGTGAGCGGATCATCCTGCAAACCCCGGATGCCATGAGCCTTTCCCCCTCCGAGTGGGAGGGCACGTTTGCATACCTGATGCTCTTCACCGATGGAAACCGCATCGACCTCACCCTGAACCCGGTGGCTGACATCCCCCGCACGATCTACGATGATAAGCTGACCGTGGTGCTGCTGGATAAGGACGGCCGCCTGCCGGAGCTGCCGCCTCCGAGCGATGAGGATTACCGGGTCCGACCCCCCTCGCGGGAGAATTTCGCCGACTGCTGCAACGAGTTTTGGTGGGTGTCCACTTATGTGGCCAAGGGCTTGTGGCGCCGGGAGTTCCTCTACGCCCGGGAGCATCTCGATCATTATGTGAGGGAGATGCTGCTGATGATGCTGGAGTGGCAGGTGGGGACACAGACCGGGTTCACGGTCAGCGCCGGGAAGTGCAGCAAGGACCTGGAGAGGTACCTGGCCCCCGAGAGTTGGCAGGCGCTGCTCGCCACTTATGCCGGGGCCAGTTATGCCGAGACCTGGGAAGCACTGTTCGCTGCCTGCGATTTGTTCCGCCGCTCGGCGCTGGCTGTGTCCGAGCATTTCGGCTACCCGTACCCGCACGAGGATGACCGGCGTGTGATGGCGTATTTGCGGCAGGTAAGGGAGATGCAGTAGGAATTTCGGATTTCGAATTTGCGAATTTCGGATTTTTTGGTTGGTAGGGGTCGGACTTTGATTCAGGAGATGGCTCCTAAACCGGAAGGCCAGATCGCCAGGAATACCTCACAACCCGGCAACCCAGACCCGCCCAAACGCGGGCAACCATCAGCCCACCCGGTAACTCAGACATACCCACACTCGCATATCACCAGAACGCCCACCGTGCCAGGGGGGAACCATTCACATGCGCGGCGTAGCGCAAGATGCCAATCTTGCGGCCCTTCGACCGGAGCGGACCCACCGGGAAAGGGCGACCATGATACGGTCGCATGGCGGCTTACCTTACCTGCCTGCGCCGCGTAGCGCAAGATGCCAATCTTGCGGCCCTCGACCGGAGTAGAACCACGGAGGAGGATTGGCATCTGACCTTACGTCCGTGAGGTGTGAGGATCCAGCGAGGGCACGGCGTGAGGGTTTATGGTTTTTGGTGGTTTACGGGGCCGCCGTGCCCCTACGCGCGGTGGATCCGCATCGCTCCGGGGGCAGGCGGGGCAAGGGCGACCATCATACGGTCGCATGGCGTTTCGCCCTACGCCCGTGAGGCGCGGTGGACTGTCGGGGGCACGGCGTGAGGGTTTACGGTTTTGGGTGATTTACGGGGCCGCCGTGCCCCTACGCGCGGTGGATCCGCATCGCTCCGGGGGCAGGCGGGGCAAGGGCGACCATCATACGGTCGCATGGCGTTTCGCCCTACGCCCGTGATGCGTGATGGGCTGTCGGGGGCACGGCGTGAGGGTTTACGGTTTCGCGTGATTTACGGGGCCGCCGTGCCCCTACGCGCCTGGTACTCATTTGTAACGGCGCTGCTGAGCCTCATATGAAATTCACATTGTATACAGTACACAATATACTTGACTGGAAATTTGGTAGATAGTATACTTAATACAGTATCCAATCGCTTGAACTAACCAGTTCTCCATTCTACCATTTGCTGCTCGACCACTTTTCGTGATCATCCGTCTTCGAAGGGATATTTTGAATGACTGAATATTTGGCTGTCGATTTAGCTTATGAAAGCCTGTCCGATCGCATCTATCAGATCCTGAAAGATAGTATCGCCCGGAATGAGCTCCCCTGGGGCACTCGACTGGTTGAAAATGAGATCGCCAACAAGCTCAAAGTGAGCCGGACTCCGGTGAGGGAAGCGATCTCGAGATTGGCGAGCGAAGGGTTGGTCACTCTCGTCCCCAGACGGGGTGCTTTCGTCGCCAGTTTTACCCCGCAGATGATTAAAGATATTTATGAAGTCCGGGAAGCCTTAGAAGTTGTCGCAGTTGAATTGGCTGTCTCCCGCTGCACCGAGGCTGATATCCAGAAGCTGCGACACACCATGCAGGCTTTCGAGGCCGCCCTCGACAACGACGATTACGCCCTTTATTTCGAAATGGACGGAAAATTCCACGAACAGTTGGCGGAGATTTCTGGGAATTCGAAGCTGCAAGAGTTCTTCAGAATACTCGATGGCAGCACCAAAGTGACCCGCTGGATGCATTGTCAGAATCGTGAACTTTCACGCGTTGCTTTAGATGAGCACCAGAACATTATTTCCGCTCTGGAGAAGCGCGACCGGGACCTGTCCGTCCGGCTGATCAGAGAGCATATCAACCGGGTCAAATTTGATTTGCTCGAGAGCATTGATAGGTGAGGTGCATATGTAGTCCTGTTTTTCCAAAGGAGGTGGTTCGAGTATTCTGACGATCTATCCTGTCTGCCTTGTTTCGCATAGCCAGAGATCACAACCTAAGACAAATGGAGAGAGAAATGATCAGGAGAAAACTGCTCCACATGTTCAGGATATCGTTGCTCGGCATCATATCGCTGAGCCTGTTGATATCAGGTTGTCAGCCAACGACACCTCAGCCCACGACACTTCCGTCTACCCAGGCCCCTACTTCCCCTACACAGAATCAACCAATTGAAGAATCCAATGAGCCTTCCGGCTCAGAACAGACCAGCCAGGAACCGGAAATCGCCGCCGAGGCCGAGGTTAAACCGGGTAGTACCTTGATCGGCGAACTCGAAGGCCCGGAGATCATCACCGATCCCTCCCAGTTCCCCACCTCGTTCTCGGAGGCGCCTGAGTTGGCCGCGCTGGTAGCAGAGGGCAAACTGCCCCCCGTCGAGGAGCGCATTGGCCAGGATCCGCTGGTCATCAAGCCGGTTCACGAAATCGGCAAGTACGGGGGTGAATGGCATCGCGGCTTCACCGGACCGGCGGACCAATGGAATGCCGTCCGGGGCACGGCCGGCCCAGATAATCCAATTTTCTGGGATTACACGGCTACCGAATTAGTCCCGAACGTTGTAAAAGACTGGGAGTTCTCGGAAGACGGGACGTCCATGGAGTTGTATCTGCGGCGGGGCATGCGTTGGTCGGATGGCACTCCCTTCACCGCAGATGACTTCATGTTCTGGTACGAGGAGATGTTCCTGAATGATGAACTGGTGCCGGCGAAGACCTCGCTCATGTTTATCGATGGCGAACCGGTAACCATGGAAAAAGTGGACGAGTACACCGTCAAGTTTAATTTCCCCGCCCCCTACTTCTTCTTCGCACAATTGCTGGCCGGCAGCACCGACCTATCGGGCATGACACGCAACGGCGCGGCCGCCATGGGTTTGTACGCTCCCAAGCACTATCTATCCCAGTTCCATCCGAGTGTTATCGGCCTCGAAGCCGCGCAGGCCCTCGCAGCCGAAGAGGGCTACGATAGCTGGGTGCCGTGGTTCAAAGCCAAGAACGACTGGACCAAGAATCCCGATCTCCCGGTGCTCACCCCCTGGAAAACCGTCCAGCCGATAACCGGCGATGTGTGGATCCAGGAGCGCAACCCTTACTACTTCGGGGTGGATACTGAAGGAAACCAGCTTCCCTATATCGACCGGGTGATCTTCACCCTGGCGGAGAACCTGGAAGTCGTCAACCTGCGGGCGATTGCCGGGGAATATGATTTCCAGGCGAGGCACATGGACATCGGTAAACTGCCGGTTTTCCTGGAAAACCAGGAGAAGGGCGGTTACCGTGTAGCCCTGGATCCCGGAGCATATGGTGGGGATATGATCCTCGTGGTGAATCTAAGCTATCAAGAAGATCCGGTGATTGGGGAGCTGTTCAGGACGGCGGATTTCCGCCGGGCACTGTCGCTCGGTATCGACCGCGACGAGATTAACGAGATTTTCTGGTTGGGTACAGGCGTGCCGGGCTCCCCGGTGGTGAGCGAGGAGAGCCCCTATAACCCAGGGCCCGAATACCGCACCTTGTGGGCAGTCCATGACGTGGAAAAAGCCAATGCTCTGCTCGACTCCCTCGGCCTGGATCAGAAGGATGCCGAAGGATACCGGCTGCGGCCGGATGGTTCGGGGCGGCTCACTCTGATTTTGAGCACGGCTGCCGGGCAGTTCGTTCAATACACGCGCATCGGTGAGCTGATCGCCGAACACTGGAAAGATATCGGGATTGAGTTGAAGGTCCAGGAGCAGGAACGAAGCCTGGTCTTCGGTCGCTTCTCCACCAACGATCTCCAGTTGTTCGCATGGACCAACGACGGCAGCGACCAGATGTTCGAGAATCCGTGGAGCCGGGTTGTGCCCACCGAGCCGATCAGCGATATGGGGCCGCTCTACGGTGTATGGTTCCAATCCAACGGCGAGGATGGGCTTGAACCTCCGCCCGAACTGCGGGAGGCGATGGAACTCTTCAAAGATGCTTACTTTATGAACGATGAGGACCGGACCAAGGCCGCTCAGCAGATTTGGGCTGCTCACGTGGATCAGGTCTGGACCATCGGTGTCATCGGTTTGGGCCCGGCTTCTATGGGTGTCAGGGTGTATGATGTCAACCTGGGGAACGTCCCTGCCAGGCAGTATAACAGCCCCACGGTCAAAAACCCCAGCATCTCGAGGCCGCAGACATTCTTCTGGCGCTGATCTGTGTGGATAGTTCCCCCAACCGTGCCGACCTGGTTGCGGTTGGGGGGAACTCCCCCTGGCCTGCCCTCTCGCAGGCAAACCACTCCGAAAGGTTCTTCTTTCTACTTTAGAGCCAGTAACGAAAGTGCGATATGCAATCTTACATCCTCAGGCGGAGTATCATCGCGATTTTAACCGTATTGGCTGTATCAGTTATCTCTTTCCTGGTGATCCAACTGCCCCCGGGAGATTTTGTTACGGCCTACATCGCTCAACTACAGTCCACCGGAACCGTGATCTCGGTGGAAGAGGCGGCGAACATTCGCCACCAGTATGGGTTGGACCAGCCCTTTTACCTCCAGTATTTCAAGTGGATGGTACAGATCGCCAAGGGAAATTTTGGCGTATCGATGTTGTATAACCGGCCGGTGAGCGCGGTGATCGGCGACCGCCTGACATTGACCATTGTGCTTACCCTGGCCTCGGTCCTTTTGACCTGGATCATCGCTCTCCCCATTGGGATTATCTCCGCGGTGAAACAATACTCTTTGGTCGATTACGTCTCGACCTTTTTTGGCTTCATCGGTCTGGCGATACCCAATTTCTTACTCTCTCTGTTGGTTATGTACATTGGTTTCGCTTACTTTAATAAGAGTGTGGGGGGACTCTTCTCTCCGGAGTATCAGGTGGCTCCCTGGAGCATCGGCAAGGCGATCGACCTGCTCAAACATCTGTGGATACCGGCCATCATACTGGGCCTGTCGGGCACCGCGCAGCTTATCCGGATCATGCGGAATAACTTACTCGACGAGCTGGATAAACCCTATGTAGTCACGGCCCGCGCCAAGGGGCTGTCTCCGCTCAAGACCATCTTGAAGTACCCGGTGAGGGTGGCGCTCAATCCTTTTATCAGTACCATTGGTTATACACTGCCGCACGTCGTATCTGGGACGATCATCGTCTCGATTGTATTGGGGCTCCCGACTGTAGGTCCATTGCTTTACCAGGCTCTATTGGCTCAGGATATGTTCCTGGCGGGAACAATCATCCTGCTGGTGGGCGCGCTGACCGTGGGCGGCACATTTATCTCGGATATCTTGCTGATCTGGGTTGATCCTCGCATACGGATGAGCGAATAAGGGATTGTTTTATGTCAGTAACTGCAGATGCTGAAGGAATAATCGCGCAAGAAGAGGATCGGATTTTTGTAGCTACCCAATGGCAGCTCATGTGGTGGCGTTTCAGGAAACACCGGCTGGCGGTGATCTCCGGAGTGATCATTTTCCTATTCTATCTCGTCGCGCTGGCGCCGGAGTTTTTTGCCACGCAAGATCCTTATACTTCGAATTCGCGTTACAGCCTGATCCCACCCCAAAAGATCCATTGGTTCGACAATGGTACGTTCAGGCCATTTGTGTTTGGCCTGAATGGACATAGAGACCCGAACACCTTCAAAATGGTTTGGGAGGAAGACACAAATGTCAGGATACCGCTTCGCCTGTTCCGCCGGGGCTATGAATACAAACTGTTGGGCGTCTTCCCCGTTTCAGTTCACCTGATTGGGGTCGGGGAGAGCCATGATGCCGGTGAAACCCTCTTCTTGTTGGGGACGGATGAGCAAGGGAGGGACCTGTGGTCCAGGATCATGTATGCCACCCGCATTTCGATGTCGATCGGGCTGGTAGGGGTATTCCTCAGTTTAGCGCTCGGGATTTGCCTGGGCGGCATATCCGGTTTTTACGGGGGCGTTGTCGATAACATCATCCAACGCGGTATCGAAATCACCAGATCGGTCCCGACTATTCCCTTGTGGATGGGGCTGGCAGCAGCGGTGCCTCAGACCTGGTCGGTCACCCAAACATACTTCGCGATCACTTTGATCATCTCGCTCTTTGGCTGGACAGAACTGGCTCGGGTGGTGCGCGGCAAGTTCCTGTCGCTGCGGGAGGAAGATTTTGTGGCGGCAGCTGAGATCGTCGGCGCCAGCCGGGCAAGGATTATCTTCCGCCATATGCTCCCATCCTTTTCGAGCCACATCATTGCCGCAGTCACTCTGTCTATCCCGGCGATGATCATCAGCGAAACTGCGCTAAGTTTCCTCGGGCTCGGCTTACGGCCTCCTGCTATCAGTTGGGGTGTCCTGCTGCAGTTGGCACAGAACGTCCAGTCGATCGCGATTACTCCCTGGCTGTTGTCCCCGGCGGTCCCGGTAATTGTCTCCATTCTTGCATTGAATTTCTTAGGTGACGGGCTGCGAGATGCTGCGGATCCTTACCGTTAATCTGGAGGGTCGTATGGCGGATCATCTGAAACTCAACTCAATGGAAAAAACGCCCGATCGCAGGCCGTTGTTGTCCGTCCGGGATTTGAAGACCTATTTCTTTCAGGATGAAGGTGTGGTCAAGGCGGTTGATGGAGTGAGTTTTGACGTGTACCCCGGACGGACCGTCGGAGTGGTGGGAGAGAGCGGCTGCGGCAAGAGCATCACCTCGAGGTCGATCTTACGCTTGATCCAGAAGCCAGGCCGCATCGTGGGCGGGCAGATCCTCTATACCCCTGCGGTAGATTCTGGGGTCAAGGAGCCGATCGATTTACTGCGCGTTGACGCGGACGGGAAAGAGATGCGAGCCATTCGGGGGAAGGAGATCGCCCTGATCTTTCAAGAACCGATGACCTCCTTCAGCCCGGTCCACACCATCGGATCCCAAATCGTCGAAGCGATCACTCTGCACCTGGATCTGGATGCGAAGGAGGCTTATCGGCGCGGGACCGAAATGCTGCGCAAGGTGGGGATACCGCGGCCGGAGAAAAGAATGAATGAATATCCCCACCAACTGAGCGGGGGCTTGCGCCAGAGAGCCATGATCGCCATGGCGTTATCCTGTGAGCCCCGGCTGCTCATTGCCGATGAACCGACGACGGCGATCGATGTAACCACTCAAGCCCAAATTCTAAACCTGTTGTCCGAATTACAAAAAGAAAACGGCATGGCGATATTGTTCATCACCCATAACCTGGGGGTGATTGCGGAAATCGCCGATGAAGTGCTGGTGATGTATATGGGGCGGGTGGTCGAATCTGCGCTGGTGGATGACCTTTTCCATGCTCCCAAACATCCCTATACCAAAGCCCTGCTGCGATCTATCCCGAGCATCCATTCTGTGCCCCAAGAAAAACTGCCGACGATCACCGGTTCTGTGCCGCACCCGTATAACCGGCCTTCCGGCTGTCCATTTCATCCGCGATGCGAAGATTTCATACCCGGCACCTGCGACCGGAAGGAGCCCGGCCTGGTATGGATCTCTGAAACACAGGCGGTCAGTTGTTTTCTGTACGCGCAAGAAGCACAGGGATAACCGGTTACGGACCAGCATAATCTCGCAAAATGAGGCTGATTGAAATTCTCGGAAGATAGGAAAAGGTCAGGTAATCTATGGGAACTACGGGCGAGCAAGTTATTTTGGAAGTAAACCACCTGAAGAAATACTATCCCATACAAGAAGGGTTCACGCGGAAAGTAACCGGGAATATTTTTGCGGTTGATGATGTTTCTTTTTATCTGAAGGAAGGCGAGACATTGGGGCTGGTAGGGGAGAGCGGCTGCGGGAAGACGACCACGGCGCGCTGCATCCTGCGCATTTTAGACCCGACCGAAGGGGAGATCCTGTTCAGGCCAGACCCGCAGCTGGAAATCGATCTGGCCAAAATGCGAAAATCACAAATCCGTGCTTACCGGCGGCACATGCAGATGATCTTCCAGGATCCGTTCTCCTCGCTCAACCCAAGGATGACGCTTTTCGACATCGTGGGAGAACCGCTGTTGGTGAATGGGCTTCGCAACCGGAAGGAGCGCCAGGATCGCGTGGCGGAGCTATTGAAACAGGTTGGGCTGCGCCCGGAATACATGCCGCGGTTCCCGCACGCTTTCAGCGGGGGAGAACGCCAGAGGATCAGCATTGCGCGGGCGCTGGCGCTGAAACCAAAGGTGATCATCGCCGATGAACCGGTGTCAGCCCTCGACGTTTCAGTCCAGGCGCAGATATTGAATTTACTGCTCGAGTTACAAAACCAACTTGGCCTGGCTTATTTGTTCGTATCCCACGACTTGAGCGTCGTCAGGCATATCTGCGACCGGGTTGCGGTGATGTATGTGGGCAAGCTGGTCGAAATGTCCACGACGAAAAACCTGTTCGCCAACCCCCGCCACCCCTATACGGAAGCGCTGCTGGCGGCGGTGCCGAAGGCAGACCCCAGGTTAAGGTCTGAGCGGACGCTCTTGAAGGGTGATGTAGCCAACCCCGCCGATCCACCCTCCGGGTGCTATTTCCACCCCAGGTGCCGGTATGCGACGGATATCTGCAGGGAGGAAGCGCCGGTTCTCGAGGAAGTTGGTGAAGGCAATTTTGTGAGCTGCCACAGAGCCGAAGAATTGAGCCTGCGCGGCATCTCCGAATAACCGCCGTTCCCCTTGCGGGAAAAAGGCAGTTCAACATATTGAATGTTCAACATTTCGAATAAGGAGAAGAGCATCATGTCCACCCTCTCAAACCAGGTCCTATCTGTAAAACAACGCTGTGAAGTGACGAACCGGATATTGAGAAAACGGCTCGAAACCATCCTGCCAACGGTGATGCGGGAGACGGGCTTCGATATGTGGTTGATCATCTGCAATGAAGATAATCTCGATCCCATCTTCAAGACCATGATCCCCATGGATACCTGGTACCCCATTTTGCAAATTCTGGTTTTCTACGACCGGGGAGAAGCCGGGATCGAGCGCATCAACCTCTCACGGACGAAAACCTTCGATTTCTACGACGTCCCCTATAAAGTGGAGAAACCGGAATTCCAATGGGGTTGGCTCAAGGAAGTGATCGAAGCTCGAGACCCGAAACGGATCGCCATCAACCAGGGGGATGTGATTTGGGCCGCGGATGGATTATCCGCCACACTGAAGGAACGGTTGATCGAAACACTGCCTAAGAAGTACGTGGATCGCATGGAATCGGGGGAAGATCTTTGCCGCCGCTGGCTGGAGACTCTGACCGATGAAGAGATCGATCTGTACGCGCACGTCGTATCTGTGGCTCGGAGCTTGCTGGATGAGATTTTTACGCGGAAGCACATCACCCCCGGGGTCACCACCATCGACGATCTAAAATGGGCCTACTGGCAGTTGGTCGTTGACTCCGGCCTGGAGATCAATGTTCCGACTGCCTCCTTCGTCCTCCTGCGCAGTGACGAGATGAAGGAAAAATACGGTCCGGAGGATAAGATCATCCGCAGAGGAGACTTCATCCATTGTGATGTCGGTATCTACTATCTGAACCTGAACACAGACCACCATACTTGGGGGTATGTGCTGAGAGATGGGGAGACCGATGCGCCCCAAAGTTTCAAACAAATGATGGCCGACGCCCTCAAGCTTCAAGATATATATCTGAGCGAGTTCGTTCAAGGGCGCACCGGCAATGAAATTCTGAGAGCTTCACTGAAGAAAGCCAGGGAGGCCGGGCTGATGAACCCGATTGTGTTCTCCCATGCCTGCGGGTATTTCCTACACGAGCCTGGCCCATTGATCGGGCATCCTTTCGAGCAAGAAAACTGGGCCGGCCGGGGCGATGTGGAGCTCAACTACAACTCCACCTTCGTCGCGGAGGTCTCGGTGGATGGGGTAGTCCCAGAGTGGGGAGGACAGGTGGTCCGCTTCCCCCTTGAAGATCACGTCGTATTCACCCGAGAGGGCGCCAGGTTTATCGCCGGGAGACAAACGGAGTTCTATTTGATCTAAACGGACCGGCCTCTGGATAGCCTTGCTGCCTGGCTTTAGCCGCAGCAAGGCTATCCCCGGAAGGGGGCCGGCATATGCTAACTGGACTCTATAAAAGCAGGTAACGTTTTTTACGAGGTAACAAACAGGGAAGAATGCACAATCCCGGTCAATATTTGTGATTTTAGGAGAGAGCCTGATGATTAGATTAGGAGTAATCTCTTTCTCGGATGGGAGAGAGAGGGTCCATCATGATTTGTATCCCGAGATTAAGGGCCACGAGAAAAAACTTGCCACGCTTCTGGAGCAGACCGGTGAAATCGAAGCCGTGGTGGCGGATGAAGTCGTTCATTCTCATGAGACGGCGCGGAATGAGGCGAAGAGGATAGCGAGCCTGGACCTGGATGGGGTGATTTTCTTGATCCCGGTCTTCGCTTTTCCCAACTATGTGGTGATCGCGGCCCAAACCCTGAATACGCCTTATCTTCTATTATCGCCGCACGATCCGCGCTTCCCCGGCCTGACAGGCCTGCTGGCCGCCGGCGGAGCCTTGAACCAGATTGATATCGCCCACGAACGGTTATGGGTTTCCCTGGAAGAAGGGAATACTGCAGCAAAGATCTTGGTTTTTGCGCGTGCGGCGAAAGCGATCAAACGCCTGCGGGGCCAGGTTTACGGTCTCGTCGGTGGGCGGTCGATCGGCATGGCCACGGGAGCTGCCCCGGCCGAGGTCTGGCAAAGGTACTTCGGGGTGGATATCGATCACGTAGACCAATCAGAAGTGCTCCGGATGGCAGAGATCGTCCCCCAGGCAGAGGTCGATAAGGCAAAGGCATGGTTTGGCAGCCAGGCGAAAGAGATCGTATTCAACGACGACCATTTTACGCCGGAGAAATGGGATTTCCAGCTCAGGTGTTATATCGCCCTGAAAGAGATTGTCAGGCAGCACCAATTCGACTTTGCAGGCATCAAGTGCCATTATGACCTGAGCGAATTTTATAGCGTTCAATGCATCAGCGCTGCCCTGCTGAACGACCCTTATGACTGGAACGGACCAAAGGAACCTATTCCGTTAGCCTGTGAGGCCGATTCGGATGGCGCCCTGACGATGCAGGTTCTGAGGCTGGTGTCTGCAAAGCCCGCTTGCTTGCTGGATTTGCGTTTCTTCGATAAAGAAAAGCAAGTGTACGTGATGCCGAACTGCGGCGCAGCCCCTACCTGGTTCGCCGCCAGAAGCGAAGACCCGGCGGAAAATATGGCCCAAGTGCGTATCGTCCCATCGATCCACAAATATGCGGGTGGAGGCGCGCACGTGCAGTTTGTGTTCAAAGCGGGTCCCTTGACCCTGGCGCGCCTGACGAGGACCTCGCGGGGATACCAGATGGTGATCGCCCGGGCTGAGGCGGTCAACTACGGGGTGACCGAAGTGCTGGGCGCCGAGCCCCGATGGCCTCACGCCTTTGTTAAGCTGAATACACCGCCGGATGAACTGGTGCGCGCGCTTCAGGCGAATCATTTGCATGCAGTGGCGGGAGATTATTTCGACGAGTTGGTTACCTTCGCGCGGATGCTGAACATCGACCCGATCTTATTGGGTGAGTCGAAAAACGGTCCGGGCGGATAGAGGGGGGCTGCGATGCCGGAAGGCGAGTACTTGTTAGGTATCGATATCGGCGGGACCGGAGCAAAGGCGGGGCTGTTCACGGTTTGCGGCAAGCTGCTCAACACGGGGTACAGCGAGTACCGGATGATCAACACTGTCCCCGGCCAGGCGGAGCACGACGCTAACCAGTGGTGGGACTCGACGATCTTCGCCATCCGCCAGGCGATTGCCGGATATGACCCGGGAAAAATCCTGGCAGTGGGGGTCGGCTGTACGAACGGGCTCATCGCAGTGGACCGGGAGGGGAATCCTTTGCGGTCTGCAGTGATGCTCTGGGATCAGCGTTCGCTGCCTCAGGTGGATGTGATCCGCCAGGCGCTCGGCGCCGAGCAGGTGTTCAACGTCACCGGAAACCCTGTCGCACCGGGCGCTTACTCGCTGCCAACGATACTATGGCTCAAACAAGAAGAACCACGGATCTTCGAGAGCGCCCATAAGCTGCTGGTGCCCGGGGGCTTTATCGTAGCCAAACTGACCGGCGAATTCACCATCGATCATTCCCGGGCCTGCACCACCCTGCTTTTCGATATCCGCCAAAAAGAATGGCATTTGCCTTTCATCGAAGCGCTGGAGCTGCCTATAGAGAAACTGCCTGCGCCGCTGCCCTCCACAGACATCGCAGGGGAGGTGACGAGGGCAGCGGCGGAGGTTACCGGCTTGCTGCCAGGGACACCGGTCATCGCGGGTTGCATGGACACGATTGGGGCTTCGATCGGGGCGGGCAGCTTCAGCCCGCAAGAGTGTTTCATCATCATGGGCACAGCCGCCCGGGTTGCCACCTGTGTCGATCGACCGGATTTCGATCCGCGGTTTATGAATTGCACGCACACAGTCCTCAATACGTGGTTGACGATCGGCGCCATCAATGGGGTTGGATCGTCGCTTAAGTGGATTCGGGATAATTTCGGACAACTGGAAAGCCAGGCTGCGAAGCTGATGCGAGGGGATGAGTACGACCTCATCACGGAACAGGCTTTACACTCCCCACCCGGCAGTAAGGCCCTGCTCTACCTGCCCTATATATCCGGAGAACGCACCCCAATCTGGGACCCGTACGCCCGGGCCGTGTTCCTGGGCGTCACTTTGGGGCACGACCGTTCTGATTTGATCCGCTCCGTGTTGGAAGGGACTGCATTTGCGATCCGTCACACGATAGAAATACTCGAGAATGAAAGAGGTGTGAACATCGTAGATCTGCGACTTGTGGGCACGGCCGCCAAGAGCAGGATTTGGAGCCAGATTATCGCCGACGTGCTCGGAAAGCGAGTGGTGAGTGTGACCAAATCCAACGCCGAGGTGCTGGGCGCAGCCATGTTGGCCGGGCAAGGGGTCAATGCTATTTCAGACTTCCGCAGCGCGGTGAAGAAGGCCGTGGAAACCGGCCGGGTGTACGAACCGGACAATGAGGCGCATTTTGCCTACGATCAGTTGTTCCCGCTCTATAAAGACCTGTATCCTGCTCTCAAACCATTCTTCGAACGCCAGGCTAAGTTGAATATGGTGAAAGCCTGGATAACCAAAGGAGACGCGCGTGAATAAAAAGTTAAAAGCACAACTGATTGATTATGCCCGGTTGGCATACAATCGTCGCCTTGTCCGAGGCACCGGGGGTAATTTCAGCGTCCGGATCGATGAGAACCAGATGCTGATCACCGCATCCGGCGTCTCTTTGGGAGATACCTGGATCAACAATATTCTCACCGTGAACATTCACAGTTATGAATGGGAGCCGTTGGAAAATTATGTGCCCTCCAAGGAATACAAGTTCCACGCAGATATACTGCGTTTGAGGCCCGATATCGGCTCTGTCCTCCATGTACATCCCCCTTACGCGACCTCGTTCGCGGTGAGGTGTATCGATATCCCAATGGTCACCGATGCGGGGTTCAAGCAGCCGGAAATCCCTCGAGTCGAGTTTGCGCCCTCCGGCAGCGAAGCCCTGAGATGCAATGTCGAAAAGGCAATCTTGGACAATCCTGGTTGTAAAGCATTAATGCTGGAGCAGCACGGGATTATCGCTTTAGGGCGGGATGTGGTCTCAGCCTATGATACAGGCGATTTGATCGAGGAGCTGGCGCAGATCGCTTATCTGGCCCAACATGCCTGAGTACACTGCCAACGAAATGCTGTCGCTGCGCTCCTTTGGGAGGACACCTCCACGCATATCATCCGGAGTACTGAGCCGACTAAATGCTGTCGC
>CAYMLG010000040.1:27086-50471 GCA_964391195.1 uncultured Anaerolineaceae bacterium | reverse complement strand
CGCCATGCCCCGATGCGCGGACAGGCTCGACTCCCCTGTCATCCGGAGCGGCGATAAAAGGCGTAGCGAGGCTAAGGATCTCGTTTTCCGGGTAGCGAGGGATTGCCAGGGGGCGGTGGGGGCACGGCGTGAGGGTTTACGGTATCGGGTGATTCACGGTTCTTCCGTGCCCCTACACCCGCGGCGGCCTCGCACAGGCCGGCGGTCACACCGTACCGATCGGGTGAGGCGTGGCGTGAAGGTTTACGGTTTTGGGCGATTTCCGGAGCCGCCGTGCCCATATGCGTGGATCGGGCAGTAGACCCATCGGGGGGCACGGCATGAAGGTTTATGGGTCCGCGTGATTTACGGATCCGCCGAGCCCCTACGCGTCCGCGGCGGACGACCCATCGCCTGGCGCGCCATCAGATTGCTTGTTGACTCGCACCAGAAAGACCTGTATACTTTACATTGTCCCATTAATTAGTTCGATTGCGAAATAACCTCGTATAGGATAAGTTCCGGCCGAGTATATCCCTGTTTGCTTGCCGCAAGATTTGGCGGGGTAACCCTTGGCGTATATACGCGTGATATGTCGATGATGGAGGTCCTTCCATGAGAAGCAAAGTTTTCCCGATTCTGGCTTTCCTTCTAATCTCTATTTCCCTTTTGACAGCAAGAGTTGCCTCCGCAGAGAATAACAATTCACCTGATCTTGTGCATCCTGGCGCTCAACCTTCGTTGAGCCATCCTTCCAAAGTGGATCCACATGCCTTGCAGGACAATCAGAGCGACGTTTTACTCGAGGGGGAAACAGGGCCTGATATGGGCGTTTGGATATGGACTGCAGGAGACTCTGCCCGGCCAGGCGGCGTCTACGCTTACGGCATATGGTATGAGAATAGCGGCGACACCCCGGCTGAGAATGTCACCATCAGCGGGACTCTTCCTACTGACACGACCTATGCTGGTGATACGGGTGGATTTTCACCTGATGAGATCGACATAACAGCAGGAACGGTCACCTGGTCGGTGGGGACAGTCCAGCCCGGGGAATCCGGAAGCTTCTGGGTTACTCTAAATGTTGACAGCGCGCATCCAAGCGGCGCTCAAGTCCTTGGTGATTACTGCCTGAGCATCTCCACCACCACAACACCCGGTGATGGGAATAATACGAACGATAACAGTTGTTCCGGCGCTGTCGATGTCGAGGAAGACGAAGTAGAGGTGGGCATAGAGGTGTGGCATAATCCGGGCGATCCGGCTCCCGGAGAGGAATTCGATTATGTTCTTCATGTATGCAATTACCGCCGCGCTGCTGCAGGCCCGCTGAACCTGTACGAATATCTGCCAGAAGGCGTATCTCTTCTGGGCTGGCGGGTGCAGAATGAGTGGGAGCCACTCTGGAATGAGGTCTCAGCGGCTGATGACCAGCTAGTTCTAATGGCGCCAGGTTTTCCGGGCTATTTCTGCCAGCAAATTTTCGTCAGAGCGCAGGTAAGCCTGGATCTCCCGGTTGGGACCCAACTGATCAACCAGGCGCTGCTGAGCGCAGAAGACGATGTCTTTTTTGAGAATAACCAGTTCATCGAAAAAGGCACTCAAGTAGGCAGCCCGCGCCTTGCGTTGGATTTCAATAAGCGTTTTGTCAACGGTAGCCTGACCCCGGGCGGCTGGATGTGGTATGGGATCGATATCTGGAACACGGGGAATACCCCAACCCAGGGATGGTTAACCGTCAACCTGCCTGCCGGAACTTCGTACCAGGAGAACAGCGGCGTTCGTGACGGCTGGATACCATTCGAGCCAACCATCACCGGCAACCAACTTGTCTGGGATTTGGACGTTATCGGAGTCGGCAAAGAACTCCATTTCGATTATGGACTCGACATCACCACTGCCAGCCCGGGTAGTGAAGTGGAAAACTGTGCGGTCCTTAGCCTCTCGCCTACCGGGCCGGGGCCCTCGGACAAATCGATCTGTATTTCGCAGACCATTTACGATTCCGGCCCGAACCTGCGCATCAGTAAAGAGCACTCCTGGTCGGGCGATGATCGGATCAACTACACAATCAGGTTTGAAAATATAGGCGATGAGCTTGTAGATGAGGTTTGGATTACCGATACATTACCGGCTTCTACTTCCTGGGCAGATAAGTGGGATCTTTCTTTCGATCCTGACCGGCTTGTGGCGGTGGATTTCGGCAGCGGCGAAGCGCACTGGAATCTGGTGAACCTTTACCCGGGTGATATGGGCGAAATTCACTTCGACCTGAGCCTGGATGATCCATCCGCTCGCAACCGCGAATATACCAACACCGTTGAGATTAATGTCCCTGATGATGATCCCAGCCCGGATGATAACCGCTTTGTAGACACGGCATACAGCAAAGGCGAGGTGGAGTGGATCGAACTCGATCGGATTGGAGATGGGCATGTGCATGTGTTCGGCCAGGCCATCCCCGATCGCTTGCTTACTCTCGTAACTGCTGAAAACACGTTTACGACCACTGTAGATGGTGGGGGGTATTGGGATATCCCTGACGCCGGCCAGGTGCTTCCCGGGGACGAAATAATCGTCGAGCTAGATGGCAGCTCTGCGCCGGTCACCTTCAATGTCCCAGAGCCTTTTGTCGCCCAGGCGGACTCCGCTGCCGATATGGTTACAGGCCAGGTTGGCGGCGGCGGAGCCTATTGGGTGGAGATCCATGGGTCGTGGCCGGGTGGATATCAGGAAACCCGGACCGATGAAGCCGGTAATTTTGCTGCCTACTTTAGTGATATTCCCCGCGGCGGGCGCGGCCAAATACGCTATGTGACATCCGTGGAGTACACCAAGGTCGCTTTCAGCCGTAACTTCTTCACCGGCGACCTCGTCCTGGAAGTGAATTATGCCCACGATTGGGTGCAATCGATGTTTGAGGCCGGGCATACGGTGTGGCTAACCGTCACTGAAAGCGACGGTGTGACGCTGAAAGACGAGATCCAGCTCACCACTGGCCCAATCCAGATTGGGGAGTGGGACGTTGGCTTTGCTACCTGGACGCAGGGTGGGTGGCTCGATCTGCAGCCAGGCGATTGGATTTACGCAAGAACCGATACAGGGCAGACGGCAGAGGTGCACATTGGGGAGATCACAGCCACAGCGGATGCAGATACGGATACCGTTACCGGGACCGTAGAGGCAGAATGGCTGAGCTACCCTCTGGCCGGCGCCTGTGAAGTGTGGGAACCGAATGGCCCGCCGTGGCTCAATTTCACAACCGGTCCTGACGGCTCTTTTGCCTGTGATTATTCCAAGGTCGGTTGGGATCTGCTGCCCGGACATGATGTCGCTGTCAGATATTACGAGCCCGACGGGGACCAGGTCATCAATGTCGTCGAACCACCTGCGCCTCACCTGCGGATCAACAACTGGGGTGAGGGAATGCCCGGAGAGGGCGGGAATTATGCCATACACGTCCAGTACGACAACGGTGGCACTGGGCCGGCTGAAAATGTGGTCATCACACAAACCGTCTCTGGCCTCAGCTACATTTCAGATTATGCTCCGGTCGATGTCGTGACAGGCACCTTGCCGGGTGGCGAGCTAACCCTGCGCTGGGATTTGGGCACACTGCCTCCTCAGAGCTCTGCTGATTTCTATGTCTTCTTTGAAGTCGAAGCGCTTGCAGGGGAAACTATTTCCAGCCTGGCGGAAATCTCGACCACGGACCCATATGATCAGGGCGACCCATCCGAGAAGGAGAGCTACTGGGAGCACCCGGTCCAGGAAAATGATACACGTCTCAACCTGGGCATGTACCCCTGGACCGATAACCCCGCGCCGGGAGAATCTTTTATCTGGGTCATCAATGTTTGCAATAACGGCAGTACGGGCAGTTCACAGATCACGCTGACCGATTATTTGCCGGATAACGTCTCGTTGATCCGTTGGTGGGGGCAGCATGGCGGGTTGACTCAGGTCAGCCTCGATACAGAAAAGTTGGTCCTGACACATCCAACGCTGCCGAGTGGGTATTGCAGCGAGGTATACCTGGATTTTTATGTTGACGAGACGGTTCCAGTGGGGACGATGCTGTACAATGCCGCTGAAATTTACGCCGAGAACGATATAGATGATGGGAATCAGGTAGAACAGTGGCTAATGGTGGGCGATCCGTTCAAGGGGATCCGCGTCGATATGGGCTGGGATTGGGGGGTGTTGGTGCCTGGCGGGGAGTTGCATTACTTCGTCTTGGTCCATAACAATGGCAACACCTTCATCGATGACGATTTCGACCTCACCTTCAGCCTGCCGGAAAACACCACCTTCCTGGGCTCGTACAGAAACGGCAACCCCTTCCCGCCGGATGACATCAGCGATGGAACCTTGCTGTGGAAATACAGTGATATGCGAAACGGCTTTTCGCAAAGGATCGATATCGTCCTGAAAGCCAGCCCACATGCTCTGCCAGGGACGGTGCTGAGGACCAGGGCGGAGGTCACGAAACTGGAGGGTGAATTCACCTGGGACGACAACACAAGCGAATGGGAAGAAACCCTGAACGGCCCCGGCCCGAATGTGCGGGTGAGAAAAACGGCGGATTGGCACGGAGTTGGAGAAGGGCACAACGCCTGGTATCAGATCATCGTGGAGAACGTGGGGGATACAGAGGTGGAGCACATCTGGCTGCACGATGAATATCCCCCGGAAATGCAGCTTGCCGGAGGGCCCTGGTTTGATTGGAATCAGGCCGAGTCCTACGTGCAAGAGGATGATAAGCACCGGTTTGCGATCCAATTCCAACGGATGAATCCTGGCTTCAGGCAAGACATCAACTTCGACACAATCATCCCCGGAGATGACCCTGTGCCGTTTGGCCTCACATTAACCAACACGGTCTACATCCTGCCGCCTGAAGGAGACAGCAACCCTGCCGATGACCAGGATACCGCTATCTTGAAAACTGGCCCAGACCTATACGTGGAGCAATCGCTGGTGGATGGCGAACTACTACCAGGCGAGGTGATCACTCTGTCTTTGAAGTTCGGCAATGATCAGCCTCCTTATACGTATTGGTGGAATATGGAAGGGATGCTGTTGATCGAGGATGTGATGCCGGCCGGGTTCGAATACGTCGAATCCTACCTGGTGGAATGTGGTATGGGGCATCCATGCTCATTACCCGCCACCCAAATCGGAGACCATTTGTCTTGGAAATTCGCCCCGTTCCATTCGGGCGAGTGGAACGAAATCTTCGTGGTCATGCGCATCCCCGACAACACAGCCGGGGTGAGCCAATTTACTAACAGCGCCGAGGTCTCCAGCGATAGACCCCAGGCAGATGTCGAGGCAGATTATGAGAATAACCGCTCCGACTACGTTATCGATGTGAGCTTGCCGGCTTTTGAAGTTAGCAAGCAATTCACCGGGAACCGGGTAGCGGGCACGGAGATTACCTATACCTTATCTGTAGCGAATACCGGCGCTTCTCAGGGCACGTCGGTCACCTTGATCGACCACCTATCCAGCTTGCTCACCTACCAGGGCGGCGGCGATGCATACGACGAGGAAGATGCGGAAGTGCGCTGGACGATCCCGGTCATCGGCCCCGGACAAACCGCCGAACGGAGCTTTACCGGGCTGTTGGGCTGCAAAGCCGGGGAAACCGTGGTCAACGATGAATACCGGGTGTCCAGCAGCGATCAAGGGGTTACCAGCCCCGATGGCCCGCCGGTGAGCTTCAAAATCGTGGCGCCCACCATCCTGGCCGGGATCACTGCGCCGGATACAACCCTGGTTGGGGATACCATCCAATTCTTAAGCTCCTCGACGACGAACGGCACCGCGCTCACCTATTCCTGGAATTTTGGAGACGGCAGTACGGCTGTAGGGGAGGTTGTATCCCATCAATTCGCAGAGCCCGGGGATTACGAGGTGACCCTGACCGCGACCGACGCGTGCGGCTATGCAGATACCCAAACCATCTCGGTCCATGTCCTTGTGGTGGATTATCAGTTGTTCTTGCCCTTGGCTATGAGGTGAGGGCTGACAAAGGATGGCGACCAAAGAACGGTCGCTCGAACACGGATTTCACGGATTAGAGTAACTGGTAGCGGTCATCTGAGACCGTGATTCTCCCGCCGTGCCCGTAGGGTAAGATGCCGATCTTGCCAAGGGCACGGCGGGACTGTAAACCACCCAAAACCATAAACCCTTCCGCCGTGCCCCCGTATGGAAATTGTTGCGTCCGTGGCCAGGGCACGGCTGCACCGTAAACCGCCCAAAACCGTAAACCCTCCCGCCGTGCCCCCGTATAGAAATTGTTGCGTCCGTGGCCAGGGCACGGCTGCACCGTAAACCGCCCAAACCCGTAAACCCTCCCGCCGTGCCCCTACATAATGATGGGTAAGGTTTTCCTTACGGTTGGATGTTTTGCCGTTACGCGGCGGCTCTGGGTAGGCGGTTTCCCCCTCTCCAATTTCGAAATTCGCAATTCGAAATCCGGAATGCATTTTTCGCTTCCGATCTTTTGTCCGGAGGTAGGGTAGTTACTACTTGATTTATGGATATTACTTGTCTATATTATAGGAATACGGTGGGAAAGTATTGGATTTGAGAAAGGAGAATTCAGATGACTACTGGAAAAATATCCGCACCGGGCAAGCTGTGGAAAGTGCTGCTGCTGCTGGCAGTCCTCGCCCTCATTGCCACAATGGGGGTCGATGCAGTCCGCACAGACCCTACCCGAGAGATGTTGGATCTGCTTCGCAAGAGTGAGTTTGTTGACCTGACACATACCTTCGACTCGGATATCCCTCACTGGCCGGGTTTTCCCCCTTCTTCTCGAGAACTGGTCTACTGGTACGATGACAGCCAGAACCCCACCCTGGGGACCGGCTTCTTCGCCGAAATTTTCACCCATGTGGGCCAGTGGGGTACGCACGTCGATCCGCCGGCCCATTTTATCCCCGGCCTGCGGACCGTGGATCAGATCGAGGTGCGGGAGATGGTGATGCCGCTGGTAGTGATCGATGTCCACGAACAGGCGGCCGCCAATCCTGATTATCAGATCACCATGCACGATGTGCGCCTCTGGGAAAGGAGGCACGGTCGCATCCCGAAGGGGGCTTTCGTAGCCATGCGCACGGATTGGTCCAAACGCTGGCCTGATGCGGCCGCCATGCGCAATGAGGACGAAAACGGGATCGCCCATTATCCCGGCTGGAGCCTGGAGGTGCTGCAGTATCTGTACGAGGTGCGCGAGATCACCGCTTCGGGCCACGAAACGACCGATACCGACCCCGGTATCGCCACCAGCCAGGATGACTATTCGCTCGAGACCTACATCCTCAGCACAGACCACTACCAGATCGAGCTGCTGGCGAACCTGGACCAGGTGCCCGAGTACGGCGCCTTCGTCATCGCCGCCTTCCCCAAGCCCCGGGACGGCTCCGGATTCCCGGCGCGGGTCTTCGCCATCATTCCCCACTGAGCAGCTATGAAGGCATAAACAAAAACGCGGCCGGATAGCCCTGTATCAGGGTGGGGGAGGGGTGTGGAACCACAGAGGCCCTGGATGCGAGGCCAGGTCCGCCGCGCGTGTAGGGGCACGGCGGGACCGTTAATCACGCGAAACGTAAACCCTCCAGCCGTGCCCCCGTTTGGCAATTGCTGCGTTTGTGGCCGGGCACGGCTACACCATAAACCACCCCAAAACGTGGACATCCCCGCCGTGCCCCGACGAATGTGAGGCGGGTTTGGGTTGTGGATGGGGAGGTTGGCGGTTACGCGAGTGGCGGGTCTGGTGACCGGGCCGATGGGCGTTCGTGGCCGGCGGTCACTCATCGAACAAGAACGTCGACTCCGCGTAGTAGCGCACGCCTTTCTTATCCAGGCGGTCCTTGAGCCAGAGTTCGAGGGCTGCATTTTTGGATTCGAGCGGCCGGTTCGAGGCCAGTTCTTCCAGTGGGTAATTTATGTGCAGAGCGCGAGGCGAAATGGTGAAACGTGTGATCCCGCTGGGGAGCAGGCAGCCACCGCCCGCCAGGCACATGATGTCCTGGACCTGGAACCTGGGGAAGGCCATCAGCCCGCTGAACAGGGGGTAAATATTGCTCAGGGTTTCCACGTTGCGGCTGTTGGTGCGGTCCAGGCGGCAGCGTGTGCGGTAGGAGTCGACCACCAGGTTGAGCAGGTCGACTCGCATCTCCAGGTCAGGCGCCTCGGTGCACAGGCTGTAGGCTCTGCCCTTGCAAGTCAGGAGCAGAGCCAATCCGCAATCGCCCTCCAGGCTGGGCTGCGCGTCCGCAGCAGAGGGGACGAGGCGGATGCCCGGCACGGAGCGGATTCCTTTTAAAAACCGGTCGGCGTTCAGCTCCCAGACCACGTGGTTCCAGGTCTGGAGCGTCAGCCCCGGATCATCCGGCTGGACCACCTGAACCAGGGCATGCGGGAAACCCATATGCCGGAAGGCGGTGATGCGGTTCGCTCCGTCCAGAACCATGTAGCGCCCGCTGCCGTCTTGTAAGGGGCATACGACCGGAGGGTTGCGGAGGATTCCGCTGGACCGGATGCGGACGACCAGCGGGCGGGTGCGCGAGTCGTCGTGCCGTTCATGATGGAGGAGTTTTTCGATGGGCACAAAGGCAAGGTGAGGAAGGTCCGGGTGCATGCTGTTTCCTTTTGCAACGAGGTTAGCCAATCAGAGCCGGTTAAATCAAGAACGCTGAGCGATGAAATCGAGGATATCGATTTTGGTGAGAATACCGGTGGGCCGGCCACCGTCGGTGACGATGACCACATAACCATCCAGGACGGAGGGGAGCACTTCTTCCAGGCGGGTATGGGCGGGGAAAACAGCCTCCGCCGGTTCAACGATCGGAGCGATGGTCCCATTGGGCGATAGCTCCGGACTTTCCACAATCCGTTTGAGCAGATCCACCTCGGTGACCAGGCCACAAATCTGGCCGTCTTCATCCAGCACCGGCACCTGGGAGATGTCGTTCTGTTTCATCACAGTGATCACATCCATCATCCGGTCGTCCTGGTGGACGGTGATCAGCGGGGCGATACGGTCCGCATCCGGTTTGCGGGCCAGGACCTCGTCCAGGGTGAATTCGGACCACTGGGTATCGAGGAAGCCATTTTCCCGCATCCATTTGTCGTCGAATACTTTGGACAGGTAGCGGGAGCCTGAGTCGGGGAGGATGACCACGACCAGCCTGTCCGGCTCCAGTCGCTTCGCATAGCTGACGGCTGCGTACACCGCCGTGCCGGAAGACCCGCCGCAGAAGATGCCCTCTTCCTTAACCAGGCGGCGGGTCATCAGGAATGAATCCTTGTCGTTCACCCGTATCACTTCGTCGATTACGGAGAGGTCCAGGGTAGAGGGGAGGAAGTCTTCGCCAATGCCTTCCACCTTGTAAGTGGTCGCATCCACATCCTCCGGCACCCTGCCGCGCTGCCAGGTTTCGAGCAAGATCGACCCCACCGGATCGACCCCGACGACGCGGATGGCAGGGTTTTTCTCTTTTAGATATCGGGCGACGCCGGTGATGGTCCCCCCGGTGCCCATCCCGAGCACCACATCCGTGACCTGCCCCTGGGTTTGCTCCCAGATCTCGGGCCCGGTCGTCTCATAGTGTGAGCGAGGGTTCTCGGGGTTGTGATACTGGTTGGCCAGGATCGCGTTGGGCGTTTCGCTGACGATGCGATTGGCCACGTTGTAATACGAACGGGGGTCCTCCGGAGCGACCGCGGTGGGCGCAATAACCACCCGTGCCCCATAGGCGCGCAAAAGCTGGATCTTCTCCTGGCTCATCTTGTCGGGCATCACGAAGACGGCCTTGTACCCTTTCAGGGCACAGACCATCGCCAGGCCAACGCCGGTGTTGCCGGAAGTAGATTCGACCACCGTGCCGCCCGGCTTGAGGCGCCCGCTGCGTTCCGCTTCTTCGATGATGTTCAGCGCGATGCGGTCCTTTACCGAACCGCCTGGATTGAAGTACTCCACTTTGGCGTACAAAGCGCAGGGCAGGC
The DNA here is from genome assembly GCA_964391195.1 of uncultured Anaerolineaceae bacterium. Taxonomy (GTDB): domain Bacteria; phylum Chloroflexota; class Anaerolineae; order Anaerolineales; family UBA4823; genus JAAYXE01. Next base: position 40,469 of record CAYMLG010000040.1, on the reverse strand, counting down.
CCCGGCCTACCCTGCTCAAACGCACCAGTGGTGTTTTTCCGATGGCGCCTAAAATGTTTTCGTAAACTCGCAAGGATTCAGAAGTGTTAAGACCGGGGGTCTGCATCAAGCGGATCTCCATATGAACGAAAAGAGTACCGCGGCGTTATCTCTCTCCCTGTGCCGCGCTTTATGGTTAAAGTGTACCCTGATTCGTCTATGGCGTCAAAAACAATCTAATAAATCCTTTTTGTTTGTTTACCCCGGTCTTCTGGTCGGCATACCGGCGGCGGTTTTACTCCTGGCGGGGGTTCCCGCCTGGGGCTCACATTCCCACCATGTAAGCCAGCCCCACCGTGCCGGGGCCGGTATGGGTGCCGACAACCGGGCTGACGTCCGCAAGGATTTTTTCCACCACCTCGAGGCGCTGCCCCGCCTCCTCGAGCAGCCATTCCGCGTCACTGCGGGCGTTGGCATGAAGGGCGGCCAGGCGCAGCGGCTGCTTCCCCTGCACTCGCTCTTCCGCCAGTTCCAGCAGGCGGTTCAACGACTTTTTGCGGGTGCGGACTTTTTCTAACGGCTCCACCCGGCCCTCGAGAATATGGAGGATCGGTTTAATATTGAGGGCGGTGCCCAGCAGCCGCGCCCCGCCGCCGATGCGACCGCCGCGGTGTAAAAATTCAAGGGTATCGACGGCGAAAAGCACTCCCGTGCATTGCCCGGCATTTTTCACCGCTTCCCGGCACTCCGCCAGGCTGGCACCCTGCTCCGCGAGGCGGGCGGCTTCCAGCACCTGGAAGCCGGTGGCCATCGCCGCGGTGCGCGAATCGACGACTTCGATCGGCGCTTCGGGATACATTTCTTTTGCCTGGATGGCCGACGAGTACGTGCCTGAGAGTTCGGCGGAAAGCACGATCGTGAGGATTTCAAAGCCCTGGTCGAGCAGTTCTTGGTAGGCATCTCTGAACTGCCCCGGGGAGGCCTGCGAGGTGGACGGCATAATTTTGGCGTTTTCCAACCGGGCGTAAAACTCGCCGGGCAAGATATCTACCCCATCTTTGAATGATTCCGGACCCCAAATCAGGGTCTGGGGGATAACTTTGATTTTGTGCTTATCTACCAGGGGCTGAGGGATATAAGCAGTGCTGTCAGTAATTATGGCTACTTTCGACATGAACGTTTTCTCCTTAATGGCGAATAGTATGAGAAAGAAGATATGATTTGGATAAAGTCATCTGCCGCCGCTATTATAAACCTGCTAGCGCCGCTCGCCAAATGAATCGCCGCAGAGTGTGCACGCACAACTTGTCAGCAAAAACGAATGGTTGTTTTGGGGTGGGGGCGGATCCCCCCGCCCCAAAACAACACTATGACTAACAACCTTTGCCTGCACACGCCACAGAACGGCCCAGGGCGGGGCGGGTCAGGAAGACGGCTGAATGCGAGGCTAAAAGCGCTGAGAAAGCCCCTCAAGCAGAAGGCCAACATTCAAGCGAACGTGTTATGATTATAGGTTGTGGAATGATGGGCATAGAATAAGTGGATTGACTTTCAAAACGGTTGCTAATCCATTCTTGACCTTTCAAGGCTTACAGGCTAAAATGCAGTGCTATGTTTGAAAGTCTGACCGATCGATTAAATGAAGTCTTCAAAGAACTAAGGCGGCACGGCAAACTGACCGAGGCCGATGTCGATGCGGCGATGCGCCAGGTGCGCCTTGCCCTTCTGGAAGCCGATGTCAACTACGGTGTGGTGAAAGATTTCGTCAGCCGGGTGCGTGAGCGCGCGGTGGGTGCGGAGGTGTCTCGCGCCCTGAACCCCGGGCAGCAGGTGGTCAAGATCGTCAACGAGGAACTGATTGCCACCCTGGGTGAGCCCGACCGGCTGAACCTGAGCGGCGTCCGCCCGCATGTGCTGATGCTGATCGGCCTGCAAGGCTCGGGTAAGACGACCCATGCCGGGAAGCTGGCGCGGATGCTGCGATCCCAAGGGGAGCGGGTGCTGCTCGTTGCTGCCGACCCCTACCGTCCGGCGGCTGTCCGCCAGTTGGAGACGCTCGGCGAACGGCTGAACGTGCCCGTGTTTTTCGAGCAGAATGTCCCCCCGCCCGAGTTGGCGCAGAAAGCCGTGGATATGGCCCGAAAGGGCGGCTACACGGTCGTCATCCTCGACACTGCCGGGCGCTCTCAGTTGGATGATGCCCTGATGAACGAGCTTCGGGCGATCCAGAGCCGGGTGAACCCGGCGGAAGTGCTGCTGGTAGTCGACTCGATGATCGGTCAGGAAGCGGTGAATATTGCTCGCGGCTTCCGGGATGTTATCCCGCTGACCGGGCTGATCCTGACCAAGATGGATGGTGATGCTCGCGGCGGCGCGGCGATCTCCATCCGCTCGGTGACCGGGGTGCCGATCAAATTCCTCGGCACCGGGGAAGCTCTGGACGCGATCGAAGTCTATGATCCAGGGCGCCTCTCGTCGCGCATCCTGGGCATGGGCGACCTGATTGGCCTGATCGAGCGGGCCGAGGCGGCTCTGGACCAGAAGACGGCCCAGCAGCAGGCCGAGAAGATGATGTCCGGCGAGTTCACCCTGCAAGACTTCGCCGATCAACTGCGCCAACTGCGTAAGATGGGCCCATTGGGCCAGCTTCTGGAGATGCTCCCCGGGGGTATGGGGCAGCTTGCAAAGCAGATCTCTCCCCAGGAAGCCGAGGCCCAGTTGAAGATGACCGAGGCGATCATCAATTCGATGACGGTTGTCGAGCGGCGCAAGCCGGAAATCCTCAACGCCTCACGCCGGCGGCGGATCGCCCGCGGGTCCGGTACAGACGTGCAGGATGTGAACCGCCTGATCAAGCAATACCGCGAAGCCCAGAAGATGTTCAAGACCTTGAAGAAATCGGGCATGCGCGGGCTGCCAAAAATCTTTGGCTAGTTTTCCCTTATCAACTGCAAGCGGTTGGCGTCCCTCCCGCCCCCTCTCCCGCTTGTTAGTGCTCGAGCCCATGCGCACTAGGGCTCATCATTAAGCGGCAGAGCCGCATTTTGAAAGCAACTGCATAATTAAGGAGATTAGGTTCTATGGTACGTATTCGTCTACGCCGGGTTGGAGCGAAAGGTCAACCTAGCTATCGCATCGTGGCGGCTAATAAGGAAGCTCCGCGAGATGGCGCTTTTCTTGAAATCCTGGGGTTTTATAACCCCCGCACCGAGCCGGCAACGATCCAACTTAAGGAAGACCGGATTTATGACTGGATGAGCAAAGGCGCTCAACCCAGTGATTCCGTCGTTCAGGTGTTCCGCTCGGCCGGGCTGTTGGAGCGCTTCGAACGCTTCAAGCAGGGCGAGCCGGTGGAGACCCTGGTAGCCGAAGCCGAAGCAGCAGAAGCTGCCCGCAACACGAACGCCAAGACCCAACGCGCAGCCCGCCCGGCTGGCACGGGTCGCAAACCGAAAAAAGAAGAGTAAAGGCATGACTGCCGGTGGGATGCATGTGGATCTGGGCGATCCCCAGATCTGGATATCTTCGGATCCCCGGATCCCGTGCCTCCCACCGGTTTTGAGGTAAGAACCGGAGGCAGAGATGAAAGAGCTGATTGAGTTCATCGCCAGTTCGCTGGTGGACGATCCGACACAGATCGAAGTCAGCCAGACGCGGCGAGGCTCTCAGGCTGTATTGAGGCTCCAGGTTGCCAAGGAAGATATGGGCCGGGTGATCGGCAAAGGGGGAAGGGTCGCTAATGCAATGCGAGTTCTGCTGCGGGTAGCTGCGGCTCAAGAAGGCAAGCGGGCCACGCTGGACATTGTCGAACCGCTGTAATCCACCAGCGAGCGGAGAGATCATCGCCGATGAGCGAACAGCCAGAACAGCCTCGAAAAAAGGGCAGCCCCGAAAACCGTTCCCCTCAAGGCTCGCCCTCGCCCGGCGAGCCTTCGTACTTAGTGGTTGGTAAGTTCCGCCGCCCTCATGGAGTGAGTGGAGAAATCCTCTTCGACGTATACAGCGATTTCCCCGAACGGCTGAAAGCGGGAAAAAAGATCTTTGTCGGCGAGGACCGGCAGGTGCTGCGCATCCGCCGCAGCCGGGCGCACGGGCAGGCGCTCTTGCTCGGGTTTCAACAGTATACGACACCCGAAGAGGTTTCAGAACTGACCAACCAACTGGCTTACGTGTCCGTTGAAGACCTGCCCGCCTTACCTGAGGGCGAGTATTATCACCACCAATTGCTCGGCCTGCGCGTCCAGACAGATACCGGAGCGAACCTGGGACAGCTAGTCCAGATTCTCGAAAATCCGGCCAACGATATTTATATTGTTCAGCCCGAACGCGGAAAAGAAATTTTGCTTCCGGCGATCGAGGACGTAATCCTGGACATCGACCTGGAAGCGAAGATGATGAGAGTCCACCTGCTGCCGGGTTTGCTTCCAGACGAGTAGGGGACAAAGCTGCATCAAACCGCGCTACTCGGAGAACGGCAGCTCAAAGGTATGGACGTTCGCCTGTATTGGATCGGCTTCAACCTGGTCAAAGGGATCGGAGCGGCCCGGCTAAGAGGCTTGCTGGATGCCTTTGGCAATATTGAAACAGCCTGGCACGCCTCTGAGGACGAATTGCAGGCGGCCGGGCTGAGCCCAAAAGTGGTTGCTGCTTTGGCGAAGGTGCGCCGCGAGGTATCACTCGAAAAAGTGTGGGAGCGGATTCAGCGCCTCGGCATCGAAGTGACCACCTGGGAAGACGCAGAATACCCCCGCCGGTTGATGGAAATTGACCAGCCGCCGCCCGTGATTTACTCACGCGGCCGGGTGCTACCTGAGGACGAGTGGGCCGTGGCAGTCGTCGGCACGCGCAGGGTTACGCCGTACGGGCGGCAGGTTGCGGAAGAAGTTGCCCGCGCTCTGGCTGGCAGTGGGATCACGGTGATCAGCGGCCTGGCCCGCGGGGTAGACGCGATCGCTCACCAGGCGGCATTGGAAGCCGGCGGAAGGACGATTGCTGTGTTGGGCAGTGGGGTAGACCGGATCTACCCGCCCGAGCACCAGCGCCTGGCGGAGCGCATTGCCGGCTGCGGGGCAGTGATCAGCGATTACGCCCCCGGCACCCCGCCCGACGCCGTGAATTTTCCTCCCCGCAACCGGATCATCTCCGGGCTGTCGCGGGCGGTGGTGGTGGTCGAAGCAGGCGAGACCAGCGGGGCGTTGATCACCGCTCAGTTCGCGGCCGACCAGGGGCGCGAGGTGTTCGCCGTCCCGGGCGGCATTTACGCTCCACAAAGCAAAGGCCCGAATGCGCTGCTCCGCCAGGGGGCGCGGCCGCTGGTGGAGGTGAGGGACCTCCTGGAGATGATGAATGTGGCTCTGATCGGCGAGCAGCAGTCGGCGCGCACTACGCTTCCATCCGACCCGGTTGAGGCGCAGTTATACAGCGTTCTCGGCCGCGAGCCGCTGCACGTAGATGAGATCCGGGCTCGGGCGAACCTGCCTATCGAACAGGTATCAGCGGCGCTCACGATGATGGAATTGAAAGGCATGGTCCGCCAGGTGGGGGGCATGCAGTATATCGCCATTGGGGAAGCGCGAGAACCCTACACACCTTAGGAGTCGGCATGTACGATCATTATTATGCGGTGATTATGGCGGGCGGGGGAGGAACACGGCTCTGGCCGCTATCTCGGAAAAAACGTCCCAAGCAGATGCTGGCCTTGTTCGATGAGCGTTCGTTGTTCCAGATCTCAGTGCAGCGGATCCTGGAACTTTTCCCGCCGGAGCGCATCCTCGTCGTCACCGTTGAAGCCCAGGCTCAGGAACTACAAGACCAGGTGCCGGAAATTCCTCAGGAAAATTATCTGCTGGAGCCGATGCCGCGGGGGACCGCCTCGGTGGTGGGCCTGGCAGCGGTCGCCCTCAAGCACCGCGACCCTGAGGCCGTGATGGCGATCCTGACCTCCGACCATTACATAGCCGACGAGGGGCATTTCCGCCACCTGCTCCAGGCGGCTTACCAGGTTTCCCAGGAAGATTACCTGGTCACCCTGGGGATCGAGCCCTCTTTCCCGGCGACCGGCTATGGGTATATCCAGCGCGGCGAGAAAATTGGCCAATACAACGGCGTAGAGGTATACTGCGCGAAGAAATTTAAAGAAAAGCCCAACCAGGAAAACGCGGTGAAGTTCTTGATGAGCGGCGACCACGCCTGGAATTCGGGCATGTTTATCTGGAAAGTGGACCGGGTGTTAGATGAGTTTATGCGCCAGATGCCTGACCTGTACCGGCGCCTGGAGGCGATCGCGAGCGATTGGGGCACGCCCCGCCAGATGGAGACCTTGCAAGCCCATTGGCCGCAGATCAAGAGTGAGACGATCGACTACGGCGTGATGGAAGGGGCGCTTAATGTGGCGGTCATCCCGGGGGCCGGACTGGGCTGGAGTGATGTGGGCAGTTGGGATTCTCTGTTCGATGTGCTGGAAGGCGACGAGCATGGGAATATCGTGATCGGTGGAACGCACGTCGCTTTGGATACGAAGAAATCTCTGGTGTACGTGAACCAGGAACACCGCCTGATCGTCACCATCGGTGTGAAAGATCTGATCCTGGTAGATACCGGCGATGTGCTGCTGGTGTGCAGGTCGGATCAGGCCCAGCAGGTACGCCAGGTAGTCGAGCAGTTGAAGGCTTCAGGCCAGGAATACTTATAGGTTGTATGCACAAGGAGGATATGTCCTTGGAAGCGTATTGTGTGAAATGTAAAGAAAAACGAGAGATGAAGGATCCGCAGCCGGTCTTCACCAGCACCGGTAACCCTGCCACGCGCGGGGTTTGCCCGGTGTGCGGGACGTCGCTGTTCCGAATGGGGCGCACGGAAGCCCACGAAGGGTTGGAGCCGCCGGAGCCGAAAGTGCGAACGCCGAAGCGTTCTGGGAAGCTGGTAATTGTCGAGTCGCCGGCCAAGGCCCGCACGGTGGGACGTTTCCTTGGGAAGGGGTATACCGTGAAGGCCTCCGTCGGCCACGTGCGCGACCTGCTGCGTTCACAGCTATCGGTGGATGTGGAGAACGATTTCCAACCCAAGTACCGAGTTCCGAACGAAAAACGCCAGGTGGTCAAAGAGCTTAAAGGCCTGGCAAAGAACGCCGAGGAGGTATATCTGGCGACGGACCCCGACCGGGAGGGCGAAGCGATTGCCTGGCACCTGCTGGAGTCGGCAGAGATCGACCCGGAGATCACCCGGCGGGTGGTTTTTCACGAGATCACAGAACCGGCAGTGGCCGAAGCCTTCGCTCATCCTCGCGGGATCAATATGGATCTGGTGGATGCCCAGCAGGCCCGGCGAGTTCTCGACCGGCTGGTGGGCTACAATCTGAGCCCGCTGTTGTGGCGGAAAGTGCGCGGCCGGTTGTCCGCCGGGCGCGTTCAGTCGGTCGCCCTCCGTTTGGTTGTGGAGCGTGAGCGGGAGATCGAGGCTTTCGTCCCCGAAGAATACTGGACGATTGAAGCGGAATTCCTGCCGCAGGGGTTGAAAGATACCTTCATCGCCAGGCTGGTGCGGGTCAATGGTCAGGAGCCCGAGCTGCCCAACCAGGCGGCTGTGGAGCCCATCCTGCAGGAGATGGAAAAGGCCGCTTACCGGATCAGCAAAATCAAGCGCGGTGAGCGGAAACGCAGCCCTTCCGCGCCCTATACGACCAGCACCCTCCAGCAAGAGGCGTCGCGACGCCTGGGCTACACCGCCAAGAGGACGATGGCCCTGGCGCAGCAGTTGTACGAAGGCATCGACCTGGGTGAGGGCGGTTCGGTGGGTTTGATCACCTATATGCGCACCGATTCGACCAACGTGTCGGAGATGGCGCAGAAAGAGGCCCGGGACTTCATCACCCAGCGGTATGGGAAGAATTTCCTGCCGCAGGAAGCGCCCAAGTATAAGACCAGGGCCCGCGGCGCGCAGGAAGCGCATGAAGCCATCCGCCCGACCTCGGTGACCCGCCAACCGGAAGCGATGAAAGAGTACCTGAACCGGGACCAATACCGCCTGTACCAGCTCATCTGGCAGCGGTTCGTGGCCTCGCAGATGGCGCCGGCGATCTACGACACCCTGTCGGTAGAAGTGGAAGGGAAAACTCAAAGCAGCGGGCAAGTCTACCTGCTGCGCGCCTCCGGTTCCACCATCCGTTTCCAGGGCTTTTTGATCGTTTACGAAGAGGCGAAAGACGAAGATGCGCTGCCGGAGGAGGATACCCGCATTCCGGCAGGGGTTGAAGAGGGCCAGGAACAGCGCCTGGGGCGCTTGATCCCTGAGCAGCATTTCACTCAGCCCCCGCCGCGCTACTCCGAGGCCTCACTCGTGCGCACACTGGAGGAGAACGGTATCGGTCGCCCGTCCACGTATGCGCCGATCCTGGGCACTTTACAACAGCGCGGCTACGTGGAGCGAGAGAACAAGCGCCTGGTCCCAACCGAGACTGGGATCCTGGTGAACGATCTGCTGCTCGAGCACTTCCCCGATATTATGGATATCGGTTTTACCGCCAGAATGGAAGAGAACCTGGACCGGATCGCCTCCGGGGAGCTGCCCTGGGTCAAAGTGATCGGGGATTTCTACGATCCCTTTGCCAGGAAGGTGGAGATCGCCGATAAGAAGATGCCCGAGATGAACATGGGCCCCGAGCCAATCGGCCGGGCCTGCCCGGTGTGCGGTCACGACCTGGTCATCCGCTGGGGCCGGTACGGCAAGTTCATCTCCTGCAGCAATTTCCCTGACTGCCGCTATACCGAGCCCTGGCTGGAGAAGATCGGGGTGAAATGCCCCAAGGATGGGGGCGAGATCGTGGAGCGCAAAACCCGCAGAGGGCGCGTGTTCTACGGCTGCTCCAACTATCCGGAGTGCGATTTCACCTCCTGGAAGAAACCCCTCCCCACACCCTGCCCGAATTGCAGCGGGCTGCTGGTGGTTGCCGACAAGCGCAGCGCCCAATGCCTCAACTGCGAGGAACGTTTCCCCTTAGACGAAGTGACGGCGGACGAGATGGCCGAGGAATCGGCATAGTTCTTGCATCGAGATTTACGGACCTCCTTTAAGAACCGAGCCGAACGTCATGATGTGGGGTATTTCGTGCAGCATCTCTGCGCGAAGTATCCCACCAGTCCATTATCGAGATCACCATCCGGCCCCTGGGATGAGAATTTCATCACTTCCGGATGGGGAAGGGAAACCGGATCAAAGGGAATTGGCGCTTCGATGGTAGTTGCATTTTTTGTGACTATGATCTAAAATAAGAGCGTCCTTAACTTGGCCGGCGTTAATCTACCGTAACTCGTCTTGGGAGAACTTTCAAAATGGAATCAATTCGAGAACAACTCCGAAATCCGCTGGTGGCAGGCATCGTTGGGGCTGTCCTTGGTCTAATCGTGGGCTGGTTTATTATCGGCTGGTGGTTGTGGCCGGTAGAATATGTCGGCGCCGGACCGGTAGACCTGAGGATGTCCGAAAAGGTGGAGTACCTGCGGATGGCGGCCGAAGCTTTTGCGACCAACCAGAATGCCGCCGAAGCTCAGGCCCGTTACAACGCGCTGGGCGAGGAGGCGGATGAGGCCCTGGCCGGCCTGGTGCAGAACCCGGAAGGGTTGACGGCCGATCAGCTGACCGCGTTCGCTTCTGTCGTAACCGGCGCAGCGGTTGTGCCCCCACCCGAGACCCTGCCCGGAGCGACCCCGCAACCCGGGGAGGTCGTCATCCCCACCGTCACGGCTGCCGCAGGTGGGGAAGAAAGGGGCAGCTTCCTGGGTTCAGTCCTGCCGATCTTGTGCGGGCTCACCTTGCTGCTGATTGCCACCGGCCTCGTGGTCTATTTCTTGAACACCCGCGGCGCTGGCGGAAGGATCCGCGGGCCGCTCACCCCCGCACAACAAGCGCGTGAGGCCGCTCGCCAGGCTACCTGGACGGACTACCAGGCGACAGGCGCAGAACCCCCTATGGCCCAGTTTATGGCCTCTTATAAGCTGGGAGATGATCTGTTCGACGACTCGTTCAGCATTGACTCCCCGGCCGGTGAGTTCCTGGGCGAGTGCGGTGTCGGAATCTCGGAAACGATCGGTGTCGGCGATCCAAAACGGGTCACCGCTTTTGAAGTGTGGATGTTCGATAAGAACGATATCCAGACTGTCACCAAAGTGTTGATGAGCGCCCATGCCTACAACGATGACGCTACCCGGCAGCGCCTGGCCGCCAAAGGAGAGCCGGTGCTGGTGGAGCCGGGTACCGAGACGGTGCTGGAAACGCAGACTCTGCAGATGGTGGCCCGGGTGGTCGATATGGGGTACGGAGAGGGCGCCCTCCCCGAGGACTCCTTCTTCGACCGGTTCATCGTCGAGCTGGCGATCTGGCCCAAGGCCTAGACGACTTGAATTGGAATTGGATGGCAAAGACGCCCGGTACCCCCGGGCGTCTTCATTTTCCGTGAGCGCAGCGCAGCCGGTTCACGCCTCTGCGGCGAGGCGGCTATTCGATCTTCAGAATTTTCAAGCGGATCTTCCCGCCCGGGGTCTCGGCGACCACGGTTTCGCCCACGCGGTGACCGATCAACGCCCGGCCGATAGGAGACTCGTTAGAGATCTTGCCGTTGCGGGGATCGGCTTCTTTCGCCCCCACCAGATAGTATGTGTCGGGAGGGAAATCTTCTTCCTGGACGGTCACCGTCACGCCAACCTCTACCTGGTCGCGTTTCCCATCACTTTCTTCGACAATAATTGCATTGTGAAGGATGTATTCCAGCTCTTGAATCCGGCCTTCCAGGAAAGCCTGGTCTTCTTTGGTCTTATGATAATCGGCGTTCTCTGAAAGGTCGCCCATTTCGATCGCCTCGCGCAGGCGGCGGGCGATTTCTTCTCGGGCCGGTCCTTTCAAGTGGGCGAGTTCGGCTCTCAGTTTTTCCGCGCCTTCTGCGGTTAGGTATTGTTGCTCTGGCATCTTCCCTCCAATAATTGCACTGGATGATAAAAACAGCGGACATGTTTGCCCGCCGTCTTCGTCTCTGATTGAAATTCCGGGCTCTACATTATGGCTTCGTATTCGGGTCGAAAAGCTTCTCGAACTCTTCGATGGCGTAGCGGTCGGTCATCCCGGCGATGTAGTCGCAGATGGTCCGCTCAAGACCACGCTCCTCGATGTGCCCCTGTACATGGATGGGCAGCATCGTGGGCTCCGAGCGGTAAGCGTGGAACAACTCCGAGATAAAACGCTCTGCTTTGACGGCCATGCGGACGACGCGGTGGTGGCGGTACAGGTTGGTGAAGAGAAAATCCTTCAACTGCCGGTTGTTGCGGTGCATATCTTCGCTGAAGCCAACGACCGGGTAAGGCAGGCGCTGCAGTTCCTCCACCGATTTGACGTTGCTCTCCCGCAGGCGCTGGGCGGTGGCATGGATCAGGTCGCTGACTTCCATCCCGATCAGGCGGCGGATCAGGCGGTGGCGGGTGAGCTCATCGAACACCGTGGTGCGCCAGCCCACACTCTCGACCAGGATCTCCCACAAAGTGATCCCTTCCAACATATGCGTGTTGATCATCCCGGAGCGCAGGCCATCGTCCAGGTCGTGGGCGGTGTAGGCCAGTTCATCGGATACATTGGCGATTTGGGCCTCCAGGTTGGCGCGGAGTTCCGGGTTGTAATCCGTCGCATCCGAGACATCGTATTCGGATTCGTGCTTGACAATCCCTTCCAGCACCTCCCAGGTGAGGTTCAACCCGGGAAACTCAGGATAGCGCCGCTCCAGTTTGGTCACGATCCGCAAAGACTGCTTGTTGTGATCGAAGCCGCCATGGTCTACCATCAGCCGGGAGAGGGCGACCTCGCCAGAATGTCCAAAGGGTGGGTGTCCCAGATCGTGGGCCAGGCAAATGGCTTCAACCAGATCTTCATTGCCCCCCAAAGCCCGGGCGATAGTCCTGCCGATTTGAGCGACTTCCAGGGTGTGGGTCAGACGGGTGCGGTAGTAATCGCCCTCGTAATTGATAAAGACCTGGGTTTTGTATTCTAAACGGCGAAAAGCGGTAGTGTGAAGAATACGATCCCGGTCTCGCTGAAAAGGTGTGCGGTATTCAGGCTCCTCATCCGGGTATTTACGGCCTTTGGTAGCCTGGCTGCGGCAACCATATGGAGCTAACGCCTGGTTTTCGATGTTTTCGAGCTGCGCACGAGTGTATAGCATAGTTATTCGCTGAAGCAAATTCCGTTTTCTAAGGCTTAGTCTAACCGAGGTTAGGGGGAATGTCAACTGTGGCGTACAGGTGGGGCATGGCTTTCTCGAAGTTGTAGGCCAGGCTTCGAAGTAGATGGGTTTGGAGATGGGCGCGGGGGGACTGCATAGCCCACCCGCGCCCATCTCCAAACCCCTGGTCTGTAAAAAGCCATAGGTGAAGTGTGTTCAGCTATAATTGGGGTAAGGGGAGTAACAATGGCTCTTACAATCGGTTATGCGCTGCAAAATTTCGATATTTTTGCTTCAGCCCAGGTGGTTGCCGGAGGCGGGGGACTGGACCGCGAGATCCATTGGGCCCATATCCTGGACCTACCGGAGATCACCCCCTGGGTGCGGGAGGGCGATCTGTTGATGACGACCGCGTTTGCGTTGAAAGACGAGCCGCAAACGCTGGTTGAACTGATCCCGACCCTGGCGCAGAAAGGCCTGGCGGGAGTGGTGGTCGCATTGGGCCCGTATTTCAACCGCATCCCGGACGAAATGGTGGCCGTGGCGGATCGCCTGGATTTCCCAATCATCACCTTACCCTGGGAGGTGCCCTTCGTCGAAGTGACCCAGGTGGTGCACGAATATATCTTGCGCCAGCAGTATGCCCATATCGAGAGATCGTTGGAGATCCACGATGAGCTCACCCGCCTGGTGCTGGAAGGCAAGACGCTGGAAGATTTGGTGAAAATCCTGGCCGGGCTGCTCAACCGCGCGGTGACGATCGAAGACGCTTCCATGCGCATGCTCGCCTATGCTTCTCCCGGGCCGATCGACGAAATGCGGAGGAACACCATTGAAACCGGGCGCACGCCGCCGGCGCTGGTGGAATACCTGGAAAAATCCGGGCTGTTCGCCGCTTTGCGCAAAGAACCCCGCCCACACCCCGTCCCCCCTATCCCTGAACTGGGGATGACCTACGAGCGGACGGTGGCGCCGATTGTGGTGGGGGGGAATCTGCTGGGGTATGTGTGGATTGTGGCCACGGAAGATTCGCCCCTCACCAAGCTGGATTTTCTGGCGATCGAGCACGCAGCGACGGTAGCGGCGCTGGTCCTCACCCGGCAGCAGGCGATCTTCGAAGCGGAACAGCGGGTGAAGGCCGCGCTCCTGGAAAATTTGCTCGAATTGGATCCCTACCGGGATGTACGTGTGCTCAACGAGACGATCTT
>CAYMLG010000040.1:23514-26986 GCA_964391195.1 uncultured Anaerolineaceae bacterium | reverse complement strand
GGAGAATCGGGACAATTTGCCGTAGACAGGGGGGACCGGAAACGGTATGGTTAACCCATCAATGGGGGTGTTCGAGCCCAAAGCTGTCAGTTCAATCGGGAGAAACAGAGATGTCTTCTGGGGCTCAGGGGGATGGGAATTACGACCAGGTCTGGTTAATCGGGGCTTTGACCCGCCTTCAGGCTCGCTACCCGGCTTTTATCCGCCGGTTGACCCGCAACGAATTGACAATTGACATCGGTTTTTATGTAGAAGACCTGGCGATCGAGTGTGCCCAAAGCCTGTTGGATGAGGGGATCACCGCCGTCCATCGCCTGGATAACCCCCGGACCATCAGTCTTCAGATTCCGTCGTTGCTCGCACAAAACCAGATCCAACAGGCCCACCTGCTGTTGGAGCGATTCTTTTACCAGCGCGCCAGCCAGGGGCCGGCGGCGCACCGTATTCCATAATTCCTGCCAGCATTCAGGCCGGCATTCAGGCGAGAAAAGGATGAAATTTGAACCCTGATCATTCTTCTGATTCGATCACCTATGCCGTGGAAATGCGAGATGTGGTCAAGCGGTTCGGAGAAGTGACCGCCGTCGATCACGTTTCCATCCAAATCAAGGATGGAGAGTTCTTCTCTCTGTTGGGGCCGAGCGGTTGTGGCAAGACCACTTCGCTGCGGCTGATAGCCGGGTTCGAGATGGCCACTCAGGGGCAGATCCTGATCGGAGGCCAACCGCAGGGCTACCTCCCGGCATACCGGCGCCCGGTGAACACCGTTTTTCAGAATTATGCTCTGTTTCCCCATATGAATGTGTACCAGAACGTCGCCTTTGGGTTGGATATGCAGCGTGTGTCCAAAGATGAGACCCGGCGACGGGTGCACCAGGCGCTGGAACTGGTGCACCTTAAGGGGATGGACCGGCGGCGGATCCGGCAGCTCTCCGGCGGGCAGCAGCAGCGGGTGGCCCTGGCGCGAGCTTTGGTCAACCGGCCTAAAGTCCTGCTGCTGGACGAACCCCTGGGGGCCCTCGATTTGAAGCTGCGCAAGGCGATGCAGCTCGAACTGAAGAACCTGCAAGAAGAGGTGGGCATCACCTTTATTTATGTGACTCACGATCAAGAAGAAGCGCTGACCATGTCGGACCGGATTGCGGTGATGAACGGGGGGCGGGTGCTCCAGATCGGCGCTCCTCAGGAAATCTATGAGGCTCCCACCAGCAGGTTTGTGGCAGATTTCATCGGGGAGACCAACTTCCTGGAAGGTAGAGTGGAGTACACCGGCAGCCGGCCGGTGATCTGCTTAAACAACGGGGTGCGGATCGACTCCGGCTGGATCGAAGAGGGGTTAGGGCACGGCGATCCGGCGTTATTGTCCATCCGTCCGGAAAAGATGTATGTTTATCCGGAAAACCCCGGTCCGGACGATCTGCCCTGTATGGTGCAGATGCCGGCCAGGGTTGACCAGGTGATTTATGTGGGCACAGACACGCGTTACGTGTTGAACCTTGTGGACGGCGGTGAGAAACTGATCGCCCGCCGGCAAAATTCCGGGCCGGGCCAAAGGGTGTTCCGGCACGGGGAACAGGTGCTGGTGTGCTGGGAAGCAGCGCACACGCGCATCCTCAGGGTGTAACTATGGAACAGACATTGAGGCGTTTTCCGGCATTGCAGGCCTGGCTGCTGCTGCTTCCGGCGGCGGCCTGGTTGATGGTCTTTTTTGTCGCCCCGCTGTTCATCGTGATCATCTACAGTTTCCTGGAACGCGGCACCTATGGCGGGGTCGTCTGGAACCTGACGATTGAGAACTTCTCCCGGGTGTTTGATCCTCTTTACCTGGGGACCTTTCTACGCTCGCTCTATATCGCCGTTCTGACGACCGTGTTCTGCCTGCTGCTCGGTTTCCCCCTGGCCTACTACATCTCCACCCGCAGGCCGCGCACTCGCGGCGCGCTGCTGCTGGCGTTGATGATCCCCTTCTGGACGAATTTCCTGATCCGCACCTATGCCTGGCTGGCGCTGCTGCGGACGAATACCGGAATGATCAACGTGAGCCTGATGAATCTAGGGATCATCAGCGAACCGCTTCCGCTGTTTGGAAACGATTTCGCCATCGTGCTCGGCCTGGTATACGGGTGGCTGCCCGATATGGTGCTGCCGGTGTACGCCGCCCTGGAACGGCTGGACAAATCCATGATCGAGGCGGCCGAAGACCTGTACGCTTCCGGGGCGAGGACTTTCTTCCGGGTGATCTGGCCCCTGGCCTTGCCCGGGGTGGTGGCGGGTTCGATGCTGGTGTTCATCCCCTCCCTGGGTGCGTTTGTCACCCCGGCGCTGCTTGGGGGTGCCAAATCGCTGATGATCGGGAATGTGATCAGCAACCAGTTCCTTGCCGCCCACGACTGGCCCTTCGGGGCTGCCCTCTCGACGTTGATGATGGCGGTTATGCTGTTTGCCACCCTGGTTTACTTCCGTTCGATATCCAGTTCAGAAAGACCGGTGTGAAAATGGCTTCAGAAACACCTTCCACATACGTCTCGCCGGCCACAGGATTGGAGGCGGCGGAATGGGAACCGCTGCCGGAAACCACCGCAAGCAAACGGGCGCGCTGGAATGCGAGGTTGAGCCGCTGGGGTCTTTCGCTGTTTGGGATTCTGGGGTTCCTCTTCCTGTACGCTCCCATTGTGATCCTGGTTATCTTTTCGTTCAACGCCTCGCGGTCCACCGCGCAATGGAGCGGGTTCACCCTCGACTGGTATGGAGAAATGCTGCGGGACGAGCAAATCATTCTGGCGCTGTGGAACAGCCTGTTCCTGGCGGTGGTGTCGACCGCGATCTCCACAGTGTTGGGGACATTGGCCGCCCTGGCGATGGAGCGCTACCGTTTTTATGGGCAACTGGCGATGGATGCGCTGCTGTATCTGCCCATCATCATTCCTGATATCGCCATGGCGATCATGCTGCTGCTGTTCTTTAATATCAGCGGGATCGGCTTCGAGCCCTGGAGAGTGGAATTTTTCGGGGTGAACCTGGCAGTGCCCTATTCGGTGATCATCGGGCACGTTGCCTTCAACATTTCATTTGTCGCCGTGGTGGTACGCGCCCGGTTGGCGAACATGGATCGGGTGTTGGAGGAAGCGGCGCACGATTTATACGCTGACCACTGGCAGGCATTTCGCCGGGTAACGCTGCCGATGTTACTCCCCGGCATCGCCGGTGGCGCGCTTCTGGCGTTCACCCTCTCCCTGGATGACTTTGTGATCACTTTCTTCACCAGCGGGGCCGGTTTCAATACCCTGCCGGTGCGGGTGTTCGCCATGATCAAGCGTGGCGTCACCCCTAAGATCAATGCCGTATCGACGTTGATGCTGGCTTTCTCCCTGGGCCTGGTCTTCGTTTCGCTGTTCTTGCGCCGGGGAGATGAAGATTCATCGGTCGAGATGGGGCTGTAAGTGAAACACGATAAGGAGGAAAAGGAAGATGA
>CAYMLG010000040.1:15888-23414 GCA_964391195.1 uncultured Anaerolineaceae bacterium | reverse complement strand
CATCGGTCGAGATGGGGCTGTAAGTGAAACACGATAAGGAGGAAAAGGAAGATGAATTCGAGGGCCAAAACCATTTTGTTCGCTCTGCTGCTGGTATTCAGCCTGTTGCTAAGCGCCTGCAGCGGGGCCGCCGGTGGGAACCAGCAGCCGGAAGCGCAGCCCGAGGAGAATGATGCTGCGGTGGGGGGTGAGGCGCCGGCGGAAAGTGAACCGGCCGGGGCCGCAGGCGAGGCTGCGGATCAGATCGTGATTTATCACTGGGCGGAGTATATCGATCCGGAGATCTACGACCTGTTCGAACAGGAGACGGGCATCAGCGTGGTCGAGGATAACTTCTCGAACAACGAAGAACTGCTGGCCAAGCTCCAGGGCGGAGCGACGGGTTATGCGCTCATTGTGCCCTCCGATTACACGGTAAGCATCATGAAAGAGGAGAACATGCTCGCCGCGTTGGATCATGCCAACATCCCTAATCTGAGCAACCTGAGCGAGGACTTCCGGAATGTGCCCTACGACCCGGGGAACGAGTACTGCGTTCCGTACCAATGGGGCACGACGGGGCTCGGTTATCTCGAAGGGCAGGTGGATCCGCCCGAGAGTTGGGCGGTGCTTTTCGAGCCGGATGAAAATGCGTCCTATTACGGCCGGGCCACCATGTTGGACGACGTGCGCGAGGGCTTCTCCGCCGCGCTCGCTTACCTGGGATACGACATCAACACCACCGACGAAGCCCAGCTTGAAGAGGCCAAGCAGCTCTTGATTCAGGCCAAGGCGGCCCTCTCCGGTTACGACAGCGACACATACGAAGACCTGCTCGCCTCGGAGGAGAACCTGCTGGCACACGGCTGGAACGGCGACTTCCTGGTGGCGCAGGACGAGAACGAAAACCTGTCCTACACCATCCCCCAGGAAGGCGGGGTGATCTGGGTCGACAACATCTGCATCCCGCAGTCCGCTTCGCCTGAAGAGAAACTGGCCGGCGAAATGTTCATCAACTTCCTGCTACGCCCGGATATCGGGGCCATGCTATCGGAGTACAACTACTACGCCAGCCCCAACGCCGCGGCGGAGGCGGAACTGGGTGAAGACTTCCTGAACGATCCGGCGGTGTACCCTCCGGTGGAAGTACGCGACCGCTTGCAATATATCCGCCCCGTCGGTGAGGCGGAATCCATCTACCAGCGGATGTGGGACGAAGTGAAATCGGCCTCAGTACCGTGAGCCTGGGGAGATGGGTATGTACATCAACGGCAAACTCATCGATGGGCAGGCGGGAGAAACCATACAGGTTATCAACCCGGCCACAGAAGAAGTGATCGGAGAGGTGAAGCGAGGGTCGGAGGCGGACGCGCTGGCGGCGATAGAAGCTGCAAAGGCGGCCTTCCCGGAATGGAAGCGCACACCCGGGCCGGAGAGGGCAGCCGCACTGCACGAAGTTGCAGCCAGGATGCGAGCCTGCCACGACGAACTGGTACGCCTGCTGGCCCAGGAGCAGGGCAAACCCCTGCCGGAGAACGAAGAAGAAGTGTGGTGGAGCGAGGAGACTTTCGACTATTACGCCGAGATGGCGCGCCACGATCGGGGAATGGTCATCCCCCCGGGTGATCCGGGGCAGTTCAACTTTGTGCTGAAAGAGCCATACGGAGTGGCCGCGTGCATTGTGCCCTGGAACTATCCGCTGCTGCTGCTGGCGTGGAAAGTTGCCCCGGCACTGGCGGCGGGTAACACGGTGGTGATAAAGCCCTCCGAGCTGACACCCCTGGCCACGCTGCGCCTGGCCGAAGCGGCGTTCGCTCACCTGCCGCCGGGGGTGGTGAACGTGGTCACCGGGTACGGGCCAGAGGTGGGCGAACCACTGGTGAGACATCCAGACGTCCCCGTGATCGCCTTTACCGGATCGCTGGCGGTGGGGCAGCGTATCGCCGGGCTGGCAGCCCCGATGATGAAGAAACTGCACCTGGAGTTGGGCGGGAAAGACCCGATGGTGATCGGCCCGGATATCGAGCTGGATACCGCCGTGCGAGCGCTCGCCTACGCCGGCCTGCTCAACACGGGTCAGGTGTGCACGAGCACCGAACGAGTGTACATCCACAAGAGCCGGTACGGTCGCTTCAGCGAAGAACTGGCGGATTTCGTCAGCGGGCTGCGGTTGGGGAATGGTCTGGACGGAGGCACCGATATCGGCCCCATGATCGAGGACCGCTTCCGGGAAAAAGTGGAGGCGCAGATCACCGAAGCGGAGAGGGCCGGCGCAAAACTGCTGGTTGGCGGGAGGCGCCCGCCGCAGTTCGAGCGAGGGTATTTCCTCCAACCGGCGGTCATCGTGAATGTAGACCATTCCATGCGCCTGATGAAGGAAGAAACCTTTGGCCCGGTGCTGCCGCTGATGCCCTATAAAGACTTCGATGAGGCCATCCGCCTGGCGAACGATACCCAATACGGGCTCGGAGCCACATTGATGAGCCATGACCCCCGCCTGGTAAAGCAGTTCTTCGAGGAAGTCCAGGCGGGGACGATCTGGATCAACGACCCGCTCACCGATAATTTCGCCGGTCCTTTCGGCGGGATGAAGATGAGCGGCCTCGGGCGGGAGCTGGGGCAGGCCGGAATCGATGAGTTTTACGAGATCAAGCACGTTCACTGGGACATCGACGGCGGCATCAAAGAGTACTGGTATCCCTATTCAGAGGGGAGCTAACCGATGGACAGAACTCCGGAGAGCCATCTCTCCCCGGTCTGGTCGCGCTACACCGATATCGTAGCGGTGCGGGGAGAGGGGGCCTATCTGTATGACCAGAATGGGAACGCATACTTAGACTTTACGACCGGGATTGGCGTCACCAGCACCGGGCACTGCCATCCGAAAGTGGTGCAGGCGATCTGCGATCAGGCCGGGAAACTGATCCACGGGCAGGCGAACATCGTCCGCCATCTGCCGCTGCTCGAGCTGGTGCAAGAGCTGCAGCAGATCGTCCCGGATGGGTTGGACGGGTTCTTTTTCAGCAATTCGGGAGCCGAAGCGGTGGAAGGGGCGCTGAAGCTCGCCCGGCACGCGACCGGAAGGTCCAACGTGATCGTGTTCCAGGGGGGCTTCCACGGCCGGACGGTGGGAACCATGTCGCTGACCACTTCGAAGACCATCTACCGGGCCGGTTATCAGCCGTTGATGCCGGGCGTATTCGTCGCCCCCTACCCTTATGCCTACCGCTACGGGTGGGAACCCGAACAGGCGGCCGCCTGGTGCCTGGATGAGTTGGAGTTCCTGTTGGCGACGCAGACCGCGCCGCAAGAGACGGCGGCCATGTTGGTCGAGCCGGTGCTGGGGGAAGGCGGCTACGTAGTCCCTCCCGCTCTATTCCTGCGCGGCCTGCGCGAGATCTGCGACCGGCACGGGATTCTACTCATCTTCGATGAAGTGCAGAGCGGGTTTGGACGCACGGGGAAATGGTTCTCTTTCGAGCATTTCGGGGTAATCCCGGATGTCATCACGGTTGCCAAGGGGTTGGGGTCGGGGATGCCGATTTCAGGCGTGATCGCCCCCCTGGCGCTGATGGAACAGTGGACCCCGGGATCCCACGGTGGCACGTATGGGGGAAATGCGGTGGCTGCCGCCGCCGCGGTCGCCACCATCCGTACAATCCGGGAAGAAGGCCTGTTGGAGAACGCCCGAGCGCGGGGCGAACAGGCCCTGGAAGGGCTGCGCTGCGTGCAGGCAAAGTATCCTGCCCTGGGCGATGTGCGCGGCCTGGGGCTGATGATCGGGTGTGAATTCCGCACCCCCGAAGGGCTCCCCGACCGGGCGATGGCAAAAGCGGTGATCGCCGGCTGCCTGGAGAACCGCCTGCTGCTGCTGTCCTGCGGTCCCTGGGACAATACTGTGCGGTGGATACCTCCCCTGATCACCAGCCCTGAACAGATCGACGAGGCGCTGAGGATTTTCGAGGCGGCGGTGGAGAAGGCAGCCGGAGGATCGTTTGCCGCGTAGGCGATAAACAGGCGAACACAAATTGATCGAAAGGGGCCAGCACACCGGCTGGCAAGACAACTATCAGATTCAGGAGGCTTCTATGTCTATTCAGGGTGAGAAAACCCGGCAGCTATTCGAACGGGCCAAGGCGGTGATCCCCTATGGCGTCAGCTCGAACTTCCGCTATTGGGGGGACGAAGATACGATGGTGATCGCCTGCGGCAAGGGGCCCTATATCTGGGATGGAGACGGCAAGCGCTATATCGATTACCGTTTGGGATTCGGCCCGATTATCCTGGGGCACGGACACGAAAAGGTCGTCCAACGGGTGCAGGAAGCGATTCAGGAGGGGACATGCTTCGCCTGGACCACACCTCATGAGATTAAGCTGGCGGAGCGCTTCACCCGGATTACGAAGCTGGATAAAGTCCGCTTCACCAATACCGGTACAGAGGCCACCATGCACGCCCTCCGCATCGCCCGGGCGTACACGGGGCGAGAAAAGTTCATCAAGTTCGAGGGCACCTATCACGGGATGTGTGATTACTTCCTGTTCAGCACCGCATCCAGCAACCGGGGGTCGCTTGGGTCGAAGCGCAGCCCAATTGCCGCGCCGGTGTCTTCCGGTGTGCCGGCGGCGATAAACCAGTATGTGATCACGCTGCCCTTCAATGACGGCGAACGCCTGGAAGAAGTGGTCAACGCCCGCTGGCATGAGCTGGCAGCCATCTTTGTAGAGCCCGCCATGGGCAATTCGGCCGGCATCCTGCCCCGGCCCGGGTTCCTGGAAAAGATCCGGGAGTTGTGCGACCGTTTCGGGATCGTGATGGTGATGGACGAAGTAAAAACCGGCTTTCGCCTGGGGCTGGGCGGCGCGCAGGAGCACTTCCAGGTGCAAGCCGACATCGCCACTTATGCCAAATCCTTGGGCAACGGATTCCCGATCGCGGCGATCGCCGGTAAGGAAGAGGTGATGATGGTGATCGAACCGG
Source organism: uncultured Anaerolineaceae bacterium (assembly GCA_964391195.1). Classification (GTDB taxonomy): domain Bacteria; phylum Chloroflexota; class Anaerolineae; order Anaerolineales; family UBA4823; genus JAAYXE01. The sequence continues at coordinate 18,455 of CAYMLG010000040.1, read as the reverse complement.
GCGGCATGGCCCAGGGGGGGACTTACTCGGCCAATATCGTGGGGGTGTCGGCTGCCCTGGCGACGCTGGATGTGATGGAGAGCGAACCGGTGCATGCGACGATCAACCAGCGAGGCGAAGCCCTGATGAAAGGCATTGGCGAGATCCTCACCGAACAAGGGATCGCGCATGTCGTTACCGGGGTGCCGGCGATGTTCGGCATCCTGCTGGGGACGGACAGCCAGCCCTACGATTTCCGCGATTACCTGCAGGGAGACGAGGGCTTGTATGAAGACATCGCCATGAACCTGATCCACCGCGGGGTGATGCCCGATGCGGACGGGCGCGAGCCCTGGTTCCTCTGTTCCAGCCTGAGCGAGGAAGACGTCAACGAAACACTCAACGTTTTCAACGATTCGGTGAAGGCAGCCCTGGGGAAGCCCGCCTGAACGGAATCCAGCCCAAAGGGGGCAGCCAGCCCGCAAGACTTGCCCAGAGTGGCGCTCGAAAACAAACGAACTGTTGGTATCTGGTGCTGCAGACAGGCGCTCTGTCTGCAGCACCGGATCAGATGGCTGTGAATGGGTTTCGATGGGGAGGGAGATATGCCCTACGGTTATCACGGAAGGATCCTGCACGTCCACCTGGGGCGGCTGGATCTAACGGTGGAAGAGCCGGACGAGCAGTTTTACAGGCAGTATGTGGGAGGCAGCGCCCTGGGATTGTACTATTTGCTGCGCCACGCACCGCCCAAAGCCGATCCGCTGGGGCCGGAAAACACCCTGACCCTGGCGTTAAGCGTAATCACCGGAGCGCCGATCGCCGGGCAGAGCCGGATCACGGCGGTGGCAAAATCACCGTTGACCGGAGGGGTGGGCGATTCGCAGGCAGGCGGCTTTTTCCCGGCCGAGCTCAAGTACGCCGGGTTCGATGCGGTGGTGATCCACGGGCGAGCCGAATACCCGGTGTACCTGTGGATCCATGACGGGGAGGCCGAACTGCGCCCGGCAGGTCATCTGTGGGGAAAAACGACCGGAGAAGTGGACGACTTGCTGCAAGCGGAGTTGGGCGACGAGCGCATCCAGGTGCTGCAGACCGGGATCGCCGGAGAGAACCGGGTGCGCTACGCCGCGCTGATCAACATGGCGAACCGCGCCAACGGCCGGACCGGGATGGGGGCGGTGATGGGCAGCAAGAATTTAAAGGCCATCGCGGTGCGCGGCAGGCTCCGCCCACCCCTGGCCGACCCCAAAGGGTTGAACGAGCTGGCCCGCCGGGGAGCGAAGACCTTCCCCGATTCAGACGTATACACGCTCGGGATGCTGGGCACGGCCGAGGTGGTCGAGTCGCAGCAAAGGGATGGCGGGCTGCCCACCCGCAACTGGGCCAGCGGGGTCTTCTCTGGCTGGAAGGCGATCGACGGAAAGACGCTGGCCCGCGCCATTCTAAAGGAGCGGGACACCTGCTATGCCTGCACGGTGCGCTGCAAGCGGGTGGTGGAGGTCAAAGACGGCCCGTACCCGGTCGATCCGCGCTATGGCGGGCCGGAGTACGAGACGCTGGCGACTTTTGGCTCTTACTGCGGCGTGGATGACCTGCGGGCGATCGCGTATGCCAACCAACTCTGCGCCATGTACGGCCTGGATACCATCTCCTGCGGGGCGACCATCGCCTGGGCAATGGACTGTTTCGAGCGGGGGCTGATCACGCTCGAAGATACCGGCGGGCTGGAGCTGCGCTTCGGGAACGCTGACGCGATGATCCGTCTGGTGGAGCAGATCGCCAGGCGAGAGGACTTTGGGGACCTGCTGGCTGAAGGTTCGGCGCGGGCCGCGGCGTGTACCGGCCGGGACACTGAAGCGCTGCTGGTCACAGTTAAAAAGCAGGAAGTGCCGGCCCATATGCCGCAGGTGAAACGGTCGCTTGGCCTGATTTATGCCGTGAACCCATTCGGCGCAGATCACCAATCAAGCGAACATGACCCATCGTATGGGGATTATCCCGAGCGCATGGCTGAGATCGGGCTGGTCCGCCCGCAGCCAGACAGGCTGCTAAACCGGGAGAAGGTGGAGTTCGCCCTGGTGACCCAGTATTTGTACTCCGCCCTGGACACCTACAACCTTTGCCAGTTCGTTTTCGGCCCGGCCTGGCAGTTGTATAGCCCCGGTGAGATGGTCGATACCATTCGAAAAGTGACCGGCTGGGAGCTGACCCTGGACGACCTGCTGAGGGTTGGGGAACGCCGCCTGGCTATGCTGCGCGTGTTCAACGCCCGGGAGGGGTTCGACCGGGAGCACGACCGGCTGCCGAAGAAGTTCCACCAGGCGCTGCAGGGTGGGGCGAGCGATGGCATCGCCCTATCGGCAGGCGAACTCGAATCGGCAAAGGATATGTACTACCGGATGGCCGGGTGGGATGTCGCCACAGGCAATCCAGGCCGGGAAAAGCTGGTCGAACTCGGGTTGGAATGGGTGGAGGATGCGGAAAAGGCCGGTTGAGCGGCGCTTAAGCGGCGCTGGAGCGTAACTGCGGGGAGGTGTAAATGCGAAAACTATGGATCAACCATGAAGCTGTGTCCGGAGGGGCGG
>CAYMLG010000040.1:0-15788 GCA_964391195.1 uncultured Anaerolineaceae bacterium | reverse complement strand
GAGGTGTAAATGCGAAAACTATGGATCAACCATGAAGCTGTGTCCGGAGGGGCGGGCAGGCGTGAGGTGATCGACCCGGCGACCGAGGCGGTGATCGGTGAAGTGGCCTGGGGGAGTGTGGAAGATGCCACGAACGCGATTCGGGCGGCGAAAACAGCCTTTGCTGGCTGGCAGCGGTTACCAGGATCCGAGCGGGCGGGGCTGCTGCACGAAACGGCCCGCCGCCTGCGGGCAAACCTGGAAACCATCGCTACCGAGCTCACCCTGGAAACAGGGCGTTCGATCCGCAAGAACCGGGGCTACGTAGAGTGGTCGGCGCAGTGTTTCGATTATTATGCCGAGCTGGCGCGCCATCACGCCGGGCGGGTGATCCCCTCGCCGGAACGCAGCCAGCTCTCGCTGGTGTTGAAGCGGCCGCTGGGGGTGGTTGCCTGCATCGTGCCGTGGAATTACCCGCTGCTGCTGCTCGCCTGGAAGCTGGCCCCGGCCCTGGCGGCCGGTAATACAGTGGTGATCAAGCCCGCCAGCTACACCCCCTGGACTACCCTGGGGCTGCACCGTGTGTTCGACCATTTACCGCCTGGGGTGGTCAATCTCCTCACCGGAAACGGGGCGGAGGTGGGCGAGGCGCTGGTCAATCATCCGGATGTGCGCATGGTCGCCTTCACCGGCAGCACCGAGGTGGGCCAACAGATCATGCGCACGGCGGCCGAGGATATGAAACGCGTCCACCTCGAACTGGGCGGAAAAGATCCGGTGATCGTGTGCGCCGATGCAGATATCGAAGCTGCGGCCGCGGGGACGGTGTGGGGCGCGTTCCTCAACGCCGGGCAGGTGTGCACCTCGGTCGAGCGTGCTTATGTGGAGCACGGGGTATACGCCGATTTCATCGACTGCGTGACGGACCTCACCCGGCGGCTGGTGTTAGGCCCGGGGATCGATCCCCGCTCGGAGGTCACGCCGATGATCCGTCCGGAAGAACGGCGGAAGGTCATCGCGCAGGTCGAAGGAGCAGCCACAGCCGGGGTAAAAATCCTCACCGGCGGCCGGATCCCAAAGGAATTTTCGAAAGGGTATTATTACGAGCCCACGGTCCTGGTTGGCGTGAACGACGAGCAGTTGATCATGCGCGAGGAGACGTTCGGCCCGGTGCTGCCGGTTGCGCCGGTGGAAGATTTCGAGGAGGCGCTCCAGCGGGCGAACCGGTCGGTGTACGGGTTGGGGGCGACCCTGTTCACTAATGACCCACGCAAGGTGAAGCGCTACATGCTCGAGATCGAAGCCGGGAACGTGTGGGTCAACGACCCGCTGATCGATAACGTCGCCGGACCATTCGGCGGCATGAAGCGCTCTGGCCTGGGCCGGGAACTGGGGCTGGAGGGATTCGAAGAATTCCTGGAGACCAAGCACGTGCATTGGGAGATCGATGGGGGGAAGAAACCGTGGTGGTTCCCCTGGGATGAACAATAGAGGAGGAGGAATGACCAGAATCGTCGTATTGGGTGGGGCAGGGATTATCGGCAAGATCATCGCCAGGGATCTGGCAGAAGATGTATCCGCAGTAATCGTTGCCGATATCAATCTGGAAGGGGCCAGAGCAGCCGCGGCTGCGTTGGGGGAGAACGTCCAGCCATGCCGGGTGGATGTGACCGACCCCCAGTCCTTGGACGCGGTGCTGAAAGATGCGGCGGCGTGTATCAACAGCGCCCAATACTATTTCAACCTGGAGGTGATGCAGGGCTGCCTGCGTAACGGGGTGCCTTATATCGATCTGGGTGGGCTGTTCCACACCACCAGAAAGCAGTTGGAACTGGATAAGGAGTTCCGGCAGGCGGGGGTGACCGCGATCCTGGGGATGGGGAGCTGCCCCGGGGTGGCAAACGTTCAGGCCGGATATCTGGGGAAGATGTTGGACACGGTCGAGTCGGTCCGTATTTACAACGGGGCCACCGTGGACGAGGGGGAGAGCTTATCCTGGGCGTACTCGCTCGATACCATAATCGATGAGATCAGCCAGCCCTCGATCGTGTTCCGCAACGGCGAGTTTTTAGAGCTGCCGCCGCTGAGCGAAGAAGAGTTCTTCCCCTTTCCCGAGCCAATCGGGTATGCCAAGACCCATTTGAGCCTCCATTCGGAAGTGGCGACGATCCCGCTTAGCCTGAAGGAAAAAGGCATACGCGAGTGCTCTTTTAAGATCTCGTTCTTCGGCTACTCGGAAGCAGCCCTGCGGAAGATGCAGTTCCTCTCCGATCTGGGATTCGCCGGGCGCGAACCGGTGAGGGTGCGCGGCGGAATGGAAGTTGCCCCCCGGGATGTGCTCGTGGCGTTGTTACAACGGGCCCCGGCAGCCAATAAACCGGCCGAAAACAAAGGGTTCAAAGATATCGTCACCGTGGCGTCCGGCACCCAGGGTGGAAAGCAGGTCCTGCTGCGGGTGGATACGAGCGCCTGGCCGCACCCGCGCTGGGGAGTGTCGGGAGGGCGGATGCTGGTGGCCAGCCCACCGGCGATCGCCGTCCGCTGGCTGGCCGATGGGCGCTTGAAACAGCCCGGTGTGTGGGCCCCCGAGCAAGTGATCGATGGCGATGCATTTTTCGCCGAACTGGCACTGCGAGGGGCGAAGACCGCGCTGATGCGGCAGGAGACTCTCTACTAAAGTCCAGAGGGCCCCACCACAGAGTTCACAGAGAACACAGAGAGGTCGATTTCGGATTTCGCTGGGTGATTCCCGCAACCTGCGAGGCGTGTCCGCATCCCAACCCCGCCCTGCCCGGTGCATGGGTAGGCCAACCCTCCGTTTTCGTGTATTCGGGGTCGCGCGGCATGCTTGCGGATGCACGTGCCTGCTCGGCCATTCGTGGACAGCTTCTCCCGGTGCATGGGCACAGCTACACCACAAACCGCCCAAAACCGTGGCCCCTCCCGCCGTGCCCCTACACCCGCGGCGTAGCGCATGATGCCAATCTTGCGGCTCGCAACCGCGGCCGGCTGGTCGGGGCAAGGGCGACTAAAATACGGTCGCATGGCATCTTACCCTACGTACCCTCGCCGGACCGTGCTCACGGCGGTTACACCATACGCCCACATAGCATGCACGGCGTGAGGAATAGCGGTCTCGGGTAACCACCATCTGTTGTCAAATCCGTACAATCCGCTACCTGAGCAACCGTAGGCTGCCATCCGTTGTCAGCAATCCGTTATCAGCCACGGCCATGGGCGCGACACATGCCAAGCGGGGCCATGGCATGAGGGGTTACGGTTTGGGGTGATTTAGCGACGCCGCGTGTCCCTAAATATGCCGGTCACACACTCTTCAAATACAGGTGGACGAGGTTGACGGCAATGGCTCCTTCGCCGACGGCTGATGCCACCCGTCTCACCGCGCCCTGGCGCACATCCCCTGCGGCGAAGATGCCCGGAACACTGGTCTCCAGGGGGTAAGGGGGGCGACTGAGCGGCCAGTTTTTTGGTTTCTTGCCGTTTTTCATCAAATCCTGTCCGGTGAGGATAAAACCGGCCCGGTTACGCTCGACCAGCCCGGCGATGAAGTCGGTATGGACGCTGGCGCCAATAAAAATGAACAGCGCGCTGGCGGGATAGCTGGCGGTCTTCCCCGACTCCCGGTCCAGGATGACCAGGCTCTCCAGGTGGGTCTTCCCGCAAACTTCCACCACTTCGCTGCGCAGCATGAGTTGGATGTTCTTGGTGCTCTCGATTTGATCCACCAGGTACTTCGACATTCCCATGGACAGATCGCTCGAGCGGACGACCATAGTCACCTGGCTGGCATACCGGGAGAAATACATGGCCGCCTGGCCGGCGGAATTCGCGCCGCCCACCACATAGACCTGCTTGCCGCGGTAATTGGCGGCCTCACTCAGCGCGGCCCCGTAATACACGCCTGCGCCGGTCAGGTGGTCCATCCCCGGCACTTCCAGCCGGCGCACCTCCACTCCGGTAGCAATGATCAAGGCCTTACAGCTCAGCTCCGTCCCATCCCCCAGGGTGACGATGCGGTACGGCCCATCTACGCGGATGCCTACCACCTCTCGGGCGGTGAGGATCTCGGCGCCGAAACGCCTTGCTTGGTAGGTGGCCCGCTGCGCCAGGTCTGCTCCGCTGATCCCGTTGTGAAAGCCGAGGTAGTTTTCGATTCGGGAACTGGTGCCCGCCTGTCCGCCGGTGGCGGAACGTTCGATGATCGCCGTACGCAAACCTTCGGAGGCCCCATACACCGCGGCCCCCAAACCCGCCGGCCCGGCGCCGATGACGATCAGGTCGTAGAACGGCTGTGTGGCCTCGGTCTGCAGGCCGCAGGCGTTTGCCAGGGTGAGCAAATCCGGCTGCACGAGGACCTTCCCATCGGGGAAAAATACCACCGGGAGGCGGTGATCCCCGGGATTGACGGTCTCGACCAAATTCCTGGCTTCTTCATCCATCTCAATGTCCTGCCAGAGAAAGGGGATGCGGTTGCGAGACAGGAAATCCTTCACCTCGTGGGAAGCCGGGGACCACAGGGTGCCGGCCACGCGTATGCCCTCATAGGGCAGGGTGACTTCCGAACTCCAGCTCTCCAGCAAATCATCCAGCACCGGGTACAGGTGCACCTCGGGCGGGTCCCAGGGCTTGAGCAGGTAGTAATCCAACCCCACCGCATTGATGCTCGCAATCGCGGCTTCGGTGTCGGCATAGGCGGTCAGCAGCACCTTGCGCGCCTCGGGGTAGATTTTGCGCGCCTCCATCAGGAATTCTGTCCCGCTCATTTGTGGCATCCGCTGGTCTACCAGAAACAGCGCAACCGGGGAATTGCGGATTTTTAACTTCTTCAAGATGTCCAGGGCTTCCTGTCCGGAGGTAGATTTGAGCACGCGATAGTCGTTGCGATAGTGATTGCGGAGATCGCGCTCGATCGCTCTTAACACCAGGGGTTCATCGTCTACGGTGAGAATGACCGGAACTGCCATGATCTTTCTCCTCTACTGCCTGCTGACACTATTTCACATGCGCCGGGTTCGCGGCGGTTAAGACTCGCTTCGTTAGCTGCCGCCTCGCTGCGCCAGAAATCAGACACGGATACGAGCAGTGGATCTTTCGAAAAAGCCGGCCCTCAGGTTGGGGTCTTCTATCGTTTGCGCCATCTCCTGGGATAAAGCCAGATATTCCGCCGAACAGCGCTCTGCCTCGTCTGGACGGCTGCTGGCCCGGTAAAGGCAAGTCAGCTCGGCCAGGCACAGCCTCAGGTCGGCGCGAGCGCCATGCGTTCGGGCGGTCTGCGCGCCCGCTAACAGGCTCGCCTCGGCCCCTGACCAATCCTGCAGGGCCGCCAGCACTTTGCCGCGGGTCAGGCTGAGGCGGATGGGCATCCTCCCCGGCTCCCGGTAGATCAGATCGCTCTCGAGCCGTTCCACGCGCTGCAGAGCGGTCTGGAGATCCCCGCGCGCCAGAGCCAATTCGGCGCGGGCACACCAGGCGCTGCGCTGGCCCAGAGTTTGCGCCGGGGTATCCTGATCCAGGGCGTGGTTCAGGATTGCTTCCGCCTCCTCCAGGCGCTGGTCTTCGATCAGGGCATGGGCGTAGAGCCCACCAATGGTGCGGATCCAATGGTTAGATTCGACCTCTTGGGCCAATTCGAAGCCGGATTGCAGGTATTTCATGCTCTGCTCGAGGTCGCATAAGGTAGTATAGATAACCCCGAGCAAAGAGCTGGTCGAGCAGATCCATTGGTGGTGGCTGATCTGCTCGGCGATGTGCAGAGCCTGATGGGCGACCTTCAGGGCATTCCCCAGGTTCCCTTCCGATTCGTAAGCGAAGCCTAATGTGAAGAGGGCATAAGCTTCGCCGGAGCGGAAGGAAATCTGGCGGGCGAGTTCAACCGCCTCTTCGGCGACCTGCCTGACCTGGGAAAGGCGCACCGAATCCGGGCTGATGATGGTATCGGTGACAAAGCCCGGAGACAGCATCACGCTGGTCGCCAGGGCCGATACCAGGCTTTTGCGGTCATCCACCAGGCGAAACAGCTCGATCGCGCGCTGGTAGTACTGTGCGCTCTGGTTGAAATCGGCGCCGAGCAAGAAGCTGACACTGAGAAAGTCAAGGGTCTCGGCGATGCCACAGCGGTCGTGCAGGCTCTCGAAAATCTCCAGGGCTTTCTTATGGTAGGTCTGAGCCTCGTATGGGCGGTCCACATTGGTATGCCAGTTCCCCATACGGTTAAGGCTATAGGCCAGAATCTCCGGCTGGTCCATTTTCTGGGCCAGTTCCAACGCTTCGCGGAAATACCTGCCGGTGGCTGAATAGCTGCGTGAGGCCCATAACATGCCCAGGTCCAGCAGCGCCTGCCACTCAGCCTGGCGGTCGCCGATCGGGCGGGCCTGGATCAGCGCTTCCTCATACCGGCGGGCGGCTGCATCGAAACTGCCCAATGTTTCGTGGACCAGGCCGCAAGCCCGGTAGAGGGCGGGGGATACCTTGCCGGTCTCCAGGGCGATCTGCAGGGCGCGTTCAATCATATCCAGAGCTTCAGGCATGGCGTAGCGGCGCATAGCTGCTTCCCCGGCCATGTGGTAATACTTCAAGGCTTTTTCGAACTGTTCGGCCTGATGGAAATGAAAAGCCAACACGGCTGCCCGCTTCTCCGCCTCATCACCCAATTCTTCTTCCAGGACTTCACCAACCGCGCGATGCAGCTCCTTACGGTCGTTGTGCAGCAAAGAATGGTACACCGCCTCCTGCACGAGGGTATGACTGAACAGGTACTCGTCTTCTGCAGCATCATCCGCCGGCTGCACCAGTCCGAGCAGATCCAATTTCTGTAGGTGGCTAGCGGCGATCATAGTACCTCCTGTTTCTGAAGGACCTGCTCCAACACCCGGGCCGAGAAATGGCGGCCGATGACAGCCGCAACCTTCAACGTGCGCTTGATATCCTCGGGGAGGCGGTCGATCCTGGCCAACAGCAGACCGTTCAGGTTGTCGGGGATATCGGCCGCTTCGATCTGCTGCTGCAGCCTCCAGCGTCCGTCTTCGTCCCGCGCAATCAACTGCTGATCGATCAACATACGGATGATCTCTTCGATGAACAATGGGTTCCCTTCAGCTTTTTTTTGCACTACGTCCAAAATCCCCCGGGGGACATTGTCGCTCTGGAGAAGGGCGGCGACCAGGCGAGAACTGTCGAACGGGGAGAGGTGATTTAGCTGGATTTCAGTCAGGTTGGCGTCGAGGACATCCAGGGCCGCGTGGACGAACCTCCAGCCGGGAGCAGGCCGGTCCGGACGGATCGTGGCGCACACCAGGATGGGTACTTCGGCGATGATGGGCAGCAGTTTGATGAACAAATCGACCGAAGACGGGTCTGCCCAATGGATGTCCTCCAACACCAGTGTCACCGGCTGTCGAGCGGTAAGCGCCCGCAGCAGCCTCTGCAGGGCGTTGTAATAGCCTGCCTGGAGGGCCTGAGGATCCAGGCTGCTGATTGCCTTCTCAGCCGGTTCTTCCAGGTTGAGAGAAAGCAGGTGTCCAAGGAGGGCATATAACTCCCCATCAATATGGCCGAAGAGCGCTTGATTCATTTTGAGCAGGGTCTGCCGTGCATCCGCGTCGCTCATCCCGGGGGTAATGCCGAGAGAGGAGCGCAGCGCGTCGGCCAGGAGATGGTAAGCCATGCCCTGAGCGTAAGAAAGGCAAAGCCCCCTGACCCAAAGCGCTTTTTCTGCCGGCGGGGCAGCTAGTGACCGGGCCTGCCATTCGGCCACCAGGCGGCTTTTCCCGATGCCTGCTTCACCGACAATCACCACCATGTGACCTTTGCCGGAGAGGATCGACCGGTTTTTCTGCAGCAGCAGGTTCAACTCCGATTCACGGCCGATGAGGGGGGTGTGCAGGCCATCCACTTCTCGCGTCCGGCTCAGGTTGTCCTTGGGGATCATGACCTCGTAGACATGGACCGGCTCAGATTTGCCCTTCACGGAGATTTCCCCCCGGTCGATACATTCGAACAAGGGGGCGATCGACCGGTGGGTATGCTCGGAAATCAGCACCGAGTTGGGGCGGGCGGCAGCCTGGATGCGGGCAGCCAGGTTGATCGCATCTCCCATGGCGGTATATTCGTAAACCAGGTCACTGCCGACCCGGCCAACGACCACCCGGCCGGTGTTGAGACCGACGCGGATGGCGAACTCGATGCCATACTGCAGGCGGACCTCCTCTGCGAACTGCTGAAGGGCGGCGACCAGATCCAGGGCGGCGTGGACCGCACGTTCTGGATCGTCTTCGTGGGCGATCGGGGCGCCGAAAAAGGCCAGCAGGGCATCGCCCATCAGGCGCGCCACGGTGCCCTCATAGCGGTAGATCGCCGTGGTGATCAGATCGAAGGCCCGGTTCATGATCCCGGTCCAATCCTCCGGGTCCATGCTCGAGGAGAGGGCGGTCGAGTTGACCACATCGGCGATAAGGGTGGTGACCACCCGGCGCTCCCCGCCCTGGTTTTCCGACAGGCGCAGTTTATTCACCAGTCCCACAGGCGCGGCCGCAGCCAGTCGCGCCAGGCGTTGGTTCTCGCTCTGGACGGGCGATCCCCCGGCGTCCACCTCCGCTTCTGTAAATACCGGTGGTAATCTGTTTCCACAGTTCATGCAGAATTTCGCGATGGCCGGATTGGCAACCGCGCAGTGGGGACACTCGCGCTCCAGCGGCTGGCCGCAGTTCTGGCACAGCTTAGCCGGTTGAGTGTTTAGAAACCCACAATGGAAACACTGCATAGAACCTTATCCTCGTACCGGGCAGGTTGCCCAGGCAGAGTGCCCAGGCTGCCCGTTTATGGCATCCCCCAAAGCACAAGTGACCCGCTGAACAGGACAACCAGCACATCGGTCAGCAGCGCCCGCCAGGCGTGCGTGCTGCGAATATACGGAACCATGCTCACCGTCATCAGCATGGCCGTTTCGGACGGACTTCCCCGGGCCAGCCATAGCACCAGCGAGAGTAAGGAAGCGCGGATGACCATGCGCGGCCAGGCCTGGGCGATTACTTCTTCCTGGTACTGGGGCTGGGTGTGAGCGAGAATCCGCTCGCTGATGAACCAGACATGGGTGGCGACCAGGTAACCGGTGGCGTACACTGCGATCTCGGTGGAAAAAGGTGGCGTCGCGATGCCGGTTGTGCGTCCGATCCACAGCGCTACAGCCCAGATGGTCAAATAATGAATGCCCTGATCGACGATATAAGGCATGAGGACCCATTCTGGGCGGCGGGCGTTGACCATATTTTTTGTGAAATCGATGACAAAGTGGATGCCAGCCAGGGCCAGAATATAAGGCCACAGCTTCAGCCCAAATAAGACGAGCATCACCAGAAAATGGATACCAACGTGCAGCACGAGGATGGGCAGGCGCTGTTTATTGAGGACCATCCACCTTGTCTGCAGAGGGTAGTCAGCGATAAAGTGGGCGAGAAGCAGGTGCCAGAACAACATAGACTGACCTAGTGCTCGAGTTCACAGCCTTGCGGAAATCGATCATTATCCGCTTTGCAGCACGAAAAAACCATAACCACCCCATGACTTCGGATAGCTGCGAGTGAATTATTATAAAGCAAAAATTACCTAAATTGTCTAGATAATGCAGAGTGCACTAACCGGGGTGATGGGTTCAGGCAATACCCCCTGGTGTATGCTGGGGATGGATTGAGATGCGGGGAGGCGGGTTCAGTGCAGCGTACCGCTCCAGGGTAGAAAGCCGTAAGCGAGCAGTACGATGACGGTAATCGCCAGCGAAAGCAGGGCGCCGACGATCGTCTGGCCCACATTGTGCCCTTTGGCGGTTACCCTGGCCCAGGTGACGAGCGGCAGGAGGGCGATCAGTGGGGCGGCAATCAGGCCGAAGAGATAGACCATCGCTCCAACCGGCCCGGCGACTCCGGCCGCATGCCCGCTGGCTTTATAACGCAAGAGCAGATTGAAGACGATCAGGCCCAGGGTGACCAGGGTGTATGTGACCGCAATGGCGCGGTAAATAAGCGGCGCATCGATCATCTCGAGGATCACAAAGCCGATCGGATAGCTGACGATCATGAAGACGAAGCTGGCAATCCGCTGGCGCTTAATGATCCGCGGCCAATCCCGCTTCTTGCCGGGGATATAGAAAAGCAGGCTGCACAGCGGAATTAGCGACAAGAAAACCAATGCCCAGCCGAAACCGGCGAGGCGGTTCGGCACATCGCCCGGAAGCTTAAAGAAAAGGAAAGTGATCATTGCGCCGGAGAGGATCGGCACGTTCAACGTTTGAGAAAGGACCTCTCCCAAGATCCGGATTCTGCGATTCTTGTTAGGTGTTTGCGTTTCGCCCATCTGTACCTCTCCCCTGTGATAGACCGATAACTTGTCTGGTCAATACTAACACAGTTCTTTCCGCATCAGGCCTGATACAGGCCTGATTTACCCCGATCATTGGTCTGAAATTCAGGCTGTCGGGGCGACGAGGTGCTCGAATCCGATGTACCACAATATCAAGTCGCGCTTATCATCGATCAGCGTTTCCTCTTTGGCGAGGATCTCATCGATCAATGGGAGCAGCGGGGTCTTCCCGTCCCAGTTCGAGGTCAGTATCTCGGTCGAGCCCAGGTTGCGGCGCAGGTAATCGAGGATAAACGCGGCCAGGTAGACGTCATCGACCAACCCCCCCGGGCCTCCCAGGTCCTCGGGGATGATATCGACCGGGAGGTAAAAGTAGGCCAGGGCAGAGATGACCAGCGGGCGATACCTGCCGGGAAGGTTCGGGTCGTCGAGCAGGTGAAGCAGCAGGCGATAGAGGGCTGGCGCCTGGTAAATAATATGTTCGTAACGCCCTTCATAATGGGCGACGGCCTGTTCCAGGTGTTGGTCGAAGTCGATGATCATCTTACCCCTTTCAACCGGATCATCCGAATACATTTACCCGACAGAGTATAGCACAGGTTTCGAGAGTTGCGAGCCTGGAGCCATCGAACCGGAAAGCGGGACTGCACCATGGCAGTCCCGCCTTACCGTTCACGGATCGCCCTCAGTTCGTTATGGCTCGCTTAGCGGCCGCTCGCACTCCCCGGATTGAATCAGGGGGGTGTCGTGTGTCCCGCTGGCTCGGATCCCGGACTGCTTCAGGGGTCGGCTAATGGTGCCCGGCGTGTGTACCGGTTTGGTTTCCAAGATACTTCTCGGGCTCCTTGTCAAAGGACCGCTTACAACCAGGTGAGCAGAAGTAATAAGTCTGCCCCTGATACTCGGATTTACCGGCGGCGGTCTCCGGATCAACATCCATTCCACAAACCGGGTCTCTAACGGTTTCGGCCATATATATCACCTCCTCTCTTATGGGAATCGTCAAGATCCTTTCTTTGGGTTCAATCTCACCGAAATCCGGGTGCCCTCGCCCACAGCGGAGTCGATGCGCAGGTCCGCTTCGATCAGCTCGGCGCGTTCGAACAGGCCCAGCAGGCCATAATGCCCACTCGGGGCGAAATCAGCCGGGCTCCTGGGCACTTCAAAACCTTTCCCATTATCCATCACCTCGAGCAGAATTTCACCCGGCGTAAAGGCCAGGCTGACCGAAGCTTGCGTCGCCTGCGCATGGTGGACGACATTGTTCAACGCTTCCTGGGCGATGCGATACAAGGCCAGCTCCACCTTGGGCGAAAGGCGCTGCTCATGGCCAGAGGTCCTGAAATCGATTTCGATCCCCGCCAACCCGGTCATCTCGCGGGTGAGCATCTCCAAAGCCGCCAGCAGCCCCAGGTCTTCCAGGTAAATCGGGCGCAGGGCTCGGGTCACCCGGCGCAGGTCGGCGATGGTCTTCTCCGTCAGCTCCTCCAGTTCGGAGAGCGTTTGGGCAGTGGAGCCATTCGCCTGGTTCAGTTGGGCCAACTGGACCCGCTGTTTCAAGGCGATCAGGGATTGGATGGTATCATCATGCAGTTCGCGGGCCAACCGGCGGCGCTCTTCCTCCTGGCCGGCTGTGATGGCGCCGATATACCTATGCAGGCTTTGCTGGGCTGCGCGCACCTTTTGCGCCATGTGGATCAGGCCCGTCTGCAGGCGGCGGATCTCGGCAATCCCGCCCACCGGCTTCTCTACCGCATTGTAATTACCCCAGGCCAGGGCGTCGGCCTGCTCCTCCAGGGCCTGCAGGGGTTGGACGATCTGGCGCACCCCAAACCACAGGGCAAACAGGGTCAGGAGCAGCACCGGCACCAGCACCAGAGGCGCCATCTGGGTGTAGCTGAGGGCTGGGCTGGCGACCATCTCCCAGGGCTCTTCGAATAACAGCGCCCAGCCGGTCGCTTCGATGGGCGTGTAAGCGACGACGTGCTCGCCATCCGTAGCGGGCGTAAAGCTCGCTCCGCTCTGCCCGGCCAGCGCTTCCGCTACTCCCAGGTGGTCCTGGATGTTTGCTTCAGTTGGAAGCTCCCCGCCATGATAGAGCAACGTCTTCGAAACATCGAACAGCATGACCGTGCCCTGGCCACGACCCATAAACGCATTTGCCAGGGTGCTTTGAGCAAGCTCACCCGGCGAGAAAGCGCCCAGGAGCACAGCCCCATCTGCGGGTTCGTTGCCAGTTCCTTCTACGAAGGATGAAATGGCGACCCAGAGACCGTTTTGGGCAGGACCGGCGAACGCGTCCGTGATCGTAACCTGCCCAAATGAGGGCGGAAACAGGGCGACCAGCTTTTCGGCCGGCAGCCTCTCCCATGAAGATTTGTCGCCGGCAGAGGCCAGCAGGGTGCCATCCGGGCGGAAAACCGCCAGGCCTCCATCAAAATACCGCATAAGATGGCTGGAACGGGAAAGCACCTCGTCTAGAGAGCTCGGATCCGCAGAGGTAATTTGCCGGGAGAGGTCCTGGATGGCTGCCGTTCGCTGGTCGATTTGCACATTGAGCGCCGCGGCCGCCGTACGCACCGTACGTTCATCGCGCTCGCCAACCAGGAGGCGCATCGCTCTCTGATGGATTGCGATGCTGCCAAAAGCGACCAACAGCAAGAGGATAGTGAGGGGCAAGACGGTGATGAAGATGAGCTGGAGAATCCCACCCCGCCATCCCCATCCGGCGATCTGAATTGTGTTTCGTTCCCCTCGCTGCGCGCTATCGTTCATCTTCTTGCTGTTGTATGACATCCTGCGCTATCCAGCCCAGCGAGACGGCGCGCATCACCGCTTCGGTGCGGCTGGTGGCATGCAGCTTGTCGAAAATGTGGGCCAGGTGGCCCTGCACGGTGCGGTCGCTGATCCCCAATTGGGCGCCGATGGCCTTATTGGTGTAGCCTTTGGCTGCCATCGTCAGGACCTCCGTCTCCCGCTCGGTCAGCGGCTCTACGGCCGGCTGGCTCGTTTGGCGGGTGATTTGAGCGATGAGCTTCTGGGCGATCAGGGCGTTAACTGCCGATTTTCCTGCGTGCACATCCCGGACGGCCTGGATGATTTCCACCGGGGAAGCGGTCTTCAGGACATAGCCGTTGGCGCCGGCCTGCAGCACGGCCATGACATAGGGATCGTCATCGAAGGCGGTCAGCACCAGCACCCCGACATCCCGGAGGTTGGAGCGCACCCAACGGGTGACTTCTATCCCACTGGCCTTGGGCATTTGAATGTCGAGCACGGCTACATCCGGATGATGCTTTTCGATCAGCGCCTTGGCCTGCTCTCCGTCGTCTGCTTCGGCGAGGATCTCGATATCCCCGGCGTGCTCCAGGAATTGGCGAATCCCGGCCCGCACCACGGCATGGTCGTCCGCCAGCAGGACTTGAATTTTAGGGGTTGAGGCGTTTGAGGTCATTGATTGTTTTCTCCAAGAATGCTCGATCCTCTTCCATCTGTTGGCGGTGGCGGAGCGGAGCGAGCAGGGCTTCGTCGATGTAGGGAAAACCAAACCAAACAACGCCCAGTCCGAACAATACGCCGGTGATCAGGCGCATCCAGGAGTTGAATGAACCGAGAGCATCTCCGGCATAAAACGCAGGCGCGAAGGCCTGGTTGGTGAGCGCCGCGAGCCAGGCGTTGCTATCGCGGAATCCCCGTCCAATCCCGGCCAGATCACTGATGAAATGACTGGTCCCATCGATGCCCATCGGCAGCAGGAGAAGGACAAGACCCCACCAGGGCAGCTTTGGAATCCAGCGTTTCAACAGCCGCCAGGCCACCCCGAACAGTAGCACACTGGTGAACATGGAGACCATGCGGTCGGACCAGGCGACCTTCCAACCCATTTCCGGGCTGCCGATAAACTGGCGCAAGAGGAAAATGTTAGAGGTATTCACGCCAACCGCCTGGAGATCTCCCAGCGAATAACTCGCTTGAGGCCCAAATAGGAAAAAGGAACGCTGTGGCAGTTGGTGGCAGAAGAAGGAATAAATCAGGTATATGCCTTTCCCCAGGCCGGTCCAACCCATCTGCATCAATACAGGGGCCAGGAACGGCAGTCCGACAAAAAGACCAAAAACAGCAGCAAACACAGAAAACCAATGCCGGCTGAGAAAAATACCAAGCCGTTCAGCTACTGGCAGTGACTTGGACTGCAGGTGAGAGATGTTTGTGCTCTGCAATATCTTCTCCTCCTATGCTGCACGATGTGAGCTTTGATTATATTACGATACACCCGGTCTGGTTTGGCGCCATCCCGCGGGTTTGAGAAAAGGCCACTAGGTCAGTGTTCCGGACCTCGAGAGGCAGTCGCCAGGCCCCCCAGCTTCGAAGCAATAATAGACGGCCCCAGGGCATCTTGAATGGCGGCCTTTAGATCTGCCTTCAAACCGGCTTCTAGACTCGGATGGATGCTCTGCTGGGGGGAATCCACCAGCGTGAACCAGGTCTGGCCATCACGGCTATGAGCGACTACACTGGCCGGTGGGAATCCATTATCGTAGACCAGCAGCACGACCATCTGGCAGTCGCACTGCTCGGTACCATGGTGCGGGCAGGAACAATGACCGTGATCCAGGCGTGCTGCGTGCAAATCGAAGGTCTGCACAACTTGCAGGCCGGCCCCGGTCAGATGATCCGAGACCCAGCGGACCGCTTCACCGCAATCTCTTCTGAGGACTAGAAACGGGCTCTTCATAAGCTACCTTTCTCCATTTCGCCCAGAGTATACAGACCAGCCAGTGAAAAACAAAGCGCCATCTACCGCATTTCTGGGTAGGCGGTTATGCTTTATGGGGAAGCGGGTTTGTACCCTTCAGGGAATATAAGTGGGTTGGAGTAACCCACTTGTAAAGTCATCGAGATATGGAGTCCGTTACTAGCTGATCAGGGCACCCAATTCGACAGCACCGTCAGGGTGCGGTCGGACTGCGAGGGATCGTTTGTGGGCAGGTGGACACGGAAATCGTGCATCCCACCCATGCCTTCGTGCATCACGAACATCATGGAGAGTTCCGTGCTTCGACCCGGTTGGAGGACCATCGAACCGATGGTTGGGTTGGGCGGTCAACACCCCTCAACGACTTCGATGTAGGGCTGCGCTTCGAAGCGGAGCGGCTGATCCCCGACATTGGTCAACTTAAAAGTCACCTCTGCCGGACTGTTGAACTTTACATCGCCCAGGTCTACCTGTTCTTTGTCAACCTTTAAACTTGGGGCTCCGGTGACCTCGATGGCAGCTTTTGTATCACTACCTCGTAAAGCCAGGGCGGACAGCACCAGCAGAAGCAGGCCGGCAAGACTCAACAGGACAGGCATCCAGCGGTTTTTTTGCCTCCTGCGCTTACTCCGCTTTGATACGTATTTTTGACTCATTTGTTGACCTCCAAATCGAACTGGAA
>CAYMLG010000039.1:38262-50674 GCA_964391195.1 uncultured Anaerolineaceae bacterium | reverse complement strand
TCAGGATCGCTCCGGCGATCAGGAATGGCCCGTAAGGAAAAGCTGTCAGGGCTCGATATCGTCTCAGGATAACCATCACGATCATATAACCAAGGCTGAACAACCCACCCAGCAGAACGGCCAGGATCAGCACGACGATAATGCCTGGCCAGCCCACAATCAACCCCAGTACTCCGGCAAGGAGGACATCACCAAAACCGAGGGCTTCCTCTCCGGGGGGCAGCGAGGCGGCCTCTCCCCCCCTGGAGCGTATCACCCGCAGGAACAGGTATCCGAGCAGGTAAAACGACAGCATAATCCCCATCCCTGCCACTGCGCCGGTCAAGGTGGGCGCCAGGCCACGCGCATATATGCCAACCCCCAGTCCTAGCAGCGCGCCGGCCAGGCTGGTCGGGTGCAAGATCAGTTTGTGCTCGATATCAATCACGATGACCAGCCCAAAATAGGCGATGACAGGCAGGCTGATCCAGAAACCCATCCTCTCCTGTGGGTAAAACCAAAGGGAGATCACTGCCCCAATCGCAACCAGCTCCACGATCCAGGGGCGCCAGCCCCTGTACCTCCCGCATGCTGCACAGCGTCTCGGCCACAGCCAATAATCCCACGGAGCAAATTTCGCTCCGCAGGCCAGGCAAAATGGGGAGACGAGACGCCTGTGTACGGGCAGGCAGTCTGCCAGATAATTGATCAGGGCGCCGATCGCCCAGCCGGTTAGAATTAATAGCGGAAGAACCAGCACGGAAACCATTATACCGAGAAGTGACGGTTAAATGCAAACGGCCCAGCTAGCAAAATTGCTGGGCCGGACCTTTTGCAGATTTTGAACAGTCTATGCTTCAGGATTTGCCTGTTGCACAACCTCAAGGAACTGTCCAACAACATCGCGCAGCATTGGTTCGGGCAGCGCCCCAACCTGGCGATGTACAATCTTCCCACTGGCAACGAACAGCATCGTGGGGATCCCCTGAACGCCGAACTTCATCGCCCACTCCGGATTTTCATCGGTGTTCACCTTCGCGACCACCATCTTGCCGGCGTATTCCTTCGCCAGTTTTTCCAGTGTTGGAGCAACCATCCGGCAAGGGCCACACCAGGGAGCCCAAAAGTCAACAATTACCGGGAGCTTCGATTGTAGTACCTGACTTTCAAATTCAGCGTCCACGACATTAATCGGTTCAGAAGTCATTCGTTCGTCCTCCAATGTTCTAACCTGTTTGTCACCATTGTAAACGATTTAGCTTAGCTCAAAGTAAACGTAGCGCCAAACACTTCCGCTTTTTCTCCGGGAGCGAGGATTTTATAGGTGGAACGCATCTCTCCCACTGCGCGCAAGGTAATGCTCGCACAGCAGTACTTTTCCTCAGACAGCGTGATCGCCCGCTCGATGATCTTTGGATCGAGATTGTTCCCCCATAACAGATAGGTGATCTCGATCTCCTTCCACACTTTCGGGTAATCTTCTGCCCTACGACCGCGCACCCGCACCTGGAAAGCCTGCAGATCCTGGCGGGACTTCTCTAGAATGGTGACAATATCCATTCCGGTGCAACCAGCCGCCCCCAGGAGGAGCATCTCCATCGGCCCGATGCCGGGCTTTCCATCCAGTGTTCCCATCTGGACGCTGCCCCCGGTCTCGTTGAAACCCATAAAAGCAAAATCGCCGCGCCATTCAGCGACGACCTCTTTCCACTCGTTGCTCATATGATTGTTTATTAATCCTCCGTGGGACGAGTTTTATACATCAATGCATCGGAGTAACGATGTTGTGATGATGTGATTAGCTACAAGTATAGCATGACCTCAGCTAATTGTCAGGTATAATCTTGACAATGAGCCTCAATATAGCCACCCACCAGGCCCAGGGATATACAGTCGCCACACCGGTTTATGAAGGGCCCCTGGATCTACTGCTGCAGCTCATCGAACGCGCCGAGCTGGATATCACCCGCCTGGCGCTGGCTCAGGTTACAGACCAATATCTGGCCCATCTACACGAACTGGAAGAACGCCCTGCAGAAGAGGTCTCTGCATTCCTGGTGATTGCCGCCCGGTTGCTCCAGATCAAATCTGAGGTGCTCCTTCCCCGCCCTCCGGTGCGCCAGGAGGGGGAAGAAGATCCGGGCGAAGCTTTAGCCAGGCAGTTGATCGCATATAAGCGTTACAAAGAGATTGCCGAGTACCTGCGCGAGCGAGAAGCGAGCAACCTTCATACATACTTGCGCCTGGCGCCGGCGCCAAAAATCGATGGTACTCTGGACTTATCCGGTCTTACAATCGCTGCGCTGGTCGAAGCCGCCCAGTCCGTTTTTGCCCAGGCAGACCTACGGCACCCGCTTAACACCGTCGTCACCGCTCCGAAGGTCACTATCCGAGAGAAGATCTCGCTTATCGCCGGATACCTTCGCCGGCAGGGGCGGACGAGTTTTCGGGCATTACTAGGCCGGCGCCCCACCAATCTAGATATCGTGGTAACTTTCCTGGCAATGCTAGAGTTGATCAAACGCCGGCTGGTCCAGGTTCACCAGGACCGGCTCTTTGGGGAAATCCAAATCGAACCGGCCGAAGTGTGGGATGAAGACCAATCCTTCGAACTAGAGTTTGGGGAATAAGTTCCTGGCGAACGCCGAAAAGAGTAGCAAACCAAAAAAAGCCCCAACCGAATCAATCACCACGTCCAGCGGTAACGGCCCGCGGCCGGGGACAAACGCCTGGTGAAATTCATCCGTGATCGCATACAACACAGACAATAGCCAGGCATGTTTCATCGCTCTTCGATTGAGTTGAAGTCCCCACCAATAGGATACGGCCAGGGCAGCATAGCCGATGAAATGACCGCCTTTTTTGGCAAGTAAATCCGCGGCTCCAAAACTTGGAACTTCATCAGAGGGGAGCGAAGAGAAAACAAAAATGGTCACCATGAGCAGCGCAGCCGGCCCCCAACGCAGCCATAGCGGGTCAGAATAACGTGGGCTAGTCATGACGGTCATTTTACTACCTCCTCCGTCTCCCGGCTGGTTTTCCTCCCTACGAATGCGTAATAACTGAGGTGTGTGATGCCTAATCGCCTTTCTCAAGAAAACTCACCCTATTTGCTCCAGCACGCGGAAAATCCCGTCGACTGGTATCCCTGGGGTGAAGAGGCGCTCGAAAAAGCCCGCAATGAAGACAAACCGATCTTTCTCAGCATCGGCTATGCCGCCTGCCACTGGTGCCATGTGATGGCCCACGAATCGTTCGAAGACCCTCAGACGGCAGCCCTTATGAACGAACACTTTGTCAACATCAAAGTGGATCGTGAGGAGCGACCGGATATCGACAACATTTATATGAGCGCCGTGGTTGCGCTCACCGGACAGGGGGGATGGCCTTTGAGCGCCTTCCTTACCCCGGATGGGAAGCCATTCTATGGCGGCACATATTTCCCCCCCGTTCGCCGCTACAACATGCCCTCCTTCAGAGAAGTGCTGTCCAGCATCGCCAAAACCTGGCAGCAAGATCGCCAGCGGCTGCTCAACGCAGGTGATGAGCTCACCCAACACCTGCAATCAGAAACGAATCTACCCGCTGCTGATCGCCCGCTCGACAAGAAGGCCCTGGAAGATGCGACCATGCGCCTCGCTCAGGCTTACGATTGGCAGCATGGCGGGTGGGGCACAGCGCCTAAGTTTCCGCAACCCATGGTGATCGAGTTCCTTCTGCGCCGTGCGATAGCAGGAGACCGGTTGGCGAAGGATATGGCCATTCATACCTTATTGAATATGGCCAAAGGGGGCATGTACGATGTGGTTGGCGGTGGTTTCGCCCGCTACAGCACGGATAATGAATGGCTAATCCCCCACTTCGAAAAAATGCTCTACGACAACGCCCAGCTCGCCACGGTCTATCTCCAGGCATATTTGCTGACCCGTGACTCGCAATTCCGCCGCGTCTGCGAGGAGACGCTCGATTTCATCGTGCGGGAGATGATGTATCACCCACAGCCAGGTTCCCCCCCGCAGGGAGGGTTCGCCAGCAGCCTCGACGCCGACTCGGAAGGTGAAGAAGGGAAGTTCTATCTCTGGACACCAGGTGAGATCCGGCAGACGCTGGAGGATCCACAGGATGCAGACCTGATCATCCGCCTCTACGGGGTGACCGAGCGCGGCAACTTCGAAAGCGCAAACATTTTGCAGCGCCAGGTAAGTGATGCCGATCTTGCCGGGCAGTTCTCCCTGTCTGTCGAGGAGGTGCAGACCCGGTTGTCGCGCGCCCACAAACGCCTTCTGGAAGCCCGCGAAAAGAGAATCCGCCCCGGAATGGATGATAAAGTATTGGTATCCTGGAACGGGATGGCGCTGCGGGCGTTCGCGGAAGCTGCCCGGTACCTGAATCGCAGCGATTACCTGGAGGTCGCCCGCCAGAACGCCGATTTCTTGCTCACCGAGCTCAACCCCAACGATCGCCTGCTGAGATCATGGAGGAATGGCCGCGCGCAGCACAGCGCTTATCTTGAAGATTACGCCTCGCTCAGCCTGGGATTGCTCGCCCTCTACCAGTCCGACCCAGACCCATACTGGTTCCGCTCTGCAGTCCGTTTGCTGGAAACCATTTTGGAACATTATCGTGACCCACAGGGTGGATTCTATGATACGCGCGACGATAGTCAGGAGTTGATCACTCGACCGAAGGAGATCCAAGATAACGCCACGCCTTCAGGCAATGCGATGGCCGCCCTGGCCCTGCTCCAATTGGCTGCCTACACCGGACATGGCGAATGGCGCGATCTGGCCGAGGAGATGCTTGGTTCTGTCCAGGAGGTGGCCATTCGTTATCCCACCGGCTTTGGTAAGTGGCTATGCGCAATCGACCTGGCTCTTTCTCCCATCCAGGAGATCGCCATCGTCGGTGATCTCGACGACCCGCAAACTCAATCTCTCATCAACGCTGTCTGGTCCTCTTTCCGCCCCTACTCTGTTGTCGCTGCTTCGGAGTTCCCTCCCCCTGAGAACGCCCCTGCCCTGGTCCATGACCGGCCTCTGCTCAATCAACAGCCTACCGCTTATGTCTGCGAAAACTTTGTCTGCCAGAGACCGGTCACTTCGGTTGAAGATTTGTTATCACAGCTCGACAATTAATGCCGGCGGGTTGCTTCCACCCACATCCGCCAGTTCATCCCGTTTTCGCGCCTGTCCCCCGGCGGTCACTCCTCATCTTGCATCGATCTCCAGGATGACCGGGCAGTGATCCGACCCCTCTAAGTCGTGGCGGATAGTGACATCCTGCACCCTGGGCATCAATGCGGCCGAAATCAGGAAGTAATCCAGGCGCCAGCCGATATTTCGCTGGCGCGCCCCCATCCGGTAAGTCCACCAGGTATATTCGACCTTCTCCGGGTAGAGGGTCCGGTACGCATCGGTCAGCCCGTGTGCCAGGTAGATATCGATCCAGGCTCGCTCTTCCGGTAAAAAACCCGAGGTTCTCACGTTTTGCTTGGGATTCCGCAGATCGATTTCTTGGTGGGCAGTATTGAAATCACCGCATACAACCACCGCCTCACCCGCAGCATGCAGCTGGTCTAATATTTTCAGCACCTCGGCATAAAAATCGAGCTTGAACTGCACCCGGTCCTGCCCCCTCTGGCCGCTCGGAAAATAAATATTGAACAACCAGAATTCCTCAAATCGGGTGGCGATGACTCTGCCTTCACAATCGTATAGATCCTGTTCGATCCCTACCCGGGTTTCCCGTGGCTGGACGGCCGAGAACGTCGCAACTCCGCTGTAACCAGGACGTTCGGCGGGGTTCCATATTGCCTGGAATCCATCGAATGTTTGTATCTGCGACTGGTTAAGCTGCTCCGGCCTGGACTTGATCTCCTGCAAGCAGAGCACATCGACCGGCTCACTTCGAATCCAATCAAGGGCCCCCTTCCCCAAAACAGCCCGTAATCCATTGACGTTCCAGGTGGCTATGCGCATCCTATAGCAGGTCCTCCATCAAGTGCACCGGCATCACCGCTACTCCTACCACTCCCGGCCCCGTATGCACCCCCAATACCGGCGACACCCTTAAGGTCTCATGCCGGGCAACATTCATTTTCTCTCTCAGCAATTGGGTTAAGGTTTCCGCAGGTTCGCTAAACTGCCCATGCAATACGGTTATCCAAACCGCGGTGTTCCCATATAGTTTTTCCAGGTGCGCCGCGATTGAACTCAACGCCTTCTGGATGGTCCGCTCTTTCCCGGCCGTGCTGTATTTCCCATCCGCCTTTTCTACCCGGATCAAAGGTTTCAATTTGAGCAGCATCCCGGCCAGCGCCTGGACCCGGCCAATCCTTCCGCCTCGCGCCAGGTATTCAAGGGTTTCCAGGGTATAGATGATCTCGGTTTGTTCCCGGATCTGCTCCATCCGGTCCAGGATCTTCTCTTTGCTCCAGCCCGCCTTCGCTCCCAATACGGCCGCCATTACTTGAAAGCGCTGCGCCCCCGAAAGACTCATTGTATCCACAATTTCAATTTGTGCCTGGCCCGACATTTGTTGGGCGGCTGCCCGGGCTGACTCAATCGTTCCACTCAGCCCGGAAGAAATATGAATAGAGAGAATTTCGTCATCACTTTCCGCCAATTGCTGATAAATCTCTTTGAACATCCCTGAAGAAGGTTGGGAGGTGGTCGGAATCTCAGGCACCATTTCCCTTAACCGGTTGTAGAAATCATCCGCTGAGATATCTCCAGATTGAATCTCCCCTTCGGGCAGTTTGATCAGCAAAGGGGCAACGGTGATCCCCAACTCTTTCACTTCTTCTAGCGGCATGTCGCAAGCGCTGTCTGTAACGATTTTCATTTTTTTCTCCACAACACAGTTTTTTGATCCACACTCGCGTGGTTGTCTTCCTCCCCCCTCAACGAATCATCCAGGCCGATTGGATTGACTCACAGTATTTATCAAATCTTCACTTGTAAAAGGGCCGTCACAACCAGGAGCTTCTTGCGCCTCAGGCCGCGATGAATTGGAGAGATCGCCGGTCCTTACCCATTCGGTCTCCAACAGGCGCTTCACAAGATCGGACCTTCTATCAGGCAAAGGAATTTTAACCGAATATCCGGTTAAAATTAAACCTCTTGAGGATCAATATTCGACTTCACAGGAGTGATGGCATATGGAATATACCCGGTTGGGAAGGACGGGCCTGCTCGTCAGCCGTTTATGTCTGGGAACGATGAACTTCGGGCCGGATACCAGCGAGGAGAACAGCTTCGCAATCATGAACCGGGCCCTGGAGTTGGGCATCAATTTTTTTGATACGGCCAATACGTACGGCAAACAGTTGGGCCAGGGGGTGACCGAACAAATTATTGGCCGCTGGCTGGATCAAGATCGTAGCCGTAGAGATAAGATTGTCCTGGCGACAAAAGTGTATGGGAGGATGGGCGAGTGGCCGAACCATAGCCGCCTGTCTGCCTATCACATTCGTTCAGCCTGTGAAGAAAGCCTGCGCAGGCTGAAAACCGACCACATCGATCTTTACCAGATGCATCACATCTCCCGGGAGACGCCCTGGGAAGAAATCTGGCAGGCCATGGAAGTTCTCATTCAGCAGGGCAAAGTGATATATACCGGCAGCAGCAATTTTGCTGCTCTCCACATCGCTCAGGCCCAATGCTCGGCGAAAGAGCGCCATATGATGGGCCTTGTCTCGGAACAGAGCCTGTACAACTTAAAAGACCGTATGATCGAATTGGAAGTCATCCCGGCTGTCCGAGAATATGGTCTGGGTTTGATTCCCTGGAGCCCCCTGGCAGGCGGGTTGTTAGCCGGTGTATTGCAAACGGAGTCGGATGGCCGGCGCTCCAGGGAGCGCGTCCGAGAATTGGCGGAGAAACACCGAGGGCAGCTCGAGGACTATGAAAATCTCTGCCGGGAGATGGGTGAAAGACCGGCCGACGTTGCTCTGGCCTGGCTGCTCCATAACCCTGCTGTCACAGCCCCCATCATCGGGCCTCGTACTCTCGAACAATTGGAGAACAGCTTACGGGCGTTGGAGATCCAACTCTCATCCGAAACACTCTCTCGCCTGGACTCGATTTGGCCGGGTCCCGGGGGCGAAGCTCCAGAAGCTTATGCCTGGTAGCGGCGGTTGATCTCGTTCAGGGGACACCTGATATAATAACCACAGGCTGCTTCCCCTGGAAAAAGAGCACACGACGATTGTTCGATCTGCCAAAACATACCGGCTGCTATGGAACAAAACCCGACCACTACAGACCGCGCCAACCGGGCCATCACTGGACCAACGCCGGATCAATCCATCCCGGCGCTTGATCTACCCGAGGAAACAAACTACCTGCGCTCGATCACCCGGCTGGCCGTGGGGGGAATCGAAGTTGGGCTGGAACTCTTTTTCGAGCGCCTGCGCCGCTGGGAGGCAGAAGTCGACTCCCGCCTGGATGAACCAAGTTCGCACGTTCAGCCTCCTGCGCAGGTGATGCTCGACTCCGCAGAGGAGACAACCGGTTCCAATACGGTCCCCGATGCCACCGTCGGGAGCAGCGCCGGCAAACTTTCTGCGTCCAGCCGGGCGCTCCTCCGCTATGCCCTGATCGGAATGATCTTCGATATTCAGGATCGTCTCGCCGCCGAGGCTTCCGTCGTCACCCGCGCATCCCGTTTTGCAGCTCGCCTGGCATCCCCGGTTATCCGCCCGGTGCGGACCGTTGCTTCCAGCCGGATCTTCTCTCCGTTGACCTCTCGCATCGAACGGGCGAACCGCTATGGGCAGCGCGAGATCGAACGCTGGATCGAGCGTGGCCGCCAGGAGGACGCCCGCAGCCGGACCTTGATCGAGGTGGCATTCGGCAAAACGGTTGATGAATACATCGATTATCTGACCAGCAATCCCGAAGTCCAGGAACTCGTCCAGATGCAAAGCACCGGTCTGGCGAACGAAGTCATCGAGGAAGTGAGAGAACGGACGGTGAGCGCAGATACCCTCCTGGAAGGCCTGGTGCGCTCTGTGTTCCGCCGGAAACCCCGCGCCCATCTCCCCGGGCCGCCGCCTGAAATTCGAGTGAGCGCAGCCTCGATCCGCCGGTCAAAAAGCGATAAGAAACATCATCATGAATCTGGTTGAGAAACCCCAGAACGAACTTGCCGAGCCGATGATCCAGCCGGATAATCTGCTCGGTCATTATGCCGGATTCATCAGCCGGCTCCTGGCCTTGATCGTCGACGCGATCATCATCAGCGTCACTTTCATTGCCATCACCTGGTTTGTTTCGGTGACGGCGACCATGCTCCAACTCCGCTCCTTCTTAGGCCTTTCAATCAATATGATCCCCGGTTCAGCGAAGTTTATCGAAGGGATCTTCGGCCCGGTGGGAGCGACTATGCTAACCATCCTGTACATCTCAAGCTATCAGGTCTTTTTCTGGATGCTCACCGGACAAACCCCGGGGAAAGCCTTGCTCGGCCTGCGCGTGATAACTACCAATGGGAAGCGGGTCACTCCACTCCGGGGGTTGCTACGCCTGATCGGTTACGTTATATCGGCCATGCCCCTATATCTTGGCTTCTTATGGGTCCTAGGCGATGACCGCCGGCAGGGCTGGCACGATAAGTTAGCGGGCACCTTTGTCGTTTACACCTGGGCTGCGCGCCCCGATGAGCGATTCCTGGCCGAGGAGATCAAAACCATTAACCGGACAATCATGAAACCATAGCCGCGGGTCGCTTATAATTGCCGCATCTTAGGGGGGAATACCACAGAGCACAGGCTGGCTGCCAATATTTATTGGAGAGGAGACTTATCTTTGCTGGAACGCCGCATCATGCACTTTCTACTCAGGTTCATGCGCTCCCCGTTGGGCCGCGTGGCCGAGAGCCTGGTCCTGCGGATCTATCCTCGCCATGCTGAAGGCTGGGTAGAGGTGAATGAGCTTGAAATGATCCTTCCCAGACTGGATCCTGCCTTCGATGGCCTGCGGATCGCCCAAATCAGCGATTTCCATATCGGCACCTGGCTTACCCGCGACCATCTCGAACAGGTCGTCACACTCATCAACCAGCAGGCGCCAGACCTGGTCGCCATTACTGGGGATTACGTCACCTTCGATCCGCTCGATTTCCTCCCCGATCTGGTCGAAACGATGCGTCGCCTGGAACCCAAACATGCGGTTGTGGGCATTCTGGGCAACCACGATCACTGGAGCAACCCCGGTCTGGTGCGACATATTCTCCAGCTCTCGGGCGTGATCGACCTCAGCAACAGTTACATTAGCTTAACTCGCGGCAGCGCTCAACTGCATATTGCCGGCATCGATGATTACATGGACGGGCAGGACTGTCTTGATGCTGTCCTGGCTAAACTGCCCTCGGATGGCGCTGCCATCCTCCTGGCGCACGAACCGGATTTTGCCGAGGTCAGCGCCAAAACCGGGCGGTTCGATCTGCAAATTTCCGGACATTCCCATGGGGGTCAGATTGTGTTCCCCTGGCTTGGACCTGTGTTTCTCCCCCATTACGCGCGCAAGTATCCCAGCGGCTTTTATCAGGTTGGCGGGATGGCGTTGTACACCAACCGCGGGTTAGGGACTGCAGAAATCCCCCTCCGCGTGAACTGCCCTGCAGAGATAACGATCTTCAAGTTAAAATCCGCATGCTGAATTCCGGTCGTTTTTTTATAATCGCTGCGATGTGATAGTTTCTGACAGGCGTCCACTCTATAATAGGACGTGTTAGAATTTGCACAATACACCGGGCAGACCATAAAAACGAGCTATGGATAACGCACTTTCCGGTTGGTTCTACACAGTCTATGGTAGGGAGGCCAACCTTTGTGCGCAGCCGGATTACGAAGAAAATGTGAGGCAAGCGAAAGCATGCGTGAAGTAGCAATCATCGGAATTGGACAGACCCCCGTTGACGAACACTGGGACAAATCCCTGCGCGAGATCGCCGGAGAAGCGGTATTTGCTGCCATGCTGGACGCCCAAAGAGAAACGGTGGATGGTCTGTTTGTCGGGAATATGCTCTCAGGGCAATTGAGCCGCCAGGAAAACCTGGGCGCCTTAGTCGCCGATTGGGTGGGCCTCAGGCACACGGAAGCGGTCAAAGTAGAAGCCGCCTGTGGATCGGGAGCGGCGGCGCTTCGGGTGGCGCTGATGGCCGTAAGTTCCGGCGAGATGGACAGCGCGATTGCGCTGGGCGTCGAGAAGATGACCGAGACCAAGGGCAGCGACACCACCGCGGCCCTGGCAACGGCTGCCGATGCCGATTACGAAGCCGCTCAGGGTCTATCGTTCGTTGGCATAAACGCCCTGATCATGCAGCGTTACCTCTATGAATACGGCTGGAAGCACACCGATT
Organism: uncultured Anaerolineaceae bacterium; assembly: GCA_964391195.1. Taxonomy (GTDB): domain Bacteria; phylum Chloroflexota; class Anaerolineae; order Anaerolineales; family UBA4823; genus JAAYXE01. Next base: position 39,331 of record CAYMLG010000039.1, on the reverse strand, counting down.
TTGCTCCATTCTCGATCAACGCCCATGCGAATGGGGAGAAGAATCCCTTCGCCCGCTTACAGGAATCGATCAACGAGAAGGCTTACGAAAGAGCCCGCATGATCTGCGATCCCATCAACCTGCTGGACGCCTCCCCAATTGGGGATGGCGCCGCGGCCGTGGTCATCGTCCCTGCCAGCAGCCTGCATCCTACGAACTCCGGTCGCCCGCTGATCACTATCGCCGGTTCTGCCTCGGCAACGGACACGGTGGCCGTTCACGACCGGCATGATCCTCTCTGGCTTTCCGCGGCAGAGATATCCGCCAGGCGGGCTTACAATCAGGCAAAGGTAGGGCCTGAAGATATCGACCTCTTCGAACTGCATGACGCCTTCTCAATTATGTCGGCTCTTTCGCTGGAAGCTTGCGGTTTCGCCGAGCGTGGTCAGGGTCCGCGTCTTGGACTGGATGGAGAGATCACCCCAACCGGGCGAATCCCGATTGCTACCCGCGGCGGCCTGAAAGCGCGCGGGCATCCGGTCGGCGCCACCGGAATCTACCAGATTGTGGAAGTCGTCCAGCAGCTCCGCTGTGAAGCCGGACCCACCCAGGTGGAAGGGGCGCGCATTGGCATGGCCCAGAATATCGGCGGCAGCGGAGCCACCATTATCACTCATATACTAAAATCCAGCCGGCTATGAAACATATCTGGTCACTTTTGCTTTTCGGCTTGCTCGTCTTGTTGAGCGGGTCATCGCTGTTCGCTTTACACGCATCTGCCCGGCCTGAATACAGCGCTGATACATCTCAACGGATCAACGCCCTTCAAGCGCAAGGCACCGGAGAACCTGCCCCATCTCCGGAAGCCTCCCCCCAACTAGATCCCACCTCCACCCCATCCCAGCCAACGCCTGAACCGACCGAAGAACCGCGCGGTAGACCAACACGTACGCCTCGCCCAACAGGCACACCCATCCCCCTTCCGCCGCCTTCCGATCCGCAGACCACCAATATGATGATTGCGTTCGTCGTCGTCGCGGTCATGGTCGTGTTCCTGGGCGTATGGTTTAACCGCTCCAGGATCAGTTGA
>CAYMLG010000039.1:0-38162 GCA_964391195.1 uncultured Anaerolineaceae bacterium | reverse complement strand
CTGATCCTGGACACTCGCGGTAAAATATCCGGGACACAGCGGTGCAGTTTCTGCATTACCCCGTGTTTCCAATTGAAGTTCTCATTTATTCTCTCTCGGAGGCTGCCTCACGATGACACTCTGCCTGTATGACACCTATACCCGCAGTTTACGCGAATTCGAGCCGTTGGACCCATCTTTTGTCGGTTTATACACCTGCGGGCCGACCGTGTATGATTATGCCCATATAGGCAACCTGCGAACCTATGTCTTTGAAGACATTCTCCGCCGGGTCCTCGAATTTAACGGTTTCACCGTCAAGCACGTCATGAATATCACCGATGTCGGCCATCTCACTTCAGACGCCGATACCGGCGAAGATAAAATGGAAAAAGGTTCTCGCCGGACCGGACGATCCGCCTGGGAGATCGCTGAATATTACACCGCAGCGTTCAAGAACGATCTGCAATTGTTGAACATTTTGGAACCAACCATCTGGTGCCGTGCGACAGATCACATCGCCGAACAAATCGAGATGATCCAACGGATCGAAGCCAATGGCTTTACTTACCAGACCTCGGATGGGATTTACTTCGACACTTCCCGGCTCCCAGATTATGGCGCCATGGCCCGCCTCGACATCGAAGGCCTCCAGGCCGGAGCGCGTATCGACATGGGCGAGAAGCGCAACCCGACCGACTTTGCCCTGTGGAAATTCAGTCCCCCTGGCCAAACCCGGCAAATGGAATGGGAGAGCCCTTGGGGGGTTGGTTTCCCCGGCTGGCATATCGAGTGCTCGGCCATGTCCGCCCGATACCTGGGTACTTATTTTGATATCCACTGCGGTGGCGAGGACCATATCCCCGTTCATCATACCAATGAGATCGCCCAAACCCAGGCCGGTTATGGGACTCGCCTGGCGAACTTCTGGCTTCACGGCACCTTCTTACAACTGGACGAAGCAAAGATGTCCAAATCCAGCGGGGAATTCTTGAGGCTGCAATCCCTGCTGGACCGTGGTTATGATCCCCTGGCCTACCGCTACTTCTGCCTGGGCGCTCACTACCGCTCGAAGCTCAACTTCCACTGGGAAAGCCTGGATGGGGCCGCCACCGCGCTCGATCGGCTGCGGTCTCTGGCCTACGAGTGGGGAGAACCAGGCACAGTGGATGAAGAGTACGCCGACCGCTTCCAGGCTCAGATCAACGATGATCTGAACATGCCGCGCGCTCTGGCGACCACCTGGGATCTGGCCCGCAGCAGCCTTCCCAAAACGACCAAAAAAGCCACCCTCTTGCTGTTCGATCGCGTGCTCGGCCTTCGCCTGGCGGACTGGCGCCCACCACAAGAAGAGATCCCGGCCGAAATCCTGCGCCTGGTCGAAGCTCGGCAGCAGGCGCGGCGGGAAAAACGCTGGCAGGACGCCGACGCCTTGCGGGCTCAGGTGCAAGAGGCGGGTTTTGAAATTGAAGATACTCCCCAGGGTCCGCGAGTGAAAACGAGGAAAGATTGAGCATGAAAATTGCCATCACCGGAAAAGGTGGGGTTGGGAAAACCACCCTCACCGCGCTCCTGGCCCAAACCTTTGCCGATCGAGGCCGGCAGGTGTTCGCTGTCGATGCCGATCCATCCCCCTGCCTGGCGGGAGCATTGGGCATGCCGGCCGAGCTGCGCTCAGCGCTCAGCCCGATCGCGGAGATGGGTGATTTGATCGAAGAACGCACCGGCGCCCGTCCCGGCACGGTTGGGGGCTTCTTCACCATCAACCCCCGGGTCGATGATCTACCAGAACGCTTCAGTGTCGTCCATCGCGGGGTTCGTCTCTTGGAAATGGGGGCGGTGGATTTAGGCGGTTCTGGCTGCATTTGCCCCGAAAGCGCCATGCTGAAAACTCTGTTCACCCACCTGCTGTTCCGCAAAGACGAGCTCTTGCTGCTCGATATGTACGCCGGGGTGGAGCATTTAGGCCGGGCTACGGTGGACTTTGTCGATGCTATGCTGGTGGTGGTCGAGCCTACCCGTCGCAGCCTGGGTACCGCAGCTCAGATCAAATCACTGGCCGCAGATATCGGCCTGACGCGGCTCTGGCTGGTCGGCAACAAGGTGCGGAACGATGAAGAAGCCGCTTTCCTGTCTAGTGAGACCCCCGGCTTGCCGGTATTGGGCTACCTCCCGGCCGATCTGGCCGTGCAGGAAGCGGATCGCCTCGGGATAGCCGTCTACGATCATGTCCCTGCCCTGCGCCAGGCGGGCGAGCAGATTGCCGGGAAACTACTGCAGCTGGCGGAGATCAACGGGAGAGAGTGAACCGGTCACTCAACAGGATCGATTGGAGGGTTGTGCTTTGACAGTTACGATTGCTCTGGCTGGTAAAGGCGGTGTTGGTAAAACCACCGTTGCGGCGATGGTGATCAAATATCTCATCGAACAGAAAAGCGGCTCCGTACTGGCCATCGATGCGGACCCGAGCAGCAATCTCAACATGGTCCTGGGCCTGGACCTGGAGTGGACGGTTGGAGATATCCGGGAAGATATGCTCGTCCAGGTGAAAAACTCCCTGAATGCCGGGGGAGCAGCAATGGGCACGCTGCCCGGTGGAATCAGTAAACGTGACTACCTCGATTATCAAATCCGCTCCTCGCTGGCCGAAGGCGAACGGTTCGATTTGATCGCCATGGGCCGTTCCGAGGGATCGGGCTGCTACTGTGCCGTTAACCACAACCTGCGAGAAGTCATCGACGGGCTAAGCCGGCATTACACTTATGTGGTGATTGATAACGAGGCCGGCATGGAGCATCTCAGCCGTAGGACCACTCGCGACGTACAGCACCTGTTCATCGTCACCGATCCCACCCAGCGCGGGATCGTCGCTGCAGAACGCATTGCTTCATTCCGCCACGAGCTCGACATCCGCATCGATCACGCCTACCTGATCCTGAACCGGTTGGCCGGAGAAATCCCTACCCCCCTCCAGGAGCGGATTGACCGCTTGGATATCCCCCTGCTCGGCGTAATCCCCGCCGATTCAGAACTCACCGAACTAGAATTCAGCGGGCAGCCCCTGATCCAGCTCAACCAGGAGTCGCCGGTATACCAGGCTGTGGCCCGAATGCTCGCCCAGGTGCTCTAATCTGCCTTAACCGCAAAGAGGGGAGTGCAGCGATGGCACTCCCCTCTTTCTGTTGCACAGGAGCCGCACCTACGCGGGTGGAATAGCCTCTTCGGCAGCGTGCAGCCTGGGAGCCGCTACGAACGAAAGTCCGCATTCGGTCAGCGCCCAGGCAGTCCGGTTCGTCGCCTCCACCTTGTCCAGGAAATTCAACAGCAGGTAATCCATATCGCCAGATTCGATGATTTCCGCTTTATCACGGAAGTAATCCAGGATGTCCGAGGGGTGAGCCCGGTCGCGCTCCACCTCTGGGTCACCGCCCTCATGTTTGGCAGAAATATTGGCCACGTGCCCCGCAATTTGAGTGAGCTCTTCCCGGCGGTTGTAAGGCTGGCGAACGATGCTCTTCCACGTCTCGGTGATGTGATGCTCGAAGCGCACAATGTCCTCAAATCCGAAGGCCTTGCGGAATTGGGCGGTCAGTTCCATCGTCTGGTTGTTGACCGAATTGCTCCAGTTGAAGCCGATCAACGGTGAAGTCCCATCCTCGCGCGAGAACAGCTTGGCCATCATTAAAATCCACAGGCCGGCATACGGGTTGTCGTTCCCATGGAAAACGCTGATCTTAAAGGTCAGGTCGATCCCCAGAGCATAGGCCAAGAAGCCAACTAGGATGGTGCCGGAGTTGATATTTAGCACCTGGCGTACACCGTAATTGGTGTAGTAATAGAGAAATTCATCCAACCATTTCAGGGGGTAATGGTTTGGCTGTCCCACGCCGCCAAAATAGCCGGTGATCGTCTCCGGACCATTCAGGTGGATATTGGAGCCGTCGGTGCCCTTTGTATCCAGGGTCTCCACATAGCTCGCGCCGATGATCTCCATGGCTGCTGCAAAGGCCGGCAGGTCGCCATCCGCCTCTTGTTCCTTCATCTTCCGCACCCGAATAAAGCGCCCGGGCATCAATGTTCCGGTTTGGATGGCCCGTTCAGCGGCAGCCCGGATCCAGGGGAAATACTGGGCGGCGCTCACTTCCAGGGTCACCGCAAATTCATCCTTAAATCGGATCGAATCGGCGCGCTTCCCCAGCACTTTTCTCCTGTATTCCGGGATGCTGATAAAAGCCTTCCTGTCCCGCTGTTCCTCCAACCAGCGCAGATCGTCCAGATACCGGGGGTTCACCCGGTTGACCTTCTCTAGCAAAGCCGGCAGTTGCCGCGCTTCTTCGGCTTTACGGTTGATCTCTTCCGGGGTCCCGTACTTCTCAATGACCCGCATCACATCATTGATGATCCGCATATCCGGATCCAGCAGCACCGCGTTGATCTCCTCCAACCGTCGGCAAGAGATCTCCAAACGTTGGCGCAATTGTTCGTCCATCGCTCTCTCCTCACTCGATCGATTTTGTTGGGTTCAATCCGCTGCCGGCGCAGCCATGGTCATCTGTGCGCTGTCTTCTTCCTGTCCCAAGAGCTCGCACAGTTCGGCATATTCTGCATCCGGCATCCCAAACCAATTCTCTGGCTGAGGGAAGATACCCTGCGTCACTTCTTCAACGTAGTCGCTCAGCCCATCCAGAATCACCCTGCCCGCATCGGCGTAAAGCTTTGCCATGCGCGGCTTGAACCGGGGATAGAGCCCGAACATATCGTGGTAGATCAGCAGTTGACCATGAGCGTGGGGGCCAGAACCCAGGCTCATGATAATGCAGTTATCGGCTCGTTCAGTGATCAGCCGGCATACCCGGTCGGGGACCATTTCCAGCAGGATCGCGAATGCGCCTGCTTCCTCGAGTGCCTTCGCATTGTCTACAATTTTCTTCGCCTGAAGCGCCCCCTTGCCCTGCACCCGGTAACCGCCCAAAGCGCTCACGCTTTGCGGAGTCAGTCCCAGGTGCCCGATAGTCGGAATTCCGGCTGCAACGATAGCCTTAATCCGGTCGGCCATTTCGGCGCCCCCCTCCAGTTTTACCGCATCGCAGCCGGCCTCGGCCATAAACCGCCCGGCATTGCGGACGGCGGTCTCATTGCTGGGCTGATAGCTCATATAGGGCATATCACCCACCAGGAACACATTCGGCGCGCCCCGCCGTACAGCCTGTGTGTGACGAATCATGTCATCCATTGTCACGGGTAGGGTTGATTCGTACCCCAGCATCGTCATTCCCAGACTGTCGCCGACCAGAATCATATCCACCCCGGCCTGTTCCTGCAGGTACGCTGTCGGGTAGTCGTAGCAGGTGAGCCAGGTGATCGGCTGGCGATCTGCGACCTTCTTGAAAAGCTTCGGTAAGGTCATCTTCTTGCGTTCGGACATGCCTCCACCTCCTGATCAAAAAAATAAGTATTTGGTTGGCCTGATCTATCTCGTTTGGGGACGATTAATAACATTGTACAGGAAAGAGCAATCGAACGCAACAAGTCTGGACCGTAGACGGCAAAAAATCCGGGCATTTTCCCGGATTTTTTAACAAACATGACTCATCCCTCAAACTCGGGATGAGTCATGTTTGCCCGCAGCCGGCTGGGCCGGTTATTCCTGGTCGATTGGGTTCACCTGGTAAGTGAGGTTCACGATATCCGCCTCTCCGGGGACCACATTCACCGGTAGGATCAGCCGTTCATCATGGATCAAACAGAGCTGCTCCTGATCGGTCTGGCAGTAGTACAGGGTCATCTCCAAAGGCAAGTCGCGGTCCTCATAGGCCGAAGTTTCCAGCGTCACAATACCATTCTCGGTGATGGTGATTGAATTGTCCTCCAAACGGTTCGGCGGATCGGTTTTCTCGATCACCCAACTTGGAGCACTCGGATTCAATTTATAGCCCTCCGGCAGGATGAGGTTCAGGGTGATGGTGAATTGCCCAGGAGCAACATCCACCGGCTCAAGCCGGGTAATTCGCTCATTTTGCGCCTCGTCAATCCGCAGCCTCTCCAAACCCCCTAAGCGAAAGGTGCTCACGGTTTGCCGTTCCAGGTCGGCGGTTCGGATCGAGTGGTTGTTCGTATCAGCGATATACAGCCGGTTCTGGTAGACCACCACCCCCTCCGGTTGATTGAACGCAGCCTCAGCAAAACTGCCATCTACGTAACCGGCTGCTCCGTTGCCGGCTAATGTTCTCACCTCGCCTGTGGATGGATCCAGCGCTTTGATCTTGTGATTATAAGTGTCGGTGATATAGATTATCCCCTCGTGGTAAGCCAGCCCGGCGGGATGCTGCAGCCGTACCGTTTCGCCCGTTCCGTCCTGATCGCCGAATTCGAACAACCCTTGTCCGACCAGCGTAAACACCTTCGGCTCGTCCCCCAGCGAGATCGCCCGGATCGCGCTCGCTTCCGCATCTGCCACGATCAAGTGCCCCATTCCGAGCGCCAAATCGCTGGGCTGGTTGAAGCTGGCTTCCGCCAACGTTCCATCCACCAGCGCCTCGCGACCGTTCCCCGCGAAAACACCCATCTGCTCCTCATTCAGCAGCAGCCAGATCTGGTGCGAGCCGGCCATGGCGATGAAGAGTAAGTTCTGCTCTTCCACCTGGGGATTTGTCAGCCCGTACAAAGCCCAGGGAGAGCGCAGGGGTATCTCCGCCGGCTCTTTGCCAGAATAGGGTCCAAACCCTTTCTCGCCGGTTCCGGCCACGGTTCGAACTAATCCGGTGGATAAATCGATGGCCCGGATCGCATGGTTTCCGGTATCGGCCACGTACAATGTATCCAGGTGCTGAGCCAACCCGTGTGGGCTGTTAAAATGGGCCTCTGTCCCCATCCCATCCTTCAACCCCGGATGCCCATCACCAAACACCCGCAAGACCTCGCCCGCTTCTCCCTGCTCATCCAACTGCACTTCGACAATCCGGTGATGTTCCGTGTCGGAGATGAACAGCCGGCCATTTTCGGAAATCAGCAGTTTCGCAGGATAGTTCAACGGCCTAACGGGTTCGCGCTCGGCCTCCGGAGCGATGCCCACCGGTGAATGATCGAACTCGCCTCGCTCGTCGTACATCCGGATCAGGTCCTCGATCACGGGGGTGTACTCCTCTGCCTGGATCTCCCCCGCATCTGACCCCACAATCTGCCCCTCTGGATCGACCAGCACAACCGTGGGCCAGGCATGCACGCTGTAGGCGTTCCAAACCTGGAAGTTGGCATCGTTGATCACCGGATGGCGAATCCCTTCTCTCAATACCGCCTCCCGGATATTCTTTGTCAGCCTTTCGTTCGGGAATTTGGCCGAATGGACCCCAACCACGACCAGCGAATCGGGAAATCGTTCTTTCAATCGAGCTAACTGCTCGACATTGTGCATGCAGTTAATTCACCCAAAGGTCCAAAATTCGAGCATGACCACCTTGCCGCGCAGATCCTTGATCCTCAGCGGCTGATCGGTATTGATCCATTCGGCTGTCTCAGGAAACTCTGGGGCATCCAGGTTGGCTCGAAATCTCATGATTGTCTCTCCTCGCTACCCGTCGTTTACTAATCCCCCCGGCAATATTGTAGCAGATAAGAGACTGTTTATGTCCTATTTTCTTATGGGAGACAAAGAAAACAATCCCCAGGGAGGACCTGGGGATAAATCGATAATCCTACAGAACTTTCCCCTTAGATCGTTTTCACATCGTGCGGTCGTGATTCTCGCTCGCCAGCGGCCGTGATGGGGAGAAACTCCGCATTCTGCCAAAGCTCTTCAATGTTATGCGCGCCTGCGTAGCTGAGCCCGGAGCTCAATCCCCCGACCAGTTGGCGCAGGAGTTCCGCGACGCTCCCCCGGTAAGGGACCATCGCCTCCACCCCTTCGGGGACCACCCGTTCCCACTCATCCGGGTCCACTTCACCCTGCAGCTCGATTTCCTTACGAGCGATGTTCGCCGTGAGTGAGGCCATCCCCCGGACGACTTTATACCGCCGCCCCTCCCGGATGACCGCTGCTCCGGGGCTTTCATCCGTCCCGGCCAGCAGGCTGCCGACCATCACCGAGCTCGCCCCGGCCGCGAGCGCTTTCGTCAGATCCCCCGAATTCCGGATCCCTCCATCCGCGATCAAGGGGACATTCAGGCGATGTGCCGCCTCGGCGCAGTCGGCGATAGCGGTGAGCTGTGGGACCCCGAACCCGGTGACCACTCGCGTGATGCAGATCGAGCCCGCACCTACACCGACCTTCACCGCATCCGCCCCCGCCTCCACCAGATCTTCGAAGCCATCCTGGGTAGCCACGTTCCCGGCGATAATGGGGATATGGGGATACTCACGCTTTAGAGTCCGCGTCATTTCGATCGTGTAATCCGAATGGCCGTGGGCAATATCGATCACAATTACGTCTGCCCCCGCCTCCACGCAGGCTGCCGCCCGTTCGATGTCGCTCGAGCGCACCCCGACCGCCACCCCAACCCGCAGCTTACCCTTGCGGTCTTTGGTCGCCCGGGGGTACTCCTGCAGCTTGACGATATCCTGGGCGGTGATCAATCCCACCACCCGGTCCTCTGCATCGACGAGCGGGAGCTTTTCGATCCGGTGTTTGTGCAGCGCCAGTTTGGCTTGATCCAGAGGCGCGCCATCTACAGCCACCACCATCCGCTCGCGCGGGGTCATCAGTTCCTTGACCAGGGCCTGATCATCTGGCGCCAGCAAGATATCCCGCGCGGTCAGAATACCGAGCAGATGGTTCTCCGGATCGACCACCATCAGCCCGCCGATTCCCGATTCGGCCATGCGGTAGCGGGCCTCATAAATATGCGCCTCTGGGTGGATTGTCTCCGGGTGTTCAACGACAAAGCTCTCAGACCGCTTGACTTTGCGCACCGCCTCTGCCTGGCGCTCGACCGGCATAAAGCGGTGGATAATCCCGATCCCGCCTCCCTGAGCCATCGCGATCGCCATTGGGGCTTCGGTGACCGTGTCCATGTTGGCGCTGACCACCGGGATGGCCATATTGATCCCCGGCACCAGGCAGGTGGACGTATCCACTGCCGAGCGACTCCGGATTGAAGATCGTTTCGGCACCAGCAGGACATCATCGAACGTCAATCCCATCTCCTGTCGCAGTTTCATCTGACCTCCATCAATCCGGCGCTTGTCTTTTTCTTCTTCTCAACCGTTCCAGTTTCTCTGCGCCGCGCTTTCATCCTGTCCGTCTCATCTTCATCGAACTCGAGGATCTTCCACTGCCCGCCATTCCATTCTACCTTAAGCGGATCGCCTGCGCTCGCTTTTGGGGGAACTTCGTGCCAGGGTAAGCTAACCTGCGTCTCCTCGCCGCCGGCCATAACAAATTCTTTTTCGAACCGGTCGATCACCGATTTTTGGATCATCGTTATTCAGTTATCTTCCTTACACTTAAAAAGAGATATTGGTGGCTCCAGTATACACCACCAATATCTCTTCTCTCTTAACGTTTGCCGGCTATGCGCTTACGGCTTGCGGTGCGGCCAACCCGGCCTCGGTTACGATTCTGGGTACAATGCTCTCCCAGCCCACAGCCATCAGGTGGATGCCGTTTACCCCCTGTTTGCCTTTCACCGCTTCGATGAGTTCCAACGCTATCTGGACGCCTTCCTCAGCGGCCTGATCGCCGGCGGCTTCCATCCGCTTCAACAGCTTCTCTGGTATCGTCACGCCGGGCACCTCGTTGTGCATATACAACGCCATCTTGAGGCTCTTGAGGGGCGTAATCCCGACCAGGATATACACCTTATCCAGGATGTTGCGCTTGGCGAGTTCGTTCAGCCACACTTCCAGGCCATCCGGATCGTAGACGAGGTTCGTCTGGAAGAACTGGGCGCCAGCGTTCACTTTCTTGTGCTCGCGTATCGCCTGGAAGCGCGGCTCTGAGGCGAACGGAGAGGCCGCGGCCCCGAGGAAAAACTGCGGGGGCGTCTTCATCGTCCGGCCATCCATGTAGATCCCCTCATCCCGCATCCGGCGCAGGACCCACAACATCTGCACCGAATCCAGGTCGATCACATCCATCCGCCCGCGCGGCGTAGCAGCCAGGCCCATACTGTCGCCGCTGAGACAGAGGATATTCCGGACCCCTAACGCGGTCGCTCCGAGCACTTCCGCTTGCAGGCCGGTCCGAGTCCGGTCGCGGGCGGCGATTTGCATCACCGGCTCCGCGCCACACTGGATGGCCATACTGCTGCACGCCCAACTGGACATGCGCGGTGTCGCTGAAGGGCAGTCGGTGAAGTTCAGCGCCGCCACATATGGCTTCACCAGATCGATGTTGCAGCAGAGCTTGTTCACCGCTGCAGTCACAGGTGGCGCCACTTCAGACGTTACCACGAACTCCCCGGCCTTCAACCGCCGCTCCAGTTCGGAGACAGGCTCATCATACGCCGGGGGATGATATTCGGCGTCCCCCTGCCACCATTCCGGCTGGCGCACCGGCCGGAAGACCGAATCCCAGGCCTTCACCCGCTGTTGTGGATCGCGCGAGGCCATCCCGCTGATGAAGGTCTTCACACCCACCTTGCGTAGCTGAACGACGACGTCGCCCCAGGTCTCAGTTCCGACTTTATCCCAGTCCAAAGGGGGCAGCACCTCTAACAGGAGTTCCTCGCGCCCCATGCGAAAAGCCCGGTCGTAGATCTTATACCAGATACAAGGTCGGGTAGGATCGACATAGCAGCGTTCTGGCGTAGAACCGCCGCACGGGCCATTCCGAGCCCCCTTAGGACACTCCATCGCGCAGATAAACGCAGTTTCCTGAAGCAGGCAGTTGCCGCACATACGGCAGCCGAACAAAGGACCTTTTACCACCCTCTCGAGGGCCGCCAGCATGCGCCGGCCGAGCGGCTCTCGTTTGAAAGGATAATATGGGGGCTGCCAGCGCCTCCCTGGCGTGAATACGGGCATTGAACACCTTCCTTCTATTGGCGGATAGGCCGGCCTGTTATTTCACCCGCCTATGGGTAACACTACACGATTGCATCCTGTCCTAAATATGCATCGGCGTAGATGACTTTGTTCAGGAGGATCTGCACGGTTTTCCAGATCGCCGCCTGCTCCGGATCGCTCAGATCCACGTCATCGATCGATGGCTCTTCCATCGCCGCAATCCGGTCGGCGATTTTCAAATACAGCCGGCCAACCGGAGTGCTGTCATCTCGTTCCTCGATGATACGCACGGTTTCCTTTAACTGCTCGTCAAAGGGATTGGCGATCATCATCTTCAGCCCCACACCCATCAACATGGCACAGTAGGTGCGGTTGATCAGCGGGCGGTTCTGGGCCGGCACAGCGTTCGAGACGTTCGAAAGGCCCACAGAGATGGCCGGGGCAGGATCCCAGGCGTATTGCAGCGTTCGTACAGCTTCGATCAATTGCGGGCAGTACTCCTGGCAGCCCGACACCGTGAGCACCAGCGGATCGATGATCAGGTCTTCGATCGGGAAATCGATTTCCAGCATGCGCGGGATCAGCGCCTCCAGGGCGATATTCACCCGCTCGTCCGCAGCAACCGGGATCCCCGATGCGCCCATTGTCAGAGCGATCAGCTTGGCATTGTACTGTTTCGCCAGCAGCGGCACCTTCTCCAACCGTTCCGGCTCGGCCGAGGTGGAATTGATGATCGGCTGGGCTTTGGTGATCTTCTTCAGGCCAGCCTCGATCCCCAGAATATTGGTTGTATCGAAGCTGAGCGGCACGTCGACCACCGCCTCCACCGTCTCCACCATCCAGGGGAAAACTTCTTCGCCATCCTTCTTCCGTGGCCCTAAGTTCAGATCCAAAGCCTGAGCCCCGGCCTCGACTTGCCGCACCGCCGACTCCTGGAAAAACATGGCATCTTTGTTTTTGAGCGCCTCTTTCACTTTTTCTGAAATAATGTGTATGTTTTCGCCAATGATGTACATAGCAGCCTTCCTTCTGGTATACAGAGGTGACGTACGGACGTATTTGGATTTACCCGTTCGCCGTACATGTTTGAGGACGCACCGGTGCGACACTTGGGAAACGTTGTGCGTCTGTATGGGGCAAAAACATGGCCGACATAAACGCTTCGTAGAAGCTGTTGTCCGCCGACAGTTCAATATAGGTCATCCGGGCCGCGATCTCGTCGATCCTGGCGCGCGCTTCCCGGTCCAGGAGCGCCTCGTATGCTCCCCGCACCGAGGTGTTCCCTAAAAACTGGAAACAGTCCCAAGGCATGTCTGGCAGCAGTCCGATCTGCACCGCCTTTTCAATGTTGATATATTTGCCAAAAGAACCACCGATGAGCATCTGCTCGATCGCCTCCAGCGGGATCCCTACGCTCTCGGCCAGCACGGTGTAACCGGCATAAATGGCCGCCTTGGCCCGCAGCAGGTTGTCGATATCCACGTGGGTCAGGACGATATCCCGGCCATGCTCTGTCTCTTCCGCCCAGGCGACTACATATTCCCAACCATGTTCGCCCTGGCGCACTCTGGGCGTGCCCAGTTGGGAATTGAGATGGCCGGCTTTGTCCACCAGGCCGGTCATGAACGCTTCAGCGAGCAGAGAGATCAGCCCACTGCCGCATAGGCCGCGAGGTTTCCCTCCCCCGATCACCCGCAGCGAGGGTTCGAACGTCTCACCGTTGATCCATACCTCTTCGATCGCCCCGCGCGTCGCCCGCATCCCATCCACCACACCGGCCCCTTCGAACGCCGGGCCGGCGGAGCAGGCGCAGGTGACCAGCCACTCATCCGAGCCGAGCACGATTTCCCCATTCGTGCCCACATCCATGAACAAGGTCAACCGGCCGCTGTGATCCATCCCCGAAGCGAGGACGCCGGCGGTGATGTCCGCCCCCACATAACTGGCCACCCCCGGCAGGCAGTCAACCGTTGCCTCCGGGTGGATCGCAAGGCCGGCCTCCTTCGCCCGCAGGCGGGGAGATTGGTTGAAGGCGGTGACAAACGGTGAGAGCCGGATGTTCGCCGCCGGGACGCCAAGCAGCAGGTGCATCATGGTGCTGTTGGCAGCTACTGTGGCTTTCACCACCCTGGAAGGATTTGCGCCCGGTGTCCTCTGGCAAGCCTGCTTCAGCAGTTCATGGATGGTATCCAGCACCCGCTGGCGCATCTCGGCCAGGTTTTCAGCGCTCTTACTGGCATAGATGATCCGGGAGATGACATCTTCGCCGCGCCCGATCTGGCTGTTGTATTCCGCCGCCTGGGCTGCGACTCGGCCGGTTACCAGATCGACCAGCCAAAGCGACACAGTTGTCGTCCCGATATCCACCGCGATGCCCCATAGCGGCGCATCCTCTGGGGTCAGTCCCGGCGCTACATCGACCAGCCGCCCCCGTTTCGGGCCACTGTTCCCGTCCGCCTGCGCCTCCACCAGCGCAGTCACCTGCCAGTTTCCCGCTCGCAGCCTGTCTCCCAGCGTTTGCAAGGTCTCCAGCGACAGGTCGATCTGCTGGAAACCGGCCTGCTGCCGCAGCGAGGTCCTCAATCGGCTCAGATCATCCGTCTGGTCATCCAGGCTGGGGGGCGCAAGCGATAGCGATATCCGCTGCAGGTCCTGGTCTCGGCGGTAATCATAGCCGGCCGGGACTTCCACCTCGACAGCCACCCGCCCGGTCGTGAGCCGTCGTTCGATCTTTTCCTGCGGCGGGACGATCACAGTTGCATCGCCCTCCACCACGCTCTGACAGGCCAGGGCGTAGCCGGCTTCGATGTCCTCCGGCGTCAGGCGCAGCGTGCTCCGCCGGCGGACGGATCCTTCTACTACCCGGACTGCACAGCGCCCGCAGCGGCCCTGCCCACCACACGGCTGGCCGATCTCCACCCCGGCCAACCTGGCGGCTTCGTTGAGCAGTGTGCCCGTGGGCACTCTGACCGCTTCTTTCGCGACGTCAAAATGAACGAGATGCTCTTTCACAGGCTTAAACCCGGGTGTGAATGGCTGCGTCCTGTCTGCAGCCATTCACACCACTTGATCGGTCTAGAGGATCTTCAAAAACTTGGGGATATCCACCGCTTCACGCGGCCCCACCCGGATCTCCCAATCCGGGAGTTCTCCCTCCAGTTCACCGGAAAGCACCGCTACGTGGCCCGGCAGCACCAGCCGTTTCTGGTTCACCTTATCGCCTACGTTGAAAGCTTTGACCGCTTTAGCGATCCGCTCGGCGTCGAACTTTCCCGCCGCCCAGGCGGTCAATACGCTCATCCCCTCCGCATCCGTCACCAGCAGCCAGGCGGGCAGGCCGGACCCTTCAACTTCATTTGCCACGCTGAAGTAGGTGATGCTGAAATTGGTGGTTACCAGCACCGGACTCTCCGCCGTCGGACCGTTGATCTCATACAGTCCGGGTTGGACCTGGATCGGCTTTTGTGGATCGGTGTAGATATTCTCCCGCAGCACGAGCAGAGGATAAGCCGTCTCCGGAGCGAATTCGGGCAGCACGATGAAACCGGCGTATTTGGTGATCCCCTGAACGGCTTCTTCAGCGTTGGCAGCAAAGGAGATCAAGGGGTAACCCAGAGCCCGGAAGTTTTTCTTGAGCGCCAGGCGCCGGATTTGCGTGCTCAGCGACAGCCAGGCCGCCAAATTGCCGGCAACCGGGTCGAGCACCAGGTCTTCCACGCCTTTCCCCTTGATCTTCTCGGTCAGATCCGCCAGTTCATCCAAAGAGCTCCCCTGCACTGCCAGGGCCGCCGAGTATTGCTTCGCCAGGCTTGCCAGCGCTTCCCAATTCCCGGCGTTGGCCGCGTGGATCAGCGCGCGTTCTCCGTCCAGGGTCTTCAAACCGGCCTCGAGCACTTCGGGAGAGTCGGCCGACAGGATGACCGGCTTATGCGAAAAACTGCGCACGGCGGCCAGGGCCCCGGCGAAGCAGTCCGCATCCCCCGATACCGACAGAAGCGCGAAACCATCCAGGTTCAGATCGATACCGACGTAATTCGTGCTGTACGCCTCCACCGCCTCCGCGAGCTGGCGGATTGTCTCCACCGGTTGGTCATCGCTGATCTTCACGAACAGGCCGGGGCGGTGGTAGAAGGTTTTCTCGTGCCGGAATAAAACCACCTCGTTGCCGGCTTTGACCTCGAATCCGTTCGATTTGAGCGAAACGAGACGGATTGGCGGTGCAGCCGACTCGGCAAGCTGTGCTTTCGAGGCCTCGCTGACGTGCGGGCAGGCCGAGAGTTCCGCTTGCTTGGCCGCCAGCTTCATGGCAAATGCCAGGCAGGTGGGGTATCCGCAGTCTTTGCAGTTCGTCTGCGGCAGCAATTTATAGATCTGTATGCCGGATAAAGCCATGGTATTCTCTCCTCTAGGCCGGGACCAACATCAGTTCGTCGATGGCTGTTCGCACCCGGCGAACGCTTTCGGGGTGGCGCAGGATCACGATATTGGCGCCCGACTCGATCAGGGTGATGGCCGTCAAGGTTTCCCAGTTGATCGATCTCTGCAGCCAATCGCCCCAGTCAGGCGGCACGCCTTCGCCGACCTTCGCCTCTTTCGTCTTCCAGGCCTCGAACCCGGGGGTGACCAGCATTGGCAGTTGCGTCATGGTATCCCCCTGGAGCGCGGCCAGGCGCAGCCGCTCCATCACCGAATACCCGTATTCGATGCCATAACCCAACGCCCCGGTGGTCGGATCCATGATAATCCGCTCTAGCGGTAGACCCATGTCGGTGATCAGGATATTCAACTGCTTGGCCAGGTTCACATCCATCGGCGTGCGGGCGTTCACCAGGTGGTCGTTCGCCAGGGCGGTCGCCACGATCGTCCGGTAATTTTTATCCTCGCAGATGCCCAGCAGCAAACGCTCGCCTTTGGCCTCTTCCGCCACTGCCACCAGCAGTTCGTTGTCCAGTTCCGCCTGCCCCGGTCCGAACACAATCAGGGGCAGCCCCGTGGCGCCCAACACGGCCTTCACTGCAGCCACTGCAGCCGCCGGTGTGTTCGGACTTCCGTCCGCCAGGGTGGCGCTCAGACTAAGCTGGATCAAGTCCACCCCGGTTGCTTCAGCCGCCTTAGCCCACGAGCCTGGGTCGTTTACAGCCTCATCCCAGGTCTCCATCAACAGCGCGGACCAATCTTCCGGTTTGTGGTCTCTGATCTCCAGGGCGATTGCCGGGCGGTGAGGCGTCTCGGCCTCGAAGTGCATAAATGGGAGCGTCTTCTCCCCGCCAACAGTGACTGTCCGGCTGCGAGTCCCTCCTTCTGCCGCTGTCGCTCCAATGGTGTTCGCCCGTACCTGCCCAGGCCATTTATCTCTCGGTATCTCGACTGGCATATTCCATTCTCCTGGTTTTCATCAAAAGCCGGTAATGTAAGCCTCCTCACAATCGGACTGGAGAAAGCCTCCATCGCCTGTCAATCCAGGCCCGGCTGCTGCGGGTCGCTCCCCCAGCAGCCGGGTCGATTCTTCACGTTAGAACATCGGATCCATGGTCAGCGCCGGATGCTCGTGCTCCTCTAACCACACAAGCAGTTCTTCCACCGTGGTGACATTCCGCTCATCTGCGATCCGCTCGAGCAGATCCGGATCGCCTTCACGCTGGGCTACAGCCGAAAGCTCATCTCGCATGGTCTCTTTGAGCACGCTGCTCATCCACACCACGCGCTTAAAGCCGCCATCGGCCGAGATGAATTTCGGGCTGATCAGGTAGAACTTCCCTACCCCCATCACGCCCGGGGTCTGCAGACCGCCGCCCGCAATCCCTGCCAGCGTGCTGAAGGTCATCCCCGCCGGAGTCATGCTCGTATCCTCCCGGCTGACCACCATCACCCCGTTCGCTTCCGGGATCAGCATGACGATGCACTCGAAACACCCGCAGGCGGTCATCGGATTCTCCATGATCGAGTACATCGACACTTCCTGGACCTGTCCGTGGGACCCCACGCTCGCGTATTCGTTCGTCCCTGTCCAGTAGCCTTTCACCGGATCGACCAGCCTCCCTAGCTTAATCGGCTGGTTGGGGCCGGTTGGGTTGATGTTGAAAGACGCTTTGCAGTCCAACCAGTTATACGCGCCGCACAGGCCCAATCGCTCTGGGCTGACAATGCACACATGGTTGGGAGCGAAGGACTGGCACAGAGTGCAGGAGTAAAACTCCTCCACCCGGTCGTCGGTCAGGTCGGCCAGGCGCTTGTTGCGGAAATCATACGCCCGCCGCGCCTGCTCCAGCCAGACCGGAATTTGTTCCGGATCGGTGTAAATCGTCACCTGCACCTTATCCACGATGGCGCCGAAGTCCGCGTGATAACGGGCATGCAAGATCTTGCCGAAGTGCTCGAGGTTGAACCCTTTCTCCGCGGCGTTGTTCGAAATGCGGATCCAGGCGATATCCCGCTGGCCGATGTGCTGGATCCCCGAAGCGCCGTTGATGAAGTAGTGTATCTGCCGTTCCAGCACCGGTTCGAAGTCTTCTTGCATCTGCCGTCCGGCGACTTCGACTACGATCCCCATATCCATATGGCCCTGTGGCGGGATATCCTCGAACGAAGGTCCCACCACCCGGACCCGCCCATCGACGATTTCGTCCAGCGGGGCCATACGCAAGTATTCGAAGCAGCGGGAATGTTTGCCGCCGAACTCCACTCGCATATCCGCCTTGCGGACTACCTCCCCTTCGAATGCCGAGCCATACGGCACCGGGACGGGAACATCCGCCACTTTCACTTTCACGCCGCGCACTTCGATGCATTTCTGCACCAGTCGTTCTGCCCGCTCCAGGTCATCATTCCCTTCGATCTCATCGAACGGCATGCTCACCACGTGCTCGTACTTGGTGATCCCGGTCGGAAGGATTTCGGGGATGACGGTATCGGCGATCACCGGGAAGCCAAAGTTGATCGCCCCGGCCGCGGCCGCATACTTCAAATCATCCACTTCGCCCAGGGCCAGCACGAAGGCGAACACTCGCTCTTTGTTGTAGAGCAGGATTTCGCGCGCCTGTCCGCCCTTCAAACCGCCGAAGGTCAGCGCAGACCGCACCGCGAAACCGAGGGCGTAGATGGCGCTGATCGTGTCTGTACCGAAAGGAACGGTGTAGGTGTCGTACCCTAATTCCACACCTTCTTCGTTCAATTGGTGGATGATGCTGCGCCCATTGACATTGCCCGAAAGGAAAGTGAGGATATTGCGCTTCTGCAGTTCGCGCACGATCTTCACCGCCACCTCATTGGATTTGGCCGCGCCAACGATGGCGGCAAAGCCGGGCATGCGCCCATCGACCAGTTGGATACCCCAGGAGCGCAGTTGGATATCATCGATCGGACCGTTGAGATAACCGCCTCCCGCCCCGTTGTCGCCATTCAAGCCCGCGTCTGGGCTGGTGAAGGAGGTGCCTCCCGCCAGATGGAAACCGGCGAACGGCTCGGGCTGCAGGTCGTAGACAAAGCGGATTGCTTCGATCGTCTCGGCGGCCAGCAGCGTCGCCATGCCGCCATCCAACGTCTCACCCAGGTAGGGGGTCCAGCGCCGGCTTGCCGGAACCGGATGGAGCAGACCCCGCGCCTGCTCCACGATAGGCTGGAGCTGCCCGAGGGTCTCCACCTGAACGCCGGTCATGCCATAAATGAGCGGCAGGTAGTAAGCCGTGTTTGGGAATTTCACCGGTGCATCTGGGCCATAGTCCCTCAGGGCTTTGGCCAGCATCATCTCCGCCTCGGTTACCAGAGCGTTCGCCCCGCGGATTGCACGAGTTGCGATATAACGAGACATATCTCCTCCGATCCTCAGTCGGCCGGGGCGCCATACAGCGCCTGGCGCCGCTCTTCCAGCGGCAGTTTTTCGATGTCAAGCATGCGGGCGTCGCCGCTCTGCCCAAAGCGGGTGGGATCATAATCGGGCAGTCCGAGCGCGGCCCGCTTGTGATCGATGTGCTCCAGCGTCCGCCGGATCATCTCCTCGGGCTCGGTGACGAACTCCATCTTCCCCCCGTACAGCTTCTCCCAACCCTCGCTCAGGTAACGCAGCACGATATCGCTGTCAGACACCCGGTCGGGCATCCCACTCACGGGTGAAGAGCCGCCGAAGATGACATACGCGCCCGAAGCCGCGCAGTACGTGCCGATCGAGAGCGCTTTTTCGCTCATCCACTCCGGCGCCAGGCCTACAGCCGGGATTTGATCGATATCGTCGCCCAGGCCCCCCTCCGCTGCCATTTGGGTCAGGACGGTCAGGATGCGAGTGTTATCCACGCAGGAGCCCATATGCAGCACCGGAGGGATACCGACCGTTTCGCACACCTCTCTCAATCCCGGCCCGGCCTTCTCGAGCCCGGCCTCGCCGAGCAGCAGGCCTTGCTTGGCACTGGCAATCGCCCCGCATCCGGTCTCGACCACCAGGACATCCTGCTTTAGCAGTTCTTCTGTGATGTACGTGTGCAGGCGATCGTGTTGGCTGCGCGGGTTATTGCAGCCAACGATTGCCGCCACGCCCCGGATCCGCCCGGACATGATCGCATCATTCAGCGGTCGGAACGATCCCCGGTAGCTGCCGCCCAACATGTAGTTGATGTATTCATGCGAAAAACCGGGGACCAGATCCTCGACCGCTCGCGGGATGTGGGTTTTGCCCCGGTTCTTATAATTGTCAATCGCCGTCCGCAGGATCTGTTTGGCCACGCTGAGGGCGCGGTGCTCATCGAACTCGATGTGGACTGCCCCGGTGATCTTCACCTTGGGCGAAGTGGTGATGATTTGCGTGTGGAAGTTGGTTGCCAGGTTGACCAGGGCTTGCATCACACACTGCACGTCAACCACCATCGCTTCCACCGCCCCGGTCAGGATGGCCAGTTCCTGAGCCAGGAAGTTCCCCGCCGCCGGGACGCCTTGCCGCATCAGAATCTCGTTCGCCGTGCAGCAGATGCCCGAGAGGTTCACCCCTTTTGCTCCCGCCGCGCGGGCATACTCGATGATCTCCGGATCCTGGGAGGCCGCGACCACCATCTGGCTCAGGGTAGGCTCGTGCCCGTGAACGATGACATTGACCATGTCATCTTTGAGCACACCCAGGTTGGCCTGCCCGAGCACCGGCGCGGGTGTGCCGAACAAGATATCCGAAATATCGGTGGCGATCATGCTCCCGCCCCACCCGTCAGCCAGGGCGGTGCGCACGGCATGGTGGAGGATATGGACCGGGTCCTGGTCATCGCCAATATGCGTCCGGTGGAGCGCCTCCACAACTTCTCTGTCCACTCCTCGGGGCACAACGCCGATCTCGGCCCATAACTTCTGGCGTTTCTCCGGCGCGCGCTTGACGGGTACTACCGACCCCTTCTGCTGCCCGAACTGGGCGATGTACAGGTCCGCCAGGTCATTGGCAATCTCTTCCGGCGAGCGCTTTTCGATCGGGATTCCATTCATCGCGGCGACAGTCCGCAGCTTCGCCACATCGCGGATCATATAGCCTTCGGCTTCGCCATTGGCCACAGCCTTCAAAGTGAAGGCCATATCTCGCCCGTGGTCCGAGTGCGCTGCCGAACCGGCGGCCACTGCGCGGATGAAGTTGCGCGCCTGGATCGTATCGATCGTCGCCCCGCATACGCCCGTCTGTCCGTCTTTCGTCAGGCGGCAGGGGCCCATACCGCAGATCTTGCAGCACATCCCTGCGCCGCCGATATTGCACGGGACCATATCCTCCGCCCGGCTGAAGGCGGTGCTCAAACCCAGTTCATCCGCTCGAATGAGCATCTCCTGCGCCGCGGGATCAATGCTCCGTTCCTCAGGACTTCGTCTTCCTTTCGCCATGTCTCAGTCCTCCAATCTCACGAGGCCCATGCCCGGGCAGGGCCATTTGGGCTGCCCGTGGTTCTTCACCTGATGGGCAAACCTCACCACCTGTTTCGTGTTGGCGCTGCTCTGTGCCTGCCGGAAGAATGTACTTCCATTCCCGGCCTGGTAAGCCGCTTCGCCGGTCTCGGTTGGGAACAGCACCTCACCCAGGTAGCCGGCTTCATCGAGCGTCCTGGTGATCTCTTCTTCGGAGACGAGCGTCGAATCGAAGACGACCTCCAGGACATGGAAGGCGCTGCTGGCATACACCTCCTGAACGCCCGGCAGATCCAACACCAGGCGACGGACTTCTACGACATGGTGGTCTCCATACATTCTTGGGAGATCAAGCGTTACCTTCGTCATAGCTCCTTCCTTTTGTTGTGGGAGACTAGGGTGGTAAGAATAAAAAAAGCCTCACCCAAACAATCCCATGTTCAGGTCAGGCATAGCCGCGAAGCAAAAAACCGGACGTTACAACATTAAGATGGTGGAGGCGATACCAGGTCATTGAGTTGAACCTAATCGAAAGAAAAAACCATTCCACCTGCGAACGGTGCTCTTGAAACGCCTGTTATTATGTTCCCAACCGCTGCTTCCACTCCAAG
The DNA here is from genome assembly GCA_964391195.1 of uncultured Anaerolineaceae bacterium. GTDB lineage: Bacteria > Chloroflexota > Anaerolineae > Anaerolineales > UBA4823 > JAAYXE01. The sequence continues at coordinate 16,773 of CAYMLG010000039.1, read as the reverse complement.
GGAAATCGATGACAAAGCCAGAACTCGTCCTGACAAATTACCCTGCCACTATAGCAGTAATAAATTAGGTGCACAAGTGACACTTATAACTAAAATTACTTGTAATTTATCCCTGCGATAATTTTCACAATCTTTTATGCAGATGCAAACTTCCCGCAGATGGGAGTTTCCCCGGTAATCAGGCGCGCAAACTAACACGGTGGAAGGTTAGCACTAACCTTCCACCGTGGCTGCTGGCTGTGTTCGTACTGGGGCGTTGATCTGGCGCTGAAACCAGTCTGCCTGAAAATTAACGAGGTTTGGGAGAAGAATTTTTGAACGAGCGCTTCAGGGCTGCTCGAGCCGCATGGAACCCGCACATCCCGTGCACACCCCCGCCGGGAGGGGTGGAGGAAGAACATAGATACAGGCTTTCCACCGGAGTCCGGTAAGGGACGAGATCCCATGTAGGCCGGGTGAATAACTGGTCCAGGCTCTGCACCCCTCCGGTGATGTCGCCGCCGGCATAGTTGGGGTTATACGCTTCCAGGTCATTGGGGAAGAGGACGCTTCTCTCCAAAATACAGTCCCGGAAACCGGGGGCGAAGCGCTCCACCTGGGCCTCGATCCGTTCCAGCATATTGACGTCAGAACCTGCCGGGACGTGGCAGTAGGCCCAGGCTGTGTGCCCGTCCTTTGGCGCTCGCGTGGGATCGAACACCGAGGGCTGAACGAACAGCACGAACGGCCTCTCAGCATGCTGTCCATCCCAGGCGAGCTGCTCGCTGCAGGCGATCTCCTCGTAGCTCCCCCCCAGGTGCACGGTGCCGGCCTCCCGGCACTCGGGGGCCGTCCATGGGACCGGCTCGCTCAGCGCCCAATCCACTTTGAACACGGCTGGCCCATGCCTGAATTTCGTTAACCGGCGTTTGTATGTCTCCGGAAGCTCTTTGTTGGCTATGCGAATAAATTCGCGCGGGATCAGGTCGAACAGCACCGCCCGCGCTCGCGGCAGCTCCCCCAACTCCGCAACCCGCCACCCGGTAACAATCTCTCCGCCAGCCTGCTGGATCAGGCTCGCCATTGCACGCGTAATCCACTGTGATCCCCCCCGTGCCACCGGCCAGCCCACCGCATGCCCCAGCAAACCCAGTACCAACCCAAATGAGGCGGTCACCGGCCGGTCGAGCGGCAGGATGACATGGGCGGATATCCCCGCCAGGAATGCTCGCGCCCGCCCCTCTGTGAACCGGCTGTGGACCAGCCCCTGGGTCGAGCGCAGCCCGCTGATCCCGAACAACGCCATGAGCAGTGGGTGTCGCGGTGGGAGTGGAAATGGTCCCAGGATATCCTCCAGCAAGTCTTCCCAGTTTTCAACGAATGGTTTCATTAGCTTGCGATAAGCCGCGGCATCCTTGCCCAGACTCTCTCCCGTAGCCTCGATCGACCGGTCCAGGACCGCCGCGCTGCCATCATCGAAGGGATGTGCCAGGCCATACCGGGGGTACACCCATTCCAGGCCGTGTTTATCCAACGGCAGGCCTCGGAAAAAGGGTGAGGCCACGCCCAAAGGGTGGACGGCGGAACAGATATCGTGGAAGAACCCGGGCAATGTCAATTCGAGGGTGCGTGTTCCTCCCCCGATCGTGTCGCGGCCTTCGATGACCAGGACGGATTTACCGGCTCGGGCCAATTCCACCGCAGCCGCCATCCCATTCGGCCCACTGCCTACCACAATTGCATCATATTCGTCACGTTGAGCCATAGGATCTCTTTGAATGACCACCCTTTCTCCACATTCCAATAATGAATTCTACCACCCACACCTACCCCGATGGGTTACTACTCCCGCGAATCTGCCCACCCGTTCTATTCACCAGAGCGCTGTTCTATTGACAGAACATATGTTCTATGTTATGCTTATTTTCAGCCAAAAAAGGTAGTATTTACCTTTCGGCTAGATGTTCTTTACACCATAGCAGCAGGCGTTCAGTTCTCAATATCGGACCTCCACATCTTCCGCCTGCTGCCCTAGAAATGAGGGTTTCCATGAATCCGAATGACCTGATCGACACCATTGTCGACGCGATCGATTATGCCGAGATCGCCGGAGATCCGCAGGGTCTCATCAAAGCCCGCCGGCTGCTGAACAACGACTTACGCCAGATGATCGACCAGTACGTTCAGGCAGAAATCCAGAAAATCACCGGTAAATCGGGCTTCTCCATGTCTCTTTCCCCCTGGGAAGAGCCGGTCCCCACACCACCAGCGAACGGAGGGTTGCTCCCCTCCTAGAAAGGGCTGACGATGCCAATCATCCAGGACACCTTATGGAAGCACCCCGGGCATCCCGGAATGATTGTTATCTCCGCGAATTCAACGATCGGTAGAGATGGCCGGTTGGTCATGGCCACCACTGCTGCCCGGGAGGCGGCACAACGGATTCAAGGGATTGAGCGGCAGTGCGCCGAGGCTATCGCCGCCCACTCAGTCGACGGCTTTTACGGTTTCCTGCCGGTCCGTCCGTCCCGCCCGGATAAGCGAATTATCGGCTTTGGGATCTTCCAAACCCAAATCGAGGTCCAGTCCGCTGCAGACCCGGACCTCATCCGCCTGTCATTGGAACGCTTAAAGGATTTTACCGCCATGCACCCCGATGTAAAGATTCGCATGAACTACCCGGGGATCGGCGAGGAAGGCTTGGATCCCCTCCAGGTAGCTCCTCTGCTGAACGAGATCCCACCGACTGTAACCATCTGTCATAATGGCGAAGTCCCTCCCCGCATATCGGCCGGCTATGCCGGCGTCAAGGAGTTGTATGTTGCCGTTGAACGTTGGGTGCTGGAGGGCCGGATCAATTTTGCGGTCGAGTACCTGATGGAAAACGGGATGGATGAGGACGAGGCAGCCGAACAGGTATCCGCAGTGCGAAGGATGATCGCCGAACGCAACGAACGCCAGGCGATGCGGATGCCCCAACATTACGAACAGCGGCAGCTGAACCTATAGCCCAAAAAGGTGAGTGGTTTTACGCCACTCACCTTTTTGGTTGGCGGGGACCGCATTACCGGTCCCATTCGATGTCAACTTCAATCTCAACGGCCCCACTCAGCCGGTTCAAGCGTTTTCAGCCTGAACCGGCTTCAGCGTGAATGGACCTAAAAGAGGATTTCCTCTTCGGGTTCGTACTGGCTGCTGTCGTCCTGGTACTCATCCAGGCCAAGCGCTTCTTCTCGCCATGCGTTCAGCCATTCTGCAGCCTGATCCTGGAGATCAGCCATGATCGCCGCCACTTCGTTGCCCACAAACAGGTTGGTGATCATCTCTTCGGTCAGCCGTTCCGGAAGGTAAACCGAGAGCGGTGTGATTGGGCTCTGAGCGCCTGGCTTACCCACGTTCAAAGAGTGCCGCTCCTTATCGAAGGTGCCCAAGGCCAGATAAAAACACCAGGCCGGGACCCCCGGGGCGACCTTCCGCCGTATCGGCGCCGTGTACTTATCCCAGCGAACGAAGGCGTCGAGCAGATTGCGAGCCTGGTAGCCTTTTGCGGTCAGCACCACCGGCCCCCAGGGGATATATTGCTTAGCCCCGTTCTCTCCCTGTGCTTCTGCCATGTACGCCAGTACCTGCAGGTGCCGGCGACCGCCCTCGATATAATTCGCCGAACGCTGGCCTTCCACCAGCCAGGATTCTCGTTTGCCGATCGGGGCGACCAGCAGGTGCCGGGTTGTGAAAGCTTCGTACTCGTCGCCATCCCGGCTGGCGATCGTCACATGCTTCCAATCCTTGGGCACAGCCAGGCCTTGCTGGTCGGCGATGGACTGCATATCTTCAACCTTGCATGCCCATCCGCCGTAATACAAAGCCCCGCCTTGAGATTTGTAGCTCGGCTGGCCGTTCAACGCCCAGATATACACAACTGGGAACGGAAGATCCACGGTCGCGCCTGCGCGCATACCCTGGTTCAACTTCCTGGCAAGTTCCTGATCCAAATTGATAGGGGACATTTCAGCTCTCCTTTAGTAAAAGGTTGGTCTAGAGTTGGCTAAGGGTGGTGTGAATGGTGGTGTCTGGTTAGGTTAGGGTAGGTATATGGTTTTCTGTATGCTCTGCCGAGCCATCCTCTCTAGGATAAGGTTAGCCTTTCAGGCCTTTTTAGTTACCATTTCTGATAACTAGAACAAATGTACTATAAAAACAAAAAGAAGTCAAGAGGCAATTTTCGGTGGTTGACCGGCGCTCCGGCTTGATTCCTATGCTCGATTACCGCGGCAAGGCGCAGGTTTTCGTTACCGTGGCTCAGATTCTTCTGCAGCGCTAATCAGGGCGCTCATCAGCCGGATGGAGAAATGGGTATAATAATTTTGCAAACATGGTTGTCGTTCCTGCTTTGGGAACCTAGGGGACAGACCTGATCCACCCGACGGAAGATCGCGTCTGTCAGGGGGTAATCATCATCCATCGCCTGCCAGGCTGAGCGGAGCTCTCGGCTTCGTCTTGGCCATTGAAAAAATCACAGGAGGCATACAAGCCGATTATGGCAAAATCGAACCTCAGAATTGGTTTTATTTCAACTCGTCTGAGTGGCACGGATGGGGTCACCTTGGAAGTGGAAAAATGGGCGAAGGTCCTCCGCCGGATGGGTCACGAGGTCCTTTACTGTGCAGGGGAGCTAGGCGGTTATGCCAAAGGAGGTGAGTGTATCCCCAAGTTACATTTCGCCGATCATTCCATCCAATCGCTGAGCCGGCGCGCATTCGGCCCCGATGCGGACCAAACGAACGGATCTAAGCTGGCAGACCAAATCTATGAATACGCCGATGAACTTCGCAGCCCCCTGCGCAAGTTCATCCGCGGCAACATGCTCGATCTGATCATCGTTCAGAACGCGCTCACCATCCCAATGAACCTTCCGCTGGGCGTTTGCCTCACCGGACTGATCGCGGAACTTGGGATCCCCACCATCGCTCACCACCACGATTTTTACTGGGAACGCCAGCGCTATCAAACCAACGCCATCGTCGACCTGCTGGATACGACCTTCCCGGCAAAACTCCCCTCGATCCAACACGTGACCATCAATTCGATCGCCCAGGCCAGGCTGAAAGCCCGCCGGGGCATCGACTCGGTTGTAATCCCCAACGTGCACGACTATGCGCTCCCACCTCCGGGGATCGATGAGTACAGCCAGGATTTTCGCCAGGCGCTTGGCGTCGCACCGGACGAACCGCTCATCCTCCAGCCCACTCGCGTTGTCCAGCGCAAGGGCATTGAGTTGGCGATCGAACTGGTGAACCGCCTGGGTCTCCCCAATCCTCACCTCTTCGTCACCCACCGCTCAGACGACGAAGGGTTGAACTACTGGCTGTGGTTGAAGCGCGAGGCCCAGGTGATGAACGTCCAGATTCAGCTCATTGATCACCTGATCGCCTCCGAGCGGGGCCTGTTCAAAGGCCATAAGCTGTATTCCCTCTGGGACGCTTATCCGCACGCCGACCTGATCACCTACCCCAGCATTTACGAGGGTTTCGGCAATGCGCTCCTGGAGCTAATTTACTTCCGCCGCCTGGCGGTCGTCAACCGCTATCCGGTCTACAACGCCGATATTCGCCCTCTTGGATTCAAGTTCATCGAACTGGATGGCTTTGTAGACGAAGAAGCGATCAAAAAAACCAGGCAGCTCCTGAATGACCCCGAGCAGGTATGGGAAATGGCGGAATTGAATTACCAGATCGCCCAAGAACATTTTTCATTGGAAGTGTTGGAGAGAAAGCTGCGAGAACTCCTTGTCAACTGCTGACAGAACGGGGGAAAACATAGCTCATGAACGATCGAAATCCTGCCCGGCGCGTATCGATCCTCCATTTCGCCGCGCCGCCGGTGGTTGGTGGGGTGGAAAACACCATCTATCACCATGCGCGCCTGTTAGCCGGGGCGGGTTATCCGGTCGAGGTGATTGCCGGTCGTGGCAAAGAATTCCTGCCAGACGTACCATTCCACTGCATCCCCGAGATCGACTCCCGCCATCCGCAGGTTGAGGAGATCGGCCGGGAACTGGCACAGGGCCGGGTTTCCCCACGGTTCCAGGCCCTTACGCAGACCCTGGTAAACCGCCTGGCCCCCATCCTCGCTCAAAGCCGGGTGTGCATCGTCCATAATGTGATGACCCTGCACAAAAACCTGCCGCTCACCGCTGCCCTACGCCAGTTATCCACCGGCACAGGCTGCCGGTTCATCGCCTGGTGCCACGATTTCGCCTGGCTGGACCCGCTGTACATCCCCGGCCTCCACCCCGGCGAACCCTGGGATCTCTTGCGCACAGCCTGGCCTGGTGTGCGTTATGTGGTCGTCTCCGAACACCGCCAGGCCCGGCTGGCTGGTTTGCTGAATATTCCGGCGGACCAAATCGCCGTGGTGACCCCGGGTGTGGACGCAGCCGAGTTCCTCCAACTCAGCCCTCTCGTCCAGGGCCTGATCTCCAGGCTGGATCTGCTCAACGCCGAGCCCCTCCTGCTCCTCCCGGCCCGCATCACCCGGCGTAAGAATATCGAGTTTGCCATCCGGGTGATGGGCGAAATCAAACGGGAAAAACCCCGGGCCAGCCTGGTAGTGACCGGCCCGCCCGGCCCGCATAACCCCAAAAATGCCGCCTATCTGGCCGAGCTGAATGAGTTGAAGGAGCGCCTGGATCTGAACCGGCAGGTGCATTTCCTTTACCAGCAGGGCGAGGGCGAGGAGCCGCTGCTGCTCTCCGACCGTGAAGTCGCCCAGTTCTACCGCCTGGCGGATGGGCTCCTGTTCCCCAGCCGCAGAGAGGGGTTTGGCATTCCCGTCCTGGAAGCGGGGTTAGCCCGCTTGCCGGTCTTCGCCTCCGGCATTCCCCCTGTGATCGAAAGCGGCGCGGAGTTCACCCGCCGGTTCGACCCCGAAGGCGACCCTGGCGCTGTCGCTCGGATGATGTTGGCATATCTGGCCCAAGACGATTCCTACCGGCTGCGGAAACGGGTTCTCAGCCGGTTCACCTGGCAGGCCATCGTTTCCAACCAGGTGATCCCGTTGATTGAGGAGTGAATAGATGACCGATAGCCGTAGAACTCAACCCAATCGAGAGACCTCCCAACGCCACCCGTCTCCACCTTACAAAGTGATGCTGCCTTTCTCCAGCCTGGCCGAAGCCCGGCTGCTCATCCCTTTGGCAGCAGCGCTCGCCCAACAACAGCACGGTAAGCTGTTTCTCCTGCCCATCGTGTTGGTCCCTGAGGACCAGCCCCGCAGCGATGCGGCGGCCCAGGCCATCGCCTTCCGTGAACAGTTGAACACCCTGTTGCGAGAGCTGTCCGCCGTCATTGCTTCCATCGAGACCACGGTACGCACCGAAGAGGAAGTCTGGGACTGGATATGGGAAAAAGTGGATCAGGAGCGGGCGGACCTGCTGCTGCTGGCCTGGCGCACTCCCGAATTCCCCCACACCGCCGTTCCCCGTTTAGCCCACCCCCGCCTGGAAAACCCAACCTGTGGGGTGATCGCTCTGCGGCCGGGCTCCGATTTCGCAGCTCAGGGTCCATTCGGCCAGAATTGGCGCTTGCTGCTGCCGGTCCGTGGCGGGGCAAATTCGACCCTCACCCTGCGCGTTGGCTATGTGATCGGCCAGGCCATCAACGGGTCCATCACCCTGCTCCACGTAACCTCCCCGGCCGCTCCTGAGGAAAACCAGGCATTTCTCGACAGCATTTTCTCCGTCGTGGGCGACCTGGCCCATATCACCCGTTCGATCACCCGCAAAGGAAAGGTCGCGGCTGCGATCTTGAACGAGGCCAGCGATCATCAAGTGATCATCATGGGCGCCCCCTCCCGTCCTCCCCGCCCCCACGATTGGAGCGGCCCGCTGCTCGATGAGGTGTTGGCCGGCACGGACAAAACGGTGATCGTGGTTAAGGAACGCTCCCCCATCGAACAGGTGAACGCCCAGTCGATGGACCCCCCTGAAGTGGCGGTGGACCGGCCCGTCGCCCTGGTGGTTGACCAATGGTTCGCAGACAATACCTTTCACAGCCGCGAGTTTTCCGATCTCCCCCGGCTGCTGGCCCTGAAAGAGCAGCAGAAGGTGACCATCAGCCTTGGGCTCCCCGCGTTGAACGAGGAGGAGACGGTCGGGACGGTCATCCAGACCATCAAATCGGCCCTGATGGACGAGCTACCTCTGCTGGACGAAATCGTCCTGATCGATTCTGGTTCCGAAGACCGAACCCGAGAGATTGCGGCCGGCCTTGGCATCCCGGTCTACATCCACCAGCAGATCCTCCCCGAGCAGGGCTGCTATCGCGGCAAAGGTGAGGCGTTGTGGAAGAGCCTGTATGTGCTAAACGGGGATATTATCGCCTGGGTGGATACCGACATCAAGAATATACACCCCCGCTTCGTGTACGGCATCATCGGCCCGTTGCTTCGTAACCCGCACATCCAATATGTGAAAGGCTTCTACCGCCGCCCGCTGCGTGAGGGGGATAAGGTGCTGGCAGGCGGCGGCGGGAGGGTCACCGAACTGACAGCCCGCCCCTTCTTCAACCTGTTCTACCCGCTCCTGTCCGGTCTGATCCAGCCGCTGTCAGGCGAATACGCCGGGCGCCGGTCCGCGCTGGAGCGCATGCCTTTCTTCACCGGCTATGGCGTGGAGACCGGCCTCCTCATCGATTTGCTCGAAGAATATGGGTTGGAAGCGATCGCCCAGGTCGATTTGCTTGAACGCATCCATCACAACCAGCCGCTGCCTTCCCTGTCGAAAATGTCTTTCGCCATCATGCAGGTGGTATTCAGCCGCTTGGAAAAGCGCCACAACGTCCGCCTGCTCTCCAGCGCCAACCGCACGATGAACCTCATCCGTCACGGCCAGCGCCGCCGCTACTACCTGGAGCCGACAGAGATCTGCGAGGAAGAGCGCCCGCCGGTGATCACCCTGCCCGAATACCGCCAGAAATTCAACCGCCGGCTGCCCGCCTCGCTGGCCGCCTATTCCCAAGAGTTGCGCTCATGACCCGGTTGATTCTGATCCGTCACGGCGAAACCGACTGGAACATCGAAGGGCGTTATCAAGGCCAGGCGGACCCGCCCCTGAACCAACGCGGTATGGAACAGGCCAACCGGCTGGCCGTTAAGCTGCAAGGCTCAGGCATCGACCTCATCTACTCCAGCCCGCTGCAGCGCGCCTGGCAGACGGCCGAGATTATCGCCCGGGCGCTTGGCGTTCCCCTACATCCCGAGCCGCGCCTGATGGAGATCCACCAGGGAGACTGGCAGACCCGCCTGCGGTCCGAGATCGAAGCCCTGTATCCCGACTTATTTCGCCGCTGGGAGACCGAACCCTGGCAGGTCTCTCCACCTAACGGCGAGCGGCTGGAACAGGTCCAGGCCCGTGTGGATGAAGCCCTGGAGGAGATCCTCGCCCGCCACCCTGAAGATTGCGTCGGGATTGTTTCTCACCGCATACCACTCGCTCTGATTAAATACCGCTACCAGAGTTTGGACGCGAATATTGTCCGCAAGCTGAATATGCCCAACACACATTTCGAAGAGATCCTGGTACCTGGTTCTCCTCGCTAAGGCTGCTCCCCCACCCGGCCACCGCCCCCCAGCTTTCATTCAAAGGAGGATCCGATGACCCCGGAAGAACGTATTCGCAGTCACCTGCAGTTCCTGTACCCCGGCCAGGGAGATCGCCTGTCCGCCCGCCTCCTTCAGCGCCTGGAAGATTTTGCCGCAGCGCACCCTCAGCTTGCCGCCGCTCCCCCGGCTGCCGGGCGTCTCACGCACCGGGATGCTATTCTTATCACCTACGGAGACCAGGTTCGAGAGCCGGACCGGCCTCCGCTGCAAACCCTCTCCGATTTTCTCGACACCTACCTCGGGACCCTGATCACCGGGATCCACATCCTCCCTTTCTACCCGTACTCCTCCGATGACGGGTTTTCTGTGATCGATTATCGCCGTGTGGACGAAAATCTGGGCGGATGGGAGGACATTCAGGCGCTGGGCAGCAGCCACCTGTTGATGTTTGATGCCGTCATCAATCACATTTCCCGGCACAGCGATTGGTTTCAGGCGTTCCTCCGCGGGGATCCGCGCTATCAAGATTACTTCATCACCGTCCCCCCGGATACCGATCTCTCCCAGGTCGTCAGGCCCCGCGCCCTGCCGCTGCTCACCCCGATCGAGACCAGCGCCGGAACCCGGCACGTGTGGACCACGTTTAGTGATGACCAGATCGACTTGAATTACGCCAACCCCGAGGTGCTGTTCGAGATCATCGATCTGCTCCTCTTCTATACCGCCCACGCCGCCAGCCTGATCCGCCTGGACGCCATCGCTTACCTGTGGAAAGAAATCGGTACCCCCTGCATCCATCTCGAACAGACTCACCGGGTGGTGAAGTTGTTCCGCGCCGTGCTCGATGCGGTCGCTCCGGGCGTGATCCTCATCACCGAGACAAATGTGCCCCATGCCGAAAATATCAGCTACTTTGGGGGGCCGCTCCCCGGAAGGGCGGGGACCGATGAAGCTCAGTTGGTCTATCAGTTTCCGTTAGCTCCGCTCGTGCTTCATACCTACCGCACCGGCCGGGCGGAGACGCTGGCAGACTGGGCCGCCTCATTGGAGAGTCTCCCCGGAACGACCTTCTTCAACTTCATCGCCTCTCACGATGGGATCGGTGTGCGTCCGGCGGAAGGGCTGCTCTCCCCGGAGGAGATCCAGGCCCTGGTGGAGCAAACCCTGGACCACGGCGGGCAGGTCTCGTACAAGCAGGATCCCGGCGGGTCGCGGAGCGTCTACGAATTGAACATCACCCTGTATGACGCCCTGAATGACCCCCGCAGTCCCAACCAGCCCCTGGATGTGCGCCGCTTCCTGGGCTCGCAGGCCATCATGCTCTCCCTGGCCGGCGTCCCTGGCATCTACTTCCCCAGCTTCTTCGGCTCACCGAACTGCCATGCCTGCGTGGAGGAAACCGGGCGCCTCCGCTCCATCAACCGCCAAAAGTTCGACCTGGTTCAGTTGCAGCAGGCCTTGGGCCGGCCCAACTCGCGCACTGCTCAGGTCTTTGCCGGCTACCGGCGGCTGCTGGAAGTTCGCTGCGATCACCCGGCCTTTCATCCTTTCGCTCCTCAGGAAGTCTTGCGCCTGGGGGCGGGGGTCTTCGCCCTGCACCGGTCTTCACCGGATGGGCAGGACCGGGTAGTCTGCCTCGTGGAGGTGAGCGGCCAACCCCGGCAGATCCGCCTCGATCTCACCGCCCATGGGCTGCCGGAGAGCCCAATCTGGGTCGAGCTACTGCATGAGGCCCGTTACCAGAACGACGGCGGGCAGCTCACCGTGCACCTGGAGCCATACCAGGTCGCCTGGCTCAGCCCGCTCGGCTAACTTGTTTCCATAGGCAAGCCCTTCTCCCTGGTTATGTGACTCAAGACTTCCGCCTCTTACCTGGTCAACAGGCCAGGTCAAAAACCTACCCACCTGGCTAACCGGATTCCACCCTGCTGCAGGTTGCCTCGGCGGTCCAGTTCCATATAATCTGCACTAGATCAACCGCTCACTAATCGACCGAGGCGTATATGACAACTCAGACCATTGCCACTCCGGACATCGACACCTCAGAGTCGGGTGGAGCAGCCGTTCGACCGGCGAGTCCCTCGATCCGCGCCCCGCTGCTGAGCAAGCTGCTCCTGCTCTTTATGGTGGCCATGATCTTCGCCAACCTGGGCGGGAATATGTACGGGCCGCTTCTCCCCTTATACCTGAAGGAATTGGACGCAGGGGTGCTGCAGATTGGCCTGTTCTTCACCCTGTCGCAGATCATCCCCCTGGCGATGCAGATTCTCGGCGGGTGGATCTCCGACTCCCTCGGCCGCCTGCGCAGCATCGCCCTCGGTTCCCTGGCAGGCGTGCTTTCCTATGTTGGGTTGATCCTGGCCCCCACCTGGCAGTGGGTCTTGCTTGGCGAGGGGTTCAACTCGGTCACCCGCTCCCTGATCGGGCCGAGCTTTGACGCCTTTATCGCTGAGCAAACCCAAGAGGAGAACCGGGCGCGGGTTTTCGGCATCACCACAACCTTGTTTATGATCGTCTCCGTGGTGGGCCCGCCGTTGGGGGGCTTTATGGTCGATCGTTACGGGTTCAAATGGATGCTGGTTTGTGCCGGTGGCTTTTATCTCATTGCCACCATCATCCGCATCGGGATGGCCCGGGCTGCAGCCGGCGGAGCTGAGGCGAACCCGAAAAAACTCACCTTCACCAGCCTGCGCCTGAATCTGAAATCCATCGGCGCGCTCGTCCTCAGCGGCGGGCTGATCACCTGGATCCTGCTCACCGACGGCGTCCGGGACGTGGCCTTCGCCATGTCCTTTAACCTGATGCCGATCTACCTGGAAGAAGTTGGCGGTATGTCCATCCAGCAAATCGGCTGGATGAACTCCGCTTTTGGGGTGGCGATGATGGCCGCTTCCATCCCTGGTGGGTGGTTGGCCGACAAATACGGCGAGCGCCTGGGCATCATCCTTGGGTTCCTGCTCGAATTCATCGCCATATTTTCCTTCGTCCGGCTGGACACCTTCGCCGGCTTCAGCCTGGCCTGGGGCTTAGCCGGCCTGGGCGCCGGGTTGATGGGCCCGGCCTACCAATCGCTGATCAGCAAAGCGGTGCCCAGCCACCTGCGAGGGACAGCCTTCGGCCTGTTCAGCAGCAGCCTGGGTGTGATCTCACTCCCGGCCCCCGCCATCGGCGCCCAGTTGTGGACCCGCGTCAGCCCGCGCTTCCCCTTCCTGCTCACCGCTTACGCCCTGTTGTTCAGCATCCTTCCTGCCTGGAGGAAGTTCAAACTGCCCGACAAGGAAAATGCCGCACCAGGTGCTTAGCTGATCCTCAGGCAGCCAGGCGGTGACCGCGCAAGAGCTGAGCGTTGATCGCCACCACTACCGTGCTGATCGACATTAGCGCTGCGCCCACCGCCGGCGAGAGGATGATCCCCAAAGGGGCCAGGACCCCGGCTGCCAGGGGCAGGGCGACCACATTGTAGCCTGTCGCCCACAGCAGATTCTGGATCATCTTGCGGTAGCTGGCCCGGCTGAGTTCGATCACGTTCACCGCATCCACCGGGTTGCTCTGCACCAGGATGATCCCGGCCGACTCCACAGCCACATCCGTCCCGCTGCCGATCGCAATCCCGATATCGGCTCGGGTCAGGGCTGGAGCATCATTCACCCCATCGCCAACCATCGCCACTTTCTTGCCCTGCTTCTGCAGCTCGGCCACTTTCTGGTCCTTGTGTTCTGGGAGCACCTCGGCGAAGTAAGTATCGATCCCCAGTTCTTCGGCCACAGCCCGCGCCACATCTTCGCTGTCTCCGGTGAGCATCGCCACTTCCACGCCCATGGCGTGCAGCTTATCGATCGCCCGCCGGCTCTCCGGCCGGATCACATCCGCCAGGGCGAAGCTGGCTGCTGCCTCTTCCCCAACCACCAGGTTCACCACGCTCTGCCCCCGGGCGGCCGCCTCGCGCTCGAACTTCTCCAACTTCTCCGGCAGTCGCATCCCGAGCATCTCCAGCAGCCTCGGTCCGCCTACGTACACCTGCCGTCCATTCCAGCGAGCCTTCACCCCCCGGCCTTTGATCGCCTCGAAATCCGCCACTTCCAGAAGGGATAGGCCGCGCTCCTCAGCCGAAGCCCGGATACCGCGGGCGATGGTGTGCTCCGAGTCGCCCTCAATTGCCGCCGCCAGGCTCAAGGCCTGGCCTTCATCCCAACCGTCCGCCGTCTGCAAGCCCACGACGCCGAACTCACCCCGCGTGAGAGTGCCCGTCTTGTCGAAGATCATCACATCGATCTCCCGCGCCCGTTCCAGGGCCAGCCGGTCGCGCACCAGGATCCCGTTCCTGGCGCCCAACGAGGTGGTGATCGCCACCACCAGCGGGATCGCCAGGCCCAGGGCGTGCGGGCAGGCGATGACCAGCACGGTTGCCACCCTGGCGATCACCTCATTGTTGAAGCCGGTGGCGATCGTCCAGGCAATTGCGGTGATGGCTGCCACCCCCAGGGCGATGTAGAACAACCATCCGGCGGCCCGGTCGGCCAGGAGCTGGGTGTTCGACTTGGACCGTTGGGCTTCCTGCACCAGGCGCATGATCCCCGCCAGCGCGGTCTGTTCCCCGGTCGCCGTGACTTCGATCCGCAGGCTGCCGTCCCCGTTGATCGTCCCGGCGATCACCTGGTCGCCGGGCTCCTTCCCAACCGGCTTCGATTCACCCGTGATCATGGCCTCATTTACGTCCGAAGCGCCCTCCAGCACTTTCCCGTCCGCCGGTACGCTCGCCCCCGGCCGTACCAGCACCCGGTCCCCGGTTTTCAGGCTGCCCACCGGCACCTGTTCCGTGCTCCCATCCGGCAGGATCCGTTCGGCCAGATCGGGCATCAGCTTGGCCAATTCGTTCAGCGCCCCCGAAGCCTGGCGGACGGAGCGCATCTCCAGCCAGTGTCCCAGGAGCATGATGTCGATCAGGGTAACCAACTCCCAGAAGAATGTATCGCTGCCGGGGATGAACAGCGCCGCGATACTGTAAATGAACGCCACAGATATGGCGAGCGAGATCAGAGTCATCATCCCCGGCTGGCGGTTGCGGATCTCGGGGCGGGCCATATCCAGGAAGGGCAGCCCGCCGTAGATAAAGATGATGACCGAGAAGAACGGGCCAATCCAACGGCTGAGGGGAAACTCGGGCATCGAGAAGCCGAACAGCGTCTGCAGCATCGGGCTATACAGCAGCACCGGGATGGACAGGATCAGCGAGACCCAAAACCGGCGGCGGAACATCTCCTCGTGGCCGGTGTGGTCAACGTGCTCACCGTGACCGGCTCCGGCATGTTCTGCATGCCCGTCATGCGCGGCGGGCATGGGGTGACCTGCATGCTGCGCCTGTCCTCCCGGGGCGGCATGGCTACCGTGCCCGGCATGCTGCGCCTCAGCCCCCTGGTCATCAGCTCCTTCTTGCCCGTGCTGCTCATGAGATGCATGTCCCTCATGGCCTTCGTGTTCCGCCGCCGGGTGACCGGGATGGGTATGATCATGGGCTGCTGCACCCTCACCCACACCTTCCCCGGCGGTCTGCTCGGGATCCACGTCTCGCCCGTGGGCCACCCGGTCCATCACTTCTTGCTGCAATTCCTCCTCAGGATCATTCCCTTCGTCGTGGTCATGAGCGTGCCTGTCCCCCTGTTCAGTAGGTCTGGTTTCCATAATTATTTCTCCCCATCCGGATACTCCCCCATAATGATCATATTGTACATCCTATTCGTAGATCACAGCCCTTTCCCCCGGAAGTTCCCCAAATGGGCGAGGCAGAGTCGCCTGCGCGAGCAGATTCCCTTTATAATCAAAGCTTGTACACTTCAGAGATCACCAGTATAAGGATGGATTCCGATGTCATTCCCACCCAATTTCGCCTGGGGGGCGGCGACTGCCGCCTATCAAGTAGAAGGTGCTGCTTTCGAGGATGGAAGAAAGTCCTCCGTGTGGGATATGTTCACGCGCAAAGAGGGCGCTGTCTTCAACGGGCACACCGGAGACGTTGCTTGCGACCACTACCATCGTTTTCCGGAAGACGTAGCCATTATGAAACAGATGGGGCTCAAGGCCTACCGTCTGTCGATCTCCTGGCCCCGGATTCTGCCCGATGGCACCGGCACACCGAACCCCGCCGGCCTGGGCTTCTACGACCGCCTGATCGACGAGCTGCTCTCCGCCGGCATCACCCCCTATGTCACCCTGTTTCATTGGGATTTCCCATACGAGTTGTACCGTCAGGGGGGCTGGCTCAACCCATCCAGCCCGGATTGGTTTGCCGAATATACCCGCCTGGTTGTTGACCGGTTGAGCGATCGGGTCCAAAACTGGTTTACGCTGAACGAGCCGGCCTGTTTCGTGTGGCTGGGGCATGCCGATGGCGTCCACGCCCCCGGAGACCGCCTCGCCACCCCGCAGCTTTTGCAGATCATGCACAATGCCCTGCTGGCCCACGGGCGCAGCGTTCAGGCCATCCGCGCCACAGCCCGGACGCCTGCCAGGGTTGGCGCTGCACTGGTGGGGCATGTGGCGATGCCCGCCGCTGATAACCCGGACGATATTGAAGCTGCCCGGCAAGTGATGTTCACCCCGGCCCGCAAAGACCTGTGGAATATTGCCTGGTGGGCAGATCCGATCTTTAAGGGCGCCTACCCGGAAGCTGGATTACGCCTCTTCGCCTCGCAAATGCCGGCCACTTCCCCATCCGATATGGAACTGATCTCACAGCCGCTCGATTTCTTCGGGGTCAATATCTATCAGGGGGTCTATTATCGCCGCTCCGCCTCGGGTGAGCCGCAGGCAGTGCCTTTCCCGCCGGGGTCTCCGACCAGCGCCTATCACTGGCAAATCACCCCCGATGCGCTGTATTGGGGGCCGCGCTTTTTGTGGGAACGCTACCGGCAGCCGCTCATTATCGCCGAGAACGGCATGGCCAATGTCGATTGGGTCACCCTGGACGGAGCCGTCCACGACCCGCAGCGGATTGATTTTACCCGGCGCTATCTGCTAGAGTTACGCCGGGCGATCTCGGACGGTGTACCCGTTCTCGGTTATTTCCATTGGTCGCTGTTGGATAATTTCGAGTGGGCTGAGGGCTACAGCCAGCGCTTTGGCATGGTCTACGTCGATTTCCAAACCCAACAAAGGATCCCGAAAGACTCCGCCCATTGGTACCGAGAAGTGATCGCC
>CAYMLG010000038.1:5681-52908 GCA_964391195.1 uncultured Anaerolineaceae bacterium | reverse complement strand
CTCAGCCCGCCCTCCGGGCTGGATTGCCTCACCCTTCCCCATACACTTACAGGCCTACCAGAAAACAAGTATAGTTTATAATATATATGGTACTTATTGTGCCCGACCTCTAACACATCACCTATCAATAAAGGAGAATATCATGGCCGCACCCAGCCGGATCCCGCACTATGACGTACGCAATGATGGGATTGGCCCCTATGCCGTATTTTATTGCGAAATGTGCAGTCGCGAGCAGCGCAGCCAGCCAGATGTTAAAGAGACGATCACCAAGGACATCGGGCGAAAAGCGATGGGTGGTTTCCTGAGGAATATTCCCGTGGTTGGCGGGGTCATCTCAGAAAGCGTTGTTGGCGAGGATCCTCGCTATGTGTACAGCCTGACCCCCGAACAGGTACAGGCCGCCTGGGACCAGGTCAAGGACCGCTTCCGGGAATGTCCCACCTGCTTGCGCATCGTCTGCCTGTCGGATTTCGATGAGCAGAGCGGCTTCTGCAACGAAGATACCCCGCGCAAAAATGAGATCGCCGAAGCGCAGGCGGAGCAGGCCGGGCGGCTTGTCAAAGGGTTCGCCAGCGCCTTCGGGTTGGGAGAAGTGATCCAGAAGGCCAGTGAGGCGGCCCAGGCCGCCTCTGGAGCTGCGCGCTGCCCCACGCACGGGCCGGTCGCCAAAGCGGGGACCAAGTTCTGCCCCGAGTGCGGCAGCGCCTTGATTCAACCCGCCTCGCAGAACTGCCCCAACTGCGGCGCGCCGGCCAACGGGGCCAAGTTCTGCCCTGAGTGCGGCACAAAGATCGAAGCCCCGGCCCCGCAAGGCGTTTGCCCAAGCTGCGGCACGGAGACCAAAGGCGCCAGGTTCTGCCCGGAGTGCGGCACGAAAGTCAATTAACCGGTCTCCGGTGAAGGCCGGTATGCCCAACCGGTGATCGGGCAGTCAAAATTCATCCGGTTTTGCCTGGGTCGAAGATCTTTTTCGGTGCGCGGGCCCGAGGAAGATCTTCGACCCGGCCCCAAAGGAAGCGAAAGGGGAGGGTATTATGAAACTGAATTGGGGAGCGATTGCCCTGTTGGTCGCCGCCGGCCTGGCCGCCTGGATACTGGTCCGCCGGGAGCAAGGAAGGGACCGCCGGACAGAAACAAAGCCCCATCCGGATGGGCAGTATACAGTCGAGAGCAACCCCACCGATTGGCGCCTGCGGGTAGACCGGGCCCAGTATCCGTGGGAGCAGTTGGGGCAGATGTTGTAGGAAGCGAAACGTACAGGTAATGCGGCGGGGGAGTGGATGAAGGAAACCTACCAGCTAGCGGTGGAGTTGTACCAATCCGCGCTCGCTTCCGGCGCCCCCGGCGACCAATGCCAGTGCTGCGGAGCGCAGATCGAAGAAGGGGTAAAAGGCTGCTTCGAGCTCTTCTCCGAAGTCTGCGCCCTGGCCTACAGCAACCCGGCCTACGGGCGCTCGCTGTTCTACGGGGTGGACGCCCATGCCCTGCAGCACCCTGAGATCCACGGGAAGAAGAACAACGCCGCTCACCTGCTCCGCTTGCACTGGGTGCTTACCGCCAAAGAACGTCCGGATGGCGGGCAGCTCCCCGCCTGGTGGCAGGCTTATCTCAACCGGGAGGATATCCCCCACCTGGAGCCGCCTCGGAATCGCGGGGAGATCACCGTGGTGGATGTGGCATTCGCCGATAACCCGGAAGCATTCGCCCAGGGCATGGAAAAGTGGGCGCGCAGCGTATACGACGCCTGGGAGGCGCATCATGCCTGGGCCGCTGCCGAACTGGCCAGAATATTCGGCCCGGATGATAGGGATCGATAGGTTAGCTGATGAGAAAAAAAGGTGACCCCCAACGGAGCGAATCTTCCCCGCACGGAGTAAAACGGCTTCCCCAGCACGAGATCATTGCCATCCTGCGTGGGGCGGGCAGTGTTACCGCCGGAGGAGGCCGCAGCCTGCTGGCGAAGCTGTTGAAAGGCTCGCGTGATAAAGCGGTCTACGAGCGCGGGCTGGACGCCAACCCCGTCTTTGGTTATTACCAGGAACTGAGCGAAGACGAGATTCTCAGCCGCATTGACTGGCTGATCGACCGTGGCTATCTGGCCCTGGATCACGAGGGGCGCCGGCCTCTGCTGGTCCTCACCCCCCTGGGACGGGAGATCGAGCGCCAGACCGTGGCGGTGGAGCTCATGGACGACTTCGACGAGATGCTGGAGAAAGGTCCCCCCTACGACCTCACCTTCCTGGTCGAGGGCGACCGGGAGGTGATCCCCGTGCTGCTCGAGAAAGTGGCCCAATCCCGGGACCCGAAGTACATCCCGCTCCTGGAAGCCTGGTCGGTGTTGGAGTTCAAAAAAGTCAGGAACCGCATACAGCAGGTGATCGCCGCGCTAAAACAGCCCTGACCAAGATCTCCCTCTCGCCCGGCTCATGCCCCTCGCCGGTAAGCGATGACCACCGTCCCCAGTTTCTCTTCCATGCCCTGCAGGCATTCGATCTGGCTCTCGTTCAGCGAGGCCACGGACAAGCGGCTCCGTTCGATCACCTTGCCCGGGTCCATACCCTGCCGGGCCGGCTGGTAGGCCAGCAGAATATCGGCCCCCAGGGTCTGCTCGGCCTCTATTAACATTTGCAGCTTGTCCTGAGAAAGCTCTGCCCAGGTCCAGTCTTGATCTGCCATCGTTCCCTCCTGATTCGCTGAGCATCCGGCAACTGCTATTATAATACCTTAATTATCTGATTTCTCGCCATCCCGTGATCGGGCACAGTGGAGCCGGCAGTTAACCCATGTGCACGACTGATCTCCGGCACAGAGGTGATATCTATGGACCAGTCAACGAAAAACCGCATCGCCCTCGCCTGGGAGAAGTGCAAAGATTGGATCACCGAGTTCGACGGGGCTCCAACCATCACCCTGTTGGGAGATGTCCCCCCCGATTCCGTTCTCCCTGCGGTCCAGCAGATCGAGCAGCAGTCGGAGAACCTGCGCATCACCGTGATCCCTACCGGCAAACCGGACTCGCCCCAATTCGTCCCGCTCGCCTCGCTTTCCGCTCACCTCGCCGGCTTGCAGGCAGGGGAGTTCGAAGAGGTGAGCCTGAATTATGCCGTCCGGTTCGAAGAATTCGATCTCGATATCCATGCAGTGATCTTCCCGCCTGAAAACCATAAGCTCATACTCGAGTTTGTCTGGTGGAGCGATCAGGTCTTCTCGGAAGAGACGAATGATTTTCTCCAATTCGAAGCTCTGATGAGCTACTTTATTCAGCTACAGAACCTGTTCTCATCTCCGCAATTAATCATCACCGCCGAGGAAGACGTGCAGGATCTCTCGGCGCACGAATCCTGGGTTGTGGTCTAGCTTACTGGTGAAAACTCTGGGAGAGGGTGGGTTTTACCCGGCATATCCATATGGTAGCCGGGCCGGTCGCTCTGAACCGGAATGTTTTTTGATAAGGAGGAGCCTGAATGGATGACAGCCGGAGAAGCCAGCCTGATGACTGTATATTCTGTGAGATCGTGAGGGGCAGCGCCCCCGCCAGCCTGGTCTACCAGGATGAGGTCGCCAGCGCCTTTATGGATATCCAGCCGGTGAACCCCGGGCATGTGCTGGTGATCCCCAATCGTCACGCCACCAACCTGAGCGAACTCCCCCCCGAAAGCGGCGGGTACCTCTTCCAGCTTGCGCAGCGGGTCGCCGCCGCCTTGCGCAGGTCGAGCATCCGTTGTGAGGGCATCGACCTCTTCCTGGCGGACGGGGAAGTCGCCGGGCAGGAGATCTTTCACGTTCACCTGCACGTTATCCCCCGCTACCAGGGAGATGGATTCGGGTTCGTCTTTGGCCCAAACTATCTCAACCGGCCGGATCGCGCCGCATTGGATAGGGCTGCCGGCCTTATTCGCCCGATATTGACGGAGACCCAAGACGAGAGGGCGTGAAGATCCAACTGAGATCATGATTGGCCTCGAGAAGCCGTTTTGGAACGCCGGGAAAAGGGAAATCCTTAAGTACAGGGGAACAAAACCGGCATATAATCCGTCCAGGGAAAGATGAAATTGTCCAAATTAAGTGGTTTGGACTCCGCCGATATCCACCCCTGAGGAGAAGAACAAGATGTCAACCCTTCGCCGATCATCCCACCCAGCCCTCCGGCTTCTCTATATTTTCGTTGCCCTGGCGTTCGCCCTGGCATCCTGTGCCCCGGCGTCCGCTCCCGCACCTGATTCTTACGCTCCAGCGCCCCGGCCCGCCGGTGGTTCCTCTGCTTCCGCGCCCCAGGAAGCCCCGTCCGCCGGGGAAGCGGGCGAATTTGATTCAGGGGACTCCACCGCCCAGGCTGCCGAGCGGCTGGTGATCCAGAACGCCAATCTCGTCCTGGTTGTCCCCGATCCGGGGCAGTCGCTCAACGAGATCGCCGCCCTGGCAGAAGAAATGGGCGGGTACGTAGTCTCCGCCAACCTGTATCAGACAGTGTCCAGCAATGGGGTTGAAGCCCCGCGCGGCACCATTCGCATCCGCGTTTTGTCCGAGCACTTGAACGAAGCCGTCGCCCGTATCGAGGCTATGAGCGACCGTCCCCCACAGCGCAGGACCATCGAGAGCGAGGACGTGACCGCAGAATACACCGATCTGAACTCCCGCCTCCGCAATCTGGAGAACACCGAAGCGCAGTTGACCGAGATTATGGAGACAGCCTATGATACTGAGGAGGTCCTTGCAGTTCACAGTCGCCTGGTGGAAGTGCGGGAGGAGATCGAGATTGTCAAGGGCCGCATGCAGTTCCTGGAGGAGTCATCCGCCCTTTCCGCCATCGATGTGGACCTTCTGGCCGATGAAGCTGTACGGCCGCTCTCGGTTGGCGGTTGGGAACCGCAAGGTGTGGCCAGGGACGCCGTCCAGGCTCTGATCAATGCCTTCCAGTTCTTCGGCAATGCCGTCATCTGGATTGTGATCTGGCTGCTGCCGGTGCTGGCAGTCTTCTTCCTGGTCTTCATCCTGCCGCCGGTGCTCATCATACGCGCCTGGCGCAGACGCCGGGGCGTCCGGCAGCCCCCTGCTTCTCCCCCCGCCTCTGCGGATTGAACCGCTGGCAGGGCAGCGGCAGGATGGAGAAACGTAGTACTTGACCGAAAATAAGGCCCCCGGTTGGCGCCGGCAAGGGATGGCGGACCTCTCCAGAGGAGACCTGTACTACGAGGCCGCCGGGGATGGCCCGGCGGTGCTCCTGCTCCACACCGGCATCACGGACAGCCGCATGTGGGATGGACAGTTCGAAACCCTCGCCCGATCGTACCGCGCCATCCGCTGCGATCTGCGGGGATATGGGCGATCCGCCGTCTTGCCCGGGCAGTTCTCTTACGAGGAAGACCTGCTCCAACTCCTGGACTATCTATCGGTCGAGCAGGCCTTCCTCGTGGGTATGTCCTTCGGCGGGCGCATCGCCCTGGACTTCACCCTGCAGCACCCTGAGCGCGTGCTCGGGCTGATCCTCGGCGCCCCCTCCATCAGCGGGCAGGAGCCGGGCGAAGAAGTGATCCTCTTCGCCCAGGAAGAAGAAGCGCTGCTGGAGAATAACCGGGTGGAGGAGGCCACCGAACTCAACCTGCGGATGTGGGTGGATGGCCCCTACCGCCGCCCCGAGCAGGTCGATCCGGAGCTGCGCCGCCGGGTGTGGGAAATGCAGCTTCACGCCTTCCAACTCCCCCTGCCGGACGATATCGAAGTCCGGCAGATCGATCCGCCGGCGTTTCACCGGCTGGACCAGGTCCGGGTGCCGGTCCTGGTGATCTCCGGCGCGTTAGATGTCCCTTCCTTCCAGAAAGGGGCCGATTATCTGGCTCAGAGCATCCCGTCTGCCCGGCAAATTGTATTTCCCGACGCCGCTCACCTGGTCTCGATGGAACGCCCAGAACGATTTATGCGCATTTTGCTGAGTTTCCTCGATGAACATTCCGGCGCCCATACGGCTGCGTCTCTGGATGATGAGTAGTGCTCCCAATGACCGCGTTGCAAACCTTTGATGTCGAAATCACTACCCTGACCTACGGCGGCGACGGGCTGGGGCGGCTCCCCGATGGGCGTGCGGTGTTTGTGCCTTTTGTGCTGCCCGGCGAAACCGTCCGGGTGGCGCTGACCGAGGAAAAGCGAGGCTATGTCCGGGCTGCTCTGATTGAGGTGCTGAAGCCATCCACGCTGCGCATACTGCCCCGCTGCATCCATTTCGGTGTGTGCGGCGGCTGTCACTACCAGCATATGCCCTACGAGGCGCAGGCCCAGGTGAAAGCGGAGATCCTGCGCGATCAGTTGGAGCGCATCGGCAAGCTGGAGCATATCCCCCTCCGCCCCACCGTCCCTTCCCCTCAACCCTTCTATTACCGCAACCACGTCCAGTTCCACCTGACCTCCGAGGGGAAGCTCGGCTATCACCTGTTGACCTCCGGCGAAGTCTTCGCCATCGAGGAGTGTCACCTGCCCGAGGACCCGATCAACCAGGTCTGGCCCCAGCTTGATTTCGAAGCCATTCCCGAGATCGAGCGCATCGGTCTACGCCTGGGCGCCGGGGAAGACGTACAGTTGATCATGGAGAGCAGCACCCCAGAAGCGCCCGAATTTAGCGTGGAAGATTTGCCCATCTCGGCGGTCCACATCGCCGGTGACGACCTGATCGTCCTGGCGGGCAGCGAAGATGTGGTGATCGAAGTCCTCGGCCGCCCGTTCCGCGTCTCCGCCGGGTCTTTCTTTCAGGTGAACACCCCCATGGCGGAGGCCATGGTGAGCCACGTGATGGAGGCGATCCCCCGCTATCTGCACCTCGGCCCGGAGACAATCGCCATGGACGTCTACTGCGGCGCCGGGCTGTTCAGCGCTTTCCTGGCGCCCCGCGTCGGCCGGCTGATCGGCATCGAGCTCGTTCCCAGCGCAGTCGAAGACTTTGTCGTCAACCTGGACGAGTTCGACCACGTGGAAATATACGAAGCCGCGGCCGAAGAGGCCCTGCCCAATCTGGCGGTTGACCCCGATCTCATCCTGGTGGATCCGCCCCGCGCCGGGCTGGACCGCCCGGTCTTGGATGCCATCCTGTCCAAGGCCCCGGACCTGCTGGTTTACGTCTCTTGCGACCCGGCGACCCTGGCCCGGGACCTGCGCCGGCTGGTTGCCGGGGGCTACCAACTGGAGCAAGTCACCCCCTTCGACCTCTTCCCGCAAACGTATCACGTCGAGTCGATTGTATTAATGACACGCGTCACGTCATCTCCAGCATAGGGAATCAGGGGGATAATGGCGGGCCGGTAGCCCGCCATTATCCCCCTGATCTCTGTTTTTCAAAGCCTGGCTCACGACTATGAAAGGCCTTGTGTCAGGCGTGGAAGCAACATATTGAGGAGAGTAAATTATGCTAATACCCCATCTACATTTCAACGGCAATTGCATAGAGGCCATTTCGTTTTACGAAAAAGCGTTTAAAACCAAAGCTGACTGCGTCATTCGGAATAGCGATTATGATCCTGTAAACTGTAAAGACGACGACAGGATTGCCCATGCTGAAATGCACATCCATGGGCAACTGGTTTATCTTAATGACCGGTTCGGTAAGAAAGATAACTCGACCGATATTGCGGTCCATCTTATTGTTACGTTTAAAAATAAAGCTGATTTACTTGCTTGTTACGGCCTAATGAAAGAAGAAAGTATTACCATCGATCCTTTGGAAACTCTGCCATATACTCAACTCGCGGTTCAATTTATTGACAA
Source organism: uncultured Anaerolineaceae bacterium (assembly GCA_964391195.1). Classification (GTDB taxonomy): domain Bacteria; phylum Chloroflexota; class Anaerolineae; order Anaerolineales; family UBA4823; genus JAAYXE01. The sequence continues at coordinate 45,156 of CAYMLG010000038.1, read as the reverse complement.
ATTCGGAGTGCAGTGGGGATTTATGGTGGATGAAACTGCAGATGAGTAAGATTGTATATAACATTTGCTTTGGGTGAGCATAATGAAAGAATACGACAAAATAAGATTCGAAACCGTAAAATTTATGCGTGGTAACTATCGGTTGGATGAGGTCGCAGGAATGTATTACGACGTCCCTTGTCTAAAGTTTCGGCAAGGGAAGAAGACCATCGTGTCCATAAATCTGCACGATGATCATTACGTTTTTCAAATAGTCCTTGGGAAAGCAGAAAGAGAAAAGTTTGAAGCAGTAATGCACGAGTTCCCGCTTGAGATACAAGCGCTATATGATCGTGAACGCACCCTGCACGATGGCAAATGGCTTTTAATTCGTGTTGCTGATTTGAAAACTTTGGAAGCTGTCAAAAAGCTGATATTGATTAAGAAAAAGCCAAACCGTAAACCCTTTCCAAAAGAAAATGCCGTGTATGGCAAGTGTGGGCACAGATGTGATTTGTGCGTACACTACACCGGCATTACCGAAGAATTCAGAGCAATGCTCATTCCGCATCTGAATGTTGTATATGGTGCATCAGATTGGGATATGCGCTGCACTGGTTGTGATACACCCAATTGTCATTGTCATCGTGATGGGAATGAGTTATGCGAACCCCTAAAATGCCTACATACAAAACAGCTCGATACTTGCTTCGATTGCGCTGAATATCCCTGTGACCAGGCGACTGTTGGATACAGGCGGTTAGAACACAAAAATATTTCTGCCGGTGATGTTACCTGGGCGATTTTGCCTTATGTTCCGTATCAATACGAACGATCATACGAAAAATATTGATGTCAAGGGTGGATCCGGATAATCATGGAACTAACCAATCGATATTCGGCAAATGAGATCCCCGACAAAAACCTGTTCATGCTGTGCCGGGCGTTAACTCCGGATGCCCTTTCCGAATTATCAAAAGCGTATCAGGTTAGAACTTGCAGAAGGGATGAGCTGGATTTATGGAAAGAGATCCACTTCGATGATGCCGAATCCGCTAAAGCGAATAAGGCTTACATGACGAAATTTTTTGAGGATGTGTACGGAAACCAGGAGGGGCTGTTTTTCCGGAAATGTTTATTTGTATGTGATCAAAACGATACGCCTATCGGGACTTGCTTTGCCTGGAAAGCATACGGAAAAATAACCACGATTCATTGGTTTAAAGTCCGGAAACATTACGAAGGAGCAGGCATCGGCCGGGCTTTACTTTCCATTGTGATGAGAAAAATTAAACCGGATGAGTATCCGGTTTACCTTCATACACAACCCGATAGCTTTCGGGCAATCAAATTGTATTCTGACTTTGGTTTTGTATTGTTGACCGATCCGATCATCGGCTATCGAAAAAATGATTTAGAGGAAAGTTTGCCTATCCTGAAAGCGCATATGCGGCGGGAAGATTTTGAGAAGCTGCAATTCGCAAAAGCCCCTGAGGACTTTTTGCGAGCGGTGGAATCTTCAAGAATAAGCCAGTTTTGACGATACCTTTCTACTCTGCTGACAAATACCGCGTGCAGGCCACAAAATGGTCGTCCTCCACCTGGATCATGGCCGGCGTGCCTCCGGCGCACACATCATCCGCATACGGGCAGCGGTCGTAATACACACAGCTTTGCGGCTTGGGGCGTTTCCCATTCTGATCTAAGATAATCGGATCCCATTTTCGGTCCAGCCGGGGCACAGACGCCATCAACATTTGCGTGTATGGGTGTTTGGGCTGATCGAAAATCTTGTCCGTGGAGCCTATTTCCACCACACGCCCCCGGTACAAGATCACCGCTCTTTCGCTGATGTAGTGCGCCAGCGAGAGATCGTGGGTGATGAAGAGGATCGACAGGCCGTGCGCTTTGAGATCGGCCAGCAGGTTGAGCACATCGATGCGGGTCGAAGCGTCCAGCATGCTGATGATCTCATCCGCCACCAGGAATTCGATATCTAGCAGCAGTGCCCGGGCGATCAGGAAGCGCTGCAACTGTCCTCCGCTGAGTTGGTGGGGATATTTACACATGCAGTGATCGGGATTCAGCCCTACCGCCACCAACGCATTTCTCACCCTCTGATCCCACTCCTCGTTACTGGTCTCGGGGTAGAATTCCTCCCGGAGGATCGAGAAAATCCGGTCGGCTTTGAAGATCGGGTTGTACGAGCTGAACGGGTCCTGGAAGACGCCCTGTACCTTCCGGTAATACTCGCGGATATTCTTCTGTTCATAGTTGGAGATATCCACCCCGTTGAACGTGATCTTCCCCGATGTGATCGAGATCAGGCGCAGGATCATTTTTCCGATCGTGCTTTTTCCGCTTCCACTTTCACCGATCAGCGATACCACTTCGCCATCATGCACATCGAAACTGACGTCGCTCACTGCGTGGAGTTCTTTCCCGCCGAAGGTGCCAACCCGGTAGACCTTGCACAGATTCTCGATCTTGAGCATGTTCAGCATTCCTCCCAGCAAGCGATGTAGTGGTCCCGTTCGACTTCGATAAAGGGTGGCTCTTCGAGGCATTTCTCAGACGCCAGCGGGCAGCGCTCGCGGAAGCGGCAGCCCTTGGGCGGATCCAGCAGCAAAGGGGGGCTCCCCGGGATACCGTACAACATCCTCTCGGAAACTTTTACCCCGATTTCGGGCAGGGAATTGATCAGCATTTTGGTGTACGGATGCCGGGGGGAGTGGATGATGGTCTCCGTTTTGGCCTTCTCGGCCAGCTTTCCGGCGTACATCACCAGGATGGTATCCGCGATCTGGTACAGGATGGAAATATCATGTGTGATGACAATGATGCTTTTTACAATCTTCTGGTCGCGGAATTCCACCAGCATCTCGGACACTGCCCTTTGATTGGAGACGTCCAGGGCTGAAGTGATCTCATCGGCAATCAGCAGGGACGGGTTCATCAGCGTCGAGATCACCATCACCATCCGCTGTTTCATCCCGCCCGAGAGCTCGATCGGATACATGCCGAGCACACTTTCCGACAGGCCGACCATCTCGAGCCGCCTGAGCAGTTCGGGGAGCGTGGCTGTGTAGCTTTCTTTCCTCGATTCGAGCAGTTCAGCGATCATCTTGCCGATTTTGCGCGTCGGATTCAGCGCATTCATGGCGTACTGGGGGACGATGGAAATGTCGCAGAAACGGAAGCGGTTCATGCGCTCCATATCCCATACCGGTAATTCCTTACCGTCCAGCCTGACTTCACCGGAGATATACTTCATCGGCGGAGCCAGGCGGATCAGGCTGTTCCCGAGCGTGGTTTTTCCACAACCCGACTCGCCCGCCAGCCCCATGATCTCCCCGTCGGCAATCGCGAAGCTCGCCCCGTCCAGCGCCTTGACATCCCCGGCGAGAGTCTGGTAATAAACGGTCAAATTTTCGACTTGTAAACTCATTTCACATCTCTCTGAGTTTCGGGTTAAAGACTTCGTCGAGCCCGACATTCATAATGTACAGGCAGCCCACGATCATCGTGATCCCCAGGCCCGGCGGGATGAACCACCACCAGTGACCGAGCAGCAGGGAGCCCCATTGGACGGCGATCTGCATCATCATCCCCAATGAGATGGTGTTCGTTGGGCCGAGACCGATGAAGTCCAGGGTAGCCGCGGCCAGGATGGCGCCGCCGAACTGGAGGATGAAGGTCATCACCAGGTAAGACATCATATTCGGGGCGATCTCGGTGAAAATCACCTTGAGCGAATTCATCCCGCTCATCCGCGCCAGATCGACAAACTCCCGGGTGCGCAGGGAAAAAGTCTGCGAGCGGATGGCCCGGGCGGCCCAGGGCCAGGCGGTGAAACCGATAAACAAACATTCCGATAACAGGCTGCGCACTTCAAGATAGGCGGCGATGATCAGCAGCACGGCCATGGTTGGGATGACCAGCACGATATTGGTGAGCATGCTCAGCAGTTCATCGATCAGCCCGCCGCGATACCCGGCGACGAAACCAACCAGCATGCCGATGAGCGTGCCGATCCCGCCTCCGATGATGCCGACCAGAAACGTCGCCCGCAGACCGATGACAAACTGTGAAAACACATCCTGGCCAAAGAAGGTCGTCCCGAACCAGTACTCGGACGAGGGGGGTTGGGGGCCCATGGGATTGACATAAGTGAACGGATCATAGCGCGCCAGCCGGGAAGCGCTGATTGCCAGGATGAGAAAGATCAGCAGGATGATCAGGCTGACCTGCAGCTTTTTGTTTCTCAGGGCAAAGTACAGAAACTCGTTCTTTTTAAGATAGCTGATCATGCTGTTTCACCTGTCAATCCGCGACGAGTCCTCGGATCGACGATCACATAAACGAGATCGATCGTAAAATTCGCGAGCAAGACGCCAATGATGATGAAAAGGAAGCATCCCTGGATGAGGAAGTAATCCTGGTTTTGAATCGCAGCCAGCAGCAAATAACCGATCCCCGGGTAGGAGAAGACCACCTCCGTTACCAGCGCACCGGCAACGATCGTCCCCAACTGCAGCGCCAGGCCGGTGATCTGGGGCAGGATCCCGTTCCGGAACGCATACTTCCGGATGAGCCTCCTGGGAGCCCCCAGCGTCTCTAGATAGCGGGAATAGTCTGCCTCTAACTCGTAAATGATCATGTTGCGCATACCGATCGACCAGCCCCCAAACCCTACCAGGAAGAGCGAGGCGAAGGGGAGGAACCAGTGCCTGAGGACATCTCCGATGAACGCCCAGGAGAGGTTTGGGCGGGCTGAGAAGCTGTAAGCCCCGGCGACGGGGAAAATATCCAGTTCAATTGCAAACAACCAGGCCAGCAGGATCCCCAACCACATGTACGGGGTTGCAGTCAGGACATAGCCCAGGGGCGAAATCGTGTTATCCAGCCACTTCGACCGGGCCGCAAAAGCTCCAAAGTGGTTGCCTGCGTACCAGCTCAACAGGACCGATGGTAACAGCAGTGCGATATCATAGGGGACGGCGCGCATAAGCACTTGCGTTACCGGGGTAGGGAACAGATAAACGCTTCTCCCCAGATCCCCTTGCAGCAAGGAAGTCCAGAAGTTGAGATACTGCTGCCACAGGGGAAGATCCAGGCCAAAGATATGGGTATAGTAATCATACATAACAGTCAACGCAGTGGAGTTCACCGATGCTTTGGCCAGCATATTCGCGATCGGATCGCCGGGCATGAACCGTGGGATCATCCAGTCGATCGTGACCGCCAGGAAGAACGTCAGCCCGTATATCAAAAACTTACGCCCAAGGTAACGTCGCACGTTGCCTCCAAATCAGCACGGTCTGGGCAGATCGCCCCTCCGTGTGGAGGAGGGGCGATCTGCTTGCAATCGTAACTCGCTACTCAGATGCTGGCTTCAAGTTGATGAGCGTTTGCAGCCCACCTAACTGCCAGTAACCTGACCAGGTCGTGGGCAGCGTGGGTGTGCTGGAGCTCTCGTCCGGCCAGTTGTTCCACACAGAAGTGCTCCACTGCGCCCATAGACCGTTATACCACAGCGGGATTACCGGCATCTCGGTGAGCATGAGGGACTGAATCGCCGAAGTGGCGGCCTTCATGCCTTCCTGGTCAGACATGGGCACTCTGGCCAGGTTGTCCACCAGGTCGAACAGCTCCTGGTTGTCATAGCGTCCGAAGTTCCCATTCTGCATCTGCTCGCGAATGGGGTGGTTGAACAGCAGGTTGTACAGGGTCCACGGGGTGTTGCTCATCGTAGCCCAGTTGTTCAGCGTCATGTCGAAGGTGCCGCTCTGGAGCTCCGTGTTCCAGACACCATAATCCGGGGTTTCGTCCTGGATGTTGATTCCGGCTGCCTGGGCGCTGGTGGCAATCACATCGATCGCCGCCATCCAGTCCGTCCAACCGTTGGGGCAGGTCACCCGCAGTTCGATCTTGGAGCCGTCCGGCGCTTCCACGAACCCATCGCCATCGGTATCCACGTACCCGGCTTCGGCCAGAATAGCCTTAGCCTGCTCGGTATCGAAGGTGTAGCCCAGTTCGGCGATTACATCCTGGTCGATGTAATCAGACAGGGTGGGCAGCAGGCCGGAGGGGTCGGCAGCCCTGACCAGTTGAGCATAGGCCACGTTCACAATCGACGGGACGTCGATGGCGAAAGCCAGCGCCCGGCGGAACGCCGGGTCATCCATCGGCGCTTTGGTTGTGTTCAGGAACAGCACAGCCGTGTTGGCGGACAGCATGTACGGCGCTTCGGAGTAGAAGGTCTGGACGTAGTCCTTATTGGCCAGTTCGGCGACACCCGGCAGGAAGTTATTGCTCAGGTCCAACTCGCCTTTGACAACCATGCCCAGGGCGACGTTGTTGCTGGAGGTGCGGATGTCAACGATCCGTCTCGGGGCGGGAGTGCCGAACACGTCGATCCCCCACCAGTTATCGTTCCGCAGCCACACGTTGCGGTCCTCAGCGTGGGTGTCATACAGATACGCGCCCGAGCCGATCGGTTTCTCATTGGCGCCAACCGTGATCTCCTCTTCCGTAAAGTCCTGCCAGATGTGCTGCGGGACGATCGGAATATTGTAGAGGTTGTACGCAAATTCCTGGTACAGCGGATCTTCGAAGGTGAACACCAGGTGGGTATCGTCCACAGCTTCGACGCCGGTCAGGTAATTCCACATCGGGGCAAACCAGATGGCCGCGTATTGCTGGCCGAGTTCATAGGTGAACTTGACATCGGCCGCGGTCAGCGGTTCTCCATCGCTCCAGGTAAGCCCCTCGCGCAGCGTCACCTCGAAGGTGGTGTCATCAGACCAGGTTCCGTCCTCCGCCAGCCAGGGGATCATCTCTCCGGACATCGGATCGTAAGCGAAGAGGAACTCATACACGTAACCGATCGTGCCGGTTGCGTTGGCCAGGGATCCTGGCTGGAAGGGGTTCCAGGTTGAGACCGGGCCCCAGGCAGAGCCGCTGACATAGAGAGTCTCGTTGCGCTCATAGGTCATCTCAGGTTCAGTGGGGACTTCTCTCACCACTTCCTGGGTCACGACCACTTCGACTTCCTTGGTCACGACCACTTCTTTCTCAACTTCCACCGTTTGGATGATCGTCTCCGCGGTGGGTTGAGCGGTCTGGCAGCTCGCCAGAAGCAGGCTGGCCAGAAGCAAAATCGTCAGGGTGGATAAGACAAACTTGCGCATTTTCATTCTCCTAGCAGAATAGTTCGGGTTTCTGAGATTTGGCGAAGGGTGACTTCAACTGTTTCGTCTCGATTATTCACCTCCTCCTCCGTTCGGTTTGGAGCAGACTGATTGGCGAAGTTGAAAATAGATAGAGGCATCCCCTTGCCTCTACTTCCGTCTGAACGCGCCGCAAGACTCACGGATGATCAACTCGGTGTCCATGACAATGCGGCGCGCCGGTTTTGCGCCGTTTTCGATCATGTCGATCAGGATATCGACCGCTTTGGTCCCAAACTGGTAGATGGGTTGACGAATGGTGGTCAGTTGGGGGTGGGGGATCGTCGCCTGGGGGAGATCGTCAAAACCGATAAAAGCGATATCATCGGGGATCTTGAACCCGGCTTCCTGCGCCGCGCGCATCGCGCCGATTGCCATAATATCGGAGGCGGCAAAGACGGCCTCAGGCCGCGCAGCCAGCAGCTCTTGCATGGCGTAGTACCCGCCCGCCTCGGAAAAATCGCTCTCCACAACCAGGCTCTCATCCGGGTCCAGGCCGCGCTCGTTCAACGCGCGCAGATACCCTTCCTTGCGGTCGTAACCGACGGTGGTATTGGTTGGGCCGGTGATCGTGGCGATGCGCCTGTAGCCCAACCGGATCAGGTGGCTCACGGCGTGAAAGGCGGCGGTCACGTTGTCCACGTCGATATAGCTGACGTCGATTTGTTGGAACGGGCGGCCGAGGACGACCAATGGTATCTCCGATTTCGCCAGGCAGTCGATTAACTTCTCTCCTCTCTGCCCGGACTGCACCAGCACTCCATCCAGGTAGCCGCTGCGCGACACCCGGGAGTAGATCTTATCTTCGTCTTCTTTTGTATTCAGCAGGAATAAGCCGAGGGTGTAGTTGCTCTGGTTGCAGGACTGGGCCACCCCCTGGGTGAGGCGCACGAAATACGGATCAGTAAAAAAAGAGCTGACACTGCGTGGCAGTACCAGCCCAATCGTCCAGGAACGCTGAGAGGCGAGCGTGCGTGCAGCCGCGTGAGGGATATATCCCGTGCTGCGGACAACTTTCTGCACCCGTTCCCGCACTTCTGCTCGCACGTTGGGGTGGCCGTTCACCACCCGCGAGACTGTAGAGCGAGAAACCCCTGCTTGTTTTGCAATATCGTCTAAGGTCAGACCAGACACGCAGCCACTCCATTCGTTTGAAAAACTGGCGAAAACGGGTTGTTGGGAGCGCTTCCAATTTACTACCCCCATTATATAAACTTTTTTAGCAAGAGTCAACTACTTTTTACTAAATTTTTAAAGCAGATTCCCCCCTTTTAATCCTATCTTCTAATTTTCAGCCCTTTTCAATGCCCCCTCTTCCCTCCATTCTCCCCTTTCAAACCTCATCCCCTGCTACACCTTGAAAATTTTCGAATTATTGACTAAAATTTAACTGAAAGATTTGGTCAAATTTTAATAAGCTGATATCTCCATTTTAGGAGCCCTCCCATGAATTCTTCCTCATTGCCCAATATCCCCTGGGAAGATCGCCCTTCCGGTTCTTCCGATGTCGTTTGGCGCTCCTCCGCAAACCCCATCATCCCTCGTAACCTGATCCCCTCCTCGAACAGCATCTTTAACAGCGCGGTGGTCCCCTACCATGATAAGTTCGCCGGCGTTTTCCGCGTTGACAACAAAAAACGCGAGATGAATTTACACGCCGGATTCAGCGAGGATGGCTTTTCCTGGCGGATCGACCCTGAGCCCATCGCCTGGCAGGGCCGCGATGCGGAGATCAGCCGCTTCCAGTATCGCTACGACCCCCGGGTGGTTTGGCTGGAGGATCGGTACTATGTCACCTGGTGCAACGGCTATCATGGCCCGACGATTGGGATTGGGTATACTTTCGACTTCCAGACCTTCTGCTTCATGGAAAACGCCCTGCTCCCTTTCAATCGCAACGGCGTGCTCTTTCCCAGGAAAATCAACGGCAAGTATGTCATGCTCAGCCGCCCCAGCGACAACGGGCACACCCCCTTCGGAGATATTTTCCTCAGCCAGAGTCCGGATCTGATTTATTGGGGCGAGCATCGCTATGTCATGGGGGTGAAAGATGGGTGGCAGAGCACCAAGATCGGAGCCGGCCCCGTCCCCATCGAGACCCCAGAAGGGTGGCTGCTGTTCTACCACGGGGTGCTCACCTCGTGTAATGGCTTCGTGTATAGCTTCGGAGCGGCCCTGCTCGATCTAGACCAACCCTGGAAGGTGATCGCCCGCGGCGCCCCCTACCTGCTCTCCCCCCAGGCTCTCTATGAATGCGTGGGTGATGTCCCCAATGTCGTCTTCCCCTGCGCCGCGCTGTACGACGGGCCCACCGGGCGCATTGCCATCTACTACGGCGGAGCCGATACGGTCACCGCCCTGGCCTTCACCCGCCTGGATGACGTCCTCGCCTTTATCAAAGAAAACTCCGAGCGCTAGCTCGCCTCTCCTCCGAGGAAGTGGGATAAGGATGGCCGCCGTCAGGCCGGTTTCTCAGCCGGGCGGCGGCCATTCACTTTTCTAAACCCCCGTGAAAAGCCGGTAAAAAATACAAACAACCTTATTGACTCAGCCTATGACCTGCGGTAAAATATAGAACGCAAGTTCTAATTCATCGCCAGGCCCTGCAAGAAGGGCTCGAACCGCCCTTCCTGCTAGAAAGAAACGAGAAAGAAATGCTGACTCCGGAAGAAAGATTAGCCATCGGGATGCAAGCCCTGGAGCGACTGCGGCCGAAGCTGCGCGCCACTCGGGCTGCCCGGACGGCGCGCAGTTCCGGCTCCCCGCCGCCTGTCCCCCAGGAGCCGGACAGCCCATTTTCCGGCGAGGAGTTAGATTTCGACGGGGATGAACTCCATGAAGTGGAATACGTCTCAGATGAGGATGAACTGTTCCTCGATGCCGAACCAGAGGTGGTGGAGATCGACGAGGAAGATTTGTTCCCTGGCTCCGAACCGGAGGTTGAGGGCGTAGACGAGGAAGAACCGACCGCCGGCGCGGAAGCGGAGGCTGAGGATTTTGACGAAGACGAGCTAGAGCAGGCTGAACTGCCGTTCTCCACCCAGGGTGAGCGGCTCACCGATACCGAGTCGCTGGCGGCGGACTTCGACGAAGATGAATTCGAGCAAGAAGAGACATCCATGCCCATCCAGGCCGGGTTATTCACCGGCACCGGGTCACAGGCGGCGGAGATCGATGAAGGTGATGCACAGCAGCCAGAGCTGCTGGTTCCCACGTTGGACGAGGTCATCGCCGAAGGCGGTTCTTTCCCCCCAGGCAGCGTGATCCTCGGGGTATGCGAGGACTCGCTCCCGTTCACCCTTGACCTGACCGACCCCCGACCGGGCAGCCTGTTGATCACCGGCGACTCGCGGGGCGGACTCACCCGCCTGCTGCGCTCTATCCTCACCTCTGCAGTCGCCCTCAACACCCCCGGCCAGGCGTCCATCAGCCTCATCTCGCCCACACCGCAAGACTTCATCCCGGTAGCCGGATCGCCTCACTTCAATCAGATTTACTGTCCCGAGCAGACGGACGCCATCGACCACCTGTACACCCTGGCGGAAATGGCCGAACAACGACGCAGGGGTTCCGAGCGTGGGCCGTCGATCATCCTGGCCATCGATCACCTGGAGACCTGGCTGGAGCAGATGGATGATGAGGCTTTTGCCCGCCTGTATTCCCTGGCCATCCACGGGCCCCGCTCCCGGATTTGGGTGTTCGCTACCCTCACCGCCGGGCTCGTCGATCAGATCGACCTGCGCCTGCTGGACGCCTTTCACACACGGCTGATCGGCCATATCGAATCCCCCGGATTGGCGACCTACCTCGCCCAGGACGCAAATTCCGGCGCAGACGAGCTCCAGCCTGGGTTACAATTCACTGTTCCTTTCAACGAGGGGTGGATCCGCTTCTGGATCTGCGCAGAACTTTAGCCCGGGCCGCACCGCCCGGCTCTGAACAATACGAACTAGAGGAGTGTGTAAGATGAAAGTAGGTATGCTGTGGTACGACAACGACACCAAAACTGCGTTGGTCGCGCGGGTAGAGCGCGCCGCCCAGTACTACAAGAACAAGTACGGAAAACCTCCCACCCTGTGCTTCGTTCACCCCAGCATGCTGCCCGCTCCTGAAACGCAGGCCCCTGAAGAAGAGCCGAAGCTCAAGAGCGGTGAGGTAGAAGTGCGTACTAGTCCGGCGGTGCTGCCGAACCATTTTTGGATTGGGGTCAGCCCTGCTCAAGTCAGCGGCGATTGACCATTCAAACTACATCGAAGTAAAACCTGCGACCAGTGTATCCAGGGCCAGATCAGCGCCGATCTGGCCCGTTTTGATCTCCTCGTCCAGATCGAGCAAACGACGGTAAACCGCCTCCAGCATGGGGAGCGAAAACTGGCGCGCCTGCCCGCTCACCTTATCCGCCACATACGGGTGTACTTTCAACTGCCGGGCGATCTCCGGGCCATAGCTCCCGGCGTCCATCACCTCTCGCGCCAGCAGCAGCAGGCGGAACTGGCGGATGACCATGCCGAAGATCAAGATAGGCTCCTCAGTCTCCAGCAGCCGGTGCAGCATCCCCTGGGCGAGATGGCTGTTGCGGACCGCCAGGGCATCCACCATTTTGAAAATATCCCCCGGGCTGGAATCGGCGGTCACGGCTTCCACATCTTCCGGCTCGACCGGGCGGGAATAGTTCACATAGGCCAGCAGCTTTTGGATCTCCTGGCCGGCCATGCGGGGATCATCGCCCACCAGATTGGCGAGCAGCGCAGCCGCCTGAGGCTTCATCTGCCCGCCGCTCGTTTTCACCTGCCCCTGAATCCACTGGACCATGGCCGCCCCTTTGGGCAGCGGGAAGGTTTTCACCGCCGCGCGCTCGGGCTGTCCATCCGCCCATTTCTCCAGCCAGTGCTGGCTCCCCTTGCGCTCCGTTAGCGTGCGATACTCGACCAGCGCCAGAATGGTCGTGGGCGGGATATTCTCCAGAATCGAGGTGAACTGCTTTCGGGCGGTTGGGGAGTTGAGCCGGGCCAGCGGGTTGGTCAGCACCACCAGCCTACGGCTGGCCAGGAAGGGCATGGCGTTCGTCACCGCGGGCAGTTCCGCTATATTCAGCGTCCGGCCATCCAGCCGGGTGATATTCATTCCCGCCAACGAAGCATCGCCCAGCCTGGCTTCCAGGGAAGCCAAAAACTGGGCGATGGCAAATTCGTCCTCCCCGTTCAGCACATAAACGACGGGGTCGGAAGTGGGCATAGGCTTATCCTTCGGTGACCACCCGATGAGCGCGAATCCGGCCCTTGCGGGAGGGGATAATGTTTACCACCTTCAAGGCTTCTGGGCTGCCCGAGGTAGTGATCCGCTCCTGGATGATCAACCCCATCGGTTGGGCGAAGATCAGCGCCAGGGTTGCCAGCGAAGCCGCCAGGGGAACCCGCTCGATCTTATCGCGCAGCGTCTTCCCCACGCCCATCATCGCCAGCGAGGCTGCCACACCGGCAAAGGTCCCTGCCGTGACGAAGTTTGTCCCGCAGTTCGGGTGCACTGCCAGTTCCTCTTCGCCATTGCGCATACGTTCCAGCGCCTCGTCGACCATCTGCCGCACATCTTCCGTCTCTACCTCACCCAGAATCCAGAAGCCGCCCATGTCTGAATGGCCCGCCAGGCTGGTTTTGGGATAACGCTTCGACAGTAAATGCAGCGTGGCGTGTTCAAGACCGTGATTCCGGCGGATACGGGATACAGGGAATGCGCTCAATAAGGTTTTTAACAGACCAGTGGGTTCGTTAGCCATTTTCTTCTCCGTCTAGATTTTACACCATTCGGTCCATTGGGGCAGGCGCAACGTTCTGGTTGATTTTTCAGTGACCCAGAGTGAGACCGCTCTGCTATCACTCAAAGAGAGCTCTCGTTGAGTGCACTCGTTCAGCGGAGCAGACCTCCCCCTGTTGCTGCAAATGCCTGAGCATAATGTGGAGTATAGATAGCCGATTTTACCACTTTTGCCCTGGAGGATGCTAATAAAATGGTTAGGGCTGTTAAAAAGTCGTATTTAATTAATCCAACTTTATCCATTTATTAGTTTATAATTTAACTTGTAGAGGGGAAGCCTGATGGGTTTGGGGAAGGATAGACGAGGAGCCATGAAGGTTACACGAGTTGTCCTGGCCGACGACCATCCAACCGTACGCTCTTGTATCCGCCAAATACTTCAAAGAGCGCCAGACATCGAAGTCGTGGATGAGGCCAGCAACGGAGTGGAAGCGATATACTCCGTCAATCGATACTCACCAGACATCTTATTGCTGGACATGGAAATGCCCGTTCTTGACGGTGTATCAGTCGCCCGAGAACTCTTTGCAGCCCAGTCCCCGGTGAGGGTTCTTGCTGTAAGCGCCTACAATGACCGCCATTACATCCTGGAGTTACTCGCCAACGGAGCAGTCGGCTACATCACCAAGGACGAAGCCGCCGAACAGGTATTGGAAGCTGTCCGCAGTGTAGCCAGGGGTGAAGAACGCTGGGTCAGCGAACGAGCCCAGGCTGCAATCGAGGGGAGAGATTAGTTTATCTCGTAAAAAGGCCGCAGGGGTTCTGCGGCCTTTTTGCGCGGTGAGAATCAGCGCGAGGACGCCGCAGCAGGAGCGCTCTCCACTGCTTTGCCCGAAGTTGCCTGGAGAAACCCCAGGAACATAACCACCACCCCCACCAGTTCGCTCACATAAAGCCAATCCACCAGCCCGGCTTTGACCAGCGATCCCGCCATGGCCGGCATCAACGCCCCGCCGGCAATAAGGATATTTCCCAGCACCCGGTTCGCCAGCACCTTCTTCCGCCAGAAGAGGAACGCCGAATACAGCGCCCCACCCACCAGGGCCAGGGTGCCATAAATGTTCAGGAGGATCGTCAGCCCGATCACCATCCCGTTCCGGGTCAAAATCTCCTGGTACTGCAGCGAGGCGGGTTCCTGGGTATTGTAGCTCACCGCATTATTGATCGGCGCGAAGAATACCAGCCCCAGGGCGACCAGTGAGACCAGGGTGAGTAGAACCGTCAGGGTGTGGGCCACGCCACGTTTCCGTACCAGCAGATACACAGTCCCCTGCCCCAACCAGGCGGCGGTCAGCATCGCCCCCGAAAGGTACCATACGCGTAAGACCAGCGAGCTGTAGGTAAACCCCAGGATGACTTCGGTGAGCGTGCCCAATCCATACAGCACCAGGCCAATCCCCCACATCAAAAGGTGTTTGCCTTTTTTGTAGCGGTAGCGGGAAAAAACGGCGATTGCGAAGGTGAAAGCGACGATCGTGGAAACAATCGATAAATAGTGCATAACGCTGTTCCTCCAGATAGAAATTCAGAGGGTTGGGATCAATCCGGCGACGGATAGGGCGACCACCAGCAGGGTAGCGGCCAGCGCGATCGCCAGCAGGATGAGCAGTGCCGGCACCAGATAATCCATCCACCGCGAAGGTTGAAACTTTTTACTTTGGCGTTTCATCGTACGACTCGCTGTTTGGAATATTCGTGAGCTTCGTAGGTCTCCAATAGCGTGATCAGGATCAAATCCGTAAAGGTCGTGACCTGGCGGTACATACTGCTCCAGGCGCTGGGAGAATTCACTGCCGCCGATTCAAAAACTGCCAGCATCGAATCAATAATATTGTTGCGAAAAAACAGGAAGGCATGGGTCGCCTCCAGCACACTCAACCCGTAGCGCCGCCCGCGCGAAGCGTACTCGTAACCCAGCGCCCTGGCCTCTGCAGCCGCCTTCTTCCCATCGGCATGCAAATAGCTAATCAGCCCCTGCACCAGCGCTCGCCCGCTCTGGCGGTACTGTACCCGGGCCTCTTCATCCAGCTTTGCATACCAGGGTTCATCCTTTAGCGCCCCCTCGCTGATCTGCATTCGGGTGTTTCGCAGCGCGTTCTGCACCACCAGTTGGAAATCCGCCGGTTGGTTGGCCCGCTGGGATGCCAGCCACAGTTCCACTTCGCTGCGCAGGTAGCGCCGGTGTCCGCCGGAGGTGCGGTGAACGGGTAAAACCCCCTGGTCCGACCAGTTTCGCACCGTGCTGGGATGCACGCCCAACATCTGAGCGACTTTGCTCAGGCTCATCCATTCTGAAGGCATATTTGCTCCTGACCTTCCTACAGATTTAGAGCCGGGTTGCGAGCGCACTCCCTGGGCGTCAGTTCGTGCGCTCGCTCTTGATCGCTTATTTATTAAATATCGTTGGCGATGGCCGCGCGTTCCACCAGACTGGGCTGCTCGGCTTGCGAGTGGAACGCCTTGACGTCGATCCACCGCAGCATCCATAACGAGACCGCCAACATCGCCCCCTCAATGAGGAACACCACCACATAACCCATCACCGGGCTGGCGAATAATCCGGTGACAACGTCTCGTACCCCTCCTGCCAGCAGTGTACCGATCAAACGTGAAAAGGCGTTGGACATCCCCCAGGCGCCCATGAACAGACCGACATTCGCGGCAGTGGTCATGTCGAACATCAAAGCAAGGTTGGATACAGTGGATAACCCCGTCCCCAGCCCCAGGAGGACCACCCCGCTGAAGAAGATGACCTGGTTCAGCAGAAACCCACTGAGGGAGATCAATCCAAAACCTGCAATCCCCAGCACTGCACCGGTTTGGGCGATCCGCCGCTTTGCCACGCGGGTCTCCAGCGCCCCGGCGACCAGCAGCGCTGCCAGCACGCAGGTGCCCCACAGCGAGGTGATGCGGGTTGTTTGTTGGACAGAAAGACCGAAGGCCTCCCCCCCGAACGGCTCCAGGAGAATATCCTGTCCTAATATAGCGGCCAGCATGATCATCAGGTAGACGAAAAACAGGGCTGCCTGGCGGTTCCCCAGAATCGCCTCCGCGATCTCTTTCCAGGAATGATCCCTATTGGTTGCGGTCTCCCGGGTTACGTTACCGGCGGGAGCTGCGCTGCCGGCGGGAGCTGCGCCACCAGCCGCGCGCCGCTCCAGCCCAATCAGGCCCAGCAGTCCCAGCCCCAGGGCCAGGACGCCGACCCATTGGAACGCCCGTACTAACAGTTCTGGGGAATAAGGGTCGCCCACCAGGCGGCTGAGCAGGACTGCGGTGAGGATAATGCTGGTGATCATCATAAACCACATGATCGCGATGGTCCTGCCGCGCCCTTTTTCACCGGAGATTTCGGTGGCCAGCGATAGATAGGACACCGTCGCCAGGTTGAAGCCCATCCCCCAGGCGCCGAACGCCAGCAGCCCCATCCCCAGCCCGCTCTGAAAATCCCCACCCAGGGTGAAGGCAGCCTGTGGCGAGACCAGCAGCCCGGCGACACACAGGCCGAGCCCCAACAGGATATACGGCGTGCGCCGGTACCCGAAGACCGGATGCCGGTCGGAGAACGACCCGATGGCCACTTGAATTGGAGAAAATAAATAGGGAAGCGAGGCGAGGAACGCAACCAATGTAGCAGATATCGCCAGTTCTTTGATCATCACCCGGTTCAGGGTGCTGTTGATTGGGACCAGGGTCATGGCGACTGCGACATGAATCAACCCCAGTTGGATCTGCTTAATTATCATTGATGATGCTCCCTATCTCATAATTTACGCAATTCTAAGTAAATTTATCAGAGATTAGGGAACAGTCAATGTAAGTTTACTTAGATTTTGTATAGTAGAAAGTGAATCAAGTAAGGCAGTGAACTCCTCGGGTTTCTCAGCGGAGAACAGGCGCCGCCTTTCTTCCCGGGTTAGCGGCACGGGGCTCAGGTACCGGCTTGCGTGCTTGCGGAACAGGACCAGCCCCGAATCGCCCTCATAGAAAGCCAGCATCCGCTCCAGGTGCCGCAGCATCACCGCCCGCACTTCCTCCGGCGCCACCTGCTCGCGGTCCTTCCCGGAAAAGATCCACGGATTGCCCACCGCTCCCCGGCCGATCATCACCCCGTCACAGCCGGTATAGGCTTTCATCCGCTCGATATCCTTCACCCGGCGCACGTCCCCATTCCCCAGAACGGGGATCGACACCAATTGCTTAATCTCTGCAATCGCATCCCAGTTGGCCTGTCCCCCATACCCCTGTACCTTGGTCCGCCCGTGAACCGCGATCAGCGCCCCGCCGTTCTCCTCGATGATACGGGCGATCAGCCGGTAATTGAGGTGATCATCGTCCCACCCCAGGCGGATCTTGCCTGTGACCGGCACATGCAGCGCCGAGGAGAGCGTGCGGAAGATGCGCGCCACCTTCACCGGGGTCCGCAGCAGGCCGGCGCCCGCGCCGCGCCGGGCGACGGTTTTGGCCGAACAGCCCATATTGATATCGATGATGTCTGCTCCAAGGTCCTGAAGCCGCAGAGCGGCCTCGAGCAGCCGTGAGGGCGAGTCGTCGAAGACCTGGAACACCACCGGACTCTCCTCGGACAGATGGGCGCAGCGCTGTTTCACCTGCGGATGCCCTGAGAGCACATCCAGCGCGTTGACGAACTCGGTATAGCTCATCGCCGAGCCCAGTTCTCGACAGACGGAGCGGAAGGGAAGGTCGGAGAACCCGTCCATCGGCGAGAGGATCATATCCCCATAGACGGGGATATCCCGCACGTAAAAACTTGGGGCCAGTTTGGCGCTCATCGCGGCTTGCATCACCCTTGCCGGTCCTCGGCTAGCTTTCATCGGGCAGCAGGGCGCTTTCCAACGCCTGGCGCAGCGAGCGGGCTTCGACGATCTGAATGCCGTCCGGCCAGGATTCGCCCCGGCGCAGCCTTTTCGGCACGATCGCCGTGCGAAAGCCCAGCTTGGCCGCTTCCCGCAGCCGGGTGGGCATCTGGCTCACCATCCGCAGTTCACCCGAGAGACCCACCTCTCCGATCAGCACCGTATCGGCCTTCACCGGCGTGTTCCGGATGGAGGAGGCGATAGCCGCCGCAACGGCCAGGTCGGCCGCAGGTTCCCCCACTTCCATCCCTCCCACCACATTGACGAACACGTCCTGCTCGCCCAGCCTGAGCCCCACCCGGCGGGTGAGCACGGCCACGATCAGCAGCAGCCGGTTGAAATCGATCCCGTTCGGCGTTCGCCGCGGGTTCCCAAACGCGGTGGGACTGGTCAGCCCTTGCACCTCCACCAGCAGCGGGCGGGTGCCTTCCATCGTCACCGCGATCGCCGAACCGGGCGCGTTGACCATTCGCTCGGCCAGGAACGCTTCCGAAGGATTGGCGATCTCCACCAGGCCACGGTCACGCATTTCAAATACTCCCACTTCTGATGTGGCCCCAAAGCGGTTCTTCACGCTCCTGAGCAGCCGGTATGACTGGAAGCGGTCCCCCTCCAGATACAGCACCGTATCGACGATATGTTCCAGCACCCGCGGTCCGGCGATTGTGCCTTCTTTGGTGACGTGGCCGATCAAAAACACCGCCATCCCGGTCGATTTCGCCAGCTCGCGCAGTCGGGAAGAGATCTCCCTCACCTGGGAGACCGAGCCGGCCGCCGAGTCGAGCTCGGGCATATAAGTCGTCTGAACCGAGTCGACGATCAACAGGATGGGCTTCACCGTCTGGATGTGCTCCAGGATCACCCCCAGGTTGGTCTCGGTGACCAGGAATAGCTCCTCCGGGAGATCCAGGGCCTCATCGTTTTCGTTCTGCCCGTCCGTCTCAGCCTGGCCGCCCGAGGGGGCGCTGCCTCGCAGCAGCCTCAACGCCCGCATCTTGATCTGGCGCTCCGACTCCTCGCCAGAGACGTACAACACCTGAGTCTGGCGGGCCATCTCCATCGCGAACTGGAGCATCAGGGTGGATTTCCCGATCCCCGGGTCGCCGCCGATCAGCACCACCGAGCCGGGGACTACGCCGCCGCCCAGCACCCGGGCGAACTCGCCGATGCCGGTCGGTAGGCGCTCTTCCACATCCCCGCTGATCTCCGCCAGCCGGCGCGGGCTCGAACGCCCGCTAAGCCCGCCGGCAGCGTGCCTGGTGCTCGCCGCAGCCGGGGCGGACAGCACTTCTTCGACCATGCTGCCCCACGCTCCACACTGCGGGCAGCGGCCCATCTCGCGGGCGGATCTCCGCCCGCATTGTTGGCAAACGTATTGTGTGCGTACTTTTGGCATATCGTTATTATAAAGAGATTCGTGCGAGCCGGGGCCCGCACGAATCTCTTTTCACTCGATTGAAGCCGCCGGGTTACCCGGCTGCTAAAGCCTCTTCGGTGGAGGAGAGTTCATTCTCCTTCCGCTTGAGGACGATATCGTTCTCTTCGCTGACCACAACCATCACCGTATCGCCATGTTCGAACTCGCCGGACAGCAGTTGGTCGGAGAGCCTGTCTTCCACCTTCTGCTGGATCACCCGCCTCAGCGGGCGAGCGCCCATGTCCGGATCGTAGCCCTGCTCGGCCAGCAGGCTGAGCGCCTCAGGGGTGGGCACCAGTTCGATCTCGTACTCTTCCAGGCGGGCGGCCACTTTGGCCAGCTCGAGTTCAACGATCTGCTCGATGTCTTGCTTGCTCAGCGAGCGGAACACGATCACATTGTCTACCCGGTTGATGAACTCCGGCCGGAAGACCCGGCGCAGCGAGTCCATCAGCTTCTTGCGCATCTCCTCGTAGGCCAGGCGTTCTTCCGTCTGCTCGTCGCGCTGCAGTTGGAAGCCCACTGCGCCCTGACGCTTGATCATGTCGGCCCCCACGTTGGAGGTCATGACGATGATCGCATTGCGGAAGTCTACCTTCCGGCCGCGGGCGTCGGTCAGGTGGCCCTCTTCCATGATCTGGAGCAGCATATTGTGCGCTTCAGGGTGGGCCTTCTCGATCTCGTCGAAGACGACGATCGAGTACGGCCGGCGGCGCAGCGCTTCGGTCAGTTGGCCGGCCTCTTCATAGCCCACATATCCAGGAGGCGCGCCGACCAACCGGCTGACGGTGTGGCGCTCCATGAATTCGGACATATCGAGCTGAATCAGCGCGTCCTCGCTGCCGAACAGGAATTTCGCCAGTGATTTGGTCAGTTCCGATTTGCCTACCCCGGTCGGGCCGAGGAAGATAAAGGAACCGATCGGGCGGCGAGGATCCTTGAGCCCGGCCCGGGCGCGGCGCACGGCTTTCGAAATCGCCTCTACCGCTTCGTCCTGGCCGATGATGGATTTACGCAGTTCATCTTCCATCTGCAGCAAGCGCACCGACTCTTCCTGCGCGATCTGCATGGTGGGCACACCCGTCCACATCGACACTACTTCGGCGATGTCCTCGGCCGTGACCACCGGGCTGCTGGAGCGGTCCCAACCGGTGCGCAGGCGCTCCAGTTGGCGTTCCAGCGCTTCCTGGCGCTCCAGGAAGTCCTGGGCGTCATCGTACCGCCCGTCTTCCAGGGCCAGGGCGTGGTTGTGGCGGGTTTCCCGCAGTTGCCCCATCAACTCTTTGACCGTCTTCGCTGCCGGGCTCTTGTACATGCGCACCCGCGATGACGATTCGTCGATCAGATCGATCGCCTTGTCTGGCAGGAACCGTTCGGTCACATAGCGTGCCGAGAGATGCGCTGCCGCATCGAGCGCCTCGTCTGAAATCGTCAGCCGGTGGTGCTCCTCGTACGCGCTGCGGATGCCCCGCAGGATGTTGATCGTCTCTTCGATCGAGGGTTCCTCGACGATCACCGGCTGGAAGCGGCGCTCCAGCGCCGCATCACTCTCGATGTGCTTGCGGTACTCGTCGAGCGTAGTCGCCCCGATCACCTGCAGCTCGCCCCGAGAAAGGGCCGGCTTCAGGATGTTGGCTGCATCCACCGATGACCCGGCCGCGCCGGCGCCCACCAGCATGTGGACCTCATCGATGAACAGGATAGCGCCTGAAGCTTTGAGCTCTTCGATCACCCGCTTCAGGCGTTCTTCAAACTGCCCCCGGTACATCGTTCCTGCTACCAGCGAGCCGACGTCAAGCTGCAGGACTCGCTTGTCCAACAGCGGGCCGGGCACATCGCCTTCGATGATACGCTGCGCCAGTCCCTCGACGATCGCGGTCTTGCCTACGCCGGGTTCACCGATCAAGGCAGGGTTATTCTTCGTACGGCGGGCCAGGATCTGGATCACCCGCTCGATTTCCATCGTCCGGCCGATCACCGGGTCCAGCTTCCCCTCTTCTGCCAGCGCGGTCAGATCGGTCGCTAGCTGGTCGACCATAGGGGTCTTGGGCCGGTTTTGTTCCGCCCGCTGGCTGGTGCGCGAGGCCTCCGGCGTGCTCGTCCGGCGCGAGGCCGTGCTCTCCTGGAGCACCCGGCGCGTCTGCCGCCGGATCTGCTCGGGGGTCACCCCAAGCTTACGCAGCACGTCAAGGGCGATCCCCTCGCCATAGCGTACTAAACCGAGCAGCAGGTGTTCGGTTCCAATATAATGATGTCCCATACGCCGCGCTTCATCCACAGCGTATTCGAGGACCTGTTGTGTCCCCGGGGAAAGGTCCAGCTTACCCCCCCGGTACTGGCCGGGACCCGTCAGTCGTTCGACGATCTCCTGGACGCGGTTCGCCTCCAGTCCCAACTCACGTAACACCCGGCCAGCAACACCACCTTCTTCACGAATCAAACCCAACAGAAGGTGTTCTGTTCCTATGTAATTGTGGCGCATGCGCTCGGCCTCTTGATGAGCGAGGCTGAGAACACGGCGCGCCCGTTGCGTAAAACGGTCCATGCCAGCCATGGTAATGCTTACCTCCTAGCTAAAAAACAGACAGCACCAAAAGGATACAGTGCAGAGATAATTCCGGTTACTTCAATGAGTGCCGGAATGATTGGGTTCCCAGCACGACAGATCACGTTTGGATATATGAGACTTTTAGTCCCAATTGATTCTACCAGAGTTTGTCAAATGCCATGATGAAAGCTATCCCGAGTTGCGAGAAATTAACACAACTCTTAGGCTATTCCCCCTTTCGATGATACAACTCTAGTATAACAAAGATTTAGCTCAACCCGCTGAAATAGAGATCTATTTCAGGTTCAATTTTACCGCGCCGCTCTTATGCTAAAGAGCGCACCTTCCCCCGAGAAGGTGCGCTCTGAACGTCACCATTAGTGGCGAAGCAGAAGTTTATTCTTCTGCTTCAGAGACTTCCTCGGTGGATTCCACTTCCTCGGCTTCTTCAGCAGGCGCAGCTTCCGCCGGAGATTCGGCTACCGCTTCCGCTTCTTCCTTCTCTTCAGATGCTTCTTCCTGCGGCTTGCCGATTTCTTCGGCCAGGGCCATCTTCCAGTCCAGATCAGCGTAAGCCGGAGAGTCAACCCGGCGCAAGCTCAGCCCGATGCGGCGTCGTTCCGGTTCGACCTTGATCACCCGCAAAGTCAGCGTGTCGCCTTCTTTGACCACCTCTTTCGGATGGCCCACCCGCTGCTCGCTGAGCTCGGAAACGTGGATCAACCCTTCCAGGTCTTCATCCAACTTGGCAAAAGCGCCGAACTTGGTCAGATGGGTGATAGTGCCCTCGATCAACTGCCCTTCCTTCAGGCGCTCGACCCGCTCCAACCACGGGTCCTTCTGCAGTTGGCGGATCGACAGGCCAATGCGCTTGCGGTCCTGATCGATCGAGATCACTTTGACCTTGACCTCCTGCCCCACCTTCAGCACCTCGTTCGGGTGCTGGATGCGGTCCCAGGAAATCTCAGACAGGTGCACCAGGCCGTCGGCGCCGTCGATATTGACGAAGGCCCCAAATTCGGCCAGGCTGGTCACCCGCCCGGTGCGGATATCGCCCTCGTGCAGTTCATCGAGCAGGCGCTCCTTAAGCGATTCTCGAGTCTCCTGCAGGGCCTGGCGCTCGGAGAGGATCAGGCGGCGGCGCTCGCGGTCTACTTCAATGATGCGAACCTTGACGGGCTCTCCTACCATCTTCCCCCAGCGCTGTTCGGGAGTTTCGCCAGATGAGGACGACCTGCGGACCAGGCTGATCTGGGAGGCCGGGATGAATCCACGCAAACCGCCGACCGGAGCAATCAGGCCACCCTTGTTGTAGCCAATGATCTTGGTCGAGTAGACCTCTCCAGAATTCAGCAGTTTTTCCACATCCTCCCAATCCTTTTCCTCCCGAGCGCGCATGTAGGACAGGACAACGTTGCCGTTTTGATCCTCCGGAGAGACCACGTACACCGGGATCTCCTGCCCAACCTGAAACTCGGCCCGCTCTTCACTCGGGATGGCTTCCAGCTCTCGCCCCGAAATCACCCCCTCCGATTTCGTGCCGACGCTGACCAGGATCTCGTTGTCGCGAATTGTGGCGATAACTCCTTGGCGAATTTCGCCTTGGCTGGGAAATTCAAGGCTGAGCCCTTGCTCTTCCAACAGGCTTTCCATGGAAGGCATCTCAGACGAATTGTGCTCGGCTTCTTGCTGCTCGGGCGCGTTCATTTCGTTCTCAGGCATGTTTTCGGGCTCAACCTGTTGCCCACCGTGGGCATCATTGTGTTCCATAAGATTACAAACTCCGGTTTTGGCTAAGATATGGATAATATTATAAATGTATCCATCCAACTTGGCAACCTTTAACTATACGCTGTCAAGGAAAATTTAATATCTCCCTCTCTGCAATCCCACAAATGCACTGTCCGAATTTAATCCCTTTTGGCCATGACAGCCAGTCCATGGTTGAGTAGAATCGTATTATCGCCTGCCGGGGCGGAACCACAGCGCCTCCCAAGGCTTCATCCATCTTCCCATGGAGAAGATCCATGATTTCGCTGCGCCCTTTCCGCATTCTCACTGTGTCCTTGTACGTGCTGTCGGCCATTGTGCTCCTACTCGGCCTGGTCGCCGGGCTCAGCCTCATCGCCGGCGGGGCAAACGTCCATAACCTGCTGCTGCCCCTGCAACTGATCGGCGCCGATGTCATCTCCAATCTCATCGCCCCCTACCTCACCGGGCTGGTCAATGGGCTTGGCGTGTTCACCCTGATCGTCTCCCTCGTCCTCAGCCTGCTGCTCTTCACCGCCGGGCGCTTACTCGCCCATCTCGGCTCCCTCGAAGCGCGCCTGGCTCGCCTGGAAGCCCAGCCCAAGCCGTCGCCCTGACTGTACCTCCCGGAAGTTCACTCACCCGTTATCTGCAGCAAATGACCGGCCGTTTATTCCACTATCAGAATGAGCGCGCTGCTCTGCTCGAGAAAATCCAGACCCGGTTGGAAAACGATCCTCACGTGATTGCCGCCTGGCTGTGGGGGTCTCTCGGTCGGGGTGATGCAGACCCACTGAGCGACATCGATCTGTGGGTGGTCACGGCCGAGGATCCTCTTTATCCGCAGGGCTTCGACTCACGCAGGTTTCGCCAGCTCCCGGCCGCCATCGACCCGCCGCTCATGACTCTCGAAGTGCCCCAAAATGCCCCCGAAAACGGGGCTTACCTGATGGCCTGCTACGACGCCCCGGTTGCGCCCCATATTGTGGATTGGTACTTCCAACTGCAGTCCTCTGCCTATATCCCGCCCAACACTCTCCTGCTGTTCGATCGCGCAGGCCTGCCGGAAAAGGATGAACCGGTCAGCTTTCCAGGCCGGCCCGCCTCCTCAGAGACCGGCGAGCAGCCCGCTCACTTTATCACCTTCTTCTGGATGATGCTCCTGATCACGGCGAAAAGGATCTATCGCTCCCCCAGGGCGCCGGGCATCGACCTGCTGCCCATTTTGCTTCCCCCATTCATCAAGGCCCAGAAACTACTGAAACAAAACCGCCCGCTCCGGCTGGAAGAGATTCCCACTTATCAATCTCCCCTGGACAAACTGAACTTCCTCCGCCGGTTGGCCGGCCAAATGGATGGCATGATGGCCGCCCTCGCCGCCCAAGGCGAAGCAGTTCCGCACGCGATGTTCCTCGCAGCCCTTGGATATCTTGAAATGGTCGAAGACGGTCTGGGTGGGGATTGAAGCCGGACGGTAAGAGGTTGGCTTCCGAATCCGTAAGGCGACAATCATTTCCACGTCACGCGCCGTGACCCTCATCCCTTTCCATCTTGTGATAAGATTATTGACTGACACTAACGTCTTGAGGTCTGAGGAAAACAATGCCACCTATTTTTCCGTTTACAGCGATTGTTGGCCAGGAGCGCATGAAGCGTGCACTGATTTTAAACGCGGTTGATCCTCGTATCGGTGGTGTGCTGATCCGTGGTGAACGAGGGACGGCGAAGTCCACTGCAGCCCGCGCTATGGCCGCCCTGCTGCCTGAAATCGAAGTGTTCATCGATTCTCCTTTCAGCGACGACCCGAACGCCCCCAACACCTGGTCCGACTGGGTAAAGGAGCAAAGGCGGGCATCCAAAGACCTGGTGATCGGCAAACGCCAGATCCGCTTTGTCGATCTTCCGGTCAGCGCCACCGAGGACCGTGTAGTCGGCACGCTCGATATCGAGAAGGCGATTCAGGAAGGGAAGCGCCACTTCGAGCCGGGTGTGCTCGCCGCCGCCAACCGGGGATTGCTTTATATTGATGAAGTCAACTTGCTGGACGACCACGTGGTTGATCTGCTGCTCGATTCGGCGGCGATGGGCGTCAACATCGTTGAACGGGAAGGGATCTCTTTCTCTCACCCGGCCCGCTTTATCCTGGTTGGGACAATGAACCCTGAAGAAGGCGACCTGCGCCCGCAGCTCCTAGACCGCTTCGCTCTGTCCGTCGAAATCCGCGGCATCCGCGATGCTCGCGACCGGGTGCTGATCATGCAGCGCAACCTCGGGTTCGAAGCGGATCCGGATGGCTTCTACGAAGAATGGCTGCCTCGCGAGCAGGAGCTCTCCCGCCAGATCGATAGCGCCCGCCAGGTTGTGGACCAGGTGACCCATACCACCCGGGATCTGCTCTCTATTGCTGCGCTCACTTCCTCCCTCAACGTGGATGGACACCGCGCCGATCTGGTGATTTTGAAGACCGCCAGGGCCCATGCTGCTTTTGAGGGGCGCAAGTCGATCACCGATCGCGATATCGCCCTGGCGGCCGAGCTGGCCCTGCCGCACCGCATCAAGCGCGGGCCGTTCCAGCAGGCCGAGATCTCCATGGATGAACTCCAGGAGCGTATCGAGCAGCTTCAAGGGTCCTCGATGGGCGAACCGGAACCCACCCCCGGAGAGCCGGCGGAGGACGAAAAAAAAAAGCTACGCCCAGCCCAGAAGTAGAAGTTCTGGACGAGGACTCTAGCCACAGCCCGGCCGAGCCCGGCCCACAGAATGTGTTCGACACCGGGACCGCCCGTTGGTGGGACGGCGGAGAAAAGGTGAAAATCGGCCAGACCTTTACTCCGCGAAAAATCGACAATCCGCTGGACCGGCTGACTCGCCGCCACGGCGGGCGCCGGTCTCGCACCCGCACCGACCGCAAGCGGGGCCGCTATATTATGGCCCGCCCCGCCGGCGGAAAAACCAACGATCTGGCTTTCGACGCCACTCTGCGCGCTGCCGCCCCCTTCCAAAAAAGGCGGACAGAGCAGCGCAAGCGGGTGGCGTTTGCCATCCAACCCGGCGACCTGCAGCAAAAGGTGCGGGTCAAGAAGGCCGCCAACCTGGTCCTGTTCGTAGTCGATGCTTCCTGGTCGATGGCCGTGGCCGAGAGAATGGCGGCCACCAAAGGCGCCATCCTCTCCCTACTCACCGACGCCTACCAGCGGCGCGATCGCGTTGGCCTGGTGGTCTTCCAAAAAGACCGGGCGACCCTCATCCTGCCGCCCACCAATTCCACCCAGTTGGCCCAGCGAGCCCTGGCCGATATCCCCGTTGGGGGTAAGACGCCCCTCTCCGCCGGCCTGCTCCTTGCCCATGAAGTGATCAAAAGGGAACGCATCCTGCACTCCGATGTGATGCCGCTCATGATCCTGCTCACCGACGGAGCGGGGAACGTCACCCTCACCGGTTTACCCCCTCAAGAGGAAGCTCACCGCCTGGCGGAACAGATCTCCGAGGATGATATCCGTTGCCTGGTGATCAACATGGAGCACGCCGCCTTTGATCAGGGTCTGGCCCAGCACCTCGCCGAGCACCTGGATGCCCCCTGCTATACCCTCAACGAGCTCAAAGCCGAGACCCTCTACCAGGCCGTGCGGGAGGAGATGGATGCCAAGTAAGCCCGCCCCTTTTATTTGGCGCGTTAAGAAAACAGACCGGGATGCCGGCGGCTGAATATCCGGCATTCCGGTCTGTTCTCTTTCCGGATATCATCCGCCGGATGAAATCCGCCAGATGGGATCAGCGGCAGAGGCGCGCCAGCCCGGCGCGGTCGAGGATCGTGATTCGCCCATCGTTATCCACGCCGATTAAACCCTGCTGCTTGAAGCTGACCATCACCTGGTTGACCCGCTTGCGGGAGGCGCCCACCAGGTCGGCCACTTCGCTTTGGGTCAGGCGGATCGGGATCAGCACGCTGCCATCCTTTCCCGGAAGCCCGTGTTTCTCAGCAAAGGCCAGGATCTGCCGGGCCACCCGCCCGTTCACATCCAGCGAACTCAAAGCCTGGATGAGTTCGTTGGCCAGCCGCACCCGGGAAGACAGGATGCGCACCAGGTTCTGGTTGAACGCCGGGATCCGGTTCATACATTCGTAGAAGGTCGCCCGGCCCATCCACATCAGGGTGGTATCTTCCAGGGTTACCACGCTCGCCGAGCGCCCGGCGCTGTCCAACAGGCTCATCTCTCCCACGATATCGCCCGGCCCCAGGATCGCCAGAATAACATCTCGCCCATCGGCCTGTTCGATATGAATCTTGACCGTGCCGCGCAGCAAAATGTAAACCACCTCTCCCGGTTGTTCTGCGGTGATGATATTCGACCCGGGGGCGAAGGTCTTGCAATAAAGCTGCCCGACGATCCAGGCGAGATCTGCATCGGAGAGCCCGCGGAATAAAGAAATATCTTTGAGTCCAGAATGAGTGATCCCTGTCATCGCTTTACCTTTAATTCATAATTTGCGTCGAATGATCACCCCCATTATATCCGCGTTTTAACTTAGTTTTCAACAATTATTAAGCATTTATTGTGAGAATAAGAGAAATGAGAGGTGCACCGCGAGAATTTCTCGGGGTGCGCCTCTCATCTCCATACCGTTAAACTACAGCGGGGGCAGGTTTTCTTTACCTCTCACCTGGTTTGCTTTTCATAACCTCCCGCAGACCGTCGCCGCTGTCACCCGTTCTCTTACGGGGAGCCGGCGAGACCTCATTGGCCGGATGGCCGTCTCCACCGGCTCCCCAACCGGTATTTCCAGCCCTTCATACGCCGCGCAGGCGTGGGGAAAATACAGGCACGCTTCCTGCTCGATGGAGGCGATCATATCATCATCGTACTGTGGCTCGAAGTGGAACAGCGCCAACCGCTTCACTTCGGCCGCCCGGGCCACCTCTCCCGCCATCCGCGGGGTCGAATGTCCAAACCCCTGAGTCGTGGGGAACCCGGGGGATAACCCCAGGTAATGGGCTTCGGTGTAATGGCAGTCGTGGATCAACAGGTCTGCTCCCCGACTGAACTCGACCAACCGCCGGTCGACGTTCGCATACCCTTCGGTGTCCGTCGCATAAACCACGGTCTGGCCTTTCCACTGGATCTTATAGATGTAAACGCCTCCCGGGTGTCCGTAAGAGCGCAGGATGTGCACGACGACCGCCTCCTCAGGGAGTTCGGAAGGGAGTTCGTGCCCGGAGTAGATCTCCGGCGCCTGGTCTTTTCCCGGCAGAACGACCACCTGTTTGTCCGGCAGGCTGTGGAATACCTTCTTCGCTGCCAATTCATCGATCGAAACCGGGAAGAAGGGAGGCGCCATGGTCTCCGCCAGGCTCTGTTCCAGCGAACGCCCCTGCAGGTTGGGGCCGAAGATGAATAATTCGGTGGTGGGTAAGTACGCCGGAGAAAAGAACGGGAACCCCTGGATATGGTCATGGTGCATGTGGCTGAAGAACAGGTTGACCCGGCAAGGCGCCCCAGCGGCGCGTTTCAGCAGGTCGCGCCCCAACGCCACGATGCCGGTGCCAGCATCCAGGATCAGGGTTTGATCGCCGGCTTGAATTTCCACGCAGGGAGTGTTGCCGCCAAAGCGCAGTGTGTCCTCTCCCGGCACAGGGTAACTGCCGCGCACGCCCCAAAATTTCACGCTCATTGTGTTCGCCATGATGTCTCCTTTATTCGGTGCGGCGGCCAAATGGAAATCACTCCCGCGGCCTCGTTTTTATCGTGTTCCCATTATCCCAGTCCGGCCGGTTTCTCGCTAGGAAAGAGTTCACAATTAAAAAAGGAAGTTCTCGACAGGACTTAAGTACCCCAGAACCGCGGTAGAATGGAATATATGCGCCTCACTCGCCGGCTGAACCGGACTGTCTGCCTGTTATTCGTCCTGCTCACGCTGACCTGGCTGGCAGGCTGCTCTGCTCCCCCACCCGCGCCCGGACCCGGAGCAGGCTCAACCCCATCCCCCGCATCGCATCCAGTGGTCGAAGCGGTGGAGCCATCCATGCCGGAGGACGCTGGAACAGCGGCTGCAGAGATCACCCTTCCGCCAGAGCCGGCCCTCACCCCATCCGCCTCACCCCCAGAAGACGAGTCCGCTCCCACCACGGAGGGCGCAAACCATACGCCGGCGCCAGGCTCCCCTCCCCGGCGGGCCCGGTATGTTCTGGAGGCCGTCTTCAATTACGACCGGCACCATCTGTCTGTCACCCAGACCATCACCTACACCAATAATTCTTCCGATGCCCTCTCCCATCTGCCCCTTATGGTGGAGCCGGCCGTCTATCCCAACACCTTCTACCTTTCCTCGCTGCAGTGGGGAGGCGGAACAGAAGTACAGGGCGCAGTCTGGGAGGGGAACCGGTTGACCGTGCCTTTGCCGGCGCCGCTGTCTCCTGGGGAATCCCTCACCTTGCACCTTCAATACGAGCTGCAGCTCCCCCGCTCGATCGAAGCGGAAGACCTGCGCCCTATGCCCTTCGGCTACACCCCTCGTCAGACCAACCTGGTGGACTGGTACCCCTACATCCCGCCCTACGTCTCCGGCCAGGGCTGGCTGCACTACCAGCCCTGGTATTACGGCGAGCACCAGGTCTACGAGCAGGCCGACTTTGAAGTCAGCCTCCGCCTGGACGGGGGGCGCACGGACCTGACGATCGCCGCCAGCGCCCCCGACCACCCGGATGGGGATTGGCACCGCTACCAGATCGAAGCGGCGCGCAATTTCGTCTGGTCGGTCAGCCATGTGTATGAAGTGCTGACCACCACGGTCGGCGATGTGACCGTGATGAGCTACGCATTTCCTTTTCAGGGCGATGCTTCCCAGCAGGTGCTGGACACGACCGCCCGCGCCCTGACCCTCTACAGCGAATTGTTCGGAGCTTACCCCCGCCCCCTGATTACAGCCGTGGAAGCCGACTTTCTGGATGGGATGGAGTATGAAGGCCTGTACTTCCTCAGCGAAGGCTTCTACAACCTGTACAAAGGTTCCCCTGCTGAATACCTCACCGCCATCGCCGCCCACGAGACAGCGCACCAATGGTGGTATGCACGGGTGGCCAACGACCAGGCCAAGGAGCCCTGGCTCGACGAGGCCCTGTGCACCTACGCCGAGCGCCTGTTGTACGAGCGTTACTACCCTGAAGCCCTGAACTGGTGGTGGAGCGTGCGTGTGGATTATTATGAGCCCCGGGGGCCGGTTGACGTACCCCTTCATGAAACCAGGGGCTTTCGCGAGTATCGTGATGCCGTGTATTTGAACGGCGCTCATTTCTTCGAAGACCTGCGCCAGTTGGCCGGGGACGAAGCGTTTTTTGCTTTCCTGAGCGATTATGCGGCTCAAAACACCGGGCAGCTTGCCACGGCTGAGCGTTTCTTCTCCCTGTTAAGCGCCCATATCCCCCAAGATATCACTCCTTTAATGCAGCGTTACTTTGCTTATCAGAATTTTCCTTGATCTCTCCCCGCTATATTTATCCTTTAAGTCGTTTAAGGATATGGATATAGTAATGGTAGTAGAGCATGTGGATATGTGGAGAAAGGGGAATATGGGATGCTTTTGACCCTACTAGTGGGTGCTCTCCCGGCCGAGCCCCTACATCTTGGGGGAGAAGTATCGCGACATTATCCACCGCCCAAGTGTGGATGGCGAGTCGAGAAAAAGGCCTGCTTTCCACATCCCACACGGCTTAACCGCTATATTCCCGGACTCCAGAACCACCCCCCATATATGGGGGTCCTCCTCTGCAGCCGGCGGAACGATTGTCGATAGGTTTTCCCCAGTTCACCGCACTTATCCACACTTTTTCGCGAGTTATCCACAGTTGGGGGAAATTTTTCTCATCTTCACCTCTTTATGGGCGTTTTACGCATGCCTAAATATGGGGGGTGATTTGGCCTGTTTTCATCTTGACACTCTGCTTGTTTTAGACTAAGATCTAATTAGATATTTATCTAATTAACCTGCTTGTTTCGACCACGATTGACCATGACCGAACCAAAGCCTCATATCGAATGGGATCACGGGAGCGGGTACGATCTCTTCATTAGCTTGATGGCCCTGCACGCGCCGGACCAGTTCGGCCTGCGCGCCTCATGGGCGGCCGGCGTTCGTTCGCGCCTTCGAGCGGAAGACCGCCAGACCCTGGAAGCTGCACACACTTTCCTTAGGGTCCCGGTCCGCTGGCTGCAAAGCCTTTCAGGGCAGAAAGATGCGAGCAGCATCCTGCGGGCGCTCGCTCAGGTGCCTCCCCGCGAGCGCCTGGAGCGCCTGGCCGGCTCTGCCGGAGTCCCGAATGAAGCTCTGCCGCTGATCACACAGATTGCGACCCGGGGAAGCTGGGCTCAGGAGGACCTGGAAGCGCTGCGCGAGATTTTTCGGCGCAGCGATCACGAGCTGCCGCGCGCGAAAATCCTGACTACCATGTTGGACACCTGGAGCCGGCCCGAGCAGTTCGGACAGGCCTACCTGGCAGCCCTGGAGGCGTATTATCAGGCCTTCTTTTTCGAAGAAGAAAAGCGCATTTCCTCCGCCCTGGACGCTGCCCTGCAGTCTGCTCGCCGGCTGTCCCGAGAGGTTAGCTTTGAGGAGTTGTTCGAAACCCTCTCGCATGGTGTTCATGCCGGACCGCTGCTGAAGAAAGAGGTCCTTGTTCTGGTGCCTTCGTACTGGCTCACCCCTTTTATCATCCCCGTCGAACTGGATGAGCAGCGAACTTTTGTCCTGTTTGGCGCCCGCCCTGCTGAAGAATCTTTAATACCGGGGGAATCTGTCCCCGACACGTTGGTCAGGGGGTTGAAGGCCCTCGCCGATCCGACCCGCCTGCGTATTCTGCGCTACTTAGCGCACGAGCAGCTCACGCCTTCGGACCTGGCGCGCAGGCTGCGCTTACGGCCCCCCACGGTGATCCACCATCTCAACGCGCTGCGCCTGGCCGGCCTGGTTCACCTTACTTTGACAGAACAGGAAGACCGTGGCTACACCGCCCGCCTGGCCGCTGCCAACAGCCTCTTCGAACACTTACAGGAATTTATACAGGATGCCGGCGAGGATGAGGTGACGGCCCGCGATACCGGCGACTGCGCCTGATCCTCAGCCAGACTCGTTCAGGAATTGGTTTCCATGCTAGCTTCCATTGCCGTTTCTCTCAAATACACCCTGCAGGAGTACGCCCATCGCGTGCGCCTCTTCCATCTCAACGCTCGCCTCTATCTGCTCAATGTGATCATAGCCGGAGCGGGGATGGGCGTCTTCCGGCTGCTGTTCAACTTCTACGTGCTCAGCTTGGGCTACGATGAAGCCTTGCTCGGCAGCCTGGTGACCACCAACAGCCTCACCTCCCTGCTCGTCGCTCTACCCATGGGTTACCTGGCAGACCTGCTGGGGCGCAAGAACTCGCTGGTTTCATCCGGCCTGGTGATGGGCCTCTCGGTTCTGCTGATGGTCTTCTGGCCTTCGAGCGGGATGTTCTACTTCTCGAATATCCTCTTTGGTGTGGCGCAGAGCTTATCTGCGGTGACCATGGCGCCCTTCCTCATGGAAAACAGCGGCGAAGAGGAGCGCACCTACCTGTTCAGTTTTGGCTCGGGCCTGAATATGGCCTCGGCCTCGGTTGGCAACTGGCTGGGCGGTTATCTCCCCACCTGGATTGGCCTCTGGCGATCTGTGGATCCGCTGCACAGCCAGGCTTACGGCGGTTCTCTGCTGGTGATTGGTCTCCTCCTCTTGATCGCCGTCCTCCCCCTGCTCCTGCTGCGCACGCCTCGACCTCAAGACCAGCCCGAGCGGACCATCTTCGCTCCGATCACTTATGCCGCCCAACATCCGGATATGCTGGCCAAACTGATCTCGCCCATGCTCATCACTTCCATCGGCGCCGGTCTGATTATGCCCTTCCAGAACGTGTTCTTCCGGGTCGTTCACCATCAGCCGGACCCGGTCATCGGCTCCCTCTTCGCCTGGGGCTCGCTCGCCATGGGGCTTGGTCTGCTCCTGGCGCCTCCTCTGGCGGAGCGCATGGGGAAGATTCAGTTCGTTGTCATCACCCAGGGTCTGTCCATCCCCTTCTTGTTCCTGCTTGGCTTCGCCCCCTGGTTCTGGGTGAGCGCCGCCGCCTACTATGTGCGCGTGGCTTTGATGAATATGAGCAGCCCTGTCTACCAGACCTTTGTGATGGAACGAGTCGAGCCCTCCGCCCGGGCCACGGTCGCCAGCCTGGTCAGCATGTCCTGGAATTTCGGTTGGGCGTTCAGCCCCCTGGTCAGCGGGTGGATGCAGGTCAATTATGGCTTCGGTCCGCCCTATATGGGCACCATCCTGCTCTACTCCATCTCGGTCGTCATGTATTGGGCGTTTTTCTGGCGCGGCAAACAAGCCTCCCCGGAGCAGGCGATGATGCCCGGGGATTGACGCCCTCCCTATCAATACTGAGCGGATATTTTTATGTAATAATTATGTATGACGCTGGAAAATACTGTTAAATTGACTGTAACCTTTTACGGGTTGCCGCATCTAACCTTATAGAACCTGAGGCGCTCTGGTTTGTCAAATCTGAGCTGTGGTTTGGGGCAGGTGATCCGCGCCCCTCACCGGTCTGTCCTCAGCATCGAATTTTCTATAAGTGGAGGATGATGGACGATGGAAATGGTGATTGACTTCCCCGGCGGCGCCCGAGTGGACGCCCACTTCGGCCCTTTCACGGTTCACACCGACCAGCCGCCCGCCGGGGGCGGTGAAGGTTCTGCTCCCACCCCCTTCGCCACCTTTTTGGCTTCGATCGGTACTTGTGCCGGGATCTATGTCCTCGGTTTTTGTAAGCAGCGAGGTTTGCCCACCGAGGGTATCCGCCTGATCCAGCGTTTGCAAGCCGATCCCGCCTCAGGGATGGTGAACAAGGTGGACCTGGAGATCCAGGTGCCGCCTTCTTTCCCGGAAAGGTACCTGCCCTCTCTGGTGCGCTCGGCCGAACTATGTACCGTCAAAAAGCACTTTGAACGCCCGCCCAGCTTTGACATCCACGCCGAGGTGACCCAACCGGTCGGGTAATATTTAGCAATGGCTCCTGTTGGAAGCACGGGTGCAGCTCCACAGGTTATACAGGCAGCAAATCCCGGGGAAGTGCTACCCCCCGGGATTTGCTGTGTTTAAGGAGCGTCAATCGGGCCCGATATAGGTCCCCGGATGCAGGATCGTGCTCTTCGGGACGACCACGATCCCGTCCTGCACCACATAGCTCGCTTCCTCCATCTCGGTGCCCCGCGGGAAGGGCCGGATGACCACCCCTTCACCGATGCGCACATTTTTGTCCAGGATCGCGCCCTCGATTTCGCAGTTCCGCCCCACACCCAGCGGGATCCCCCCCTTGGGCGGCTCATCAGGCGACTCGTAATAATCGGCGCCCATCATGATCGTGCGGGAAATTTTGACCCCGTCGCCCACCTGGCTGCGCAGGCCGATGATCGAATCGCTGATCTCCGCCCGGCCGATCTTGGTCCCGTCGGCCACCAGCACGTTGTGCAGCGTGGCCCCGTTGATCACCGAACCGGGGAGGAAGCGAGAGCGGGTGTAAATCGGTCTCAACGGATCGTAGATGTTAAACGGCGGGTTGGGCTGCGCCAGGCGCAGGTTGGTGTCGTAGAAGGAGCGGATGGTCCCGATATCTTCCCAGTACCCCTCGAAGTCGAACCCGAACACGTTGTGCGTTTGCAGCGCGTTTGGGACCACCTGCCCGCCGAAATCCCGGTCGCTGGACCCCTCGAGCAGGTCGTAGAGCACCTCGGCGTTGAATATATAGATGCCCATCGATCCCAGGTACGGGCACTCTACATCGTCCCGGCTGATGAATTGTTGCAGGATCTCCGGGTCCCGCGGCTTTTCTACGAAGGCCGAGATGCGCTGGTCGTCCTGTCTTTTTAGCAGACCGAATCGGTGGGCTTCTGCCGCCGCCACCGGCTGCACGGCGACGGTGATATCCGCCTGGTGTTCCCAGTGGAACTCGGCCATCTCCTGGTAATCCATCCGGTAGAGATGGTCACCGGCCAGGATCAAAATGTAGCTGGCCCCGGTCGCCCGGATCTCGAACAACTGCTTCCGCACCGCGTCCGCCGTCCCCTGGTACCAGTCCGTGCTGCGCGGGGTTTGTTCCGCCGCCCAGATCTGCACCCACCCCTGGTGGAAATCGTCGAATTGGTAGGTCTGCGAGATGTGCCGGTGCAGGGAGACCGAGTTGAACTGCGTCAGCACCGCCATCCGGTTGATCCCCGAATTGATGCAGTTGCTGATGGGCACATCGATCAACCGGTACTGACCGGCGATCGGCACCGCCGGCTTCGCACGCTGCTTTGTCAGCGGGTAAAGCCGGGTCCCCACCCCGCCGCCTAAAATCACTCCCAGAATATCCTTCAACGATGGCATACCCAACCCTCCTGCTGCGCGATTGCTGGCAAGCGAAAACCTCTGCTCGTTCTCTGATCCCCCATCCATTATAGTAGTGAACTCTCTCCAGAGGGAAAGATTACCCCATTTTCCACTGCGGTCGAGCTGAGCGCCGTGCGCCGCTTCCCCCCGGATCTACATCGCGGGCTGCACCCCCCTAGCGGACGGCTGTCGAAAACCGGCTCGGCCCACCCTCCCTGAACGTGACTGATGCTACAACTTAAACAGGGCGAGGATCAGCCCGGCGACTTCTCCGATGGTGGCCACCCCAAGCGCCACGATGACCTCCTCGGGCAACTGAAAACCGAAAATTCCGAACCCCTGTGCAGCGATTACCAGCAGGGTGAAGATCAGCGACAGCGGGAAGGCGATGATCAGGACGATCAGGGCTATCCTTCGCAGTTGAAACATCTGAGCTTTGAAATACTCTTCTTGTATCTGCTGCATCGTCCTGAGATAATCGTCGCGAATTTCGGCCCCTTCCGCTGTCCCGCTGAATGGCAGCTCTTCCACTTCCTCGGCCCAGCGCTTGGGGTTGAGCTTTTGATGGACTCTTTGAGACGGCATAGGCTTCTCGCTTCCCCAATCTTCTTCATTCGTAGAGCATGACGCAATCATTGTACAACCAAAAAGAGAGAGGCGAAAGACCTCTCTCTTTTTGCGTTGTTCGGGCCGGGAGGCTAATCTTCCACGTGCGCCCGCCTGAGCAGCCAGCCCCTGTATCTTGAGGCCGGCACCTTGCGGCCTCGGGAGGGGTGTGCCCGGACGGACTGGTTAGAATCGGCCGCTTCTTCCGGTATGCTGGGGACGAAAACTTGCACCGGCCCGAGTCCACGGTTTTTGCTGGCCTGGAGTAGAGCCTGCCTGTTAACCTGGCTCGGCAGTCCGGGCAGATCGATCTCTTTGAATCTGTCCTTTTCTTCGTCCAGAGAGCCGATGCTGCGTCCCGCAAGGCGCTCTTTGAAAGCCCACTCGAACAGGGTGAGCGCCGAGTTTACGAGATCCGTTCTTGTCTTCAGCCCCGACTGCCCGACAAGCTCGTCCAGCTCCTGCAGCCGTTCTTCTGACATTAAGATCTGTAGGCGTTTCATGTAGTTCCTCCTTGGTGAGCATACAATAAGTATTATATACTCATTCTATACTTATTATATACCCATAGGCGGTATCTTACTACGATAAGTTTGGTCCGTCAAGCACGCGGCACCGCTGGCCGAATGGATTGTTGTTTTGGGGTTTGGGCGATAAAGCCGCCCAAACCCCAAAACAAAATTTACTACCAACAACATTGCCTGCATGCGAAAAGGATAGCTATCGGGGGTGTGAGTAGGCGGACTCACCGCCCACCCACACCCCCGACACAACAATTACCTGCACAAAGAGCAGATTCACAAATTGGGCGTTAAAGCGGGCGTTCCTCGGGTAGAATTCCATAAAAAGAAAAACCCCCATACCTGGGGGTTAGTGCCGAAGGTGGGAATCGAACCCACACTCCCGAAGGAACACGATTTTGAGTCGTGCGCGTCTGCCAGTTCCGCCACTCCGGCATCTTTGTCTTGTTTCTGAGGCGTAGCAGAGTATACCTAAAACCATCCCTCCGGTCAAGATAGCGCCGGACGAATAAACATTATCATACCTTGAATTGGGAGTCAACGAATCATCAATGCGTTTAGGAATCATCGGCCTTCCTCAATCTGGTAAAACCACAGTCTTCAATGCCCTCACCCGCGGCGACCAGCCCGTGACCATGGGCGGCGGCCGCTTCGACGTGCACACCGCCGTGGTGGACGTGCCCGACGAACGCGTCGATCGCCTCTCCGGGATGTTCCACCCAGAGCGGACCATCTACGCCAAAGTCACCTACGCCGATATCGCCGGCCTGGAGGGCAGCGCCAGCAAGAGCGGCATCTCCGGCCAACTGCTCAACCAGCTCACCCAGATGGATGGTTTCGTCCACGTCGTGCGCTGCTTCGACGACCCGAACGTCCCCCACCCGGCGGGCAGCGTTGACCCGCAGCGCGACATCGCAGCTATGGATGCCGAACTGTTGATCAACGACCTCATCGCCGTCGAGCGCAAGCAAGAGCGTTTGGCGGATGAGCGCAAGAAAGGCGGCGGGCGCGACCGGGCCGTGATCGACCGCGAGATCGCCCTCTTCGAAAAGCTGCACGCCCCTCTATCTGAAGAGATCCCGCTCCGCGACCTCGACCTTGACCCCGAGGAAGAGAAATCCCTCTCCGGCTTCGGCTTCCTCACCCGCAAGCCAGTGCTCCTGCTGCTGAACCTGGGCGACGAGCAGCAGCCTCCCGCCCTGGAGTACCCCCACCATCGCAGCGCCGTCGTCCCCTTGCGCGGGAAGCTGGAAATGGAGCTGGCCCAAATGCCCCCCGAGGACGCCGAAATGTTCATGGCCGAATACGGCATCGAAGAACTCGGCCTGTCGCGCCTCATCCGCCTGTCCTACGACCTGCTCGGCCTGCAGTCCTTCTTCACCGTCGGGGAGGACGAAGTGCGCGCCTGGACGGTTCGCCGCGGCGCCCCGGCCGTCGAAGCCGCCGGCGTGATCCACACCGACCTGCAGAAGGGTTTCATCCGCGCCGAAGTCGTCTCTTACCAGGACCTTGTCACCCTGGGCGGCCTGCCCGAAGCCCGCTCCAAGGGCAAGCTCAGGCTCGAAGGCAAAGAATACATCGTACAGGACGGAGATATCGTCCACATCCGCTTCAATATCTAAATGGACTCTTTACCCCTCGATCAGGTCATCACGGGCGACTGCCTCAGCATACTGGATTCGCTTCCTCCCGAATCGGTGGACCTGGTTTTCGCCGATCCCCCGTACAATCTGCAGCTTCGCCAGGAGCTCTGGCGGCCGAATCTCACCCGCGTCGAGGCCGTGGACGACGAATGGGACCGGTTTCAGGATTTTGAATCCTATGACCGATTTACCCACGACTGGCTGGCAGCCTGCCGCCGTGTCCTCAAGCGCACCGGCGCCCTGTGGGTCATCGGCACCTACCACAACATCTTCAGGGTGGGGGCCATCCTCCAGGACCTGGGCTTTTGGATATTGAATGACGTCGTCTGGATCAAGTCCAACCCCATGCCGAACTTCCGCGGCGTGCGATTCACCAACGCCCACGAGACCCTGATCTGGGCCCAGAAAGAACGCGGCGCGGCCTACACGTTTCACTACCAGGCGGCCAAATCCTTGAACGAGGGCCTGCAGATGCGCAGCGACTGGTACCTGCCCATCTGTTCGGGCGCCGAGCGGCTGCGCGAAAACGGGGAAAAGGCCCATTCCACCCAGAAGCCGGAGGCTCTGCTGTACCGCATCATCACCGCCACGACCAATCCCGGAGATATCATCCTCGATCCGTTTTTTGGCACCGGCACGACCGGCGCGGTCGCCAAGCGC
>CAYMLG010000038.1:0-5581 GCA_964391195.1 uncultured Anaerolineaceae bacterium | reverse complement strand
GATGGTTCGATCGAGTATAATGGGCTGCGTGGCTCCATCCATCAGGTAGCTCGTCACCTCCGGCGAGGTCCCTGTAATGGATGGGATCTTTGGTATTACCAGGACGCAGAAACCGGGGAACACTTCCCGATAGACGCGCTGCGCCAGCAGCTCCGAGATCGCTTGCCCGATGAGTGATCTCTGTCCCCCGCCGGGTTAGAGGTGGGATCCTCTAGCTCACACCCGGCGCTCCCTTTTCTGTCCAATCCGCCCGGCTCTTAATGCCCGGCTCACACCCTTGTGGAGAAGAATACATGACCCAATCCCTTGCTTTCACTCTGTCCTCCTGGAGCCTGGAAGACCTCTTCCCTGGTCAGGACCCTTCGCTCATTCAGGCTGCCTTCAGCGAACTCGAGGCCCAGGCAGCCGAGTTCGAAAAATTCCGTTCCCAACTCGACCCCGAAATCGAGGCGGATGAATTCCTGCGCATCGTCTCCAGCCTTGAATCCATCCATTACAACGGGATGCGCCTCTACGGCTATGCCGGCCTGCGTTTCTATGCCAACACTCAGGACCAGGAAGCCCAGGCCCTCCTCGCCCGCGTGCAGCAATTTACAGCCAGCCTGGAAAACCGCTCCCTCTTCTTTTCCCTGTGGTGGAAGGGGCTCCCCCAAGAGCAGGCCGATCGCCTGATGGCCTCCAGCGGAGATTACCGCTATTGGCTGGAGGAGATGCGCCATTTCAAACCGCACACGCTCTCCGAGCCCGAAGAGCAGGTCATCAACCTCAAGAACGTAACCGGTTCCAGCGCCCTCGTCAATCTGTACGACTCCATCACCAACCGCTACGTATTTAAAGTGGTCGTCGATGGCGAAGAGCGGGAATTGACCCGCGGCCAACTGATGGTGTACGCCCGCTCCAGCGATCCGGACCTGCGCGCCGCGGCTTAT
This sequence comes from uncultured Anaerolineaceae bacterium, assembly GCA_964391195.1. Lineage (GTDB taxonomy): Bacteria > Chloroflexota > Anaerolineae > Anaerolineales > UBA4823 > JAAYXE01. Next base: position 4,652 of record CAYMLG010000038.1, on the reverse strand, counting down.
CGTGAGTTATATCGCGTTTACGGGGAGGAAGGGACCATCCTCGGCCAGATCTACCAGACTCTCGTGCGCGACTGGCGCACCGAGCAGGTGGACCTGCGCCACTTCTCCAGCCCGATTTCGGCCCGCAACCTGATGAACGATATCCCCGACGGTGTAGTCGATACCCTGCTCGAAGTCTGCGCCCGGAATGCCCCCATCTTCCAGCGCTTTTTCCGCTTGAAAGCCCGTCTCCTGGGGATGGACCGTCTCCGCCGCTACGATATTTACGCTCCTGTGGTGAAATCCGACAAGACCTACGAGTTCTCCACCGCCGTCGACCTGGTCTTGCAGTCCTTTGACGACTTCCACCCCAGCTTTGCCGAGATGGCCAGGCGGGTGTTCGCTGACAATCATCTCGATTCGGAAGTGCGGAAGGGCAAGCGCGATGGCGCTTTCTGCTGGGGAGTGCTGCCGGATGTCACCCCCTGGGTCCTGGTAAACTACCAGGGCCGGCCGGACGATGTTGCCACCCTGGCCCACGAGCTCGGCCACGCCATTCACTCCATGCTCGCTGCACATCACAGCCTGTTCACCGCTCACGCTTCCTTGCCCCTGGCCGAGACCGCCTCGACCTTTGGTGAAATGACCCTGATCGACCGCTTACTGGACCAGGAGACGGATGAGGCTGTCCGCCGCGATCTGCTCTTCCGCCAGGTGGATGATGCCTACGCTACCATCATGCGCCAGGCTTACTTCGCCATCTTCGAGCGTCGCGCCCACGAAATGACCCAATCCGGCGCCACGGTGGACGAGCTGGCAGAGGCCTATCTGGAAAATTTGCGCGAGCAGTTCGGTGATGCCGTTGAGCTGAGCGATGAGTTCCGCTGGGAGTGGGCCTCCATCCCGCACATCTACCACACTCCGTTCTACGTCTATGCCTATGCCTTCGGCCAGCTTTTGGTCTTCTCCCTGTACCAGCAGTACCAGGCCGAGGGAGAGAATTTCAAGCCCCGCTATCTCGATATCCTGTCTGCCGGCGGCTCGGATTCACCGGCGCGCATCCTTCAGGAGGCGGGCATCGATATCGCCGACCCGGCTTTTTGGCAGGGTGGTTTCGATGTTGTCAGCCGCCTGGTGGACGAGTTAGAGGCGATCTCTGCCTGAGGGAAGCGGGCCGCGCAGTTGATGACTCATCCTCAAAAAGTCGATCTGTCCCGCCTCTTCGCCGCCGTCTCGCAGCGGTTGGAGGCCGAACGAGAGGCGCTGAACCGGGCGGGGCCGGCTCATGGCCGGCACGGCGACCATATGGTCGAGGCTTTTCAAACGGCGGCCGCGGCCGTGCAAGAAGAATCGGCCGCCGGTTTGCCTTTTGCCATGCGCCAGGCCGCCGGGCGCCTTGCAGAGCTCGAGCGGAATGAATCCGCCCAGATATACGGGCGCGCCCTGGCCCAGTTTGCCGCCCAGTTCGAGAAGCAGGGGATCGACCTGGAGGATCTGGCCGCATATGTACAAGATTTGTTGAAGACAGAAGAAAATAAAGCAAAAGAAGATGAGACAGCGGAGGGCGATACAACCGCTCCCGCCGTCACGCTTTCTGGAAAAGGTCGGGTGCTTAAAGCCCTGGTCGCCGGCTTAGCCGCCTGGCAGCAGTTGGAATCGGGACAGGAACCTGCCCCAAACGCGATGGATCTGGGTTACCTGTTCGAGCTGGGCATGGCTTACATGCAAGCGAAACAGAAAGGAGGATCCAAAGCCGAAATCCTCGCCGAAGCAGCCGTGTCTGCCAGCCCGCTCGGGAAAACCCCCTACCGGGCGCAGTCCGGCAAAATCGCCATCCGTTCTTTTCTGGAGGCTTTTCAGTCTTAACTTGTCGCCGGGTGTGTTTGGGCGGCGCTGCCCAAACACACCCGGTCGATGCTCCTATTCGAACGGTGGCGGTTCGACCAACTCCTCGGCTGGTGGTTCATCTTCCGACCGGCGGTCGAGCATCTGCATCTGGCTGGCCACTACTTTAGTGAAATAGTGGGGTTCTCCTTCGACCTCGTACCGGTCCGTCTGCAGACGGCCCTCGATGAAAACGAGCTTGCCCTTGCTCAAATACTGCTGGCAAACCTCGCCCAGTCGGCCCCAGGCTTCGACGTTGACCCAATCTGTGGCTTCTTTCTCTTCACCTTCACTGGTCCGCCAGCGCCGGTTGACGGCCACGCTGAACGAGGTCACCTTCTTCCCCGTCGTGGTGAAACGGGTCTCCGGATCGCGTCCCAGGTTACCGATGAGTTGAACACGATTGAGAGCTGGCATTGCTATCTCCTTGGTCGGCAGAAGGAAAGGGAAAACGGAGGGCGCTTCGGCCCATACATCCTTTTTAGCGTTAACTTTCACGAATGTCAAGGTTTTTTCTATTTCTGTCCTGATGTTGTAATCTACCGGGATCGTCTATACCACCCACCGGCTTCCCATCCCTTCCGCCCGCGCAGTTCCTGGCTATGTCAGGTTGCGTTCTGCGGCAATCACTGGTATAAATTCAGTGGCACTCTATAGCGCTCGTCCTGCCAGCCGGGCCGGCGCAAAGCGAACCTGTCAAAACAATCAAATCTCATTCCCAACGGTTGCGTTATTATGTATATTGCAATTGAAGGCGTTATTGGGGTCGGGAAAACGACCCTCGCCCGGCTGCTGCAGCCGGTTTTTGAAGCTGAACTGCTGTTAGAAGTGTTCGAAGAAAACCCCTTCCTCTCGGATTTCTACGCCGACCGGGAGCGGTATGCCTTTCAGACCCAGATCTTTTTCCTCCTAAGCCGCTATCACCAGCAGCGGCGTGTCGTCCCCGACGCGCTGGCGCGCGGCGTCCCTCTGATTGCCGACTACACCTTCGAGAAGGACGCGCTGTTCGCCGGTATCAACCTGAAAGGGGACGAGTTAGATATGTATACTCGGGTACACGAAGCCCTGGCTGAGAAGATCCCTCTCCCCAATCTCCTGATCTATCTCCGTTCCGATACCGATGTGCTCATGCAGCGCATCGCTTTGCGTGACCGCCCCTATGAGCGGAACATGGACCGGGCTTATATCGACCAGCTCAACTGCGCCTACGAGTCGTTCTTTGCCGAATCCGGCCCGCACGCCCGCTCCCGGAGCCATGTCCCTGTGTTGACTATCGACACAAACGATCTGGATTACGTGCGCCGCGCAGAGGATCTCAAGTGGGTGGAGAGCCGGATTCGCCAGGCCCTGCGGCTGGCTCCGTTCCAGCCCGAACTGCCGTTGGAGTAGGACATCAGCCGCCAGGCATTCAGACCCTGCTGACCGGAGAGGTGGAAATCAATGCGCATCACCCGCGACACGTTGCTGAGAATAGTCCGGGATACGGTGAACTCCCGCACGCGCGCTAATCGCAGCATCGTCTCGATCTACCTGTGCGGCTCCCTCCTGGGGGATGATTTCATGCTTGGGGGAGCGACCGACGTTGACCTGGTCTTCATTCATACCGATAGTCCGGCCGAGGAGCGGGAGCTCGTCCCTCTGACCGCAGATGTCCACCTGGATATCGCCCATCACCAGCACCGCGATTATCGCCAGCCGCGCCGTTTGCGGACCCATCCCTGGCTCGGGCCTACGATTTTCGAGTGCGAGATCCTCCACGACCCGCAGCATTTCATGACCTTCAACCAGGCCAGTGTGCGCGGCCAGTTCGATCGACCCGATTACACCCTGTATCGATCCCGGGTGCAGGCGGAACATGCGCGCCAGATGTGGTTGGAATTTCACAGTGAACAGCCGGAGCCCACGCCGAAGGTGTTGTCCAAGTATTACCGTGCCCTGGAGCATGCGGTCAACGCGGTTGCCAGCCTCAGCGGCAGCCCGCTGACCGAGCGCAGGTTTCTGCTGCGCTTCCCGGAGCGGGCCGCGGCGGTCCATCGCCCCGGCCTGTATCCTGGCTTGCTCGGCCTGTTGGGCGCCCCCAACATCACCGTGGAGATGCTTCAAGGGTGGTTGCCTGATTGGCAGGCTGCCCTCGCCGCCCTGGACCAGGTGAAATCGCCCGCTCGCCTGGAAGCGCCCCGGCGCAGCTACTATATAAAAGGGGTGGAGGCCCTGCTGGGCGGCGCTGATCCGCTGGCCGTCCTCTGGCCTTTCGAGCGCACCTGGACCCAGGCGGCCGTCTATTTGGAGCAGACCGAACACCTGGGCCGCTGGCAAGCGGCGATGGAACAGCTCGGCCTGCTTGGGAGCGGTTTTCACGACCGCATCGCGGCCTTCGATGCCTATCTGGATCTGGTGGAAGAGACGCTTGAAAAATGGGCCGAAGCGAACGGGGCTGAGTATTAATTGTTTCACGTGAAACGTCCTACCGGGCCGGCGCACCTTTCGCCGGCCTTTTTTTGAACCCTCCCCGCCACTATTGTTTCACGTGAAACATGCTTCCCCCTTTTTTCACCCGCCGGGCGCCGCCTGGTATTGAAAAATTCCCCCCAATCCCGCTCCACCCATAACTCTATGCGGGCAATGTCTCTTTGGTAAGGTAGTTTCTCCCCACCGGTGGCTCGGCTGCGGTTAGCGTCAGCCCTTGTAGAGTCCTGTCAAGCCGTACCCCCGGAAAGCGAACGATGTCCAACAACGCGGTACCTTTGGGGGTGCGCCCCCTACCTGTCATCCTGAAGGAGCGCAGCGAC
>CAYMLG010000037.1:32869-54540 GCA_964391195.1 uncultured Anaerolineaceae bacterium | reverse complement strand
TAGAACAGGTCATCGAAAAACTGGGGCCGCCGGACTACGTGGTTTATGGGCTCTATCCTCCTCATGGAGACGGTTGCCTGGTGGATTTAGAATGGCTCGAGCAAGGGATCACGGTGAGGATCGTGGATCGTCCTCGGGTTCAGCTATGCCTGGACATAGATCAGCAAATTCCTTTTGAGCCAACTATTCAGGTTACAAGTATTAGTTACTCATCGAAACAGGCCCAAATTCCAAACCTGTGTGAGATCCGAAACTGCATCCCCTGGCCGGGGTACCGCCCGTAACTGAGCGATCCATTGGGCCAGGATGATCCCGCGGTGATGAGACTCGTACCAGACAAAACCATCGGCCGGTCGGTACAGACCACCGGATTGGGAGCGGCGCAGTTGAGGGTGGTCCTTACAATTCTATGTCAATACCTCAGCACTGCTGCGATGGGGCCATCGACCGGCATTCGATCTTGAGTCACCGCGAACACCTCTCCACGATTGGCGAGGGCATGCACGGCGGCGAAATCCAACAAGTCTTGGTCGCCGGACTGATGTCCGGCGTGTACTTCAATACTGCGCTTTTCCGGGTTTACCTGCCCCCAAATCTGCACATCCAAGGACACAAAGAGGGTCTCCACCCGGCCGTGATACGCGAGGCGTACAGCCTGTTCCACGTCACTTGAGGTCTTTCCTTGTGCCGCCAACTGCTGATAGCGGCTGGTCGCCTCCTTCTCCGCCCGGGTGAATAACGGTTCGACCAGCGGCCACGCCCGGGCATGGATTTCTTCCGGCTTTAACCGATCGGGGCTGCCACTCACCCCCTCCGTCAGGATATGGGGATATTCGCTCGCCCGCCGGAACAGGGGAAAGTAATACTCTACTCCGGCCAACACCAATGGAGCGTCCTCTGCGGCCAGGAACTTAACCAGTTCTTCATCCACTTTCTGGAACCAGCGCAGCAGCCTGTCTTTTTCTTCATCTGATGGGTCATGCCCATGAAACACCGCCGCGCGCTGCCCGCTTCTGTCCGCTTCGCCGGTGCGGGTGTGGAACTGCAAGGATCTTTCAAAGCGTTCAAATTGAAGCGCACCGGCCATACTATCCGGCATATTTTCTAATTGAATTTCATCAACCGTGTACCGGGTCCCTTCGAACAACCGGACCTGGTTTTGACTCAATGCCAGGATGTAAAAATGTCCACTGCTGGCGACGAACGGAATCAACGGCTTCAGATGGAACCGGTCAGAGATCACCAGCAATCCATTAAAGTGGACCGGCAACCGATAGGTCTGCATCCCCTGTGAAGAGAGAAAAACAGCCAATCCGTCACTCTGATACCACCAAAAGGTCGAGTCCAGCAGGAGCTGCTGCGCGGGTTCGACGATGCTACGGACATCCGGTGAACGCAGTCCCTTTTGCGTTAACCGTTCTGTGGCTTCGTTAATCACATTCTTGAACAGGAGTGGATCTTGTTTGGTTTCTTCTCCGGCCCGGTGAGTTGGCATGTACAGGGAAATACACCAGCCGGGAGTACGGGCGGCAAGATCCTTCAGGTGCTCTATCGTCAGATAATCCATTTCTTTCTCCATTTAGCTTTAGAATTCCCCCTGAGGCGATCATGCGACTTCGTTGAGCAGCGCCGCATGGTCGCGAAATGCTTAATATTTTTATACCATACCTGCTGTGTTATGCTGCTTTCAGATATCGGGTGAATGAAGGATCAGTCGCATCCCGTTCTATCCCCGGCGAATCGGGCCCTGCAAATTGGAAAATCGTGGGTGTGATGGGTAGGGCGAAACCCTACCCATCACACCCACTTAACCGACTTTTCGCGCGCCCAGCCAGGCTTTGAATTTGATGTAAAGGGATTTGGGATATGGGCGGGCGGCGCCCGCCCATATCCCAAATCCCCATTGTTGGACAGGGCTGCGGCGTTTGAAGCGGTGTTTGGTAAAATGAAGGTACATTAAACTGCATTCACCGTTCAATCCGGATTGAGGCGAAGGAAAAAAGGATGAGAACGACTTCCAAACAGAACGGCAATCCCGGGATCCCGTTAAATTTAGATTGGGTGATGGGCGCCCGCGTCAACCGCAGCGCGGTCGAGCGGCGAGTCGCCACCCTCCCGGGCCGCCGGTCGATCAAGAAAGAGTGGCAGGCCGCCTGGCTGCTGCGGGCGATCACCTGCATTGACCTGACCACCCTGTCGGGTGACGATACCCCCGGGCGGGTGCGGCGGCTGTGCGCCAAAGCCAGGCAGCCGCTGCGGTCCGATATGATCGAAGCGCTGGGCCTGGACGGGCAGAAGATCACCGTGGGCGCGGTCTGCGTCTACCCCAACCGGGTGCGCGAGGCGGTCGAAGCGCTGAGCGGGACGGATATCCCCGTGGCCTCGGTGGCCACCGGCTTCCCCGCCGGGCAGACCCCCTTGCCGCAGCGCATCGCGGAGATCGAGCAGGCGATCGAGGCCGGCGCAGGCGAGATCGACGTGGTCATCAGCCGCACCCACGTGCTGACCGGGGACTGGCAGGCGCTGTACGATGAGCTCAGGCAGTTCCGCGAGGCCTGTGGCGAGGCGGCCCACATGAAGACCATCCTGGCGGTGGGCGACCTGGGCACGCTGAAACAGGTATACCAGGCCAGCCTGGTGGCGATGATGGCCGGCTCAGATTTCATCAAGACTTCCACCGGCAAGGAGAGCGTCAACGCCACCCTGGAGAGCAGCCTGGTGATGGTCCGCGCCATCCGCGATTACCAGGAGCGCACCGGCTATAAGGTGGGCTTCAAACCGGCCGGAGGCATCAGCAAGGCCAAGCAGGTGCTCGCATGGCAGGCGCTGATGAAGGAAGAACTGGGCGTGGAGTGGCTGATGCCGGACCTGTTCCGCATCGGCGCCAGCTCCCTGCTCACCGACCTGGAGCGCCAGCTCTACCATTTCATCACCGGCCATTACGCCGCCCGCCATCACATGCCGATGGGGTAGGAGGAAAGTATGGATGTGTTAGAGGTCTTCAAAACCATGCAATACGGCCCCGCGCCGGAGTCGCCGGCCGCGGCCCGGGCCTGGCTGGACGATCACCAGCGGAAGTTCGGGCTGTTCATCAACAACACCTGGGTGCACCCGGAAGAGGCCAGTTATTACACCAGCCACAACCCCGCCACCGGCGAAGCGCTGGCCGAGACGGTGCAGGCCGGACAGGCGGAAGTGGACCAGGCGGTGGCCGCCGCGCGCCAGGCGTATGAGACCTGGAGCAAGACCCCCGGCCAGGTGCGGGCCCGCTATCTGTACGCCATCGCCCGCAACATCCAGAAGCACGCCCGCCTGCTGGCGGTGCTCGAGTCGATGGACAACGGCAAGCCAATCCGCGAGTCGCGAGACATCGACGTGCCCCTGCTCGCCCGGCACTTCTACTACCACGCCGGCTGGGCCCAATTGATGGAGACCGAGCTCAGGGATTACCGGCCGGTGGGCGTCATCGGCCAGATCATCCCCTGGAACTTCCCCCTGCTGATGCTGGGCTGGAAGATCGCCCCGGCCATCGCCATGGGGAACACGGTGGTGCTCAAGCCGGCTACCTACACCCGGCTGACCGCCCTGCTGTTCGCCGAAGTGGTGGCCGAAGCCGGGCTGCCCCCCGGGGTGATCAATATCGTCACCGGCAGCAGCAAGGCCGGCACGATGATCGTCACTCACCCGGATGTGGACAAGATCGCTTTCACCGGCTCGACCGACGTCGGGCGCATCCTGCGGCGGCAGACGGCCGGCTCGGGCAAGAAGCTCTCCCTGGAGCTGGGCGGGAAGTCGCCTTTCATTGTGTTCGAAGACGCCGACCTGGACGGGGCGGTGGAAGGGGTGGTGGACGCCATCTGGTTCAACCAGGGCCAGGTGTGCTGCGCCGGGTCGCGCCTGCTGGTGCAGGAGAATGTGGCCGAGCGCTTCCTGGGCAAGCTGCGGCGGCGCATGCAGCGCCTGCGGGTGGGCGACCCGCTGGATAAGAGCATCGACATCGGCGCGATCGTCGACCAGACACAGTGGGAGACCATCGACCGCTGGGTAAAGACCGGCGCGAGCGAGGGCGGGGTGGTGTTCCAGCCGGAGATCGAGCTGCCGGGCAACGGCTGCTTCTATCCGCCGACCCTGATCACCGAGCTGGACCCGGCGGCGCAGACGGTGCAGGAGGAGATCTTCGGGCCGGTGCTGGTCTCGCTCACCTTCCGCACCCCGAAAGAGGCCATCGAACTGGCCAACAACACCCGCTACGGGCTGGCGGCCAGCGTGTGGAGCGAGAACATCAACCTGGCCCTGGATGTGGCCAGCAAGCTGAAGGCCGGGGCGGTGTGGGTCAACAGCACCAACCTGTTCGATGCGGCTTCGGGCTTCGGCGGCTACCGCGAGAGCGGGTTTGGCCGGGAGGGCGGCAGAGAGGGGCTGTACGAATACCTGCGCCCGGCCTGGCAGGAACGCCCGCGGCCCGACTTCCGGCCGCCCGAAGCCGGTGAAGACCGCCCCGCCTGGGGAGAACACATCCCCACCCGCCCGACCCTGCCGAAGAACGGTGCGGGCGACGGCAAGCGCAGCGCCCCGAGGGTGGACCGCACGCCGAAGATGTACATCGGCGGCAAGCAGGTGCGCCCGGATGGGAACTACAGCCGGGCAGTGCTCGGCCCGCGCGGCGAACTGATCGGCCAGGTGGGCGACGGCAACCGCAAGGATATCCGCGACGCAGTGGAAGCCGCGCATGCCGCCCACACCGCCAAGCCGGGCTGGGCCATGCGCCACGGCTATAACCGCAGCCAAATCCTATATTTCATCGCCGAGAACCTGGCGGCACGGGAGGAAGAATTCGCCCGCCGCATCGCCCTCATGACCGGGCGCAAGTTAGAATCCGCCCGGGAAGAGGTGGACCTGGCGGTCAGCCGCCTGTTCACCTACGCCGCCCTGGCGGATAAGTACGGCGGACAGGTGCAGGAGACCACCCTGCGCGGGATCACTGTGGCGGTCAACGAACCGGTGGGGGTGATTGGCATCGCCTGCCCGGACGAGTACCCGCTGCTGGCGTTCGTCTCGCTGATGGCGCCGGCCATCGCCCGCGGCAATACGGTGGTGATGATCCCCAGCGAGAAATATCCGCTGAGCGCCACCGACTTCTACCAGGTGCTCGACACCTCCGACGTGCCCCCCGGCGTGGTCAACATCGTCACCGGCGACCGCGACCACCTGACCAAGACCCTGATCCAGCACGAGGACGTAGACGCAATGTGGTACTTCGGCAGCGCCGAGGGCAGCTACCAGGTTGAGTACGAGTCGGCCACCAATATCAAGCGCACCTGGGTGGGTTACGGCCTGAAGCGCGACTGGACGAGCGAAGAGCAGAGCTGCGGCGAGGAGTTCCTGTACCACGCCGTCCAGGTTAAGAATATCTGGGTCCCGACCGGCGAATGATGGCTTAGATGAATGCCTGGATGAGGGCTTAGCGATGGCTCTGAAATACGGCATTACCCTTCCTTACGGCGACCCGCGCCTCACCGCCAGGCTGGCGAAAGAAGCGGAAGAGGCGGGCTGGGACGGCATCTTTGTCGGCGACGCCATCTGGACCGCCGACCCGTTGATCCAGCTTGCCGCAGCGGCGATGAACACCAGCCGTATCCGCCTGGGGACGATGGTGCTCGCCACACCGCTGCGCATCCCCTGGCACCTTGCCAGCCAGACGCTGGCCCTCGACCTTCTCTCCGAGGGCCGGTTGACCCTGGGCCTGGGGACAGGCGCGGCCTGGATGGGCTGGTCCGCATTCCCCGACGTGGTCACCGATACCAAGAGTCGGGCCGAAATGCTGGATGAGACCATCGATATTCTCACCCAACTGCACCAGAGCAAACAGGCCGACTTCGAGGGGAAGCATTTTCACCTGAAGCTCACCGGCCTGGATCCGATGTATTACCCCCAGCCGACGATCCAGCAGCCGCGCGTGCCCATTTGGGTCCCGGGCGCATGGCCGCGCATGAATTCAATGCGGCGCACCTTGAAATGCGATGGGCTGCTCCCGTTGAAGATGAACGCTGAAGGCCAGTTCGAAGAGGTGCGGCCCGCCGACCTGGTCGAGATGAAAGCGTACATCGAGGCGAACCGCACCCTGACCACCCCCTTTGATTACGTGGTGGAGGGGAAAACGGTGGGGAAAGACCGGCGCAAGGACCGAGGGCAGATCCAAGACACCATCTGCCCCTGGATCGAAGCGGGGATCACCTGGTGGGTGGAATCGATGTGGGAGGTCGCCGAGGATGAGTTGATTGCCCACCTGCGCCAGGGCCCGCCAAGGGCGGAATAAAGGATATACAGGAAGAAGGGCCGGTCAGCAAGCAGGTTTGGCCGGCCCTTTTTTGCTTAACCGGTGTGCAGGCAAATGTTGAGTAGGGAATGGTGTTTTGGGGGATGGCGGCGACGATGCTGCTCCCTTCCCCCAAAACAAATATTCCTTTCTGCTGACAAGTCGTGCGTGCACTCTTCAACCGATAACCTTGACAAAGCCAGCAGTCCGATTAAAATAGTACTAAAATTTTAACTAAAAGAACGCTCGTATTTTAGAACACAGGGACTGTATGGCTTCAAGAACAACGATTAGTGATGTCGCTGAAAAAAGTGGGGTATCCATCGCAACCGTCTCCCTGGTATTGAATGGTAAACCAGGCGTCTCTCAGCAGACCCGTTCGCGGGTGTTAGAGGCCGCCCTGGAGTTGGGCTACCCCTTCAAGCCCTCCCAGGCGGCCCCTGAACCCACGCGTCTGTCTACGGTGGGGATGATCGTCAAGGCTGAGACAAACGCCCCTCCACAGTCCAACCCGTTCTATTCTAAAGTGATCAGCGGGATCGAAGAGGCCTGCCGCCGGGACGATATCTTCTTGCTCTTCGCCACGATGCCGGTCGACCAGGATAACCGCCCGGTCGAGGTCCCGGCGATGATCACCAGCGGGGCGGTGGACGGGCTGTTGATGGTGGGCGCATTTGTGGATGCCACCATCACCTCCCTACCCGGGAAGCGGACCCCTCCGCTGGTGCTGGTCGACGGTTATTCGGATACCGACAGCTACGATACGGTGGTCTCCGACAATTTCGACGCCGCCTACGACGCGGTGACCTACCTGATCCGCCGAGGGCACCGCCACATCGGCCTGGTGGGCGGGGCAGACGACTCCTACCCCAGCCTGAAACAGCGCCGAAACGGCTATCTGCGGGCGCTGAAGGATCACGGCATCGCCGAGCCGCTCACCACCAACTTCAGCATCAACTACGAAAAGGGATTCGAACAGACCGTGCAGCTCCTCCGCCTGCACCCCGAGATCACGGCCTTGTTCGCCATCAACGACGATATCGCCATCAACGCCATGCACGCCGCAAAGGAGTTGGGGCTGCGCATCCCCCAGGATTTGTCCATCATCGGCTACGACGACACCTACCTGGCGGTCAGCGCCTTCCCCAAGCTGACCACCATGCGGGTCGATACGGTCGCCATGGGCCGGGCGGCGGTCCATCTGCTGCAGATGCGGGCCGAGCACCCGGATACGGCGCGCATGACTCTGACCATCCATTCCGTGCTGGTGGAACGCGATACGGTGGCTGCGCCGCGCACGTCCTGACCCGCAGCCACTCGGGTGGCTTGCGATGATAATGAAAGCGCCGGGCGAGATCCGGCGCTCTTGTTATCTGGAATTAAAACAATTTCACGCCGCTCAGTACTCTGCCAACTAAATGCTGTCGTTATAATCGGGGCGGGCGGGTCTGGGTTTACGGGCCGGCGGGGTTGGCCTGGCGGTCATGCGGGTCGGTTTGGGATTCCTAGTCTGACTCAATGACCCGCCTCTACGTGTAATCGAACGCTACGAATTTTGGCAGGGGCAGGTCATTGATTCGGGCACTGGTAGCTCACCAAAAGCGGCGCCTGACAGGCCAGCCCGCCATGCATGCCATCCTGAGCCACGATGGGCGCTGGGCAATGCGAAGCGTTGCTTGGGCGTTGCCAGGCGACGCCGGCAAAGTGACCCGTTCACTGGGCAGGGGAGGTCTATGGTCGCTACGCCAAGCAACGCTATGCGTTGCCGATCCTTCGGTCGCTGCGCTGAGCGTCGCTTTGCGACGCCACTCCGGATGACATATGAGTGAAGCGCTCTCTAGACATTATTTAGTTGGGAGAGTACTCAGCCTGGGCAGTGTGCCAGAAGACCCAGGCTTCCGTGGTCATATCCTGGCCCAAACGCCTGGCCACGCCAGGTCGATCGCCGCAATTTCGCCGACCGGTTTTGAAGCCTACTTCAGCGAGTTGGCATAGCGCAGTGACCGGTTTTCTGTCATGGTTTAATAGCGGAAAAGCAATATTAGTGATAGAATTTACAATAAGTTTGGGGTTGGTCAAGGGTGGTCAGCGCTGCTGTGCTGCCCCCTTTTTTTACCCCGCTTTGCCTGCAGCCTGGCAAACCGCCGGTTAACCCAATCATCACTTTCGTCCAGTCTGATCCCTGGAGGAAAACACTTTCATGAACGCTGTGGATCCAGCCTCCCCGTCTCACCCGGTCCCTTCACACCAGCCCGCCGGTTCAGGACACTCAGCGGAAACGCCCTCTACGATGGAGACGCTCATCCCCAGGCCGGTTTTTGCTCAGCCAGACGGTGGAGTTTTCACATTACCCAAGACTGCCAAGATCGTAGTGGACACTGGAGCGGCCAGGGTGGCCGGGATCGGGCAGTACCTGGCGAGGAAGCTGCGCCCGGCGACCGGCTACCTGCTGCCGGTCACCTCAGACGACCAGTCCGCCGGCAAGGGGAAAATCAGGCTCACCACCCGGGGGGCGGACCCCAATCTGGGAGAAGAAGGCTACGAACTGACGATCACCGCCGAGGGGGTGAGGCTGGCAGCCTACAAACCGGCCGGGCTGTTGCGCGGCGTGCAAACCCTGCGCCAACTGCTGCCCCCCGCCATAGAAAACCGCCGCGTGCAGCCGGTACATTGGACCCTGCCCACCGGCACGGTCCGTGATTGGCCGCGCTTCCCCTGGCGAGGAGTGATGCTGGATGTCGCCCGGCACTTCTTCCCACTCGAGGTGCTGAAAAGGTACATCGACCAACTGGCCTATTACAAAATCAACACCCTGCACCTGCACCTGTCCGACGACCAGGGCTGGCGGATCATGATCGAGTCCTGGCCAAACCTGGCGAAAGTGGGCGGCAGCACCCAGGTGGGCGGTGGACCGGGCGGATATTACACGCAGGCGGAGTACACCGATCTGGTCAGGTACTGCCAGAAGCGGCACATCATCCTGGTCCCCGAGATCGACCTGCCGGGGCACACCAACGCAGCGCTGGCCTCCTATCCGGAGCTCAATCCCGACGGGAAAGCGCCCGGCCTGTACACCGGGATCGAGGTCGGGTTCAGCAGCCTGAGCATCGAGAAGGAGATCACTTACCGGTTCGTAGATGATGTGATCCGAGAACTGGCCGCCCTCACCCCCGGGCCTTATCTGCATATCGGCGGGGATGAGGCGGAGGCGACCCGCCCAGAAGATTACGTTCGTTTCATCGAAAAGGTCCAGGAAATCGTCCGCTCGTACGGCAAACGCATGGTTGGGTGGGAAGAGATTGGCCAGGCACGGCTGGACCCCGGGTCGATCGCCCAGCGCTGGAATTTCGGGGCCGAGCGCGGGGTTTATGCCAGCCTGGCCGCCAGGCAAGGCGCGAAGGTGATCATGTCGCCGGCCAATCGGGCGTATATGGATATGAAGTACGATGACAGCACCGAGTTAGGCCTGGTCTGGGCCGGGACGGTCGGGGTGGCCCGGGCGTACTGCTGGGATCCGGTGTCCGAGGCGGGTGGGCTGCAGGAGGGCGATATCCTGGGGGTCGAGGCCGCGCTGTGGTCTGAAACATTGGAAACACTGGAGGACATCCAATTCATGACCTTCCCCCGCCTGCCGGGCTATGCCGAGCTGGGCTGGTCGCCCTCCGGCTCCGAATGGGAGGAGTATCGCCTCCGCCTGGCGGCCCACGGGGCTCGCTGGCGGGCAGGAGGGATTCGCTTCTTCCCCTCGCCCGAGGTCCCCTGGTAGCCAAACGATCGCCCCGCCGAGCCATACGGACACGTTGGTTTCGACTTTACCACAGAGAGCAAGGTATGACGCCGGTCTTGCCTGTGGGGTAAGATGCCATGCGACCGTATTTTGGTCGCCCTTGCCAGGGGGCCGGCGGTTTCGACTTTACCACAGAGAGCACAGAGAGCAGATTATCTTCGGTGAGGAGGGCCGGCTGCCGGAGTCCACTCGGTAGCCGTGACTTCAGTCTCCGCAGCCCCCCGCCGCGCTGTAGGGTGCACAGCGGTCCATAAATCACCCGAAACCGTACACCCGTCGAGCCCTTATTACCCGGAAAATGAGATCTTTCGGTCGCTGCGCTCCCTCAGGATGACATGGTTGAGAGGGTGCTCTCAAAAGATGACATGGGGGAGGGTGACAGATCACCGCATGTTTTGTGCATACGCGCAGGGTGGGGCTGGGTTGTGGGTTGGTGGGTTGCCGGTTGCGCGGGTGGGCACGGCGACGCCGTAGATCAATTGAAACCGTAAACTTACCCGCCGTGCCCCTACCGGCCTCCACCCAATTCATTCGGAACGGCGATAAAGCGCGTCGCAAGACGAAAAGCGTCGCCTGGCGAAGGGTCTCGCTTATCGGGTTGGGCGAGATCCTTCGGTCGCTGCGCCGAGCGTCGCGAAGCACGCCACTCCGGATGACATGGGGGAGGTACGAAAGCTCAGTCATTGAAGACAAGACTAAGTTGGCAGAGTACTCAGGATAACATGTTTGGGGAGGGTGCTCTCAAAGGATGACATGGGGGAGGGTGCCAGGGGCGGGGGTATTCCCAGGCACGCGGGGGAATATTTTAAGGTTCATTTCCCGCAAGTTGTGCTACTATTGACCATCTAGCACATTTGTGCTACCAGGGGGGAGGGCGCAGGCGCTCCGGCCGGATGAGGCCAGTTTTACCAGTAGCCTTGAAGACACTTCCTTTCACAGGGATAGATTATGGTTAACCAGTTTCAAAAAATCTATGCCGAGTTTCCCAAGAAGTTTTGGATCGTGGTCGGCGTGTCGTTCATCGACCGGGTGGGCGGGACGATGCTCTTCCCGTTCTTTTCGCTGTACATCACCCAAAAATTCGGGGTGGGGATGACCGAGGCCGGTGTGATCCTCGGCCTGTTCGCCATCTCCGGTCTGATCGGCGGGATGATCGGCGGGGCGCTGACGGACAAGTTTGGACGGCGCAAGCTGATCCTGTTCGGGCTGGTGTTCAGCGCGCTGAGCACCCTGGCGCTGGGGTTGGTGGACCGGTTTGCCCTGCTGTACCCGCTGGCGATCCTGATTGGGCTGCTGTCCGACGTGGCCGGACCGGCGCACGCGGCAATGATCGCCGATATCTTACCCGAAAAGCAGCGCCAGGAGGGGTTCGGCCTGCTGCGGGTGGTGGGGAATATGGCCTGGATCATCGGGCCAACGATCGGCGGCTTCCTGGCCAACCGGTCATACTTCTCGCTGTTCGTCACCGACGCGATCATCAGCTGCATCGTCGCCGCCCTGTTCTTCAGGCTGATGCCGGAGACCCAACCCGAACTGGATGCAGAGCAGGCCCGGGAGAGCGTGCTGCAAACTTTCTCCGGCTATGGGCAGGTGCTGCGTGATTTCGCCTTTATGGCCTTCCTGGTGGCGGGGATGCTGATGGGGCTGGTTTACCAGCAGATGTACAACTCACTCTCGGTGTATCTGCGCGATCAACACGGGATCACTCCGCAGGGGTACGGTTTCCTGCTGACGACCAGCGCGATCACGGTGATCCTGTTCCAGTTCTGGGTCACCCGGGTCATCAAGCGCCGGCCGCCGTTCCTGATGATGGCCCTGGGGACCGTGTTCTACATGATCGGCTTTGGGATGTTCGGCTTCGTCTCGGCCTACTGGCTGTTCGCAGCGGCGATTGTGGTGATCACCGCCGGGGAAATGATCATCATGCCCACCAGCCAAACGTTGGCGGCCAACTTCGCCCCCGAAGCAATGCGCGGCCGCTACATGGCGGTATTCGGGCTGATCTGGATGATCCCGGCGGCCATCGGCCCCGGCGCAGCCGGGATCATCCTCGACAATTACAACCCCAACCTGCTGTGGTATCTTGGCGCGGGGTTGTGCGCCATATCGGTCCTGAGCTACTACGCCCTGCACCAGCGGTTGGGCAAGCAGAAGCGCTTCAAGCCGGCGCCCGCTGAGGTGGAACCCACACCGGCGTAGGCCGGACTGTGGGACCGCTGTTAGCGGATCGAGGTAAAGAAGGCATCCACTTCCGCCTGGTCCCACTCGCTGACGAGCGTCTCGTAAATAATCAGGGTCTGACCTTCGTCGTCCTGGAGCACGCACCCGGCCTGGCGGTATGGCTGGCCATCCGAGTTGGCGCCTTCGCTGATCAGGAGCATGGTTTCCTGGCCGGCGACAACTGCCGGTTCCTGCCCAACGACTTCCATCTTCCCGGGCCGGGTATCCTGGCTGCCAGCGGCCCGCTGATAGCTGTTGAAATCCGGCAGATCTACTTTCACATTGGACGGTAACCGGATGATATAGATATGGCCGTGCTCGTCTTCACCATCATAGGCCACAACCGAATAACCCAGCGCTTGCACCACATAGCCGCGACCGAAGCCATCCGGCACATCGATCTCGTCGAGGATTTCACCGGCGACCTGCTGGACTTCAATCGGGTTGTCTTCCAACGCCCCGGCGAAGGCCTGGGTTGCGGAGCGAAACAGGAGCAAGCCGGAGATGGCGACGATACCACATAGCAGGACTGAACCGGCGATCAGGCCCAGGATAATTTTTACAGTCGTGCTCATGTTCTTATCCTTTCGTTGTTTGTTTCTTGGTCTGGATCGATATGTGCACAGGAGCGCCCGTTACCGCCCGGCGGCAACGGGCGCGGATAACCGGTAAATACGATGGCTTTCAGGCAGTGAGGGGTTTCTTCTCCCCTTTTCCCGAGAACAGCCGGGGGAGGAACATGCCGCTGCGGCGCTTGTAGTCCACATAAGCCTGCCCGAATTCGGCCTCCATATCGCCCTCTTCCTTTTTCGCCAGGCGGTAGTACAGCAGGGCCATCACCGGCCACATGATCAGCATGGGCAGCGTGGCCCAGTCGAACAGCATGCCAAGCGTGATCATCAGGAAGCCGGTGTACTGCGGGTGGCGGATGTAGCGGTAAATGCCGTCTGTCACCAGTTCGCCCTGGCCTTCTTCCTTCTTCCAATAGCGCTTGTAGATCACGTTCCATCCCATGACCACCAGAGCAGCGCCGGCCAGCATCAGGATGGTGCCGATGTACATCCCGGTGTGGCCGATATAGCCATACAGCGTGTGGCCCCACAAAATTCCGTCCGGCAGCACACCGCCGAAGATCCAGGCCAGGATGTACATACTCATCGGGATGCCGAACATCTCGAAGGCCATAGCGACGATAAAGGCCAGGTAAACGCCGGAGGGCTTGCGCTGGCTTTTCTTATAGAACGGGGTGAAAAGGAGGAAGACGCCGCCCAGAACAATCCAGAGCACGACGTTACCCCATTGGCCGAAGTGATTCAAGGCTGTGTCCATTGGTTTGACTCCTTAGGATTGTTTTTCACCGCCGGTACAGCGGTTGATTTGGATCAGGCAGCAGACCCGGGCCAGCAACTCTTCCGGGGGCGCGCCCTTACTGATAAACGCATCCGCCCCGGCCTGGTGGGCCTGCTCCTGATATTCTTGATACATGGATAAGATGAGAATTTTAATTTCCGGCCACTGCGACTTGATCCGCTGCGTCGCTTCCACGCCGTCCAGGGCCGGCATCCGGGCGTCCATCACAATCAGGTCGGGACGGAGCTCGGGGATGAGGCGGACGGCCTGCTCACCGTCCGCGGCTTCCTCTATTTCGAGGGAGACAGGCAAAGTATTGAGCAGCATGCGCAAGCTCTGCCGGGTCCGTTTTTGATCATCTACGATCAGAATTTGCATGGTCTTGGCCTCGATCAGGCATGTTTTCGCCTGAAACTTGCGAGTAGTTGGGTCTGTGAAAATCCTTTCCAGACGATCAAAGGATATCAAATCCGCTCTCTACAGTCATCCGTAGAATTGAGGGATGCGAGAACACAAAAAGACCGCCTTTCCCGGCGGTCTTCGCCTTACTTTTTTACGATGGGGGCTCATACAAATGTATGAGAGGGAACGAGTGGGCGGTCCCTTTCCTCCCTACTGGGGGCCGGAGGGGATGTCATCGAGGGAGGCTAAACCGCTCTTCAAGGCATACAGGGCGGCCTGGGTGCGGCTGGCCAGGTGCAGCTTGCTCAGGATGCTGCTGACGTGCGAGCGGACCGTAAATTCCGCCACCACCAACTGATCGGCGATCTCCCGGTTGCTCAACCCCTGGGCCACCAGCCGCAGCACCTCCAGCTCGCGTTCGGTCAGTGGATCGGTGGTTGCTTCCGCCGAGGCCGGGTGAGAGAGCTCGAAAAGCACTTTCCGGGCGATGGAAGGTTCGAGCGAGGGTTCACCCCGGTGGACGTCGTGGATGGCGCGCACCAGCAGTTCAGGCCCCGAATCCTTCAACAGGTAGCCCAATGCCCCAGCTTTGATCGCCGGGAAGACTTTATCATCGGCGGCGAAGCTGGTGAGCACCAGCACTCGCACCTGCGGATAGCGGGCGGTTACCTCGCGGGTGGCCTCGATCCCGTCCTTCACCGGCATGACCAGATCCATGAGGATCACATCGGGGAGCAGCTTGCCCGCCAGTTCGACCACTTCTGCGCCGTTGCAAGCCTCGCCCACTACCTGGATGTCTTTCTCCGTCGCCAGCAGAGCGCGGATGCCTTTGCGAACGATGGCGTGATCGTCGGTGATAACTACTCGAATGGTCTGATTATCCATGTTCTATCCTCTCCATCCCCGCCTGCGCTGAGACGGGGTTAACTAACTCGACCCGGATGCTGGCGCCCCGGCCGGGGGAACTATCCACCTGCAGGCTGGCCCCGATCTTCTTCGCCCGCTCGGCAATGCCTGCCAGCCCTAGCCCGCCAGAACCGGCTGCCGCTTGCAGATCGAAGCCCACCCCGTCGTCCTGGATCTCCAGGCGTATGCCCTGTTCGGCAAACTGCAGATCGATCTGCACTTTGCTGGCGTGGGCATGCTTCAGGATGTTGTTCAGCGATTCCTGGGCGATCTGGTACAGCTCGGTTTTAAGCTCGTAAGTGAGACGCTCCTCGCCGGAGGCGCGCAGCTCCGACTTGATCCCCGAGCGGGCCTCCACCGCTTCCAGGCGCAAGCGCAAGGCATCCACCAGGCCGCTCTTTTCCAAGGCGACGGGGCGCAGTTCGTAGATCAGCAGCCTCATTTCACGCAGCGACTCCTGAGCGGCGTCGCGCAGCTCCCGCAAGTGATCGGCAGCCGTTTCCGTATCCCCGGCCGTCAGCAGCCGGGTGGCCGCCTCGGCCAGCAGCGTGACGCTGTACAGGGATTGGGTGACCGAGTCGTGCAGCTCACGCGCCAGCCGGGAGCGCTCCTCCAGGGCAGCCGTTTGCTGGACTGCCTGGTGCAGGCGGGCGTTTTCCGCCGACACTCCCACCTGCTGGCCGATTGCCGAGAGCAGGTCGAGTTCCTCCGGCGAGAAGGTCCGGCCCCGGCGCAGGCCCAACTGGATCACGCCAATAAGCTGGGCTTTGACCTTCAAGGGAATGGAGACCACCTGCGCCATCCCCTCTTGCTGCAGCTGCGCTCCTACTGGCGAGCAGGTGGCGACCGCCTGCAGATCCCAGACCAGCGGGGCCTCGGAATGTATCAGCCCTTCGATCCCGTTCCCGCACAGGGGCTGGCGGCCGGCAGCCTGCAGGGTCTTCGGAGGCAAGCCCCGGCACACAAGCGGGTTCAAGAAAAGGTGCTCGGGGGTCAGGGAGGCGACTTCACCTGGGGAGAGCCATTCGTTTTCACGATCCCCTTCCAGCCGGTAGGCCACCCCCAGATCGGTCCTGGTGATCTCCAGCAGCTTATCGAGGGCATCGTTCAGCGTTTGTTCGATATCCAGCGAGCGATTGACCAGGGCGGAAATACCGTTCAAAGCCGCCAGGTAGCGGGTGCGCTGTTCCACCCGCTCTTCCATCGTGGCGTAAGCCTGGCGCAGGTCCTCCTCCGCTTTTCTGCGCTGGGTCAAATCCGAGTGGGAACCGACCATGCGCAGGGGCCGGCCGCTCTCGTCGCGGAGCAAAATGCCCCGGTCCAGGATCCAGAGATAACCGCCGTCTTTATGTTTCAGCCGGTGCTCGAGCTCGAACAGCGCCTGATCGCCCTCCAGATGGCCCCAGATAGCCTGGCGGGCGGTCTCGACATCCTCGGGGTGGATCAGGTCGAGCCAGGCGTCGAAGGAGTCGACGATCTCATCCTCCCGATATCCCAGCATGCTCTTCCAGCGGGGTGAAAAATAGACCTGACCGGTCTGGATGTTCCAGTCCCAGATGCCATCGTTGGTGCCTTCCATTACCAGGGCCAGGCGTTCCTCCCGCTCTCGTAAGGCGGCGTAGGATTGGGAGAGCTGGTGCGACATGTGGTTGAACTGGTGGACCAGCTCCTCCAGTTCGTCCCCGGTCTTCACCTGGATCTCCTGGCCGAAATTCCCTCCGGCCACCTGCTTGGCGCCGGCGATCAGGCGGTAGACCGGTTCGGTCACCCGGCGGATGCCGTAGTTGACCAGCACAGCGGGGAGGAAAACCCCGAGCACAAAGAGCAGGGACTGGACGAAGAGATAGCTGCGGTAGTAGCTGAGCAGCCCGCTCCAACTGGACTCGGCCACCAGTCCCCATCTGGTGCCGGGGACCGCGGTGTAGTAGGCGACCACATCCCGCCCGGCGACATCCCGGGTGCGCAGGGTGCCGGAGTCGCCGCTGAAATTCTGCTGCCCGGCGGTAAACCCGGGTATCCGGGAGGCAAAATTGCGCGCCAGGAGCTGCTGCACCGGCTGTTGAGGGGAGAAATCCTGGCCAATGTGTTCCCCGCTGGTATGAAAAACAACCTGCCCCTTGCCATCCACCAGGTAGGTGCTCAGATGAGCCGCTTCGCTCTCCCCAATCCGCAGTTTGACGATATTCCCGTACAGCGAGCTCACGCTGGAAGAGCCGAGGCGGAACATTCCGGCGATCAGGCCGAGGAACTCATCTTGCGGGCCGAAGACGGGCTGGGCGATGACAATCGCCGGTGTCCCGCCCGGGCCATCGAGGACGATATTCGAAAAGACCGGTTCCAGAGAGCGCATCATCTCCCCGAAATAGGAATGGCCGGACCAGTCCTCGCCCATGATCTGCGGGCGCTCGGGCTGTGTCGCGGTCACAAGGCCGTGGGCATCGATCACCACCACGCCGCCATCGAAGATCGCCAGCGAGTTGGCTGCCTGCCGCAGGATCGCCTGCTGGGCGGCGGGCGTCCCCCCTGCAAACCCCGGATAACGGGCCATGGTGGAGAGGATTTCGGTATATTCCTCCATATCGTTGGCTAACTGGGCGGCCAGCAGGCGCACCAGCTCCCGGTTGCGCTCGATGAGCAGGGAGCGGGTCGTCATTTGGAAGGCATAAAAGGAGACGAGGCCCACGGCCACCAGAGCCAGGGCGGTGGGCACGAAGGACCAGACCAGAATTTTCAGGCGCAGGCCCCACCAGCGGAATCGGGAGAAGATCGCCATAGGGCGCACCTAATCTGCGGCTTCTGCAGCTTCTGCAGCTTCTGCATCCTGCCGGAGAGCGTGGATCTGGCGAGCAGCGTCGTTGAGGATGGGGCCCGGCTCGCGGCCCAGGGAGAATATCTGGTCCCAGGCGGCGCCGGTGATCCGCGTTACCTCGGCCATATGGTCTGCCACTTCAGCCACCACAGAGTAGCCATTGCGGTGCCCGTCGGCAAAGGCGGGGATGTCCATATCTCGGGTTTTCTCCGGAAAAGCCTCGCGCACAAAGCCGGCCCACTCGTCCACCAGCGAGGCCCGGGCGGGCTGCAGCAGACCGGCCCTGGCCAGCGCCCGCCCGAATTCCTTCCCGGTCAGGAACTTGACCAGCTCCCAGGCGGCCTCCGGATGCCGGGTGCCGGCGTAGATCCCGAAGCCGTCCGTCGTCCCCAGAGTGACGCGGCGGACCGGGCCGGCAGGAAAAGGCGCCACCCCGACCCGAAAGTTGGCGTTGGAGAGGATTGGCTTGAGGCGCCAGGATCCGTCTTCCAGCATAGCGATTTTGCCGCTGGCGAACACTTCGTCGGGGAATGAATTCTTGACTGCCAGGGGAGGCGCCATCACCCGATCGCCCCACATCCGGTCCCACAGCCATTCGTGAGCCCGCAGTGATTCTGGCTCGGCGATGCGGGTTTTGGCCGGATCGTCCGGATCGACCAGGTTGCCGCCCCAGGCGTTGACATGGACCTGCAGCCGGTCCCAGGAGATATAAGTCTGGCTGCCCCACAAATCGGCCGCTCCGTCGCCGCCGGTATCGTGGGTCAGGAGCTGCATGGCCTGGTGATAATCTTCGTAAGTCCAGCTCGCATCCGGGTAAGTGACCCCATACTGATCGAAGAGGTCTTTGTTATAGTATAAGGCCAGCGCGCCGTGATACTTGGGCAGCCCATACTGGCGCCCATCGGGGGTGAACATGGCCCGGTATTGGGCCGCATCCCATTCCTCGATCGTCTCTCGATCCAGATCGGCCTCCACGAAGGGGCGCAGATCGAGGGTGTACCCCTCCTGGGCCCAAATCGGGAACCAGGAACAGCAGCCCTGAAAAACGTCCGGCGCGGTCCCGGCCTGCATCTCGGCCAGCATCTGCTCCTCTTTGCCGTGGGACGAAGCGGGCTCCGGCGCGTAGAACACCTGAATGTGCGGATGGGTGGCATGGAACTGCGCCAGTTGTTCCTCGATTACCGGCAGATACCACTCGTCGCGACCATCCTGGTATACCAGGCGGATTTTCCCGTTCCGATCAGTCTCTGACGGGCGGCATGCGGAAAGGGCAGCCGCCGCGCCGAACACACCGGCCAGGCGGAGGAATTCGCGGCGGGACAGGGAGGAAATGGGTTGGGGCCAGGAATTTCCCATATATTTTCGCTTTCATTTTGCCAATCTGCGGCAATGGGGATAAAAGTGATTAATTATAGCAAAAGTTATTTCAAATAAAAGTTAGAGAATTGCCTTCGGCTACAGCAATAAATGGCGCAACAAAAATCTAACCTTATGTTAATCTAAATACTTTTGGCAAATGGTATACTGTAACCAATCCAGGACCCGGGTGCCCCCCTCACCCGGGTCCTGGATTTTAATGATAACCAGCAGGTCGGGGTGCGGACGGTTCGACCGTCCGCACCCCGACCTATTTTTATTTCCACCTAGCGCACGATGACGATATCGCTGGCGCTGCGGCCAAAGACCTCGGGGGAGTACATTTCCTCGGCCTTGGCCGGTGGGACGACGAACCGGCCGGGGGTGGTGGCCCGGGCGATATAGGTGTATTCATAGATCCCGTCCCAAACCAGGGAGGCAAAAGCTTCTGCCCGCTCGTCGCGCAGGTTCTGGTGCTCGTACCAGGTGCCCCACCACCACCAACCATAGCGGTATTCCCGGCTGTTCGGATCCTGGGGGATGCTGCCCGACACTTCGAAGGCCGGGTTGACAGGCTCCAGCCCGGCGGGAAGCGGGTCGACCAGGGCGACGTGATAGCGGCGGTTGTCCGCCACCATCGTCACCCGCACCCGCACCCGGGCCCCGGCCCGGATGTGCCACACGCCGTTCTCATCCTGGAACACGTCCTCGGGGTCGTCCACCGCTTCGTAGCTGCGGCTGACAACAAAGCCCATGTCCAGCGGGTCCTGTTCCAGGTCGGCCGGGGCGTAGCGCAATCCCAGGCGATAATACATCCGACCGGCGCCATCTTTGCTGAGTATAAGGTCGGACCGGCCGGCGTCGACCAGGTACTGCATGGGCACCAGGGTCTCATGACGTTCGGTCGTGCGGCCGCGGTACTCATGCCCACCGGCGTAGGCTTCACCCAACCAGATGCGAGCCACGAAGTCCGGTGTCTGGGCCTCATAGGTGTTGAAGTAACGGTCGAGGGCCAGCAGGACAAAGACATTTTCCTGGGTGTTCTCCCAGCGCCCACGAGTGCGGTGCGCCAGCAGCCCATTGACCACCTTTGGGATCAGGTCGTATTGGGGATCATCGTTGATGAGCGCATCGAGCAGGATGGCGTCGGTGCGCCGGTTGGAGTTGAGCAGCAGGTAAGACTGCTCGTCGTACTCGGTGGTGAAGTTGGCTGCACCGGCCGTCTCCACCGCCCGGTTGTTCACGTGGCGGCGGATCAGCTCCACCGCTTCTCCCGCGGCCGGATCGTTGCGCAGCACCGGCCACAGCCAGCCGATGGCGTCCAGGGTCACTTCTTCGATCTCAGTTCCCGAACGGCTCCACTCGTTGAACAGCCGCAGGGCCTTTTGGGAGTCGCTGTCTCCCATCAGCTCGCGCACGTAGAGGGCGTAGGCAGAGAGGGTGTAGCGGGTGCGCTGGCCGTACCAATCGGGGTAGTAATCTTCGATCTGGCGGAGATGATTTTGCAGGCGTATCTTCATGTCCTGCGGGACGGCAAAGCCTTTGAGCTCGGCCCGCTGGAGGGCATGAGCGACGTGGATGCTGTTGAAGGGGATCGATTCCCGGCCGCGCTGCCAGTAGGGGAAGCCGCCATCATCGTTCTGCAGCCCTTGCAGCCGCTCGATATCCTGCTGAACGGTGCGCTCCATCTCCTCCGGTGAGGGCAGTCCTTCGGCCTGGAAGGCGGTGAGCACGTCGCGCAGGGCGGCGACCCCCAGGACACGAGAAGCGAGCTGCTCGGTGCAGTCATACGGGTAGGATACCAGGTAGAGGACCGCGTCGGTCAGCGATTGCAAGGCAGTGGAGGAGGTGCTGATCTCCAAGCCGCCGTACTGCGGGATCACATCGCCGGGCGCGGTTACCGGCTGGGCCAGGGCGCCATCATCGATCACCCCATAGGTGGCGAAAGCCTCGGTGGTCGCCGGGGTGTAGACCGGCAGTTCCACTACAGCGGCATCGGCGTAATTGCCGGACACGGCGGCCACCTGGAAGCGGGCCGTCCCGGCATTCACCGTCGTCACCGGGAAGCGCACTTCCACCCGGTCGTGCGCCGGCACGCTCACCCGCTGGCCCGCCACTCCGGTCAGTTCCAGGTTGGCCGTTTGCAGGGCGACATCCACCACCAGCGGTTCGCCGGTCTGGTTCTGGAGCACCACAGGCAGTTCGAACCGGTCGCCGAAGTTCAGGAAGCGGGGAGCGGAGGGGCGGACCATGAGCGGCAGACGGGCGACCAGGTTTGTCTCCGCGGAGCCGAAGTGACTGCCCCCGGCGACTGCCACTACCATCACCCGGTAGCGGGTCAGGTTATCGGGCAGGTGGACCGGGATGCTGGCTGCGCCGTCTGGGCCGGTGGCGGCCGCAGGGACGAACGCCGCCAGGGGATTGAAATCCGTACGCACGCGGATGGGGGAGGGAGCGCCAGCTCCCTCTCTCGCACCGGAGGCCATATCGGCGGCGGTATTGGTCGCCATGGGGGGTTGCGCCGC
>CAYMLG010000037.1:5346-32769 GCA_964391195.1 uncultured Anaerolineaceae bacterium | reverse complement strand
TCGCACCGGAGGCCATATCGGCGGCGGTATTGGTCGCCATGGGGGGTTGCGCCGCCATGGCCGGCATCTCCGCTTCCATCGCCGCTTCTTCGACCGCCATCCCGCGCTGGTCCACCCCGGCAGCTTGCGCCAGGGCCAGGGGATCGGCCAGGATCAGGCTGGCCCTGCCGTACACGCCGTAGAGATAAGAGGGACGATCGGCGTAGAAGATTTCCAGCGGGTCGCGCATGTTGTACCCGCTGAGGGCCAGGATGGCCTCATCGACCACCACCACCGCCAGTTCGGCGCCCGGCACAGGGTTCCCCTGGGCATCGGTGAGCAGCACATCGATGGTCGTCTCCCCGCCGGGCTCCAGTTCGCTTTCGGCGGGGGCCAGCTCCAGCGTCAGGGTGCGCTGGAAGGGCGGGATGCTCAGAGAGAGAGAACCACTGGCGTAGGCGGGCCGCGGCGGGGCGCCGGGGACCGGCTCGCCCCGCTCGTCTGTACGCTCCGCCGAGCCAACCAGGTCAACCTGCAGGTTCAGGTTGGGGATATGGGTATCTTCGATCGGGATCTCCAGCGTGGCGGTGCCATCTTCGACCCGGAAGCGCTGAGTATACAGCATGCCATTGCGACTGACCGTCAGCAGGCCCTCGGCCGGGGAGAAGGGCGACTGGACCAGCACCTGGGCCACTTCACCCGGTTGGTAGCTGTCTTTATCAGGGATCAGGGTCACCGTCTCTTGTTCCACCTTGCGCGAGGGCGGGCGCTCACCGCCGCTCACCCAGCGGGTCATCTGGCTGCGGTTCAGGCGGCCCAGATCATCGCTCACCTCGGCGGTGATGCGGTAGCTGCCGCCCACCAGGGTCTCAAAGGTGCAGGTCACCGGCTCCAGGGCCGATACCGCGCTGCAAGTCTGTACGTCCGCTTCTGCTTCCACCCAGCTTCCATTGCGGTATTTCCAGTCCAGGCGAGCGGCGCGGATTTCAAGCGGGCGGTCCGGGATGGGGTTGCCATCCAGATCGGTGACGATGGCCTCGATGATCATCGGTTTGCCGCGGTTGACGAACATGCGCTCGCTGCGGAGGCCGACATAGAGATTGGCCGGGTGCACCAGCAGATCCGTCTTCCCGGTCCAGGCCTGGCGGTTCACGTCCATCACCGTGGCCTCGGCCTGGATGCTCACCGGCAGCGGCTCGCCGAGGGAATCGAAGTCCAGCCGCAAATAGTGCTGCCCGGCGAGATCGGTCTGCCCGGTGAAGGTCTCCACTTTCGTCTCGCCCGGACCGTCGTAGAATCCGTACCCTCCCATCATCGGGCGGCCCCACCACGGCTCCCACACCCCGAAGACAAAATCGGGCCAGTTCGGCGGGGCATAGCTGGCGGGGGAAGAGTAGACCTGCCAGGTGACCTCGGCCCCGGGCAGCGGGTCGCCGGCGTAGTATTTGGCCTCTACGGCGACGACGGCGTGCTCCCCGGCGAAGTACGGTGGGGCGGTCTCATTACGGGCGGTGACCTCGAACTCGGGGCGGCGGAATTCCTGGATCTGGAAGCTGTGATAGTACGGCTGCTCGCCAGCCAGGCCGGAGCCGTGCAAGACGATCTGAGCATAGCCCAGATTGACGCTATCGGGCACGGTAAAGGCGAAGTCGAAGCCGCCCAGGGCGGTCACTTCCACCGTGTCGCCGACAAGCTCGTTCCCCTGCGGATCGATGACCTGGTAGCTAATGGTGGTCAGCTCGCCGCTCACCAGGCCCACGTCGCCGTCCTGCTTGCCGCCAATCTGGCGCAGCCAGCCTTTGACGTGCACATCTTCGCCAGGGCGGTACATCTGGCGGTCATCGAACACATACCAGCGGATTTCATCCCGCACCGGCATCGCCTGCCAGTAGTCATCGCCCCAGTAGTAGCTCGAGCGCGGCAGCAGCGCGCGGTCGGCGCCCTGGCTGGCGACGAGATATTGCGCGCCGTCCGGAATAGGGAAGCGGGCTACCCCATCCTCGCCGGTGGTTGCCACTGCCTCGCCCGGCCCGGCTTGCACCGTCACCCCATCCAACGGCGCCCCGTCGTTCAGGCTGGTGGTCCACACCACCATCTCGCTGTGATCGGTAAAGGCGTCCAGCCCGATCTGAGTCACCTGCACCCAGGTATGGACCGTGCGCCAGTATTCCTGCTTCTGCCCCAGGCTGCGCGGCGGCTCGACGATAACGATGAAGTGGCCGAAATCCCCATCCATCACCTGGTTGAGATCGATGCCAACTTCCGTAAGGGTATCCGAAGGGGACTCCACGGGCAGAGTCCGCTCCAGAGCCAGCCTGCCCGGCGGGGTCCCGGTGCCGGTGCGCTGGTACTCGCGCAGATAGGCTTTAAAGGCGGTCCAATCCTCGGGCCGGACAGCGTAGATCTTCACCCCCAGCCGGGTGTAATTGAGGGTGTAGACCGAAAACACCGGCTGTTCCAAAGACGGATCAAGGGTCACAAACAGCTGTCCCGGCCCGTACAGCATAGACTCAGCCCGGCCCACGCGGAAATTCAGGCTGGCCTCCCGGCCCAGGGTCTGGCCGAAGATGTCCTGGATGCCGGGCGAAACGGAGATGGTGTAGGTGGTTTGGGCGCTGGTTGCGCCCTGGATTTCTAAGCGGCTGCCGAATATGTTGACGCTGGCGCCGGGCAGTTCCGGCCGGATGGTGAGCAGGGTGTCGGTGTAAACAGCCGGGTCGATGGGGTTATTGAACTGAATGTAGAAGGGAGTCAGCGGCGGGCAGGGCTGTTCGTGCGACCAGGCGCAGCCGTGCTCGATGATGCGCAGCGGCGCGTAGGTGTGGAAGCTGAAGGTCTGCGCCTCCTCCGTGAGCAGCGGCCCTTCGGCAGAGGGGGTACCCGGCCCGACCTCGACGGTGATGGCGCTGTCCAGCGGCATTGGTTCCTGGGTGCGGAAAGCCAGCCAGCGTCCTTCCTGGGCCCCCTCGACCAACCGGCTTACATTCTCGTCCGCCTGGATCTCGTTCTCCTCGGCCAGGCGCAAGGCCAACACCCGCCCTCCTGTGCTCACCCGGATGGTCTCCAGCACCGCGGCGGGATCAATGCGCTGGTCGAAGGCGATGAAGAACAGGGTGTCCGCCGGTTGGGGGGAATCGGGCGGGTAAGTGAGGGTCATCTTGGGCGCCGGGGTGCTGAAGGTCCACTCGACCGTCTCGCTCAGTTCCCCGCCGGTTACCGAGCGGGTGCCCGCCGGCACGGTGACCCGGTACACGGTCGCCTTGGGAAGGCGGTCGATCAGGTCCGAGTCATATTCAAAGGTCAGGTTTTTGGGGCTAACCCAGCGCCACCTGCCGGGCAGGTTGGGTTCGAGCTGCACCGGTACATCGGCGGCGGACAGGTCGCTCAGCGCCGCCAGGGGAACCATCGGCTGGTTGAAGGTCAGGTTGATGAAAGGGGCCAGCGGGATCTCCCCTTCCGGGCCGTAACGGAGCACCTCCAACGGGCCCTGCTCCACCTGCTCAGGAGGAGGGGCATCGGGCGGCGGGGGGAAAGGCTCGAGGACCGTCTCTCCGGTGCGAGGCGGGGGGATGGGGTCCTGGGCGAGCTGAAAATCGACCTGGTCATCCGCCTGCACGGGGATTTCCGGCAGGCGCGACAGCACCTGCTCGAGCTCCGCTTCAGACAGCGGCGTGCCCGTCACCTGCGTCAGGGGTTGAGCCTCCTGCGGTTCAGCCCGACCTTCGCTCAGGCGGATGAGGAACTGCTGTTCGCGATCCACCATGTCAGATACTCCTCCTCTTTCGACAACTGCCTCTCCTTGAGTGCCGGCAGGAATGGGGTGCCCGCCTGACCCCCGAGGCACCTGGCTGCGGATAAGCTGGAACACCCCGGCAGCCGCCAGCAGCGCGACCACCGCCAGAACCAGGTACCGCCTGATCGATGCTTGTTTCCATTTGTTTGCCATGGCCTGGACCCCTTTGTGATTGTAGAACGACTGCGGATACTCTTTTTTATCACAAAATTTGCGACTAAACAGGTGGACTCTCCAGGATTCTGGGAGCCGAGGCGGCTGGAGAGACCCTCTGGCAGTCCATCTCAGCTTTGGGCTCCCTGGCTGGTACGCGGCTTGAGGCCTGATCCCAGGCAGAAAACCGGACCGTACCGGGAGCTCGAGCCTGGAGCATAGACGCCGGATCTGAGCCAATCGTTCCCGAGAACGGGAGCAATCTTTCACTAAAGCAGAGTTTTCAACTATGGCTTTCTCAATGTCGCAAGCCAGGCTTTGTAAAATAGAGGTCAGGGGGGATGGGCGCGGGTGGGCTGCACAGCCCCCCCTGCACAGCCCACCCATCCTCCCTGACTGCCTATTCTTGAGAAAACCATGACTTTCAAGCGGCAATCGTTGCTTAATGGGGGCCGATCTATTAAAATCTGGAAACGCTCGGAACCAGGAGCGCCCAGGGGGTAAGTACTTTTCAACGCCTACATAACGATAGAAAGCGCGAGAAATTAATGGAAGAATCATTGAACTTTATCCCGTTGTTGTCCGTACTATTGCTCGCTTTTGCCGTCCCGCTTCTATTCGGCAGAGTCAGAATCCTGCCGGTGGTGGTCGGGGAGATCATTGCCGGGGTGATCATCGGGCGGTCTGGCCTGGGACTGGTACAGGGAGAGGGCCCTATCCTCGAGATGATGAGCAATATGGGCCTGGCTTTTCTAATGTTCCTGGCGGGGATGGAAATCGACTTCAATAAACTCCTGCCAGCCAGGAGACCGGCCGGAACGCCGTCCGATAACGGCCTGTTGAGGTTGACTCTCCTCGTCTATCTACTCACCCTGGCGCTGGCTGTGCCGGGCGGGTTTCTGCTCAGCCGGCTTGGGGTGGAAAGCAACCCCTGGCTGCTGGCCTTCATCCTCAGTGCAACTTCGCTCGGGGTCGTGCTGCCCACTCTGAAGCAGAGGGAACTGACCCACACCGAGGTAGGTCAGTCCATTTTCTTCTCCGCGCTGCTGGCCGATTTCATCACGGTTGTCCTGCTGACGGTCTTCATTATCACCCTAAACCGCGGGGTCAACCTGGAAATATTCTCCGTCGGCCTGTTGTTCCTGGCTTTCTTTCTCGTATACCGCATCGGCTCGCGGTTCTTCTCGATCCCGGGCGTACGCAGCCTGATTCGGGAGCTGTCGAACGTCACCGTCCAGATCAAGGTACGGGGGGCAATCGCCGCCCTGATGGCTTTTGTGGTGCTGGCAGGTGTGCTCGGCGTGGAGTTGATCCTGGGCGCCTTTCTGGCGGGGATGATCATCTCGCTGTTGAAAGCGCCGGGGGATATGGAACTGGTCGAGAAACTGGAAGCGTTCGGGTTTGGCTTCTTTATCCCGGTATTTTTCATCCTGGTGGGCGTCAATTTGAACCTGCGGGCGCTGGCGAGTTCTCCATCTAGCCTGCTGCTGCTGCCGGCGATGCTGCTGGTAGCGCTGATCGTCAAAACCCTGCCAATGCTGCTGTTCCGCCGCATCCTTTCCTGGCGGGAGACCCTGGCAGGCGCCATGCTGCTGAACACGCACCTGTCCCTGGAAATCGCCGTGGCCGTGATCGGCGTACGCCTGGGGCTGCTGTCGGAAGCGGCAAACGTAACCGTCATCCTGTTCGCCTCCCTGACTGTGCTGGTGATGCCGGTGCTGTTCAATTTCGTGATGCCGGAGAAAAAGGACGAGGAACAACGGTTTATTCTGATCTTCGGGGCGGAAGACCTGGGGCGGCGCGTGGCTACGGTGCTGGAGGCGCACGGCGAGCGGGTCCGCATCCTGGACCCAGATAACCGCCTGGTGGAGAAGGCGCGCAATTCTGGCCACGAGACGGTCCAGGCGAACTCGATTAAGGGTTTTCTGGAAGCCGCATTGAACGAAGGCTTCATCCAGGCCCTGCTGGTGCTGTCATCGGACGATACCCGCAACCTGCTGGTGAGCCACGCCGCCAAGCAGTTGGATATCGAGCACGTAATCGCCCTGGTCAACCAGCCGTCTATGTTGGCCGAATATCGCGCCCTGGGGGTGCAGTCTTTTAACCCCACCATGTATGAACCGGCGCTGCTGGCGATGATGGCCCGCAACCGGGATATTTTCTCGCTGTTGACCTCCACCACCGACCACAAAGACGTGCGCGAAGCGTATCTGCGCAACCCGCTTTTGAACGGAGAGCGGCTGCGAACCCTGGGCCTGCCCGGGAACCTTTCCGTCCTGGCGATCGGTCGCAACGGGGATCTCATCGTCCCCCACGGCAACACCCGCCTGGAGCTGGGCGACCGGGTGACTCTGTTTGGCAACCTGGAAGAGGTGCAGGAGGTCGTGTCCTGGATGGAAACCCGGCCGCCGGAGCGGGGCAGCTAGATCCCCGGCCTGTGCCAGAATACGGGAGGCGGTCGCGACCCAATCACAAACGGAAATCGACCGGCACTCGACTTGCTGACTACTCGCGAGAGTGCGGCGATACAGGCGGGGAGGGGACACCCGGAGGTCATGCGACCAAAGGCCTTCCGCTCCCCAAAGTTCGATCAGGGATATACGACAGGGAAGAAATAAGAGTAGCGGCGGACCCCGGTCAGGGCTCGATACGCATCCAGCCGCCCCCATCCGGTGTAGATATCGTATCCCGGGCGGCCAATATCCTGCGCGGTGCCGGTGAGCAGGTCCGCGACGTCCTCCGCCGACAAGTCAGGCCGGTGAGCGAGCAGCAGGGCTGCGGTCCCCGAAACGTGTGGAGCGGCCATGGAGGTGCCACATTTGGAGAGGTAATTCCCCAGATACCAGGTGCTCCAGACGCAGTCACCCTGGTCGGCGCCCCCGCCGCCCGGCGCGGCCAGATCTATCTGATCGCCATAATTGGAATAAGCTGGGCGCCTGTCCTGAGAATCGGTAGCGGCGACGGCGAGCGCATCCAGGCAGGCCGCCGGGTAAAGGACTGATCCGCCGGTGTTGCCCGCCGCGGCGACCACCAACGCCCCCCGCGCGGCGGCATACTGCACCGCCTGGCACAGAGTAACCGACGCCTGCTCGCCTCCCAAGCTGAGATTGATCACCCGGGCGCCGTTGTCCACGGCATAGGCGATCCCGGCGGCGATATCCGAGTACCAGCCGTTGCCGTATTTGTCCAACACTTTGACCACCATCAGGGGCGATTCCCAGGCTATCCCGGCGATCCCGACCTGGTTATTGGCCTGCGCTCCGGCAATCCCGGCCACATGCGTGCCGTGCCCAGCTTCATCCTGAACCCAGGGGTCTTCGTAAGGTTCGTACCCGTTGGAAGTGTAACTGTGAAAGAAGTGCCAGCCGTGGATATCGTCCACTTTCCCATTACCATCGTCATCCACCCCGTTGCCGGGGATTTCCCCCGGGTTGACCCAGATCTTTCCGGCCAGGTCGGGGTGATCGGTCTTCACCCCGGTGTCGATAACCGCGATGCCCACCTGGGGAGACCCGGTGGTGAGCGCCCAGGCCATGGGGGCGTTGATCTTCGCCGGGCCCCACTGTTTACCCCAATCCGGGTCCGCCGGAGTCAAGTCCGCCCCGGCCTGCGCCAGGTAATCCGGCTCGGCGAACAACACTTGGGGGTCCTGCAGGAGCCTTTGGGCGGCCGGGCACTCTTCCCCTTCAGGGACCCGCGCCCGGCGGACGCCAGGCAGCGGCGCCACCTCGTCCACCGACAGGCCGGACGACTCCTGCGCCTGGCGTTCGGCCGTCCAGCGCCGGGCGGCCAGCTCATCCGCAAAACCTACCAGCACCCAGCCGGGCGCGAACTCTCCGCCGGAGCCGGTTGTGGCGGGACAGGGCTGGCCGGAAGGTCCTTGAGCGGCGCCGGTCGAAGGGCGCCAGGCCGTGTACAGGTAAAGGAAGAGCAGAACCAGGGTAAGGGGGATCCGAGGGCGCACGCGTGCGGTCTCTTTTCTGATTGAGAAGTATTTCCTATCAAGGAACAGTATAACCGATTATCCAGACAGATAAAGCCTCCCGGCGGGCCGGGAGGCTTTATGTCAGGGTTCTTGCTTAAACGGGTTTCTGGATCAGCCCGGAGAGAGTCGCCGGGGGAGCATGAGGCTCCGAACTGAGTGCGGTCCTGAACCGCACTCTTTGATCCACACCCCGGTCTGGCCCTTATTCACCTGCGGTGAAGAGGTTGGCCAGGGTCGGCAAGTAGAGAGCAACGTTATTCGACTTGATCTCCGGGGCCTTGACGATCATCGGCTTGAAGGCCGGCTGGGTGCTCAAGATCACCGGATCCATGGTAATTTCCCGGGCAGTGATCTTAACCTTGACCGCGAACTCATGTGGGCCGAGGACCTCCGCCGTGCCGACCAGTCCTTCCGCCCAGGCGATCGCGCCGGGGTCCGTGGTCGCTTCGACGAGCGCCATCAGCTCATGGCCGCCGGCCCTCAGCGCCTGCTCGCCGGCCTCGCAAGACGAGAGCAAAAGCGCTCCGGGCGATGCCGAGCCGGCGACGTATTCCACCTGGTCCGGATCCAGCGGAATGCAGGTGAGCATATTGTTCAGCGGGCTGCCGGTGTTCTGGACGGAGAAGGTGTAGGTGATGACATCACCCGCTCTCACCTCCTGAGTGCTCGCATCGAAGTTCACCTCGGCATCGTAGAGCGAGTTCCATACCCTCACCCGGGCCCAGGAGTGATCTTCTGCTTCCTCGAGCACTTGAACGTGCCAACCGTACTGCCCGAAGACGTCGCCGGGGTTGCCGGTGCCGCCGTCATAGCCCAGGCCGGTATTCTGGCCGAACCAGTAACAGCTCACTGTACCATAAATATTGGGAATACAGCTAAAGCGGAGCTCATTTTCGACAGAATTCGACAGGGAGCCTATGTAACCAGGGGCCTTGATCCCGTAGAATTCCTTGGAGGGCATAGTTACGCTCGCGTCCCATTGAGAGGTCAACCAGCGATAGGCCGGGGAGCCGGGCCCTACGGAGACGTACTCGAGGCCGGGGTAGTAGCCGAACGAGTCGTGGAAGGCAGACACCGGCGGGCGGCCCTCGAACAAGGTGTCGGTGACCACCAGCCCGGCCGTCATGGTGAAGTCCACCGTATCAACCAGGGTGAAGGGCGCGTCGCGCATCAACGAACGGTGATGGACGTTGCCGGCTTCATTGTCGTAGCCGGAAGCAACCATCGCCGGATCGCGATACGGTTCGGGGTGGGAATCGATCACCAGCATGCGGCCCTTAGGCCCGAAGCCGGGATCCTCCAGCAAATAGTAGGTCACTTCGTTATCCTGGAACAAGTTGTTGTTGTACCACATGACCAGGCCGGTGTTCGCCGGGCCGAAGTACCAGCGCGGGTCGCCGAGGGCCATATCATAGCCGCCGTTCTCGTTCGTATTGCGCCACTGGAGGTAGAAGTTGTGGGTCACCGGGTAGGTGCCGTCCGAGCGCATCCAGGGGGCGGTGTACACCCACTTGGAGTCGTCGCCTTCAGCGTCATCTTCGAACAAAACCTGGTCGCCAGACTTGATCGCGATATCATCGATGAACGGTCCGGCCTCAACCGAAAGCCAGTCGGTCATGTACCAGAAGCGGATCTGGATCTCCTGGCCAGCGTAAGGGCTCAAGTCAAAGGTCTCGGTGTCCGGATCAGGCCAACTGGGGTTGGCGCCGGTGAACCCGCACTCACCCTCCAGTCCATAATTCTGACCGATCCAGGCTGGATCGTGGGTACAGACGGAGTTGGTGTTGGTGATGATATCGAAGGTCTCGAACCCATCGGTGGAAACCATCGTCCACAGGAAGTCCCATTGGTCTTCGATGGCATAAGCCATATCGAAGCTGAGCGTGGCTCCCTCATCCGGGATGCTGATCGGGTCGGCCGTTTGCATCGCGCTTAAGGCGAGCACTTCCGCGCCACCCCACCAGTAGTGATCTCCGGACCAGGGTTCGATGGGGAGATCGAATACCTGATCCTCGAGCTCGATACGGGCAGCCCGATAAGTATCCCCGCCTGGGAAACGGCTGGCTTGCCCGAGCGTGAACTCGTACACCTGGCTGGTATCGTTGATTACCATGGGATCCAGCCAGCCCCAGTTATCGAGGTGCCAGGGGTCCATCGCCGGGGGGATAAAGCCCACCGGCCAGCCGGTCCAGTCATCGGCCATCGTGGTCCAGAAGCCGGCCGAGGTTTCACCGCCATCATAGGCATAGAGATCGTCCGCGCCAAGGTTGTGGCCGTACTCGTGGGCGAAGACACCCACACCACCGTTCTCGGGCATGATGATATAGGGGCCCACGCTAACGCCGTCGGCGATCTCCGTATACGGTGTCACCGACCAGGAGTGCGACCAGACCGCGCCTTCCCCGTAATCGGTGCGGTTGAGCAGAGTTGCACTATCCTCTTCACCCAGACCGGCGTGGATGATCCACAGGCGGTCGATAACGCCGTCACCGTCAGCATCATATTGCGTCCAGTCTAAGTCGGGGTACATCTTGTCGACTTCCTGGAGGGCGTGGACCACCAGAGTGCGGGCATCGGCGTAATCCGGGCCGATCAATCTCCCGCGTTGGACTGATACGCCCGAGCGAGCGCCGGGGCATTGATCGGCGTCATAGTAGAAGGATGAGTGGGGCACCTGAACCCAGCCGAAGATATCGCCGGTGATGGTGTACACGCCGCCGGACATATCGTTGTAGAAATCTCGCACCGAATAGCCGGTGAAATCTTCATTGACGACCGAGCCATCTTCCCGGGTGTAGCTGATCACCACACCGTTGCCGAACATAAAGGATTCGAACCATTCGTGGCTGAAATCCTCGGTCCAGATCATGTCGTCCGAGGCGTCGTTCACACCCAGCGGCCGGGGGATTTCGTTGTGAACCGGGCCGGTATAAGTGAACGTGGTCGTTTCAGTGATGATCAATGAACAATCACCAACTGTGCCGGTGTACTCAGAGGGATCCGCCCGTCCGATTGGATCCCATGTATCACCCTCATTCCAGGTGATCACATCTTCGCCGAACTCGACCAGGACAACCATCACGCGGTCCGTGCCCGTTTGCGCCAGGGCTGCGGCCTCGGCGTATTTGCCTTGTTCGATCAGGCGCTGGACCTCGCGGTTG
Source organism: uncultured Anaerolineaceae bacterium (assembly GCA_964391195.1). GTDB lineage: Bacteria > Chloroflexota > Anaerolineae > Anaerolineales > UBA4823 > JAAYXE01. The sequence continues at coordinate 21,698 of CAYMLG010000037.1, read as the reverse complement.
CGCTGGTAATCCAGCAGATTCGGATAATCGTAGGGGATGGGTTTGTCTTCACGCACAGTTGGGAGCTGGTCGACAACCGGCGGGGTGACCGGCTCGCCCTCTGGGGAGGGAGGCGCTCCAAATGCGGTGGTTGGAGCAAGGAAGCTGGTGAGGAATATGAGCACCGCCAGCATGCGGAAGCATTTGCGAATCATTCTCTCGAACCTCCTGAACTAATTTTGATATGGTGAATACGGGTGTTGGTGAGCGGCACAGTGATTTAAAAGTCTGAATTCCCTCCTTTCTGAGCCTGACCCGACTCTATATACATGCAGACAAACATAATTGTTTTCAGTCAATTTATTAATTTACACATATAATGGGAAATACTATTGAAAGTTAATACTAAATCGAATACCTATTTGGGTCAAGGGTTTTTCATTGAATAATTTCTTTTAATCGATTATTTGACAATTTATTTTAATATTTCCAGTCAACCTGCATCTGAATCAAAAGGCCCCGCTGCTGCGGGGCCTCGAACATCAACGTATTGAGACTCACAATTACCGGCTAGGCTACCGGTTCGGCGAGCATGCCTTCCAGTATCATTTCCAGGGCCATGGTATGGCTGCACCGGCCGCGGGTTTTAAAAAAGCTGCAGTCACACTGCCACTCCCCTTGGGAAAAATGGACAGTGTGCGGGTTGTTCTCTCCATCGATCGTAACTGTGAGCTGGTCAATATGGATGCGGTTCCGTTCTTCAGCATAGCGCTTTGCTTTTTCTATTTTTCCGATCATCCCGTAATCCATAGATCAAGGTCTCCTTTCGTGGTTTGTGAAGCGAACAAAAAAGGCACGCGCAACGCGTGCCTCCTAACTGTTATTTCCGGCTGTTCCTTTTTCAGTAAATACTCGCATATCGCACTTCTCCGTCACTCAGAGTATAAGCTGACTCGGGCGGAAAGTCAATCGCGAATCCGCTTTAAGATGATGATGATACTACTTTCTGTCGTCCCGGCGGCGATCTTCACGCAGCAGCAGGCTGAGGAAAAAGCTGACGATGCTGACCACCAGGGCGCCGAGGAAAGCGGCCAGGAAGTTGTCGACCGTGAAACCCCAACCGAATTGAGCGCCGATCAGCCCGGTCAGATAGAACAGCAGCGTGTTGATCAGCAGCGTGCCCAGGCCCAGGGTCAGGATGATCAGCGGGCAGGTCAAGAAAAACAGAAGCGGCCGCAGCAGGGCATTCAACAGGCCGAAGACGAGGGCCAGCAGCAGAACCGCCAGCCACTGGTTGGACCCTCCCTGGAGTTCGATCCCGGGAACCAGGACGATGGCGGCGTACAGAGCGATCGCGTTGATGATCAGGCGCAGAATAAAATTGTTCATCGCAGGTTTCCTTTCCTATTTCATTATACGTGTGGCTGAAGAAAACGTTGCAGGTTTTTCCTGACCTGGCAAATGGCGCCCGGCAATATCACCAGGCTTTCCCAAGGACCTAATAAAAGTCTTAGGTGTCGAAGGGTCGATTGGGGCTGGGATATAATTATGCTACTTGAACTGCCTTGCAATTTATTATAGAATTAACCAGTCCTGTGCAACCCGTATCTCCAAACGATATAAAGGTTCTGCCCTACTGCCTATGAACCGCAAAATCACTACCCTCCTTGTCACCGGTCTGCTGGCTTTGTCCGCCTGCGCACCCACTCCCCAGCTCACCCTGGTGCCGGTCGATACCCTGGTGGCGCAAACCATGGCCGCCCTCCCAAAGACCGACACCCCCACTCCCCAGGAAGCGGAACAGGAAGCTGCTACCCCAGAGCCCCCCTCGTCCGAGAGCGGTGCGCCTCAAGCCGCAGACATGCCCGAGATCAGCGCTGCCATCCCCGGGGCGCAGTGCATCCCGACCGATACCGAGCGGAGTCGGGGCCTGGTCACCCGGGTGATCAGCGGAGATACGATCGAAGTCGCCATCGGAAGCGACGTATATCAAGTGAAGTATCTGGGCCTGGATGCGCCCGAAGCCTCCTCGGTGATCGAGTGGTACGGGCCGCAGGCCACCGGCTACAACCGGGACATGGTTGCCGGGCGCACGGTTACCCTGGTCAAAGACGTATCCGATACCGATGCTGATGGTCGCCTGCTGCGCTATGTGCTGACGGATGAAGCCTTTCTGAATTACGAGCTGATCCGCCAGGGATACTCGGCCGCCCTGATCATGCCGCCGGACCTGGCCTGCCAGCAAATCCTGCTCTCGGTAGAGGCCGACGCCCGCCAGGCGCTGCTCGGGCTGTGGTCGCCCACGCCGCTCCCCACCGCGACTCAGACACCAACCCCCACCATCACCCCGGATGTCACCGCCACGAACACGCCGCCCCCGCCTTGCGACTGCGAGGGTCCCAAGCTGTCGTGCAACAACTTCACCACCCAGGCCTCGGCTCAGGCCTGCTTCAGCTACTGCAAGGCTGAAGGATTCGGCGACATCTTCAACATGGACAAGAACGAAAACAACCGGGCCTGTGAAGGCCTGCCCTAGAGAAACCCGATGAAAACAACCGGCCTCCGGCGGCTGTAGCCGGAGGCTGTTTTTTTAATTCACCCTCGCCGGCTGGCCAGTTTATCGGCCAGGCGGGTGGGCTCGGGCAGGCGGTACCCCCGGCTGCAGGCCAGCACAGCCTGCACGGCGGAGTCGAGATCGATCTTGTGCCCGATGGAAATGTACACCGGCTTGACTTTATCCCGGGTGCGCACCACGGCCCCCACCAGTTCATCCCCCGCCCGCAGCTCGGCCGTGCTGCCGGCGCGTTCATCCAACTCACCCGGGCGGCCAACCAGAATCGATTTGGCACAGCCCAGCGCCGGCAGGTCCAGCAGCACGCCCAGGTGGCAGGCGATGCCGAAGCGCCGTGGATGGGCGATCCCCTGACCATCGCACATGATCAGGCCGGGCCGGTTTTGCAACCGCCGGAGTGCTCCGAGCATGGCCGGGGCCTCGCGGAAGGAGAGCAGCCCGGGGATATATGGGAAGGTGGTGGGGATTTCGTAGATAACCTGCTCCAGGACCTCCAGTTCCGGGAAGGAGAGGGCGACGGCCACCGCGCGAGTGTTCTCCCCCGGAAAACCGGCATCGACGCCGGCGACCACTTTCAGGCGGCTCAGGTCGAAGGGCTCGACCCTGACCTGCGCCCGCAGTTCCTGCTGCAGGCTGATGGCCTCTGCCGGGGTTAAATTCCAGTCAAACGTGTTTTCTGTCTTCAAACGGGTTGTTCCTCCTTGAGCCAGGCGCTTACACGTGCCTGGATTTGATCCCGCACCTGGCGGAACTTTGCCAACTTTTCTTCCGGGTCCCCTTCGAAGGCGGCAGGATCTTCCAGGTCCCAATGCAGGCGGGTCCCCATCCCGGGGAAGGATGGGCAGCGCTCATTTGCCCCCCCGCATACCGTGATCAGGTAATCGAACTCGACTTTCCCAATAAAAGCCCCCAACTCTTTCGAACTGTGACCGCCCATCCCGATCCCAATCTCTTCCATTACCTGGATGGTGTACGGATTGAGCACTTTGGGCTCCAGCCCGGCGCTGTATACCGCGTACCGGACACCGGCATATTTGCGCAAGAAAGCCTCGGCCATCTGGCTGCGCGCAGAATTGCCCGTGCACAGAAAGAGGACTTTTTGCCTTTCCATTTCCCACCTACGATCTGAAGGGTTGCAATCGGAAGCGTCTTATGCCGGGCGCAGGCCGGCGCACCTCACGCAACGGGGCTGCTGCCAGCCTCTGCTTGCGGGATGGCCCACTTCATCCAGATCAAGGTCTGGTGAGGGAAAAAGCCGGCCGTCCGGATGGCCTCGGCTGCCCGTTCCGCCGGGTAATCCAGGGAGAGCGGCCGGGTGGAGCGCAGATACCGTCGCGCGTGCAGCAGCAGGTGATAGGCGGCCAATTCTTCCGACTGTGGGCCGGCGGCCAACCACAAATGATCGGCGTAGCTTGCTGAAGGCTGCCAGGCGAGCACCCCCAGGAGTTGTCCACCCAGCATGGCCGAACGCTGCCAGGCCGGGGCGCTCATCACCAGCCGGTACAGCCACCCGGACAGACCAGGGGCCAACGCCCGCCGGTCGATGGGCAGGTGCCAGCTCAGCTCCGGAGGGTAAAGCTCCCTCAGCCAGGCGTTTTGCAGCGGCCAGTGCTGCGGCCGGCGGGAGATGACCGCCACCCCATCCTGAAAGCGGTCCGGCGCAAGTTCCATCCGGCTGTACCAGGTCGTGCGCCGGGCCTGCTCGACGAAGCCCAGGCTGTCATATAAGGACCTGGCAGGCTCATTCTGATCGCGGACGTGCAGCCAGACGGACAGCACGCCGCGCTGGCGGGTGTGCTCGATGGCGCGCAAGGTCAGGCGGCGGGCGATCCCCCGGCGGCGAAAATCCGGATCGACAGCTACATTGGCAATTAGAAAGCGGCGGCGCCGGTGAACGACATAGGGGATCAGGCTGATATTCCCCACGATACGGCCCGCTTCTTCCCAAACGTAACCGGTCAGGGGCACGCTGGCCCACTCGGCGGTGGCCGAGGCCCAGCGCAGGAAAGACGGACTGTTGGCAGCCGAGCGCATCTGCTGCAGGTAGCGGCGCCCGTCCGGGTCCAGGGTTTCGGCAAAGCATTTTTCGACCAGGTCCGCAACCGGCCGTAAATCGCGCCGCACGTCGAACGCCCTGATCTGCGGCGCTTCGGAAGAATATCGGGATAACAGATCGGCTGCACTAACCATAATCACCCGTTAATGGGGTAATTGTACCGCAGTTGAGGCCCCTTCACCGGCGGCCTCTTGCGCCACCGGGACTCTTACTTTACAATACTCAAAACAATTGTTCTGGGAACACTTCATTTCGATTCACGCCGGGCAGCACCGGCTCTGTCCTGCGCCAGCATTGGTCGATTCCTTCCGGATTGTTTTCAGGGACCTACATGGCTCTCGATTTCCAAAAAGTTCGCGAGCAGGTAAAAAAGTTAGGTGAAAACGCTCCGCAGCGCGAACGCGAGCTGCAAGAGCTGCGCGAACGCGCCTGGGCGGCATTTAATGCCCAGGCAGCGAACATCGACCACATGCGCCAGAAGGTGGCGCTGGTGGTGCAGCAGCACGAGCCCAACCTGCGCTGCGCGCTGCCAGTCCAGGAGCCGTTGGATTTCCGCGGCGCCCTGCCATCGGCGCCGGAAAAAGCAACCCTCATCGCCGCCGATGGCTCTCAGATTGCCCCCGACCGGCATGCCGCCGTGGATTACTGCCTGATCAACGTGGGCGTGATCCAGCTCTGCCTGGGCTCCACCGAACTACCGGTGACCGGAGTCCGCTCTCAGCTTTTGTACGGCGATGACATGTACACCGACCGAGGCACGATCACTATCGACAGCCTGAGCCTGCAGCGCGATTTGAGCGAGCGCCAGGAGTTGGTGGATTGGGCCTACAAAGCCGAGGCGCCGGTCATCACCTTCACCGATGGCCCCCTGGAGTTGTGGGGTGGGCAGGATGGGAGCGAAAAAGCCGATTTCGCCACGAGCTTGAGGGCATACCTGGATTCCCTCTCCGACCTGCACCAGCTCCGGGCATCGACCGCCGGGTACGTGGATAAGCCCAAGGGGAACCTGGTGCTGCGCCTGCTGGAGGTGCTCATCACCCCGGAGATGGAACTGCCTAACATCCGCAAAATGCACCTGCTGCGGGGCGTGAGCGACTCCGAGTTATATCGCTACCTGCTGAAACCGGGTGAGCGTTCGGCGGTGTTCGCCCTGCAGTCCTATTCAGCCAACCACTACACCGGCCCGTTGGCGCTGCACTTCTTCTATCTCAATGTAGGCCGTCCGGAGCACCCCTGGCTGGCCCGGGTGGAGATCCCCCGCTGGGTGGCCGAGGACCCAACCCTGCTGGACCAGGTCCACGCGGCGCTGATCGCCCAATGCCGGATCATGGGCGCCCGGCCCTACCCCTACCTGCTGCACCGCGCCCACGAGGCGGCGCTCGTCTCCTATGCTGAAAAGGAGCAGGTGACCCAGATGATCTTGATGGAACTGCGCCGCCGGGGAGTGCCGGTTGGCGAAGAATCCTACAAACAGGCCGCCAAAAACCTCGCCGGCCGGACCACTTACAAACCATAATCGCCACCCTGCACCCGCAGGGAGAAAGGTGATCGACAGTCGCATGGAACAGACCACTGCCCGGGGCACAATCGAAATCGGGCGCCTGCTGCGAGCCGGGACCTCCGGGTTCGTCGTCGGCTGCAGTGTCACCCAGCTCAACAGCCCTTCTTTCGGCGCTCTGGTGAGCGTCCCGCTCGACACAGGCGACCAGATCTTCGGCCTGATCCACGATATCCATATCGATGATGATGGACTGGTGCGCCAGTTGGTGACGGCGGGGGAGATGGACGAGAGCGTGATCGCCGACAACCGCCTGAACCGCAACGTGCCGGTGGAAATGAGCGTGCTCGCCGTGGGCTACGAGCAGGCCGGGCGCATCTACCACCTGCTGCCCCCGCGCCCCCCGCTCAGCCTGGATGTTATTTACCTCTGCGGACCCGAGGATTTGCGCCGCTTCAGCGCCTCAGGGAACTACGGCTATTTCCGCCACATCCTGCGCGCCACCGACCTGCCGGTCCCCGAGCTGCTGGCAGCCCACCTGCGGCAGGCGCACGAAGCACACTGCGCCGCCGGCAACCTGGAATGGTCGCGCCGCGCCACCCAGGAACTGATCATCCTGCTGCGCGACGATTACGCCACCCTGATGGGCGTCCTCAGCGCCCTGGGAGACGCACTGCTCATCTGAAAGCCGGTCCTGCCGGACGCTTTCTGAAACAACCCCGATCGCCGGGGGACCCATATCATCCCAACTGCGAGGGGTAGAAGCGAAGGAATTGTTCATGGACTTCACCGATACAACTACCGCCATTGGTTATATTGTGGGAGGCGGCTTAAAAGAAAGCCTGCGTGTGCGCCTGACCGTGCCCGCCCACCAGGTGCAGGAGGGCGGTTTTGTGGTCATCGAGAGCGGGGATTGGCTGTTCTACGGCCTGGTCACCGACCTGCAGCTCGGCGCCACCGACCCACGCTTTGCGGACGAGCAGAGCGAAACCCGCCTGCCTGCCAATCTGGCCGGCCTGCTCCACGGACAGACGCTGTTCACCAACCTGGAGGTGATGCCGGCGCTGATGTTGGAGCGCGGCCCCGAGCCGGGCACGGCGGAGTACCTGCGCTGGCGGGACGAGATCGACATGGGGCTGCGCGAAGAACCTCGCCCTTTGCCGGTGAAGACCGTCCCGCCCCACCACGCCCCGGTCCGCCTGGCCAGCCCGGGAGACATCGCCGAGATCTTCGGCAAGAGCGATAACAAGGGCAACTTCGTCATCGGCCATACCCGCGAACAGGGCCACCCGGTGTGCCTGGACCTGGAAAAATTCGTGCAGCGCTCATCCGGCGTGTTCGGCGCTACCGGCACCGGCAAATCCTTCTTGACCCGCATCGTGCTCGCCGGGCTAATGCATTACAACCGGGCCTCGGTGCTGGTCTTCGACATGCACAACGAGTACGCCTACGACGACACCGCCTCCGACACCGGCATGCGAGTCACCGGCCTCAAAAGCAAGTTCAAGACCAAAATCCGCGTGGTCGGCCTGGGGCCCGGCGCGCTGATCCGCGGCCAGACCCCGGATTTCAACCTGGAGATCGCCGAGAGCGATATCCAACCCGAAGACATCGAGATGCTCAGCCGGGAGCTCAACCTGAAGGAGACCACCCCCACCACCCTGGAGGCCCTGGTATCCAGGTTCCATCGCGATGGCTGGTTCTCGGCCTTCAAGCGGATGAAGAACGGGGCCACGGTCGAAGACGAGAACGGGAAGAAGGTCCCCGCGCCCGACAGCGTCGCCCATTGGGCCCTCTCGGCGGGAGTCAACCAGATGGCTGCGGAAGGGCTGCACTCCAAACTCGGGCGGGTGTTCCGTCTGCCCTATGTGGTGGAGAAGCCGGCTCACGACACCGTGAACGAGATCATCAAATCGCTGGAGGCGGGGCAGCACGTGATCCTCTCCTTCGGCCAGTTCGAATCCGACCTGGACTACCTGCTGGTGACCAACCTGCTCACCCGGCGCATCCGCCAGGCGTGGGAGCATCGCACCAACGAGTACCGCACGAAGAACATGAACGAGCCGCGCCCTCTGGTGATCGTCGTAGAGGAAGCGCACAAGCTGCTCAACCGGGAGATGGCGGCCCAGACCACGTTCAGCACCATCGCCCGGGAGATGCGGAAGTACTACGTTACCCTGCTGATCGTCGACCAGCGCCCGTCGCAGATCTACGACGAGGTCATGTCTCAGCTCGGCACGCGCATCTCCGGGTGGTTGGGCGACGATGACGACATCCGCGCCGTGCTGTCCGGCCTGTCCGGGCGGGATGCCCTGCGGGGGATGTTGGCCCGCCTGCAGCCCAAGGAAGAAGTCTTGCTGCTCGGCTGGGGGGTGCCGATGCCCTTGCCCGTGCGCTCCCGCCGCTATGATGACAAATTCTGGAAGGAGCTGTTGGGCGAGTCCCAACCCAGGCGCAGCGATGCGGAGATGATCGCCGGCCTGGGGTTTTAGCGTTCACCGGAGGGCAATGCGCATGGAGTTCAAAACCCTGCCAGGGGGCGAGAAAATCCCCTCCATCGGGCTGGGCACCTGGCGGCTGGGCGGCGACAGCACCCCCGACACTTCCCAAGACCAGCAAATCCTGCAGGCTTTCGAAACCGCCCTCGAGTTGGGATACCGCCATATCGACACGGCCGAGATGTACGGCGGGGGCCACACCGAAGAACTGCTGGGGATGGTGATCCATAACATCCCCCGCCAGGAGTTGTTCCTCACCTCCAAGGTCTGGCCCACCCACTTGCGGTACAATGACCTGCTGCAAGCCTGCCGCGGCAGCCTGCAGCGCCTGAGGGTGGAATATCTGGATCTGTATCTGATCCACTGGCCGGACGAGTCCGTCCCATTAAGCGACTCGTTCCGCGCGTTGAATGAGCTCGTCCGGCAAGGGTTGGCGCGGCACATCGGGGTCAGCAACTTCGACCTGGACCAGCTCAGGCGCGCGGCAGAACTGGCGGAGACTCCCTTAGCGACGAACCAGGTGCCCTACAGCCTGTTCAACCGGGAGTACGTCGAAAACGGGGTGCTGGATACCTGCCAGCGGAACGGGATCTTGCTCACCGCCTATACCCCGGTGGAGAAAGGGCGAGTGACCAACGAACGCCTGGTGCGGGAGATCGCCGCCCGGCACGAGGCCACAGCCGCCCAGGTAGCCCTGAACTGGCTGGTGCGCCAGCCCAATGTGATCACCATCCCCATGTCGACCAACCCCCAGCACCTGCGTGAGAACCTCGAAGCGACGCGCCTGGACCTGTCGCCGGAAGAGGTGGCGCAGTTGGACAGCCTGGGCGGATAAGCCGGCGGTCGAAAAACCCGTGGGGGAAAAGGATGCTTGCCTATGGTGTTTCCAGTCGAACCCCCCGAGTCTTTCTGCTCCTATCTGTCCGCCCAGGCGGGCGAATCCTTGCATGCCACAGCCTCGGTGGGTGAGATCTGGTTCCTGCTGGAGTACAGCGGGCTGTGGGAGAACAAAGCCTTCGAGCAAAGCCAGCTCCCGGAAGCAGTCAAGGCCCACCTGGCAGGGGCCGTGGAGGCGCTCCCCGAGTCTCGAGTGCTGATGATCAAGAGCCGCCGCGAGGTACGCGACCCGGCCATCCAGTTCTACGTGGTCAACTCCTGCGGGAATGAACCCTTTTACATCGACTTCCGCCTGGAGAGCTACACCGGCCTGCTGTCGATCGACCTGATCGCCGCCGCGCGGGGCGAGGCCTACGCCGATCAGAGAGGGTCGGAGCCGCTGTTCCTGGTGTGCACCAACGGCAAACGCGACGCCTGCTGTGCCAAGTTCGGACTCCCCGTGTACGACCTGCTGGAGGGCAAGGCCGGGGTGAAGGTCTGGCAGAGCTCCCACGTTGGCGGGCACCGCTTCGCCCCCAACCTGGTCATCTTCCCCTGGGCGTTGTACTTCGGGCGGGTCCCGCCTCAACAAGCCCTGGCGCTGGTGGAGGGCTACCGCCAGGGGAAGCTGCTGCTCGATTTCTATCGCGGCCGCGCCTGCTACCCGCCGGTCGTCCAGGCGGCGGAAATCTACCTGCGCCAGCACTCCCACCTGATCGGGGTGGACGAACTCCGCTTGCTGCGCTATGAAGAAACCGCATGCAGTTGTTGGGACGTATATTTCTCAGCACCAAAAAGCGGGCAGACCTACCGGCTGTGCATGGGTGAGGAACAGACCGGCGAGCAAGTGCGGACGGGCTGCTTCACCCGCAAAACGGAGCCGGTGATGCGCTACCCGGTGTTTCAGATGGAAGCAATCAGCGCCTAGGAGGGACGTCATGCCCAGACAGTTATTTTTGGCCACCGATCACGGAGTGGTCCGGGCCGATCCGCAGGGAGAAAGCTGGGACATCAGCCTGCGCTCACTGGAAGACAAGCGGGTGACGGCGATCATCGCTCGCGAGGGGGTGGTCCTGGCCGGCACCACCCAGGGTGTGTTCCGCTCCAACGACCGGGCCGTCTCCTGGGAGCCAGCCAGCCAGGGTTTAGAGCACCCTCACGTCCGCTGGTTGGCCTTTCACCCGGACCACTCCGACTTCGAGCTGGCGGGCACCGAACCGGCGGGGATCTTCATCTCGCGGGACGGCGGTGATAGCTGGCAGGCAGCGCCGGAAGTGGAGCGCATGCGCCGAGAATACGGCTGGTACCTGCCCTACTCGCCGGAAGCGGGCGCGGTGCGGGGCTTTGCCGTGCACGGGGAGCGCCTGTACGCCGCAGTCGAAGACGGTTGCGTATTGGTCTCGCCGGATTGCGGCGGACACTGGGAGCCGGCGCCCGGCAGCCCCGGTCCGCCGCTGCATAACCCGGGCCCCGGGCAGGTGCACTCCGACGTTCATTCGATCGAAGTTCACCCGTCTTCACCCATGCTGGTCTACGCGCCAACCGGCGGCGGCTTCTTCGTCTCTCAGGACGGCGGCGGGGTGTGGGCCCCGCGCTATCCGCGCTGCTACTGCCGGGCCGTTTGGGTGGACCCCGATAATCCGGAGCGCCTGATCCTCGGACCGGCGGATGGCGTGGATCGAAACGGGCGCATCGAGCAGAGCCGGGATGGGGGCTTACACTGGGAGAACGCCTCGGCCGGACTGGAAACTCCATGGGCAAATACCATGGTGGAGCGCTTCACCCAGGTGGAGGGCTGGCTTTTCGCGGTTCGCTCGGATGGGCGAGTGCTGCGCTGCTCGCTGGAGGAGCTGCGCTGGCAGGAGGTGCTCCCCGGCGCCGGGCGGGTGAGGGCGCTAGCCTCCCTGGAAGCGCCAGGATGAAGCGGGCTTGCAGGTTCGGGTGTGTGAAATGAAACTGGCTACATTGTGTTACGTCCGCAGCAAAGGTCACACGCTGATGCTCCACCGGGTGAAAAGGGCCAACGATATACACCAGGGCAAGTGGAACGGCCTGGGGGGCAAACTGGAGCCGGGAGAGACACCGGAGGAATGCGCGCGGCGCGAGATCCGGGAAGAGTCGGGGCTTGAAGTCGGTAGACTGGAGTATAAAGGTTTCCTGACCTTCCCCGGCTTCGCGAACGACGAAGACTGGTATGCTTTCGTATTCGTGGCGCATGACTGCCGGGGAGAGCTGATCGATTCGCCGGAGGGCGTGCTGCGCTGGGTCCCGGACGAGGAATTGCTCGATCTCAACCTGTGGCCAGGCGACCGGATATTCCTGCCCTGGCTGGACCGGCCCGAGCTGTTTTCCGCCAAGTTCGTTTACCGAGATGGGCAGTTCGTGGACCATTCGGTCGTCTTCTATCCACAAGCGGTTAAATGAAAAACGGCGGGCGCTCCCGCCGTTTTTTTATTTGTGCTCACATCCATTATTCCTTGTGCCGTTCGAAGATCCCCAGAACGATGTCTGCATAGTAATAGCCGACGTCCATAGGGCCGTAAGCTTTCAAGGCATCGCGGTAATTGCCGTGCTTATTGACCAACCCGGCCAGCATCTTGGTGCCGTAGGAGATATTGAACTCCGGGTCTTGCAGCTTCTCCGTCGAGGGACGATTGGCAAAGCAAGGGCCGTTGACGCACATGAAGCTGGCCGAGATCCCATCGGAGGGCATCACCTGCATCAGGCCGACCGCGCCGCTCTTGGAATAGGCCGAGGGATTCCCACCGCTCTCCTGCCAAATCACAGAAGCCACCAGGTCGGGCGGGAGGCCGCGGTTCTCAGCGTAGTGGGTGATCAGATCGCACCATTGGCGAACCTTCTCCGGGAAGCGGGTGCTCACCCGACATTCGCCCTGGGCGATGCCCCCGGCATCGTTCGCGGATGAATTTCCCTGGCTCAACGACTGAATCACTGCCTGCTGTGTCTGGGCGGAGGCAAGCTGTGCAGCCTGAGTCTGCTGCGCGCTGGAAGCTCCGGCGGCCAGGGCAGGGTAGTTCAGTCCGGAAGTCAGGACATATAGAAGGAGAGCGAGGAAGAGACTCCCGAAGATTGCTCCCGGGATCACCAGTCGTGTTCCGAGGGACATGATGTTCCTCCACTTAATGTAGGATGTGGTAAAATAGCACGAACGTTCTAAGCACACAAGTTCTAATTTGCGCTCGGATTTTTGTTTGAATTCCTCGAAAATACCCTCTTGACAAACTAGAACAAGTGTTCTATATTATACCTACAAATCATTGCAATGTCAATTCCTTGACCCAGATCAGGTACCTGCGGATAGCAAGAGCCAACCCAATCGTCTATCCTTAGGAGGTCAGCCATGAACACCGGCGGCTATCAGAGCCCCAATTTACCCACCCTTTTCCAGGGTATCCGTTTTCGACGCGGACTGGCGTTTGGCATCATCATCGTGACCGCGCTGCTTGCGTTTGAACTCTTCAATTACAGTACGACCGACTTTGCCCTGACAGACCTGTTGGGCGACCTAAGCTTTATGGGTGTTCGCTGGGCGACAATCCTGGCGATTGCTTTCTGTGGGATTGACTTTGCAGGGATTGCACGCCTCTTCACTCCAGAAGAGGGTTCACAGGAGCCAGGCGAAGTGTGGTACCTGTTTGGCGCCTGGCTTTTGGCAGCCACCATGAATGCGATGCTCACCTGGTGGGGCGTCTCCCTGGCGATCCTCAACCACGAGACACTGGGGAGCGTGGTGATCGAGCGCACAACGCTGCTGCGCATCGTCCCCATCTTCGTCGCCGTTCTGGTGTGGCTGATCCGGGTGCTGATCATCGGAACCTTCTCGGTCGCCGGCGACCGGCTTTTCACTCAAACCGAAGTGTCCGTTTACGGCGGACAGCGCTACCAGCCGGCTCCGGCCATCCCCGCTCAACGCTCTCGCCCCGCGGCGAACCGCTTCCCGACACCCCGCACCGCTCCGGTCCCGCTGAATCCAACCAACACTCCGGTGAACAGCCCGGCCTTCAAGCCGGCCCCGAAACCGGGCGTGCAGCAGCAGGTGGAGCAGTCCGCCCGCCCCGAGCCGACCTATCACCCCGCGGAGCCTAGCTACCATCCGGTTTCTGCCAGCCCCGCCAACAAGCCACACACCGCCAACCATCATGGGCGACCATCCAATTCCCGGTCGCTGAACAGCTCAATTCGGCGCTAAAGCAAGGTCGTACGAATCAAAAAATGGACTTCGTGGAAGTCCATTTTTTGATCCCCTACCGGTCCGCAGCAATAGGCTATCAGGTTTCGAGGGTCTCGGGGCAGCGGCCGTCTTCAGCCAGGGGCAGCCACACAGTGAAGGTGGCCCCATGCGGCTGGTGGTTGCTGACCTCGATCTGCCCTCCATGGTTGCGAACGATCCAGTATGCGATGGACAGCCCCAGGCCAAATCCTTTCCCCTCCCGGGTGCGGGTACGCGATTTCTCCGCCCGGTAGAAACGCTCAAAGATATGGGGGAGATCTTCCGGGGGTATACCCGGGCCGGTATCACTCACCGTCAGGCGGGCGTTCTTATCGTCCTTGCTCAGGCCGATGGTCACCTGCCCGCCCTGGGGAGTGTACCCGATCGCATTCCCCACCAAATTGACCAGCACCTGTTTCAGCCGGTCCTGGTCTCCACACACCAGCACCTGATCGATCTCGCCCAGGCGCAGTTCGATGCGATCGCGAGCCAGCACGCGCATCTGCTGCAGCACCTCGAGCACCAGGGTATCCAGTTCGACCAGTTGGCTGACCAGCGGCATCTTCCCGGCTTCGGCCTGAGCGAGCAGCAGCAGATCGCCAACCAGGCGCGCCAGCCGGTCAGCTTCGTTCTCCACGCTGTCCAGCGACTCGTCGTCGGCGCAGTTCATGCGCCGCATCAGGTCGATATTGCCCTTGATCACCGTCAGCGGCGTGCGCAGCTCATGGCCGACGTCTGCGATAAACCGGCGCTGTGTCTCGAACAGGTTCTCCAGGCGGCCGAGGGTCTGGTTAAAGGCAGTGATCAGTTGTCCCACCTCATCGCCCGGCGGCCCATCATAGGGGATGCGGCGGGAGAGGTCATCGGCGCGGGTGATCTGCAGCGCGGTTTGGGTAACGGCATCCAGCGGGCGCAGGGCGTACTGCGTGCTGCCCCAACCAGCCAGGCCGGCGGCCACCATCGCCAACGCCAGGCCAACCACCAGCACCCTCACCAAGGTCTCCTGAGCGGCATCGACGACCGCCAGGCTGCTGGCGACCTGAAGCACGGCTGCAGGCCGGCCGCTGACCGTCTCCAGCGGCACGGTGAACACCCGGAACGGAGCCCCCTCCCCCAGGTCCACATTGCGGAAGACCGGCTCGGCGGCGCTGATCCCAATCGTGTCCAGCGGGCGCAAGAAACCGGAAATGTTCTGTGAGGCAAACCGCAGGCGGTTATCACGCCCCCAAACCTGCACGAAGATCTCGCGCGGCAGATCCAGCATCGGCAGCCCGCCCACATCCAACTCGCCGTCCGTGTAGCGGATGGTGCGGTAAATCAAGTTCGCCGCACGGTCCAGGCGGTCGTCCACCTGGTTGGTCAGGGTGAAGCTGACCGCCATGTAGACGGCCGTGCCGAACAACAGCAGGATGCCACCGACGAAAAAGGTATAAAGCAAGGCCAGGCGCGCGCGCAGAGTCATTGAAAAACCATTATAACGAAGTTTTATTTCCCGCGCAGAAGCGGGCTCAGTCTTCGATTTCGGCCTCGGCGCAGCCCCGGAACGGAGCGACTGCCATCGCTTCGGCCCGCACCTGCTGTCTCAGTTCCGGTGATATTGAGGTAAGCGGCTCCAGGGTGATCCTCAGGCACCCCCCCTTCTTGCTGGCCCTCCAGGTGGCGATCACTTCTCCGCCAGCCAGAATGACCCCCGGGCTTCCGACGGTGCGCCAGATACGGCGCTGGAGGGCTTTCTCCGCCACCAGGCTCGCCCGGTCGCGGAGCTGCAGGAAGGGGTCGTGGGCGGGGAGAAAGCGGACTCCGTAGGCGGGCGGCGGCGCCTCGAGCCGCATCAGATCCTCCTGCAGCAGCCAACCCGAGGATCCTTCCACCCGCACCTGGACCAGTTCGGCGGCGAGCAGCCCCCACGTCTGCTTCGCCTGAGCCGTAGAAATGCCGGCCCAAGCGGCGAAATGACGGGAGGTCGAGGGGCCATAGCAGCGCAGGTAGCGGCGGGCCAGCTCGGCTCGCGCTTCGTCCACATCCATGTGTGGCGGATCAGCTACCAGCCATTGAACGGTGCGAACGAAGGAGGCTTCATTTCTTTTGCGCGGGGCAAAGCAGATCAGGCCACGCAGCGCAACCAGGCGCAGGGTAAAGGAGACCAGGGCCTCCCCCAGGGTCTGGTCCGCGGCGTATAAAGAGGGCCCACCCCATGCCGCTGCCCGCTCTGCGTCCAGGCGGGGAGCAATCCACCCGGCCAGCGCCCGGTCCAGCTCCTGCTTGTTATCCAGGATGCGCTGATCCAGCACATGGTTGGCGGCCTGGGCGGTGAGCGCGGCGATCTCGGTGACGCTCATCTGCACCAGGGGGAGCGCCTGCTTGATCCCGTAGATGAACTCCTGTCGGGAGTCTTCATCCGGCGGCAGCAGGCCCTGAGTGAAGACGGAAAAATCGGCGGTGGGGAAGATGTGGGGGGACCCGCGCAGGCTCCAGACCTGGATCAACGCCTTGTCGATTTCCAGGGCGCGGGTGACATCCTCCGGCGTGAGCCTCTCGAGGCGCGCGTGCAGGGAAAGGGCCGCCGCACCGGGCGGGGTGTTCTGGACGGCAGCCGGGCGGACAGGTGATGCCCGACCAGGCGAAAACGCCGGACCTGATCC
>CAYMLG010000037.1:0-5246 GCA_964391195.1 uncultured Anaerolineaceae bacterium | reverse complement strand
CGGCAGCCGGGCGGACAGGTGATGCCCGACCAGGCGAAAACGCCGGACCTGATCCAGGCTGACGGTTGGCGTGGCGGTTGGTTTCATAGAGAAAAAGCGCCGGCAGAGGGATTGTGATGAGGGGCGAAAGTGGCAATCACAATCCCTCTGCCGGACCTTCGCTAAGGTTCAGGCAAACCCGGCCGGGGCCGGCGAGGATTCCCGCGGTTATGGCGCTACGGTGATCAGGATTCTTCTCGCAGGACGTAACCCATCCCGCGCACAGTGTGAATCAGCCGGCTTTCACCTTCCATCTCCAGCTTCTGGCGCAGGTAGCGGATATAAACCTCGATAATATTACTCTCGCCGCCAAAGTCGTAGCCCCACACCCGGTCGAAGATCATATCCCGGGTGAGCACCTGGCGGGGATGGCGCATGAACAGTTCCAGGAGCTCATACTCCTTGGCGGTGAGCGAAATCACCCGATCGCCGCGTGAGGCCTGGCGGGTGCCGGTATCCAGAGAGAGGTCGGCAAAGCGCAGCACCTGGGGGCGGCTGGGCTGCGCCCGGCGCAGCAGCGCCCGGATGCGCGCCAGCAGCTCGTCCAGATTGAACGGCTTGACCATATAGTCATCGGCGCCCATATCCAGGCCCTGGATGCGGTCGCTGACCGTATCTTTGGCGGTCAGAATCAATATTGGCACCGGTCCGCCGGCCCGCAGACGGCGGCAGACTTCGAGCCCGTCGATCCCGGGCAGCATCAAATCCAGCACGACCAGATCCGGGGGGTTATCTCGGGCGAGCGCCAGCCCGGCCTGTCCATCGGTTGCGGTGTCTACCTGGTAGCCTTCATAAGCCAACCCGCGCCGGAGAAACTTTAAAATAGCTTCATCATCCTCGATTATCAATATCCTTGCACTCATATGCCCCTCCTCTTTTTAATATACCACAGGCAAGGCTAAGAAAAAAGGTTGCATAGCCTGACACTTTTCGCAATCATAAGAATTAATAGAGTAGAAGAGGAGGATTAACAAAGCAGTCCCGCCTCTCTTGGGGAGAAGCGGGACTGCTTCCGAAAGCGCTCAGCGTATTAACTAAGCAACTTCGACCACGGCGCCAGCCGCTTCGAGCTTGGACTTGGCGTCGTTGGCAGCTTCTTTGGAGACTGCTTCCAAGACCTTACCGCCGGCGGTCTCAGCCAGATCCTTGGCTTCCTTCAGGCCCAGGCTGGTGAGCTGGCGAATGGCTTTGATGACTTCGATCTTCTTGGGGCCGGCGTCTTTGATGACGACATCGAACTCAGTCTTCTCTTCGACGGGCTCGGCAGCGGCAGCAGCCGCAGCGGGGGCAGCAGCCATCGCCACGGGAGCGGCGGCGGAAACGCCCCACTTCTCTTCGAGCATCTTGACCAGGTCAGCAGCTTCCAGGACGGAGAGCTTGCTCAGTTCTTCCACGAGTTGATTCAGATCAGCCATTTTGTACTCCTTCAATTCAGGGGGGATACCCCGAAAAGTTCTAAAACGAAATTTGGTCGATATTTCTGTCCGGCCGGGGCGTTCAGGCGCCGCACGGGCCGGTAGTTAGCGAGATAAACGAGATGCGATCAGGCTGCAGCGGTTTCGGCCGGGGCAGGCGCGCCTTCCTTATCCACGCGGGCCTGTAAGACGGCGGCCAGCGAACGACCGGGCTCGGCCAGGGTACGGGCCAGCTTGCTGGCGGGCGCCATAATGGTGCCGAGGAGCTGGGCGCGCAGCACTTCCAACGGCGGCAGCTCAGCCAGGGCTTTGACGTCTTCGGACTTAATGACCCGCTTGCCCAGATACCCGCCTTTAATCTTCAACGAATCATTCGTGCGCGCAAATTCAGACAGGGCTTTCGCCAGGGAAGGGGCGTCCTGGAAAGCGAAACCGATGGCAGTCGAACCTTCCACGTAAGCCTCGGGGACTTCCAGGCCGGCCTGCTCGAAAGCGATCTTGGTCAGCGTGTTCTTGACGACATGGAACTCGCCGCCCGCTTCCCGCGCCTTGCTGCGCAGTTCATCGATCTGCTTCATGTTCAAGCCGGTGTACTGCGACAGGATCACCGCCCGGCTGCTGTTCACCCATTCTACGTACTGGGCGACCAATTCATTCTTGCGTGCTTTGGTGATGGCCAATTGACATTCACCTCCTTTCTAAAAGAAAAAGTCTTTGCCTCGCACGAACTGGCAAAGACTCTCCGCTCGAAAGGCAGCCTGGGGCGGCCGGCCTATCTCGAGATGCTTTTATTGCTGGAGCGGTCTTCACCTGGGCAGGAGATTAAACCGCCGGAGCGGTGCCTGCTGTCTTGGGCGAAGCGAACGGACCTATTTTACCAGGTGTAGGCCTGTTTTGGACCTACACCTGGGTTTTCTTGTAAACTACTCGGCGACTTCCATCGCCTGCGACTGGTTGGGGTCCACCTTGATGCCGGGGCCCATGGTCGTCGCCAGGGTAACTTTCCGGATATAGGCGCCCTTGGCGGCAGCCGGGCGGGCGCGCTTGACGGCTTCCATCAGCGCGGCCATATTTTCATACAACTGCTTCTCGCTGAAAGAAGTCTTGCCGATCGGGACGTGAAGGTTGGAGGTCTTGTCCACGCGGAATTCCACGCGGCCAGCCTTCGATTCCTGGACCACCCGGCCGATATCCTCGGCGGGGACCACCGTCCCGGCCTTGGGGTTCGGCATCAGGCCACGAGGGCCAAGGATGCGGCCCAGGCGGCCGACTTTGCCCATCATGTCGGGGGTAGCGATGGCGACATC
The DNA here is from genome assembly GCA_964391195.1 of uncultured Anaerolineaceae bacterium. Taxonomy (GTDB): domain Bacteria; phylum Chloroflexota; class Anaerolineae; order Anaerolineales; family UBA4823; genus JAAYXE01. The sequence continues at coordinate 2,485 of CAYMLG010000037.1, read as the reverse complement.
AAAGTCAGTCCAACCGCCCTGGATCTTCGCCAGGGTCTCATCGTCATCAGCGACGATATCCGCGCCGGCATCGCGCGCCAGTTGGGCGCCTTCGCCCTGGGCAAACACCAGCACTCGCACTGTCTTGCCCAGCCCGTGCGGCAGAACAACCACATCGCGGACCTGCTGGTCGGCATGGCGGGGGTCCACCCCCAGGCGCATATGGATCTCGACGGTCGAGTCGAAACTGGTGTAGCTCGCCTCTTTGGCCAGTGTAATCGCCTCTTCGGGGCTGTAAGTCTTCTCCCGATCCACCTTGGCTAAGGCGGCCAGGTATTTCTTACCGTGTTTCGGCATGTTCACTCCTTCGTGGTGCAATCGGGCAGCGCCAGCGCCGCTTCAGTGCGGCCGGTCCACCCTCCCACCGGGTACTAGTCTACGATCTCCAGCCCCATATTGCGGGCCGTGCCTTCGATCTGGCGCATCGCGCCTTCGAGGTCGATCGAGTTAAGGTCCTTCATCTTGGTCTCGGCAATTTCGCGGATCTGGGCCCGGGTGACTTTACCGACCTTCTCGCGCGGTGCGTGCGCCGACCCTTTATCAACCCCGGCCGCCTTCTTCAACAGAACGGAGGCAGGCGGGGTCTTCAAAATGAAGGTGAAAGAACCATCGGAATAGATACTGATTTCCGCCGGCACAACCTCGCCGATCCGGTTGGAGGTGCGGGCGTTGTATTCCTTGCAGAACGCCATCAGATTGATCCCATGCCCAGCCAGGGCCGGACCGATCGGCGGCGCCGGGTTCGCTTTCCCGGCATTGATCTGCAACCGAACGACAGCTTTTAGTTTCTTTGCCACTCTAAAATCTCCTTTGTGGTTTTAGCGGGGGGATTGAACCCTCCCTCCCACTGTCTAAACAGGGAACCCCTGTCCGAGGACTGCCCCGAGGTAATCGGGGCAGTCCTCGAAGAAGTTCGCTACGCTTTCTCAACCTGCAAGAAGTCCAACTCCACCGGGGTCTCCCGGCCGAAGAAATTGACCATCACCCGCACTTTCGCCCGCTCCATGTCGATCTCCGACACGGTGCCGCGGAAGTCGTTGAACGGGCCGTCCACAATGCGCACCCGCTCGCCGGGCTTGAAGGTGACCTTGATGCGCGGCGCTTCCGCTTCCATGCGCTTGATGATCTGCGACACTTCTTCCGGGCGCAAGGGGGTGGGCTGGTTGCCCATGCCGACGAAGCCGGTGACGCCGGGGGTGTTCCGCACCACGTACCAGGACTCCTCGGTCATGATCATGTTTACCAGAATGTATCCGGGGAAGACCCGGCGCTCCACCGTGCGGCGCTTGCCCTCTTTGACCTCGATCTCCTCTTCGGTCGGCACGACCACGTCGAAAATTTTATCCTTCATGCCCATCGTTTCGATGCGCTGCTCCAGGTTGTGGCGAACCTTATTCTCGTAACCTGAGTAACAATGCACCACATACCAGGCGCGCCCATCGGCGGGCTCTTCCTGGTACTCGGGCTCGAAACCGGTCTCCTCGGCGACGTCGGCGTCGAATATGCCCTTCGTCAGATCCCCCTCGGCCTCTGGGTCGAAAGAGCCAGGGTTCTCTTGATTCTCGTCGTCTCGGTCAAAGAAATCCATTTCAAATACTTCCTACTCGCGTAAATCGCTTACTCGACTCACCGCCGGTCACCCCGTCCACCGGAAGTAACCGGCAGAAGCGGGCAGCCAGGCCATCACCCCAGGATCAGGGCGAAAAATTGCGTGAAAACAAAGTCCAACAGCCCAAGGAACAGGCTCATTGCAAAAGTCACGACGAGGACGACAATGGTCAGATTAGTGGCTTCCCGGCGCGAGGGCCAGTTTACTTTTTTCAGCTCGCCGATCGTTTCACGGACATACCGCTGAATTACATTCGGCTGCCGGCGTACAATACTCTTCTCTTCCTTGGCCACTGAGTTCTCCTTCTGGAGCTGCCACCGGGAACAATCCTGGTCGAAACGACATCTCCAAAACGCACAAGTTTCTTACGGGCAAAACGCCGCCTATGAAAGACGGCGTTGCCTCGAGGCAGGCCAGGCAGGAATCGAACCCACAACCCCCGCTTTTGGAGAGCGGTGCTCTGCCAATTGAGCTACTGGCCTGAGCGATTTAGTCGAGCAGTCAGGTGGTCCTGCCGTCGATCGGTGCAGCCTGCTTGACTACCCGACTACTCGACTAAGGAAATCCTACTTCGTCTCCCGGTGTGTCGTATGTTTGCGACAACGCGGGCAGAATTTGTTCAATTCCATACGCCCGGGATCGTTACGCCGGTTTTTCTCCGACGTATAATTGCGGTTCTTGCACTCGGTACAGGCCAAGATGATAACCGGGCGGACATCCTTTTTCGAAGCCATAACGTCTTTACCACCCATCTCCGGCGTTAGCGGAGACGGTCTCCTTTACTAGTCCAAAATCTTGGTGATCACACCGGCGCCGACGGTCAGGCCGCCTTCGCGG
>CAYMLG010000036.1:0-56074 GCA_964391195.1 uncultured Anaerolineaceae bacterium | reverse complement strand
TGCCGGACTCATTACGCTTCCCCGTAATCAGTCTTTTGACTCTTCCAACCCTCACCCGGGGAGCGTGGATTGAAACTAGCATTACACGAGCTGTGTCACGAGTTTGAAGGTCGCTCCCCACCCGGGGAGCGTGGATTGAAACGGACAACGGATTAGCGCGGGTAGGGATAAATGCTCTTCAGTCGCTCCTTTCCCAGGGAGCGTGGATTGAAACGGCTGATATAGCCAATGGCCTTTTAAGCCATTGGCTATGCCGTAGCCCCGGGCCAGGGGAGCGTGATTCTAACCAGTTAACCAGGTGGTTAAAATGGTCGAGCGCGTCGCTCCGTGGCTAAGGGATATGTATCGAAACTTCTACGGCAAGCGGCCGTTTATCGTATCCAGGAACAGCGTCTCCAATCGCTCCAGGTCGGCGGTCATCGCCACCCGAATGACCGATCCCTGCTCGCTCTTCAGTGTGCGTCCGCTTTCTGGCCCCTCTTCTTCCACAACCACGATAGGCATCTCTTGATAGGTGCACAGCCCGGGCTCGGTGATAATCGCTGCTGCCAGTGGGTCCCAGAAATAATAGCCTACGCGAATGAAATCTATTTGCTCGCTCAGCACACGGTACGTAAACTCGGCAACAGCGTTCGTTCGGTCCTTTTTCAGGCGATTGTAAAAGTCCATCGTGACCGGTACGTGATTGGTCGCGTCCACAGGCACCAGCGTTACCGGCGCTCCTGAACGGATTACCACCGCCGCGGCTCGCGGATCCACGTAGAAATTCCAATCGGCTGTATCGTTTTCTATGTCTGAAGAGGCCCCAACATTCCCCGGCACTTCCACCGCGCCACCCATGAGCGTGATCATCTCCAGATTCATCGCCAAAGCAGGCTCGTCTTCCCACAACTCCGCCACGTTCGTTGCCGGACCGAGCACGAGGAGATGAACCTTTCGCGGCGACTCCTGGATGATGCGCCTCAGCAGCTCGACTGCAGTCTCGCCGGATGCTTCTCTGCTATTCTCGGGGAGCGTCAGGCCAAGCAACTTATCGACTCGCTCCCTCCATGCTGTTGGAAAAGCATGGTCCCCTTCCAGTGGCGCCTCCCGCCCGCAGGCAACGGGTATCTCAGGCCGGCCCGCCAATGCAACCAGGTTCAGCGCATTTCGTGTGCCCGGAGAGCAGTGCGCTTCCCCCGCCCCGGTGACCGTGATCGCCCTGACATCCACATCGGACCGTCCCAGGAGGTAGAGGATGGCTAACCAGTCATCCGTCGCCATGTCCGTGTCGATGACAACCGGCAGCGCGTCCGCCGCTACCGGTTTGGGCGTGATGGGCTCAAGCGGAGCAGATGCTTTATTGACACATCCAGCCAACAAGGCAAGCATGAAAACTATGATGATGAGGATCGCACAATTCTTGATCATCGGACTGTGTTCTCCTTTCTGTTTTCTGTTGGTTCAACAGAGTGATTCCCCCTGCGGAGAACGTAGTGGGGATCGGCGGAATCACCCCTCTATAATCGCGATGTGGATCTACCCGACCTTAACGCCCAGGGTTCTCGATTATTGATAAAATAATTAAGCACTAAAAAAGGGGGCCGAACCTTTTCCCAGCCTGAAAATATCATAGCATGGTTTGCCACCGAGGTGATTATGGCAATCTCGGGATTATCAGAAGAGAAACCGGTCGAAGCGAGGCGTTCAGCAGAGGGACCTGTCTGGACGAGGGGAGCAATTTCCGCCATCCTTCTGGCTTACGCCGCCGGTTTTGGGCTGACCACCCTGGCTGCCGGCCCATGGCAGGCGACACGTGATTTCGCTGCAGAGGGGCTGATCCTTTTCTTGTGGCTGCTCTCTGCCAGGCTTCTGTTGAGAGGTCATCCGGTAACCGATACACCTGTCCGCAGACCTGGTCGCGAGCTCATTGCAGGTTTTATCGCCACGATCGTGCTGATCGCCGGAGCATGGCTCTTCTACCGGGGGCAGCCCCTGGCACGCTATTTGAATTTAGCCATAATCTACATACTGCCGCTGATTTTCCTCATCTCGCAGCCGGACCCTCGAGCTGCCCTCGGGCTGCGCTTGCCACCCAGAAGCGCCTGGCTGGCCTTACTCGCCGTTGTTGGAATTAATATTGCCGTTGGGGTCACCCTTGGAAACTTGCTGCCGGCGGGTGAACTGCCAACCCCACCCGGTTCGGACCTGGCGGAAGAACTCTCCGGTATTCCCCAGGTCTTGCTCCTCCTCGGACAGTTGGCCTTCATCGCTGCGATACCGGAGGAGCTCTTTTTCCGGGTATACCTTCAGCCGCGCCTGGGCCACTTTATGCCGGCCGCCTGGGCGATCCTCTCGCAGGCGGTGCTCTTCAACGCAGCGCATCTGCCGCAGGCCTTGATCCGGCATGGCGAAAACTGGCCGATGGCATTGGCGGTCATCTTTATGTTGGCCAATGGCCTGATAGGCGGCTACCTCTGGCACCGGACCCGCAGCCTTCCCCTGCTCATCCTCCTCCATATCTTCGCCTATCCCCGAATCGCACTCTAGTCGAACGTCTAGGGAAGGACACGGTTTCACCGGTTCTCCCCACTCTGCGCGTAAATTTCCCCCTAACCCGTATATTGCCAATCAAAGCGGTTTTTTCCCAATGACAAACAGGCAGTACCTCGTCCCGCGTGTGTCCTGCGCCAGGCGGGCTTCTAGCCGGGCCGGCTCCCCTACCAGCGACGAGAGCAGCGCCACGTCCATCTGGCACAGTTCCGGATGCCGCCCTAAAATCGCCGCGTACGGGCAGTGCCCCAAGATCAGGTGCGGCGCCATCGCACGGGCCTCCCAGCGGGCCTGGTAATTCAACTCGTTCAAACGCTGCACTGCCAACACCAGCCGCCGGGTCAGGTGCTCGGCTTTTTCCTGCCCTCCACCGGACCTTTCGCTGCCGAGAAGGCGCCGCGCCACCCTCTCCAGCGCCTGCGGCCGCTCCGCCTCCGGCATCCCCTCCAGCAGCTCGTCCAACAGGGCGTCTGCCAGGCGGTCGAAGCTGTTGGCCTGCGCCTGCTCCACCAGGCTGTAAATCTGCGACGGACGGCCCCGCCCTTGTCCCGGGCGCTGACCCACCACTTCCACCAGCCCTTCATCCACCAGGGCCCGCAGGTGGTGCCGGGCGTTCGCCGGGGTTACGTGCAGCGCCCGGCAGATCTCGCCCGGCGTCGCCTCCCGATGTTCCTGCAAATAACGGATCAACCGCTGTCGCGAAGTCACCATACTGAAATTATACCCCGTACTTTTAATTTCGAAAATATAGATTTGCGTAAATAAGTGTTGACCGCTGCTAAAATGCCTGTATAATAAGATTGGGTGTAATCATGGAACCAGAAGCGAACTCTCCCCAACCCCGAAAGCACGAAGACGATGGCAGCGTGCTCACCTGGGAAGACTCCTACGCCATTGCCCTCGCCTTACGTGCCCTCCACCCCCATGTCCCTCTCGAAGAAGTGTCCCTGGGGATGATCTACGAGTGGACCGTGGCCCTCCCCCAGTTCGCAGACGATCGCCAGCTCGCAAACGAAGCAATCCTTTCCGCAATCTATCAAGAATGGTTTGAGGAGGCTAATCCTTTATGAGTGACACGAAAGATCTCAATTCCCCCGGTTATGACATCCCCCCTGAGATGCAAGGCCAGGTGACCATCACCACCCTGGACAAGGTCTACAACTGGGGCCGCCGGGCCTCCATCTGGCCAATGATGTTCGGCCTGGCTTGCTGCGCCATCGAGATGATCTGCACCGCCGCCAGCCGCTACGACCTCTCCCGCTTCGGCATGGAGGTCATGCGTCCCAGCCCGCGCCAGTCCGACCTGATGATCGTTTCGGGCACGGTCACCAAGAAGATGATCCCCACCATCGTCCGGCTTTACAACCAGATGCCCGAGCCCAAATACGTGCTGGCCATGGGCGCCTGCGCTTCCGGCGGCGGCCCCTTCAAAGAGGGCTACAACGTGGTCTCCGGTGTCGACAAATTTGTCCCGGTCGATGTCTACGTCCCCGGCTGCCCGCCCACCCCGCAGGCCCTGCTCAACGGACTCATCACCCTGCAGAAGAAGATCGACAACCAGTCGATCAAAGAAGTGGCCTGGTACCGCCGCGAGCCGATCGAGGCGATCCCGATCCCCGTGCTCGGCCCTGACTTGATGGACCCGCGCCAGTACGCTCGCATCCGCGAAATTTCCCAGCAGCAGCCCGCCGAGCAGGCCGCCGAACAGGCTGAATCGGAACCGCAGGCTTCGGTTTAGGAGTGCATCTTATGAGTGAACAGACGCTTGACACCACCACCGATCTGACCGCCCGTTTCCCCGAGATCGTCACCCCCGATACCCGCAAGGGCTACGAGGGCTACATGGTCGCCCCCGAGCACCTGATCGAGGTTGCCACCGCACTGCGCGACGAGTTCGGCTACGATCTGCTCTCCTCCGTGACCGGTGTGGATTACCTGCCCGAGGGCAAACTGGAGAGTGTTTACCACTTTTTCAAAACCACCGGCGGCCCCGGGCTGGTCCTCCACGTCCAGACCCCGCGCGATAATCCCGTCATCCCCTCCCTCGTCCCCGTTTATCCCGGCGCCGACTTCCAGGAGCGGGAGTCCTACGACTTGATCGGCATCCGCTACGAAGGCCACCCCGACCTGCGCCGTATCCTGATGTGGGAGGGCTTCTACGGCCATCCGCTGCGCAAAGACTACCAGGAGCCCTATTTCGAAGAAGAGGGCAAACCCTTCAAAAGCCGCTGGCCTGAGGGCAAGGTCTGGCGCTCGGAAGACAAGAACCCCTTCGGCAAAAACGTCCAGTACCCCGCCGGCTTCGACCCCGAAAAGTGGGTCCCCGATGGCGACGCCGCCCTCTACGCCGCGCTGGGGCGCTTTACCGTTCCCTCCGAAGACTCCGACGTGGACACCGAAATGGTGGTAGTCAATATGGGGCCTCAGCACCCCTCCACCCACGGCGTCTTCCGCGTGGTTGTCGCCCTCGACGGTGAGACCATCCGCGCCCTCAAACCCGTCATGGGCTACCTGCACCGCAATCACGAAAAGATCGGCGAGCGCAACACCTTCCTGCAGAATATGCCCTTCACCGACCGCCTGGACTACCTGTCCTCGATGAGTAACAACTTCGGCTATGCGCTGGCGGTCGAGAAGCTGATGAACGTCAAACCACCCGAGCGCGCCGAGTACCTGCGGGTGATCATGGCCGAGCTCACCCGGATCAGCAACCACCTCATGGCCATCGGCGCCCTGCTCAACGACCTCGGCGCCTTCTTCACCCCCATGCTCTACGCCCTGGAAGAGCGCGAGCTCATCCTGGATATCTTCGAAGCCGTCTCCGGCTCGCGCATGATGTGCAATTACTACCGCTTCGGCGGTGTTGCCCGCGACCTGCCCGAGGGCATCGACCAGAAGATCAAGAACCTGGTGTACGACCGCCTGCCCCGCAAGATCGACGAGATCGATCTCTTCCTCACCAACAACGAGATCGTCCGCTCCCGTGGGGAGGGCGTTGGCGTCCTCACCCCCGAACAGGCCGTCGCCTACTCCGCCACCGGCCCCCTCCTGCGGGCTTCCGGAGTGCCTTACGACATCCGCCGCGCCGACCCCTACAGCATCTACGACCGCTTTGAGTTCGATGTCGCCTGCCGCTATCACGGCGATATCTACGACCGCTACCTGATCCGCATCGACGAGATCCGCCAGAGCATCCGCATCCTCCAGCAGGCAATACGCGACATCCCTGAGGGTCCCATCATGGAAGGAAAGCCCCAGTACCAGGTGCGCGTCCCCGCCGGCGAAGCTTACGGCCGGGTGGAAGGCCCCAAGGGCGAGCTCGGCTTCTATATCATTTCCACAGGCAAGCCCAACCCCTGGCGCTATCACGTCCGCGCCCCATCGTTCATCAACCTCACCCCCTATGAAACGATGACCCTGGGCAACAAGGTCGCCGACGTGGTCGGTATCCTCGGCTCGATCGACATCGTCCTGGGAGAGACCGACCGCTGACCCTGGTCTCCGGCAACCACCGGAGGCCGGACCGGCACAGCAGCGAACATAGATGGTGCGGTCCTGGCCAACCCCGGCCGCACAATATGGAGTGAAATTTATGGATGGAATGGGTATCATCAAAGGCATGGGCGTGACCCTGAAGCGTTTTGTCGAGACCTACCTGGACGACATCAAATGGCTGGGGAAGCGCTACTACACGAAAGAAGGCGTCGCTCACCGCATGAGCTCCAACACCCGTGGCGTGTTCACCGTCCAGTACCCGGAGGAAAAGCTCCCCGTACCGGAAGAATTCCGCTTCGTGCCCTTCTTGCTCTACGAAGTGGACGAAAACGGCGTAAAGCACGACCGCTGCACTTCCTGCGGTATCTGCGCCAAGGTCTGCCCGCCGCAGTGCATCTGGATCGTGCGCACCAACGATCCCGAGACCGGCCGTCCGGTGCCCGAGCCCAAGGAGTTCTACATTGATGTGGACATCTGCATGAACTGCGGGTTCTGCGCCGAATACTGCCCCTTCGACGCCATCAAGATGGATCACGACTACGAGCTTGCCGTCTACGACCGTCACACGAACAACATCTACGACAAAGATAAGCTCTCCAAGCCGGTCTCCTACTATGCGGAAATCCGCCCGACGAACTACGCCCGCGAAGAGGCCGCCCGCGCCGAGGCCGAAGCCGCCAAGGCCGCCCGCCGCGCCAAAGCCTGATCCCGACCCCGGACTTGCGTCCCCGGTCCCAGGCGCGCACCTTATCAACCGATACCCCACCCTCACCGGCGGCTCCAGCCGCCAGTCCACGCAGGTGGACTTCGTGTATTCCGTAGCTGCGACTTCAGTCGCCGCGTCACACCCCCCTGCTAAGGTGATACAATAAGGGGTCTGGTGTTTTGCCAATCGATTATCGATCGCTCCTCACATTGATTGAGTAGGTAGCGAAGAAGTTATCCGGAAGGAATGAATGTTTAATAAGGAAAAAGTGACCCAAGAAGCTGTCCTGGCTGCGCTCAGTAAAGTCCAAGAGCCGGAGCTGCACAGAGACCTCGTGACCCTGAACATGATTCGGGATATAAAGATCGACGGAGGCAAGGTGGCCTTTACCGTCGTCCTCACCACCCCCGCCTGCCCCCTCAAGACCCGCATCGAACGCGAGGCCCGCCAGGCTGTCGAAGCCATCCCCGGCGTAGAACGCGTGGAAGTCACTCTGGATTCCAACGTGCCCAACGACGGCCGTTCCCGCGGCCTGCTCCAACTGCCGATCCGCAACGCCGTCGCCATCGCCTCCGGCAAGGGCGGCGTAGGCAAGAGTACCGTCTCCGTCAACCTGGCCGTAAGCCTGGCCCAAAGCGGCGCCCGTGTCGGCCTGCTCGATGCCGACATTTACGGCCCCAACGTGCCCACCATGATGGGCATCGACCACCTGCCCGAGCCGCAGGATGGCAAGCTCATCCCCGCCGAAGCCTACGGGGTCAAGATGATGTCCATCGGCTTCCTGGTCAAGCCCAACCAGCCGCTCATCTGGCGCGGCCCAATGCTCCACTCCGCCATCCGCCAGTTCCTCAGCGACGTTTCCTGGGGCGAGCTGGATTACCTGATCATCGACCTGCCCCCCGGCACAGGCGACGCCGCCCTCAGCCTGGCCCAGTCCATGCCCCTCAGCGGCGCGGTCATCGTCACCCTCCCGCAGCAGGTCTCCCTGGAAGACGCCCGCCGCGGCCTGGAGATGTTCCGCCAGTTGAATGTGGACGTCTTCGGGGTGGTTGAAAACATGAGCTACCTGGAGCTGCCGGATGGCACCCGCATGGATGTGTTCGGTACCGGCGGCGGAGAGCGCCTGGCCCGGGAAGCCGGAGTGCCCTTTATCGGCGCCATCCCCATGGACCCGGCCGTACGCGCCGGCGGGGATGCCGGAAAGCCAGTGGTCGTCAGCAACCCCGATTCGGCCGTTGCCAAAGCCTTGCACTTCATCGCCGAAGACGTCGCCGCCAAGATCAGCGTGGCTGCCGTTCAGAAGCAGAACTATATCCCGATCAACCTGGTCGGGTGAACGTTTATCGAGAGGCGGGGCCGCAGTGGTTCTCTAAGATGTACCACTGTCCCCCGCCTCTCGCCTGGAACCTCCAACCGAAAAGCAAGCGATGCAACCCTTTATTGTCGGTATCCGTTTCCAAAAAGTAGGCAAAGTCTACCACTTCGACGCCAGCAGTTGCGATGACATCCGCGTCGGAGATTTTGCCGTTGTAGAGACCAGCCGCGGCCGCCAACTTGGCGAGGTGGTGCAGATCGTCTCCGACCCGGCCCCGCCCCCGGAGGGCTCCTGGAAGCCCATCCACCGCCGCGCCACGGCTCGCGATCTGGTCTTGCGCCAGATCTGGCACAAGAAAGAAGTGGAAGCGATGATCAACTGCCGCGCCAAAGCCGCGGAGTTGGGCATCGAGGGCGTCAAAATCGTAGCGGCCGAGTTCACTTTCGACGGCGCCCGCCTCTCTTTCCTTTACAGCACCGAGGCCGAAGGCAAGGTCGATCTGCGCAACCTGCGCAATGCCATCCAGCGCACCTATCCCCGCTCGCGGGTGGAGATGCGCCAGATCGGCCCGCGCGACGTCGCCAAGATCTTGGGCGGCATGGGCGCCTGCGGCCTGGAAAACCGCTGCTGCTCCAGGTTCCTCACCGACTTCAGCCCCATCTCCATCAAGATGGCCAAGGAGCAGGGCATTTCCCTCACCCCCTCAGAGATCACCGGGATGTGCGGACGGCTTCGCTGCTGCCTGGTGTATGAATACGAGCAGTATGTCGCCGCCCGGAAAGAGCTCCCCAAGCGCAACAAGCGGGTGGTTACTCCACAGGGCGAGGGGAAAGTGATCGATGTCTACCCGCTCAAGCAGGCCGTCCTGGTCGAACTGGACGGCGGCAACCGCCAGGAGTTCCCCCACGAAGAGCTCCAACCCTGGGATGAGTTGGAAGCCCTGCGCAAGAAATCCCAGGAACCCTGCGATCGCCACGAGAATGGCGAGTGCGACTGCGGCAAGAGCGGTCCTCCCCCATCCGAATCTACATCCACCACCGAAGACCAGGACACAGACCCCAAACCCGAGCCCCCGTCCGGGCAGAGGGGCCGCGCCAGGAAACACCGCAAACGCAAGAAGTAGACCATGACCGAGAGTCCTGAAGCGAAGAGTCTGGAAACATTATCCAGCCAGGCGCCGGCTGCCGCTCAGGAAGCCGGCGTTGAACTGAAAACCGAGGGGCAGATCGCCCCCGACGACTGGGAGGCACCACAGAAGATCCTGGTCGTCCTGGCTCACCCCGACGATCCCGAATTTTTCTGCGGCGCCACCCTGGCCCGCTGGGCTGCCAGGGGGCATCATATCGTTTACTGGTTGCTCACCTGCGGCGACAAGGGCACCTCCGACCGCAGCCTGACTTCCGAGCAGCTTTGCGCTCTACGCCAGAAAGAGCAGTGCGCCGCGGCGGCCGTGCTGGGCGTCGAAAAGGTGAACTTCCTCGGCTATCCCGACGGCTACCTCATCCCCGACCTGACCCTCCGTCGCGATATCACTCGTGTCATCCGCCAGGAAAAGCCCGATGTGCTCGTCACCTGCGACCCGAAAACGCTGTACATCGGCGAAAACCGGCTGAACCACCCCGATCACCGCGCCGCCGGGCAGGCTGCTCTCGATTCGGTCTACCCCGCCGCTCGTGACCACCTCAACTTCGTCGAGCTGTGGCGCGAAGAGCACCTGGAGCCGCACAATGTCCGCGAGGTGTGGATTTCCGGCACACTGGAGCCAAACGTGCGCATGGACGTCACTGCCCAATGGGAGACCAAAATCCGCGCCCTGCAGGAGCACAAAAGCCAGATCGGCGACCCCGAGCAGTTGGCCGAGCGGATGCGCGACCGGCTGGCGGAGGGAGCTACCCGTGAGAACCCGCGTTACGAAGAAGTCTTCCGCCGCATTGTCATCGGCTGACCACCGGTTGTAACCCAAACGGGCTGTTCCTGGCGACAGCCCTTTTCTTTCTCCGGAGCGGCGACGGGAGTCGCTGGAGCGTCGCTCAGCGCAGCCCCCGAAAACTGGCTCCGGAACCCAGGCGCCAGCTAACTCAACCACGACCCAGGAGGGAAAGCTCAAACCATGCCCGCCAAGGAAACCGTCTCCCCACCCTCGCCCGACTTCCTGGCCGAAGCCGGGGAACTGTTCGACTACACCCAGGCCATCCGCCGCGACCTGCACGCCCACCCCGAGCTCGGCTTCCAGGAATACCGCACCGCCGGGGTCGTGGCCCGCGAGCTCAACCAGCTGGGCCTGGAGACTCACACCGGCATCGCCGAGACCGGCGTCGTCGCCATGCTCGAAGGCGCCCAACCCGGCCCCGTGATCATGCTCCGCTTCGATATGGACGCCCTGCCCATCACCGAAGAGACCGGCGTGCCTTACGCCTCCCAAAACCCGGGGGTGATGCACGCCTGCGGCCATGATGGGCATGTGGCCGTGGGACTGACGGTCGCCCGCCTGCTCAACCGGCACCGGCAGCGCCTGGCCGGGTCGGTCAAGTTCGTCTTCCAACCCGCCGAGGAAGGCCTGGGCGGCGCCAGCCGGATGATCGCCGCCGGTGTGCTCGAAAACCCCCGTCCCGACATCGTTATGGGCCTCCACATCTGGAACGAGCTCCCCCTTGGCTGGCTGGGCATCAACAAGGGGGCGACCATGTCTGCCGCCGAGATCTTCACCGTCAGCCTGATCGGCCGGGGCGGTCACGGGGCCATCCCCGACGCGACCGTCGATCCGGTCATTGCCGCCGCCCAGATCGTCACCGCCCTGCAGACCGTTGTATCCCGCAACGTCTCCCCCCTCCAGTCGGCGGTGGTCAGCGTCACCACCCTCCGTGCCGGCGACGCCTTCAACGTCATCCCCTCCGAAGCCCGCCTGCAGGGGACCATCCGCACCTTCGATCCCGCCGTCCGCAGCAAGGTCCTGGATCGCTTCCATCAGATCGTATCCGGCGTCAGCCAGGCGATGGGCTGCCAGGCGGAAATCGAGCTCGAATCCCTGACTCCGGCGATGATCAACCACCCCGAAATCGCCCAACGGGTCCAGCAGGTGGCCGCCCGCATCCTCCCCGAATCCATCCAGGACAACAGCTATGCTACCCTGGGCTCGGAGGACATGGCCTACTTCATGCAAGAAATCCCCAGCTGCTACTTCTTCGTCGGTTCGGCCAACCCGGAGGAAGGCCTGGACGCAGGCCACCATCACCCACGCTTCAACTTCGACGAACGCGTCCTGCCGCGCGCCGCAGCCCTCCTGGCTGCTAGCGTGGGCAGCTACCTGTTGGAAGGACAGGCATTGTGACCCAACCTCCGCAGCGCATTGTCTCGTTGGTCCCCTCGCTCACCGAGAGCCTGTTCGACCTGGGCTTTGGGCGTTCGTTGGTCGGCATCACCGACTACTGCATCCACCCCGCCGCAGAATTGGCCGGCCTCCCTCGCCTGGGCGGCCCTAAAAACCCGCGTGTGGAGGAGATCCTGGCCCTGCAGCCCGACCTGGTCCTCGCCAACTGGGAGGAGAACACCCGCCAGACGGTGGAAGCGCTCGAAGCCGCCGGAGTGCCGGTATGGGTCAGCTTCCCCCAGAGCGTGGACCAGTCGCTTCAGGTGTTACGCGAGCTGGCGGGCCGCTTCCGGAGCCCCGAGGCAGCCATGCGCCTGCGCACCCTGGAGCAGGCGCTCGAATGGGCCCGCCTGGCAGCCGCCGAGCGCCCTCCGCTCCGCTACTTTTGCCCTATCTGGTTCGACCGGACTTCTGATGGAGAAGTGTGGTGGATGATCTTCAACCAGGATACCTACTGCTCCGACCTGCTGGGGGTATTCGGCGGCGAAAACATCTTCGCCCAGCGGCAGCGGCGTTATCCCCTGGCCGCCGATCTCGGCCATGCCCCGGCCCAAGACCCCGGCGAGCGAGACACGCGCTACCCAAGGGTCACCCTCGAAGAGGTGCGCTCCGCTGCCCCGGAGGTCATCCTCCTGCCCAACGAGCCCTTCCTTTTCACCGCCGATCACCGGCAGCAGATCCAGGAACTGCTTGCCGGCACCCCTGCCGTCCGGAATAAGCGCCTCCACCTGGTGGACGGCAGCCTGATCACCTGGCACGGCACCCGCCTGGGGTTGGCCCTGCGCGACCTCCCCCAGTACTTCGAATAGCCTCCGCCTGGAGGTGCAAGTTGATGGGGGTCATCGAACGGCAGATGTTCAAAATCACAGGCGCCCTGCAGAAATCTGTTGAGCAGAAATCCGCTGAGCCGAACAGGCCTGGCGGATTTTATTGCAAAATTCTGGCCGGGGGATGAACGCCTGCTCATCCATTCCACCAGGTGAAATCACCCATTGCTCACTTGACACCCACCATCCCCCCGAGTAAAATGCTTGAAAGGATCAGAATAATCAGATTAATCGTAGTTTTTATGCAGACTGTGATCAATTCTTATGCCCCGATTGGATCCTCCCTACGAATTTCTCCACTATCTCGCCGCAGCCCGCCCTACAGACGGCACCTCTGAACCCGACCGGCTGCCCTCGTTGAGCGAGTTGAGCAAGGAATTAGGGATCAGCGTGGCCAGCCTGCGCGAGCAGCTCGAAGTGGCCAAAGCGCTGGGGTTGGTGGAAGTCCGCCCGCGCACCGGCATCCGCCGCCTGGCGTACACCTTTCTCCCGACCGTCCGCCAGAGCCTGGCCTACGCCCTGGAGCGCGACAGGCAGAACTTCGTCCACTTTTCTGAGCTTCGTAACCGCCTGGAGTCGGCCTACTGGCACGATGCGGTCGCCTTACTCACCCCAGAAGACCATGAAACGCTGAAGTCGCTGGTGAAGCAAGCCTGGGAGAAGCTGGAAGGGCAGCCCATCCGCCTCCCGCACGCCGAACACCGCTGCCTGCATATGTGTATCTTCAGCCGGCTGGAAAACCCGTTCGTTCAGGGGATTCTCGAAGCGTACTGGGATGCCTACGAAACAGTCGGCTTCAACGTTTATGCCGATCTGGAATACCTCCAGACGGTCTGGAAATACCACCAGGAAATGGTGGATGCGATTTGTTCAGGAGATGCTGAAGCGGGATACCGAGCTCTGGTTGAACACAAAAAGCTGCTCTATCACCATCCACAAAACGAAAAAAACAACGGACAGGCCTTTTTCGACTAGGCCAGGGGGTCTGGGCGTCCACTGCCACAACCATCACCGTCCGCTCTCCCCTGCCAGCCACCCTGTCATCGATCATTAAATGTGCCAAAGGAGAACGTATGACCACCATGCAACCTGCTGCTGAAATGGCGCCGGAGGCCGAACACCAACAGTACATCAACAACTTTTCGATTACGGTTGGCACGGTCAATGGCTCAGGCAGCCAGACGTCGAATCTCACCATCCTGAGGGCCCTGTTCAAAATGGGCATCCCCGTCTCAGGAAAAAACCTGTTCCCCTCAAACATTCAGGGGCTGCCCACCTGGTACACCATCCGGGTCAGCAAAGATGGTTACCTCGCCCGCCGGGAGGAGCAGGAAATCGTTGTGGCGCTGAATCCGGCCACCTTTCAGCGAGATCTGGACGGCGTGCTCCCGGGCGGAGCGTTCTTCTACGCCGATGATATCAAGCTGGACATCGACCGGAATGATATCGCCGCGTATCCCATGCCGGTAAAGCGTCTGGCCAGGGATTCGGGCGCGCCGGCCAATCTGCGCGACTACGTGGCCAATATGGTTTACGTGGGCGTGCTGGCCAAGATGCTGAACATCGACCTGGACATGATCCGCCTGGCCCTCGAATTCCACTTTAAAGGAAAACCCAAACCCATCGAGATGAACTACGGGGTGGTGATGGCGGCTTACGAGTGGGCCGCAGAGAACCTCGAAAAGAAAGATCCTTACCGGGTGGAGCCGATGGACGCCACCCGCGATTTCATCATGGCCGATGGCAACACCGCCGCCGCGCTGGGGTCCATCTACGGCGGCGTGCAGTTTGCCGCCTGGTATCCGATCACCCCGGCTTCCAGCCTGGCTGAAGCCCTGGTCCAGTACCTGCCCGAACTCCGTAAAGACCCTGAGACCGGCAAGAACACCTTCGCCGTCGTCCAGGCGGAGGATGAACTGGCGGCCATCGGCATGGCCATCGGGGCCGGCTGGTCTGGCCTGCGGGCGATGACCTCTTCTTCCGGCCCCGGCCTGAGCCTGATGACCGAATACGCCGGGTTGGCTTACTTCGCCGAGGTCCCGGTCGTCATCTGGGATGTGATGCGGGTTGGCCCCAGCACCGGCCTGCCCACTCGCACCTCGCAGCAGGACCTGACTTTTGTCTATTTCATGGGGCACGGTGATACCCAGCATGTCATCCTGCTGCCCGGGTCGGTCAACGAGTGTTTCGAGTTTGGTTGGCGGGCGTTCGATGTTGCCGAGCGCCTGCAAACCCCGGTGTTTGTGCTCTCCGATCTCGATTTCGGCATGAACCAGTGGATGACCCGCCCCTTCGAATACCCCTCCATCCCGATGGACCGGGGTAAGATCTTGTGGGAAGAGGATATCGAGAAGCTCAAAGACACCTGGGGCCGCTATAAAGACCTGGACGGCGATGGGATCCCCTACCGCACCCTGCCCGGCAACCGCCATCCCACTGCGCCTTACTTCACCCGCGGCACCGGGCACGATCCGAATGCTCGCTACAGCGAAGATTCCGAAAACTGGCGCAATCTGCTCGATCGCCTGAAAAAGAAGTACGAGAACGCCCGCCAGGTGGTCCCCGCGCCGGTAATCGAGACGATGGACGGCGCCCAGATTGGGGTGATCGCCTTCGGTTCGACTGAGCCGGCGATTCAGGAAGCCCGCCACCAACTTGCCGCCCAGGGAATCGCGACCGACTTCCTGCGCGTGCGGGCGGTGCCTTTCTCTCCCCAGGTTGAAGAATTCGTCCGCAGCCACGACCGCATCTATGTGGTCGAGATGAACCGCGATGGACAGCTCCACCAACTGCTCCGGCTCGATTATCCCGATCGAGCGATGAATCTGATCTCAATTGCTTATACAGACGGCCTACCGCTCACCGCCCGCCGGGTCCGTGAGGCGATTTTGGCCGAGGAGGCAAGGTAACACATGGCTACCCAAGCACCTTCCCGCGTCCAGGTCAACCTGGTTGGGCTTTCCAAGGCCGACTACCGGGGCAACCCGACCACCCTGTGCCAGGGCTGCGGCCATAATTCGATCGCCAGCCAGATCATCGCAGCCTGCTATGAGCTAGACATCATCCCTGAAGATGTGGTCAAGTTCTCCGGCATCGGCTGCTCCAGTAAGAGCCCAACCTATTTCTTGAACCGCTCCTTCGGTTTCAACGGGCTGCACGGCCGCATGCCCTCTCTGGCAACCGGCGCCTTGTTCGGAGATCATACACTCAAAGGGATCGGCGTCAGCGGTGATGGCGATACCGCCAGCATCGGTATGGGCCAGTTCAAGCACATCATCCGCCGCAACATGCGCCTGGTGTACATCGTCGAGAATAACGGTGTATACGGCCTGACTAAAGGCCAGTTCTCCGCCACCGCAGAGGTGGGCCTCACCCTCAAAGGCCAGGGCACCAACCCCTACATGCCGGTGGATATCGCCTGGGAAGCCCTGGTTGGCAATGCCAGCTTCGTCGCCCGGTCTTTCGCCGGTGATCCCAAACAGGTCAAGGAGCTGATCAAAGCTGCCCTCAGCCACAACGGGGTCGCCGTGCTCGATATTATCAGCCCCTGCGTTACTTTCAATAACAGGGACGATGCCATGCACTCCTACGCCTGGGGCAAAGAACACGAGGTGGCCCTCCACGAGCTCTCTTATGTGCCCCCCGCCGAGGAGATCACGGTGAATTACCAACCCGGCGAGGCCACTGAAGTGACCATGCACGACGGGTCGAAAGTGATCCTAAAAAAGCTCGAACACGATTACGATCCGACCGATCGCTCGGAGGCGATGCGCGTGCTCGAAGAGGCAAACGCCAGGCAGGTGCTGCTCACCGGGCTCATTTACATCAACACCGACCAGCCGTCCCTGACCGAGATCTACAACCTGGCATCGACCCCGCTCAACCGCTTGCCGGAAAGCAGGCTCCGCCCGAGTAAGGAGACGCTTGACCGGGTGAATTCCATGATGTTCTAGGGACTTCGCCCCAGGTACACGCTCAAAGGGTGTCCAGGACCGCTGGACACCCTTTTTCTATGATCTCTGCGCTATAAGGGCCGGCCCGAATCGAGCCAATATTCGTTATAATGGGTCAGTAATGAGCAGTTGGGGGCGATGGAAAGGAGTATTGACTGCCATACACCCACCCGTTCGAGAAGCACAGGCCCACAAACCGCCGGTTTCTGATCCTGGCCGTAGTGAGCCTGGCTTTGGCAGTAATTGCCTGGCTGGCGTTCGGACAGGACCTCTCCCGCCTGGGCATTTACGCTGACGACTGGACCGTGATCAACGGCGCCTATCTGTACGGCTGGGAGTTCCAAAAGGACTTTATCTCCTCCGACCGGCCGCTGCATGCCATCCTTCATGGCGTGTACAACGCGGTCTTCGGCATCCACCTCATCCCCCGGTATATCGTTCATTTTCTGATCCTTGGTTTCAACGCCCTGCTGGTCTTCTTGCTGGTCGAGGTCATTTCAGGCCGTCGCCTCGTTTTTGCCTTCTTGACCGCGGCGCTCTTTCTGGTATACCCAACCATCTCCAGCTATAGTTGGATATCAGCCGGCCCGATGCATCTGGCCGTGACTCTGTTCCTGGCAGCCCTGGTTCTGTTTGTCCGCAGTCTGCCCGCCCAATCCGGGTGGCGGGTGGTGGTCATCCCGGTCATTACCGCGATCATTTTTCTGATCAGCGTACTTATTTACGAGCTTCACCTGGGCCTGGCGCTGATGTTCCCTCTGTTGGCCTTCCTGAGCGGCCAGGGTTCTATCCCTTGGAGGATACGAGACACAATACGACGTACACTCCCATTGGCCATCGTGCTCATGCTCTATCTCGGGTATCGTTTCCTGCTGAAGCCGGCCGCAAACCTGGAAGGAAGGGGCCCCGACGCGGATTACTGGAGCATACAGCCGGGAGCCATGCTGCAAAAGGTGCTGGCCATGCGTGGCGATCTGCTCACCATCTGGAAGCTCATCCTTCAACAAGAATGGGAAACAGAGGCGGAACTGCTGCTTCTGGTTGGGTTGGTGATCGCCGTTCTGGTTACGGGTATAGCGGTCCTTCTCCGTTGGGGCCCAGGCGAGGAGGCCGGGTACCGAGGCGAGCAGAGAGCACCTGGCCAGCGGCGCCCTCACCTGCAGTGGAGGTGGGCGCTTACAATGGCCGGTTTTGGCCTGCTGTGGGTGCTTCTGGGGTATGCAGCGCTCCTACCTTCGGTTTATTGGCCTGCCTGGCCCAACGCACTCAGTTCCAGGGTTGGGTACGCCGCCGCTGTTGGCGCGGCCATCTTTGCCAGCAGCCTGGCTTATCTCACGGCAGTCACAGTATCCCGGATCATCCCCTTCATTCGGGCTACCTCTCTCTTTGCCCTTGGTATGTGCCTTTTGATTGCCCTCAATATCGCCCACAGCCGCAATCTGCAGCAGGATTACTTTGCCTCCTGGCAGCAGCAGAGCGGTTTTTACCGGCAGCTCCTCGAAATCGCCCCGGAGATCGCCGATGGCACTCTGATCATCCTGGTTGACCCGCCCAAAAGGGCCGATACGATGCCCGTGATCAGCTTCGCTTACAACGCTGTCCGCCTGTTGTACGATAACCCCACCGTAGACGCTGCCATCCTGGAAACCACCCGCTCCGGCGAGGATAATCCGGTCTTCACCAGCGAAGGTGTGATCCCCCACCCCTGGACCCTGAAACCACATGGGTATGATTCTCTGCTCATCGTGGCTCAAGATCGGCATGGCTGCGTAAGTCTGCTCGACTCAATGGCTCAGGCGCTTCCGATCCAAGCCGGCAGTCAAAATTCGGGCCAAATCCGCAGCAATAAGGACCTCATTCGCCTGGATTGGGGGGAACCTCCCCCTGCCAGGCGGCTGCTGCGCTTCGCCAACTCGGCCTGTAGCAGTTAATTTCGGAGCATGGAGAGCAGCGACCGGCAATTTCTAGCTAAATTCTACATAAAATTGGCGCTTGCACTGGTCCCTACAAAATTCACAGTTACATACACTTCCTTTCACTGGTATAATGCTGCGCAGTTCACAATCAATAGAGAGATGATAAGGAGCCCAAGGTGGCTTGGAGTCCCCTAAACTGGCTATTGGGCTTTTTCTCGTTGGACATCGGAATTGACCTGGGTACAGCGAATACACTGGTCAATGTTCGCGGAAAAGGCATCACAATCAACGAACCCTCATGGGTTGCAATCGATAAGCGTACCCGGCAGCCATTAGCCATTGGTGCGGAAGCGAAAGAGATGGTAGGCCGTACCCCGGCCAATGTCGTCGCGGTCCGCCCGCTGCGCGATGGTGTGATCTCTGAGTTCGAAATCACTCAGGCAATGCTGGAATATTTTATTGGTAAAGCTCACGAGCAGAGTATTGTCCCGGTCCCCCGGCCTCGAGTAGTCATTGGTATCCCTTCCGGGGTCACTGAGGTTGAAAAACGAGCCGTATATGATGCTGCCATGTCCGCCGGGGCCCGTGAAGTCGGGCTGATCGAGGAACCGGTGGCTGCAGCGCTTGGCGCCGGGCTGCCGGTCGCCGAGGTGCGCGGAAGCATGATTGTCGATATCGGTGGGGGCACTTCCGAAGTCGCCATTATGTCGATGGGTGGGATTGTTGTGTCCCGCTCCCTGCGCGTTGCGGGCGATGAGATGGATCAGGATATCATTCAATATATGCGCAACAAGTACAACCTGGCGATCGGTGAGCGCATGGCAGAGCAGGCGAAGATGAATATTGGTTCCGCATATCACCTGCCTGAAGAAAGGACGATGTTAATTCGCGGTCGCAACCTGATCACCGGCCTCCCGGAAGCGGTGGAAGTCTCCTCTGTGGAGATCCGGGAAGCAATTGCCGGTTCTGTCCAAACGATTATTGACACGGTGAAGGATGCGTTAGACGAGGCTCCTCCGGAAATTATCGCCGACCTGATGGATGTAGGCGTCTGCCTGGCCGGCGGTGGGGCCGTACTGCACTGTTTCGACCGGCGCCTGATCGAAGAACTACGTATTCGGGTATGGACCGCCGAAGATCCGATGAGCTGCGTGGCTCGTGGCGCCGGGATGATCCTGGAAAACTACGATGCTTTGCGCCACCTGTTGGTCGGCCTGGAACGCGGCAGCACTCGCCATAACTAGTCCATTCGCTGTAAATGTCCTTCGCCGCAGGGCTATGCTGCCGCTAAAGGGCATTTAATTAAGATGAGATATTCTTCACAACGTTCTATCCAGTCTGTGGTGCTGGTCTTAATCGCTTTGGGCCTGATTGGCCTGGCCCTGGGCGGTTACCTTACCCCACTCTCCCGGTTGTTCCTCACCCCACTGGTCAGCGCTCAAACCTGGCTCTCCACCCGCTATCAGGCGATCTCCAGTTACCTCGCCTCGCCGCAAGATATTGCCCGTTTGCGACTGGAAAATGAGCGCCTGGCCGCGGAGAACGCCCGCCTGGAAGCCCAGATCATCGAGCTGAACCAGCAGCTCACCGAGTCGCGCATCACTTCAGCCCTGCTGGACTTCGCCCGCGAACATCCGGAAAACCGCTACCTGGCGGCGCAGGTCATCGGCCGGGACACGAATCCCTTCCTGCAGTACGTCATCATCAACCGCGGCTCAGACGATGGGCTGCGGCGCGGGATGCCGGTTGTCACCCAACAGGGCCTGGTCGGGCGGATCGCCGCGGTCACCGCCCGCGCGGCCCGCGTCCAGTTGATCACCGATACCAGCGCCCGGGTGAACGTCCGCCTGGAGCCATCCCGTTCACAGGCCTTGCTCACCGGGCAGATCACCGGTGAAGTCGCCCTGGATATGATCCCCCAGGCGGCCGAAATCAAGGTTGGGGACCTCGTACTCACCTCCGGCCTGGGCGGGAATTACCCCCCCAATATTCTGATCGGCCAGGTTACCAATATCCGCCGCCGCGACTACGACATCTTCCAGCAGGCTACCGTCCAACCCGTGGTAGACTTTTCCCAGATGGAAATCGTCCTGGTCATTACCAACTTCAGCCCGATCGACATCTCGCCTCTGGTGCCGCGGGGGAACCCGTAACAGTGGGCCGGTAGAGGCGTTCACCGGTAGCGATCATGGCCATTATTCTTGGATCCCTCATCCTGGTGGGTCTGGCCGTGCTGCAATCGGCAGTGTTCAGCCGGATTGTGCTCCTGCACGGCACAGCCGACCTGCTCCTGCTGGCGATCATTGCCTGGGCGCTGCACAAACGAGTGGAAACCGCCTGGCACTGGGGAGCGATCGCCGGTCTAATCATCAGCATCATCTCGGCGCTGCCGTTTGGAGCCGCCCTGGCCGGGTATCTGCTGGCGACCCTGATCGCCCTGCTGCTCCGCCAGCGAGTGTGGCAAACCCCCATCCTGGCCATGTTCATCGCCACCTTCCTTGGCACCGTGCTCACCCATGCCATTTCGCTGGTCTCCCTGCGTCTGGTTGGTTCACCCTTGCCCATCATCGAAGCGCTGAACCTGGTTACCTTGCCAAGCCTTCTACTGAACTTCCTGCTCGCCATCCCCATCTTCGCCCTCATCACCGACCTGGCGAATTGGATCTACCCTGAAGAATTAGAAATATGAACGGTTCTCCACATATCAACAACCAGATACAACCCTGGCGCATTACTGTATTCTTCGCCGTGATCTGCCTGGTATTCCTGTTGTTTATCTATCGCCTGTTCACCCTGCAGATTCTAGAGGGGGAAGAATGGACCGCCCTGGCCCAGGGGAACAGCCTGGAAGAATACAACATACCCGCCATGCGTGGCATCATCTACGATCGCAATGGGATCGTGCTGGCCCGCAACGTCCCCTCCTACAACGTGGTGATTACGGCGGCCCAACTGCCCGGTGACCCGGGATCCACCCAGGAGATATTCCGCCAGCTATCGAAATTGATCGATGTGCCGGTCAGCCGGGGGGAACTCAGCCCCGAAAACCCCTACGTTCCCTGCATCTCGGATCACGGCATCATGCAGATCGTCGAGTACGGCGAATCGTCCACCCCATTCCAGCCCGTCCAGATCAAATGTGATGTAGACCAGCGTACGGCCATGATCATCCAGGAGCGAGCCTCCGATTGGCCGGGGGTCTCGGTCGAGATCCAACCCATCCGCGATTACCCCACCGGATCGCTCACCGCTTCGATCATCGGCTTTCTAGGCCCGATTCCCGCTGAATTGGAGGATTACTACCGCGAGCAAAACCTGGTGCCCAACCGCGACAAGGTGGGCTATGCCGGGCTCGAAATGCAATACCAGGACCTGCTCGCCGGAAGAAACGGTCTGCGGGTATCGGAAATCGATGTCGCCGGGAGCGTTGTACGGTCAGACATAGAGCCCCCAATCGACCCTGCCCCTGGTCTCAACCTGCGCCTCACGATCGATACTCGTTTGCAAGATGTGACCGAAGCGATTTTCAAGCAGGAATTGAAGCTCTGGAACGATTTCTTCGGGCGCATGGAGTACAACAGCGGCGTAGTGATCGCCATGAACCCCAAGACGGGTGAAATCCTGTCGATGGTCTCCTACCCGTCCTACGAGAACAACCGCATGGCGCGCATCATTCCCGCCTACTATTACGACCAACTGGTCAACGACCCCCTGAACCCTCTGCTTAACCATGCAGTTGGCGATGTGCTCCCCGTTGGTTCGGTCTTTAAGTTGGTCACTGCTGTGGGCGGCTTGAACGAGGGAGTTGTTGAGCTGGACCAGATCGTCGATACGCCTGGTAAGCTGGTGGTCGGCGAGAAGTTCTATGAGAACGATAACCGGGGCATCACCCGTGAGTTTGTCGACTGGATCTACAAATCCAATCCGGGCGGGTTTGGCCAGCTCGATTTTGTCCATGCCCTGGCGAACTCCAGCAACGTTTATTTCTATAAAGTAGGCGGTGGTTTCGAGGACGAGATCCCCGAGGGGCTGGGGATCTGCCGCCTGGGGACCTATGCCCGCGCCCTGGGATACGGGGATGAACCCCCCGGGGTAGGGCTCCCGGACGAAGAGGGCGGGCTGATCCCCGACCCGCGCTGGAAGCGTGTAAACCGCGCCGAAAGTTGGTCGTCGGGTGACACCTATATCGCCAGTGTCGGCCAGGGGTACGTGCTCGCCACCCCGCTGCAAGTGCTGCTCTCCGCCTCCACCATCGTCAACGGGGGTAAACTGGTGCAGCCGACCCTGATCAGAGAAGTGGTCGATGGCGAAGGAAATGTGGTCCCCCTCTACATGGACAACGCCACCGGAGAAATTACCACCGCGGTCCCCGAGGATGGTCGCCAGCTCTCCCCCTTTACCCCCTACATCAAGTGGGACATCACCCAGGACCCTGTTATCCAGCAGTATGGCGAAACCAGCCTGCGCGGCTGTGAACCCATAGAAGGTTCTTTCACCACGGTCGAGCCCTGGGTGTTGGATGCGGTGAAGGAAGGGATGCGCCTGGCAGTGAGCGAAGGGACGCTTTCCTCAGAGCTGATCGGTTTTCAAAATCTTCCCATCCAGGCGGGAGGGAAAACCGGGACAGCAGAATACTGCGACCAGTACATGAACGCGAAAAACCGCTGTACTTATGGAAACTGGCCCTCCCACGCCTGGACGGTCGCCTTCGCCCCCTTCGAAGACCCGGAGATCGCAGTTGTCGCTTTCGTTTATAACGGCACGGAAGGCGCATCGGTCGCCGGCCCCATCGTGCGCCAGGTGCTCCAGGCCTATTTCGAGCTGAAAACCATAGACACGATCAACCAGACAGAGGAGTAAGATTAATACATTATGCTATAATCTCTCCGTATAACGCGCTGCGTTTACCATCCTTTCGGGATTCATCCAGATCTTCGGTTTGATTACTGACAATGCGCCCAATGGTTCAAATTAAAGGAATCCGCGAGGGGTTGCTGATCACCTTGGGAGAGGGATCCTGGCCAGAGCTCCACCAGGCCTTGTTGGACCACCTCGACCAACAGCGGGAGTTTTTGCGTGGCGCCCGGCTGGCTCTGGATATTGGCAATCAGGTGCTCAAAGCGGTCGAAATGAGCCAGCTACGCAACGAAATTTCCGACCGGGAGCTGACGTTGTGGGCGGTCCTGAGCAATTCCCCCACCTCGGTGCAAACGGCTCAAACCCTGGGCCTGGCCACGCGTATCAGCAAGCCGAACGCAGAAGCAACCGTACCACGGCCCAGTAAGTCTGAAGGCGAGCCAGCGATTTTCGTGCAGCGCACCCTGCGCTCTGGCATTAGCTTGCGCCACCCGGGGCATATCATCATCATGGGCGACGTGAACCCGGGGGCAGAGGTGATCGCCGGCGGCAATGTGATCGTATGGGGCCGGCTGCGAGGGATGGTTCACGCAGGCGCAGAGGGCAATGAGTCCGCCCTGGTGTGCGCCCTGGATCTTTCGCCGACTCAACTGCGGATCGCCGGTAAAATCGCTGTCACCCCCAAGCGCCGGGGGAAATCGCAGCCCGAACTGGCCCGGATCGAAGACGGACAGGTGGTCGCCGAATCCTGGAATCCGAAGAAAGTGTTTTAGCTTATCTCGAGTGCGGTGTTCCCCACCGCACTCGAGATAAGCTAACAACGGAGCGTCGTGAATGGAGAATAAAGCATGGCAGGCAAAGTGATAACGGTTACATCCGGAAAAGGGGGCGTGGGTAAAACCACTGCCACGGCAAACATCGGAGCGGCTCTGGCAGCCGCCGGACAGAAAGTGGTATGCATCGATGCCGACATCGGTCTGCGGAATCTGGATGTCGTCCTCGGCCTGGAGAACCGGATCGTCTATGACCTGGTGGATGTGGTCGAAGGCCGCTGCCGTTTGCGCCAGGCGCTCATTCGCGATAAACGCCTGCCAGAGCTTTTCCTGATCCCGGCTGCCCAGACTCGCGACAAGAGCGCCATCTCCCCCAGCGATATGGTCCGCCTGGCGGATGAACTCCGCACCGAGTTCGACTGGATCATGATCGATTCACCGGCCGGGATCGAACGCGGCTTTCGCAACGCCATCGCACCGGCAGATGTTGTCGTTGTTATCACCAATCCCGAGGTCTCCTCCGTGCGAGATGCAGACCGGATCATCGGCCTGGTAGAAGCCGAGGAGAAAGGCCCGGCACGGCTGGTCATCAACCGCATCAAACCGGAGATGGTTCGCCGGGGCGACATGCTCTCCTCCGAAGATGTGCTCGAACTCCTGGCGATCGAGTTAATCGGGATGGTGCCGGAAGACGAAAGCGTGGTCGTGAGCACCAACCGGGGCCTGCCTGCCGCCCTCGAACAGAAGAGCCGCGCCGGTATGGCCTTCCGCAATATCGCCCGGCGCCTGAAGGGTGAGGAGGTGCCTTTTATGACGATGGAGAGCAACGGCAACCTCCTCAGCCGGCTGGCTCGCCTGATCCGCCCCGGAGGTGAATAATGAGCAGCTTCCTGGATCGTCTCTTTGGCCGCAATACTCGCAGCGCGAATACAGCCAAAGAACGGATGAAGCTTGTCTTGATCCACGACCGGACGGACATGAACGCCGGAACGATGGAAATGCTGAAAGATGAGTTGATCGAAGTGATCTCCCGGCATATCGACATCGACCCGGAAGAGGTGAAGATTGAAATGTCGCAGGAGGGTCGCGAACAGCGCCTGATTGCTGATATCCCGATCCGCTCTTCACGGAGAAAACGCCGAGCATAAGGTGGTAAATGCGTAGTAATCCCTCAACCGATTGGCGCCACTTTGACTTTTGGCTGTTGGGCGCCGTCGCATTATTGGTAATTTTTGGTGTCACCATGATCCGCTCCGCCGTGGCCGGGAATATCGAGCTGACCACGGAGACCAACCTGGTGGAGCGTCAGCTTATCTTTGCTTTTGGCGGCCTGGTAGCCGTCTTTATCGCCACAGCGATCGATTACCATCTGTGGTCCTCGATCACTCGCCTGATGTATATCGGCACCGCAGCGGTGCTGTTCATATTGAACGTTGTCGCTTCGGCGGTTTTTGGCTCCGCTCGCTGGTTCACCCTGTTCATGATCAACATCCAGCCGTCCGAGATCGCCAAGATCGTCATGATCCTGGTCCTGGCAGATTTCTTTACCCGCCACCAGGGCCAGATGGGCGAGATCCGGGTGATCGTGCGCAGTTTCCTGCTGGCAATGGGCCTGACGTTATGGATCATCTTGCAGCCCAACCTGAGCACCTCGATCGTGATGATGGTCTTGTGGTTTTCCATGTTGTGGGCCAGCGGTCTGCGTGTCAAGCATCTGGCCATCTTCACTACGATTGGCGTTGTTGCGATCATCGTGCTGTTCCCGATCTTGATCTCTTATGAGATCCCCGGCCACGGACCGATCATTCAGCCCTACCAGTTAAGACGGGTGACCAATTTCTTATTCCCCGATCCGGATGCGACCTATGGCGACACCTACAACATCCGGCAGGCCCTGATCAGCATCGGTTCCGGCGGTTGGTTCGGCCAGGGCTACGGGCAAGGCCCGCAGGTACAGCTGCGCTTCCTGAAGGTGCGATGGTCCGATTTCATCTACTCCTCGATGGCGCACGAGTTTGGCTTTATCGGCACTGTCGTGGTGATGCTGGTCATGCTGTTCGTGATCTTCCGCTGTATTCACGTCGCCCGTATCTCCAGGGATACTTATGGGTCGCTGATCGCTTATGGCGTAGCCACGATGATCGCCTTCCAGGCGATCGTGAATATGGGCGTTAACCTCAACTTGATGCCGGCAACCGGGCTGACTTTGCCGTTTGTCAGTTATGGGGGGAGTTCGCTGCTCTCTACCCTGTTGGGAATCGGCCTGGTAGAGAGTGTAGTCTTAAGGCATAAAGCCTTAGAGTTCTGAGTTCTTATAATGGAGAAGAGTATGCCTGCGATGAAACCTGCGCGCGTGCGTTTTGCGCCGTCGCCGACCGGCCGCGTCCATCTCGGAAGCGGGCGGACGGCTCTGTACGACTTTCTGCTGGCCCGGCAGACAGGGGGGCAGTTCATCCTTCGCCTGGAAGATACCGACCGGAAGCGTTACGTACCGGGAGCCGAAGACGAGCTGATCGAGGCTCTCCACTGGCTGGGGATCGATTGGGACGAAGGCTTCGACACCGGCGGCCCCCACGCGCCCTACCGCCAGTCGGAGCGAAAAGACATCTATCAGCACTACGCCGGGCAGTTGATCGAAATGGATAAGGCCTACTACTGCTTCTGCACCCCCCAACGCCTGGAAGCAGTTCGCCAGGAACAGCAGCGGAACAAAGAACCGGTGCGCTACGACCGCCACTGCCGCAATCTGACGCCCGAGGAGAGCGCAGCCCGCATCCAGGCCGGCGAGCCCCACGTCATCCGCTTTAAAATGCCCGATGAAGGCTCGATCACGATGGTCGACCGCCTGCGGGGAGAGATCACTGTCGAGAACAAGAACCTGGATGACTACATCATTGTCAAGTCGGATGGGCTGGCCCTTTACCACCTGGCGGCGATGGTGGATGACCACCTGATGGGCATCACGCACGTGATCCGCGGCTCGGAGTGGCTGTCCACTTTTCCTCTGCACGTGCATATCATCCGTTCTTTCGGCTGGGATGAACCCGAATGGCTGCATCTCTCGGTTTTCCTGAAGCCGAGCGGGAAAGGTAAAATGAGCAAGAGAGAGGCCGCCGACGCCAAACAGGAAGGCCATTCGATCTACCTGACCGACCTCAAGGAGCTGGGCTACCTGCCGGAGGCCGTGGTCAATTGGATCGCCCTGATGGGCTGGAGCTACGATGACCGGACCGAGTTCTTTACCATGCCAGATCTGATCGAAAAGTTCAGCCTGGATAAGCTGAACCCCTCCCCGGCCGCCATCAATTTCTCCAAGCTGGATCACTTCAACGGCCTGCATATTCGCAACCTGGCGGTGGACGATTTGGCCCGCAGGCTGAAACCTTTCTTCGAAGCGGCCGGCTACCAGGTCGATGATGACAAACTGCTGATGGTCGCCCCTCTGCTTCAGGAAAGGATCACCACCCTGGACGATGCGGCCGAGATGGGAGGCTTTTTCTTCGAAGAAGAAGTCCACCCCGATCCGATCGATCTGGTCGGCAAGAAGCTGACCCCGGCGGAATCGGCAACTGCCGCCCGCCGCGCCTATGACCTGCTCGCCGGACTCGAACAAATCTCTGTAGAGACCGCCGAAGAGCCCATGCGCGAACTGGCCGAGGAACTTGGCCTGAGCGCCGGACAGTTATTCGGCATCCTCCGGGTGGCCGTTACCGGTAAAAAAGTCAGCCCGCCTCTGTTCCAGAGCATGGAAGTGATCGGCAAAGAAAAAGTGTTGGAACGCATCCAGAACGCAATCGAGTCGTTGAACACGGTTGAAGTCTAAGCTCGGTAAAAACCAAAATCCCTGAACCATAAAAAACACGCCGGAAAAGGACCCGGCGTGTCTTTTTTATTCGTCCGAAGAAGGCGTATAGTGTATCACTCCGCCCTCAATGGCCAGGGTTTAATCCTGGGGTTTATTGTTTGCCTTGTTTCAAGGACTTCTCGATCTTCGCCCAGCTATCTTTGAGCGAGACCGTCTGATTGAAAACCAGGCGTTCGGAAGTTGAATCGGGATCAACAGCGAAGTATCCCTGCCGCTCGAACTGGTAGCGGTCCCCAGGTTTCGCCCCCGACAGGCTGGGTTCAACGAAGCTGCCGGTAAGGATCTCCAAAGACTGGGGATTGATATTATCCAGGAAGGTTTTGCCTTCTTCTTCGACCTCTTCCGGGTTTTCGCGGTTGAACAGGCGATCGAAGAGCCGGACTTCCACCGGGAGGGCATGCGCCGCGGAGACCCAATGGATGGTGGCCTTCACCTTACGTCCATCCGGAGCGTCTCCACCCCTGGTAGCCGGGTCGTAGGTGCAGTGCACTTCGATCACCTCGCCGTTCTCGTCTTTGACCACATCCGTGCAGGTCACGAAATACGCATAGCGCAGCCGCACTTCTCGCCCCGGAGAAAGGCGGAAATACTTGGGTGGCGGGACTTCCCGAAAATCGTCCTGTTCGATGTACAGCACCTTGGAGAAGGGTACCTTGCGCGTCCCTGCGCCGGGGTCCTCCGGGTTGTTGATCGCTTCCATTTCTTCGACGAGATCATCCGGGTAATTGTCGATCACCAGCTTCAGCGGGCGCAGCACACCCATCACCCGGGGGGCATGTGCGTTCAGGTACTCGCGCACCGAATGTTCCAAAAGGGCGATATCCGCCACACTCTCGTTCTTCGCCACGCCGATCCGTTCCAGGAAGTTGCGGATTGCTTCCGCCGGATAACCGCGGCGGCGCATCCCAGAGATGGTGGGCATGCGCGGGTCATCCCACCCCCGCACATGGCCTTCCCGCACCAGTTGGATCAGTTTGCGCTTGCTCAGCACCGTATAACTCAGGTTGAGCCGGGCAAACTCGATCTGGCGGGGATGGAAGATACCTAACTCATCCAGGAACCAGTCATAAAGCGGGCGATGATCTTCATATTCTAACGAGCACAGAGAATGGGTCACGCCTTCGATCGAGTCCGACTGGCCGTGGGCGTAGTCATACATCGGATAGATGCACCACTTATTCCCGGTACGGTGGTGTTCGGCGTGCAAGATGCGGTACATCACCGGGTCGCGCAGGTTCATATTGCCGGAAGACATATCGATTTTGGCGCGCAATGTTTTCGAGCCCTCTGGAAACTCACCTTTCCGCATGCGCTCGAACAGGTCCAGGTTCTCCTCCACCGAACGGTTCCGGTAAGGGCTTTCCCGCCCGGGTGTTGTCAGTGTGCCGCGATACTCCCGAACCTCTTCCGGGCTCAAGTCATCGACGTAGGCTTTACCCTTCTTAATCAGCTCGACAGCCCACTGGTAAAGCTGCTCGAAATAATCCGAAGCAAAGAATTCGCGGTCGTCCCAATCGAAGCCCAGCCAACGAATATCTTCCTTGATCGATTCGACATACTCGGTTTCTTCCTTGACCGGGTTCGTGTCGTCGAAGCGAAGATTACATTTTCCTCCGTAGTCTTCGGCGATGCCGAAATCAATATACAGCGCCTTGGCGTGCCCAATGTGCAGATACCCGTTTGGCTCAGGTGGGAAACGGGTGTGGACTCGATCGAAACGACCGGATCGCAAATCCTCGTTAATAATCTCCCGGATAAAATCACCGGAAGGTAACTCGCCCTCGGGCAGCGGCGTTCCCGCCTCTGCTGCACGTTCTCGGTCTTCAGCGGTTGGTTTCATATCAGACTTGCTCATCATTCGCCCTCTTTCTGGGATAAATCCAAAACATTATATCTCAATTCCCCCGTTTTGGCTTTTTTACAGACCTCGTTGCCCACACCCCCCAACAATTACAACTGACAACATTCGCCTGCACACGACCTCGTGATCATGGCGTTCTCGAGAATGGGGGTAGGGAAATAGGCGGGGCGCACGCCCCGCCTATTTCCCTACCCCCTATCTTATTAAAACTTTGAGAAAGCTATGACCTAGTGATGAAAATCCATAAACTGCCTAGCATTTTGCAACTATGGCCTTCTCAAAGTCGTGAGCCAGGCTTTAAAGGATAGGAGGGTGGTAGGATGGGTGGGCTGCGCAGCCCACCCATCCTACCACCCTCTTCCATTCTTGAGAAAGCCATGATTTTGCAACGTTTGGTATTTGACTTGGGGCGTAAGGCGTGGTAGAATATCGTCCGCTCGACGTACTGGGGGTTCGTCTAGTGGTAGGACAGCAGACTCTGGATCTGTATGCGGAGGTTCGAATCCTTCACCCCCAGCCTTCCTGAGCGGAGCAGCATACGGCTTCGTTACGAAAAATCCCAACTTGATTGGGGTTTTTTGTTTTAACGAGAAATTAGGGAGAAATTGTCCCATATAGTGTGCAATGGAAGCGCCGCTACTGCCTGCGTGGTATAATCACTTTGCACTTTCCAACTCAATAGAGGTCATCAAGGGAGAAAAGACCTGCATGAAGCTACACGAGTATCAATCTAAATACCTGTTTTCAAAGTATGGGATTCCCATCCCCAGGGGCAGGGTGGCGGCTACCGCAGCAGAAGCGAAACAGATCGCTGAAGAACTGGGTGGCCGCGTTGTTATTAAATCTCAGGTATTGGTCGGCGGGCGAGGCAAGGCAGGTGGCATTCGCCTGGCCAAGAACCCCGAACAGGCCGAAGAACTGGCGACCCAGATACTGGCAATGGAGATTAAGGGTTTACCGGTGCGGAAGGTCCTGGTAGATGAGGCGGCAAACATCGAGAAGGAAATTTATCTGGGCATCACCAACGACCGGGAAGCGCGCAAACCCGTGCTGATTGCCTCCTCTGCCGGGGGAGTGGATATCGAGGAAGTCGCCCGTAAAACGCCTGAGAAAATTATTCGTGAGCATATCGACCCACTGTTGGGCCTGCGCGATTACCAAACCCGCAACATCGCTGTCGCCATCGACCTGCCGCGTGAGCACTGGCGCACCTTCAGCCAGATCGCGATCGGCCTGTGGGAAGCGTACAGAAAATGCGACGCCACTCTGGCGGAAATCAACCCTTTGGTGATCACTGCAGATAACCATTTGCTGGCGGTCGACGGCAAGATGGTGTTGGACGATAACGCCCTCTTCCGCCATCCCGACTTGAATGAGATGCGCGATCTGGATGTAGAAGCGCCATCCGAGGTCGAAGCGCGCAAGTATGGGCTGTCTTACATCCCTCTAGATGGAAATATTGGCTGCATGGTGAACGGCGCCGGGCTGGCGATGACCACGATGGATATTATCAAGCTCTTCGGTGGCGAACCGGCCAACTTCCTGGACATCGGAGGCGGCGCCAGTGCCGAGAAAGTGGCCGCCGCGCTGCGGATCATCCTCTCCGACCCCAAGGTCAAAGCCGTTCTGTTCAATGTGTTTGGCGGCATCACTCGTGGAGACGAAGTGGCACGCGGGATCATCGCAGCCATGCATGAGGTCAAGACGGATATCCCCATGGTCGTCCGCTTAGTCGGCACCAACGCCGAGGAGGGGCTTCAGATCCTGGCCGAGGCCCATATGATTACCGCAACAACTCTGGCAGACGCCGCACAGAAAGCCGTCGCCATCGCTAAGGGAGAGAAGGTCAAATGAGCATCCTGGTGAACAAAAGCACCCGTCTGCTGGTTCAGGGTATAACCGGTAACGAAGGACTTTTCCACACCGAGCAAATGGTCGCCTATGGCACCAACGTTGTCGCCGGTGTGACACCCGGCAAGGGCGGCGAATGGGTATTGGACGGCAAAATTCCGGTTTTCGACTCGGTCAAAATGGCCTGTGAGGCCACCGGGGCGAACACCAGCGTGATCTTCGTTCCTGCCCGGTTTGCGGCTGATGCCATCTTCGAAGCGGCAGATGCCGGTATCCCGCTGATCGTCTGCATCACCGAGGGCATCCCCGTGCAAGACATGATGCGCGTGCGGAATTATCTGGATCAGAAAAATGTCCGCCTGATTGGGCCCAACTGCCCCGGACTGCTCACCCCTGGAGAAGCCAAGGTGGGTATCATCCCGGGCGATATCTCCATTCCGGGGAAAATCGGGGTGGTCTCGCGCTCCGGCACCCTCACCTATGAAGTGCTGTATGCTCTGATGTTGGAGGGAATGGGTGTGAGCACCTGCGTTGGGATCGGCGGTGATCCGATCAACGGGACGAACTTCATCGACTGCCTGTCCATGTTCGAAGATGATGCTCACACCGAAAAAGTGGTATTGATCGGCGAGATCGGCGGCTCCGACGAAGAAAAAGCGGCCGAGTTCATCGCCGATCATATGACCAAACCGGTGGTTTCCTTCATTGCCGGGCAGACCGCTCCGCCCGGAAAGCGCATGGGTCATGCCGGGGCGATCGTGGAAGGCGGGTCGGGCCTGGCCTCCGATAAGATCAAAGCCCTGGAGCGGGTGGGGGTCCGGGTCGCCAAACACCCGGAAGAAATCCCCAGCCTGTTGAAGGAACAATGATCGCGAATTTCAACTCATTCAGGCGCAGCCTGGCCAACCGGGCGCCGCGCTGAGGTTCATCCGAAGAATTGAAAAAGTCCGCTCTTTTTCCAGCGGACTTTTGCTTTCAGTAGCAAGCAAATCAAGGCCTTACTTCATACGATCGTCGATGTAGTTAACCGCTTCTCCAACTGTTGTAATCTTTTGGGCATCCTCGTCGGAAATCTCCCCGCCGAATTTGTCCTCAAAGGCCATGATCAGTTCGACCAGATCGAGCGAATCCGCCTCAAGGTCTTCACGGAAGCTGGCTTCCGGGGTAACCTTATCGGGATCTACGCCCAATAGTTCGACAATGATCTCTTTGACCTCTGAATAGGTATCTGCGTCTGCCATGGATCATCCTCCTTAAAAAATATCGTGGCCAACAGGGGCAATTGTAACCTTCCGTACCGTGCTGTCAAGCCTCAATCGAGTGACCAGGCCCCACGGTGCGCAAGAGCGCACCATTCGCTTATTGACAGCCGGATTCCAGGCTGGTAATATAACTCCAACTTACAGGAACACCGACACATGAGCAAAGTTACGCCCACAAGTTCCCGGAAATCCGATCATATCCGTATAAACCTGGAAGAAGAGGTCACATCCGGCCTGACGACCGGGTTAGAACGTTACCGGTTCATCCACCGGGCACTGCCTGAGTTGAACCTGGATCAGGTCGATCTGACTGTCGAGCTGTTCGGCAAGAAACTCAACGCCCCCATCCTGATTTCTTCGATGACCGGTGGGACCGGCGAAGCCGCAGCGATCAACCAGACCCTGGCTGCCGCCGCCCAGGAGACAGGCATTGCCATGGGGCTGGGATCTCAGCGCGCGGCATTGGAAAATCCTGAACTGGCGCCTACCTACCAGGTACGGCGGGTTGCGCCTGATATTCTGCTGTTCGCCAACCTGGGCGCGATCCAGCTCAATTATGGGTATGGGGTGGATGAGTGCCGCCGGGCGGTTGAGATGATCGAAGCCGATGCCCTCATCCTCCACCTGAACGCCCTGCAGGAAGCCGTTCAGCCGGAGGGGGATACCCGTTTCGCCGGGCTGCTGGACCGGATCGAAGCCGTGTGCCGCCTCTTACCCGTGCCGGTGATCGCCAAAGAGGTGGGGTGGGGTTTCTCAGAAGAAGATGCGCGCCGCCTGGCAAATGCGGGGGTTGCTGCGATCGATGTCGCCGGAGCAGGCGGCACCTCCTGGTCTCAGGTGGAAATGCACCGGGCCGAAAATGAAAGCCAGGCCCGCCTTGCAGCCGCGTTCCTCGACTGGGGGATCCCCACCGCCGAAGCGATCTTGAATGTGCGCCGGGCTGCGCCGGACCTCCCCGTGATCGCCTCTGGCGGCCTGCGCACCGGGGTGGAGATCGCCAAGTGCATCGCCCTGGGCGCCGCGCTGGGCGGCATGGCCGGGCCCTTCCTGAAAGCCGCCGCTCGCTCCCTGGACGATACTCGGCTGGCCATTTTCGAAGTTCGCCGGGAAATTCAAGTTTGTATGTTCGCCTGCGGCGCCGGTGACCTGCACTCGCTGCGAGAGAACCGGCTGAAACAAGTTGGATAGCTGCGAGCGCCATCGAGGAGGTTCATGTCCCTCAATGAGTTGACCGCGCAGATGATCCCCGCCATCGAGGAAACACTGCGCCAGGCTTTAGAACGCATCGAAGATGTGGACGGAATGCGCCACATGCTGGCTTATCACCTGGGCTGGGAAGGCCCCGGCGCAGGCCCCGAGGCGCGGGGAAAGCGCATCCGGCCATTGCTCGTCTTGCTCGCCGCTGCCGCTTCAGGCGGGGATTGGCGTAAAGCACTGCCGGGAGCGGCTTCGGTTGAACTGATCCACAACTTTTCCCTGATCCACGATGACATCGAAGATAACAGCCCGTTGCGCCGGGGTCGCCAGACAGTATGGAAATTGTGGGGCATTCCCCAGGCGATCAATGCCGGCGACGCCATGTTCTCCCTGGCAAACCTGGTGATCCTCGATCTGGCCGAGAAGACCAGCCCGCCTCAGGCGCTTCTGGCCGCGCGGGTGCTGCAAGAGACCTGCCTGTCGCTCACCGGCGGGCAGTATCTGGATATTGCCTTCGAACGGGAGCTGGTGATTCCATTGGAAGCCTACTGGCCCATGGTGGGCCGGAAGACTGCGGCTCTACTCTCAGCCGGCCTGAGGATCGGCGCCATCTCTGCC
This sequence comes from uncultured Anaerolineaceae bacterium, assembly GCA_964391195.1. Classification (GTDB taxonomy): domain Bacteria; phylum Chloroflexota; class Anaerolineae; order Anaerolineales; family UBA4823; genus JAAYXE01. The sequence goes on along the minus strand of CAYMLG010000036.1, from coordinate 21,679 downwards.
GGCGCTTCCAGCGCCGTGTGTGAAGCATACGGTTCCTTTGGGCGCTACCTGGGCCTGGCGTTCCAGGTTCAAGACGATCTGCTTGGAATTTGGGGGGATGCGCAGACGACGGGGAAATCCGCCGAGAGCGATCTGGTCAGCGGGAAGAAATCATTGCCTGTGCTGTTCGGCCTGAGCCAGAACGGCGCTTTTGCCGCCCGCTGGGCCCAAGGCCCGATCGAAGCGGAGGAAGTCCCGGGGATCGCCGAACTGCTGCGCCAGGAGGGAGCCTACGACTATGCGCTGGAAAAGGCGAATTCACTCACCAGCCAGGCCCTCCAGGCGCTGGATGACGCCCGGCCCCAGGGAGAGGCCGGAGAAGCCCTGCGCTCGCTCGCCCTGCGGCTGTTGAATCGCAAAGTATAGCCGGGATCCGGAGCGGATTTGCACTGGCTCCCATATCGGTCTTTAGCTTTCTCCAAGTCGTAAGCCAGGCTAGACGTAGAAGGGTTTGTGAGGTGGGCGTTGGCGGGCTGTACAGCCCGCCAACGCCCACCTTACAGAACTACATCCAAGCACGATTAGATAAACTCAACAAAAACTTGATTGCCAAGCAGCCGGCCGCGCTCTGTCAGGCGCAAACGGTCGTGTCCGTCCCCGCTCCATTCCAGCAGGCCAGCCCCCACCAGCTTATCGATCTGTGGTCCGAATCGATCCTCCAGGCAAAGGCCGAAACGCCGGCCGAAGTCCCTGTTGGATACCCCCTCTTGCGTCAGCCGCAAGCCCATCATCATCGTCTCTGCGATCTCTGCCTGCCGGTCAACTTTTAGACTGTTCTGCGTGGCCGGGGTCAGGGGAAAATCCCTGCCCTTCCCCTCCGTGCAGCGCTGAATATAGGCCGCCGGAGAAAGTACATTTGCCGTCCGGACCCCGCCCGCGTACCCATGGGCCCCTGCGCCAAACCCTAGATAGGGCAGGCCGCGCCAATACTGCAGATTATGGCGGCAGGCCAGAATACGATCCTCCCCGCCGCGATCGACAACACGCCCCCAATTGGAAATCTCATACTGTTGGTATCCGGCTGCGGCCAGCCTTTGGGAAGCCCACTCGTACATCTCAGCCGCCAGATCGGGGTCCGGCTCATCGATCAGCCCGCGCTCGGCCCAATGGAACAGCGGAGTGCCGTGCTCGATCGTCAGGGCGTATAACGAGAAGTGGTCTGGATGCAGCCCCAGGACCAGTTCCAGAGTCTGTTGCCAGGTGGAAAGCGCCTGGTTCGGCAGGCCGAAAATCAGATCCAGATTCAGGTTCTCGAACCCGGCTCGCCGGGCCCAGGTGACTGCCCGAATAACATCCGGGAAATCATGCTGCCGTTCCAACAGCCTGAGTTCCTCAGGGTTTGCGGACTGGACGCCTAAGCTGATGCGGTTCAAGCCCAGATTCCGCAGGTCTTGCAGATAAGCCAGGCTCAACGTGCCCGGATTGGCCTCCAGGCTGATCTCGATCGCCGGCTGCCAATCGAATACTGCGTGCAGGGTGGAGAGGATCCGTTCAAACAGGTGCGCAGGTAACAGCGAGGGGGTACCTCCACCGAAGAAGATCGTGTGGACCGGCAAACGCTCTCCGGCGGCCTCTCCCAGCAGCTCGATCTCCCGGCACAGCGCCGCGACATAGTCTGCCATCCGGTGTTCCTGGCCTGTATATGTGTTAAAATCACAATAACCACAGCGGTGTGTACAAAAAGGTACATGGAGATAAATGCTATAAGGGACCATCTAAGTCAGTATAACACAGGTAGAAGTTGGATGAGACCGGGCCCGAATCCACTTCTGAGTCATGATTGCCAAGACGAAGAAAGCAGTTTTACTGATCGATTTTGACAGCTTTCCCGGGGAGCCCTTTACCTATCAGCGAAGACTGGTATAATCACGCAGATTACGAGGTGAACTCCTCGGAACAAGAAAGAGCCTATGAGTGCTGAGAAACCTTCCAAACCCACCAAACTCTGTCCCACCTGTGGGACCAGAGTGAATGAGGATGCCGTACGCTGTCTGGTATGCGGCACCGACCTGACCAGCACAGACAAAGCCACCTCGAAAACACCCAAGGTAGTTCAGGGCAGCCGGATGCCGGAAATCACGCTCAGTCTACCGGCGATCCTGGGCCTGCTGGCGGTATTCCTCATTGTCGGCGCCGGCCTGGTTTACCTGGCAATGGCGCAGCAATCACCCACCTCTGCGGCGAGCCTGGATACAACTGAGACCCTCACCCCCACCGTTACGTTCACCCCCACCAACACGCATACTCCGCTGCCTCCCACGCCGACCGATACCCCCCTTCCCAGTCCGACTCCCCAATCTTACACCGTTCAATTGGGAGATACCTGCGGTGGCATTGCTTACGCGTTTGGGGTGTCGATCAACAGCATTGTGCTGCTGAATAACCTTCCGGCGGATTGTGGTGTGCTCAGTGCCAACCAGGTTCTGCTGATCCCTGCTCCGACGCCCACTGCGACCTCGCTGCCCACGGCGACCCTGAGCCCGGCAGAAGCAACCGAGGCCGCCTGCGAGAAGGTGGAATACACCGTCCAGGAAGGCGATACGTTGGGCAAGATTGCGGCGAATTATGCCGTGCCCAGAGAAGCAATCAGCGAATATAACGGCCTGGTAAACGATGTGGTCCGCTTCAACCAAAAGCTCATCATCCCGCTCTGCCGGCGGGCGGCCACACCGGGACCAACACCCACCGCCACTCCGCCGCCGCCCTACCAGGCCCCGAACCTGCTGCTGCCCGCCGATGGCCAGGTCTTTACAGCCGCCGATGGCTCGGTCATTCTGCAGTGGGCCGCGGTGGGCGCCCTCCAGGAAAATGAAGCCTATGCTGTCACCCTGGAAGATCTGACCGCCGGGACGCACGAGAAGCAGGTGGAGTATCTGTCGGATACGAAATTCATCGTGCCAGATCGCTATCGCTCGAACGATGGCATCCCCCATGCCATCCGCTGGTCGGTGCTTACCGTCCGCCAGACAGGGACCGATGAAGAAGGGCTCCCCATCTGGGAGGAAGCCGGCGCCGTCAGCGAAAGCAGGGTCTTTATCTGGTCTGGAGCTGCTTCACCGTCCAGCGCGAACACCCCAGCGCCCTAGATTTGTCGTGCAACGATAAAAAAAGGCTGGCACCGAGTGGCCAGCCTTTTTTTGACTCCGCTTCAACTATGCTATCGCCTTTTGCTTTTCCACCGCTTCTTCGATCATGCTGGTGGTCAATGATTTTGGCCGCTCGATCGGCTGATTCAGCGCTCGCGCCCAGACCGCATTGGCAGTAACGCCTAACAAACGGCTGACCCCGAACATCACGGTATAAAAACCGCAGGATTGAGAACAGTCCTGCACCCCATAATGGTACTGGACAGTACCGCTGATCGCATCCACGTTTGGCCACGGGTCCTTTGCCTTACCCTGCTCGCGCAGCACTTGGGGGACCACGTCGTAGACCAGGCACGCCAACTCGAAGATTTCATCGTCTTTGAAGTTTTCCTTGCCAAAATCATACAGCGCTTTGTAGCGAGGGTCGGTTTTCCGCAGCACCGCGTGCCCGTAGCCGGGGATGATCTGACCAGCGTTCAAAGTCTCCCAGGCAAAATCGCGCAGTTCTTCTTTCGTGGGTAGGCGGCCATATTTCTCGCGAACTTCCAACAACCAGCGCAGCGCTTCTTGGTTTGCCCGCCCATGAAGGGGACCTGCCAGGGCATCCATGGCGGCCGAGGCAGCGTAATAGATGTCCGAAAGGGTCGAACCCACCAGGTGGGTGGCATGCGCGCTGGCATTGCCGCTTTCATGATCGGAATGAAGGATGAAGTACAGGCGTGAAAGCTCCTTGTAATCGGGGTCATCGATTCCCATCATGTTCGCGAAATTGGCCCCCAGATCCAGGTTGGGGTCAGGCTCGGGAACCCGATCGTCTCCAAGATACTTCAAGCGATAAATATAGGCCGCAATCGCCGGCACCCGGGCCGTAAGATTCAGGCTGTCTTCCAGCATCGGTTCCCAATATTCCTCTTTCCGCATACCTTCATCATAGCGGCGAGTGAACACCGATTCCCGTTCCATAGCGAGAATCGCCTGTGAGAACAGGGTCATCGCGCGCGAGTCCGCCGGCATCGCCCGAATGACATCGTAAACGTAATCCGGCACTTCCCAACGCTTTCTCCACTCATCTTCAACTTCGAGCGCCTGCTCGTAGGTCGGGAGCTCGCCAACCAGGAGCAAATAATACAGCCCCCCCACCATGGGGATTTTTGCTCCCGGGCTCTTGGGAAGTTTTTCCAGCAGGTCGGAGATGGTGAAACCACGCAGGCGGATCCCCTCAGCCGGATCCACATATGAGATATCGGTAACCAATCCGCGAACCCCCCGCATGCCGCCATAGACCTGGGCCACGGTAACTTCGCAGAGCTTGGCATCCCCAAATTCCTGAACCAGATTCCTCACTCGTTCCTGCCACTCGGGTAATTGCGCCTTTATTTTTTTCTTCAGAATCATTGTCTCCTCCTTGTTTCCTGTCGCGCAGCAGTAAACGGTTTTAAGACGAGTACGGTGTGCCGCCGGGAGAGGAGTACAGACCCCCCGGCAGCACACCGGCTCTGGCGTCGTTCATCCAGTTCTTTCGATCGAACCGTTACTGAACAGGCTCCAGGTTTAGCTTGGCAATGTTCTCGGCCACTCCTGCGGCCGACTTTTTCAGGGCTGCCATTTCTTCTTCGTTAAGCCGGTACTCGAATACTTTCTCGACGCCCTTCCGCCCTAATTGAACCGGGACTCCGAAGAAAATATCGTTCAGCCCATACTCACCTTGTAGATAGGCGGCAGCCGGGACGATCAAATGCTTGTCTTTTAAGATGGCATCCACCATCTGGGCGATGGCGACAGCCGGAGCATAATACGCACTGCCGGTCTTGAGCAGACTTACGATCTCCCCTCCGCCTTTACGAGTGCGCTCGACGATCGCATCCAACCGTTCTTTTGGCAGGATTTCATCCAGAGGAATCCCCGCCACATTGGAAGCTTTCGTCAGCGGAACCATATCGTCACCGTGCCCCCCCAGCACGTAGCAATGGATGTTCTCGACGCTTACGCCGAGCTCCATGGCAACAAACGCCCGCATTCTGGCCGAGTCCAGGATTCCGGCCTGGCCGATGACGCGATGCGGCTCGATCTTGGCGACCTTCATAGCCAGGTAGGACATCACATCGAGAGGGTTGGTCAGGATGATGTAGATGGCATCGGGCGATTTTCGGATGGTGTTTTCCACAGCCTTGCGCACGATATCCGCATTCGCTGCCAGCAGGTCATCGCGGCTCATCCCCGGCTTGCGCGGCAGACCGGCGGTGATAACGATGATATCTGACTTTTCTGTGGCGTCGTAGTCGTTGCTGCCGGTAATTTTCACATCCTTGCCGATCACCGGCAGCGCTTCCTGCAGGTCGAGGGCCTTGCCCTGAGGCATGCCTTCGACGATATCGACCAACACAATGTCCGCCACTTCCCGTTCGGCTAACCAGTGAGCGGTCGTCGATCCGGTCATTCCTGCCCCGATAATCGATACTTTGTTTTTCATTTCCCCTCCAAAAAGTGTTCCGCTGTGTGGCGCTGAAATTGAGCTTCCCGGCAGGACTGGCCTGCCGGGACTTTACCCATATCAGGTTTGGTAGCCAACGACTTCGTCCAAAAAGTGACCGGCCTGCATGGCTGCCGCGGCGCCCATCCCAGCCGAGGTGATCACCTGCCGGTAATGCGGGTCGGCAATCTCACCTGCAGCAAAAACGCCGGGTACGTTGGTGCGCATGAGCCGGTCCGTAACCAGGTACCCGTTCGCGTCCATCTCCAACTGGCCGGTGAACAACTGCGAATTGGGGGTGTGCCCGATGAAGATAAAGACCCCATCGACCGGTTCCTCACATTCTTCACCGGTGACGAGATTATTGAGCCTGACCGCCCGGACCGCCTCATCGCCCAGGATTTCCGTCACGATTGTGTTCCACATGAACTTGATTTTCGGGTTCTCTTTGGCTCGCTTCTCCAGGATAGGCCCGGCGCGCAATTCATCCCGCCGGTGGACGATGGTCACCGATTTGGCATAGCGGGTGAGGAAAATCCCCTCTTCCAGGGCGCTATCACCCCCGCCGACCACGATTACATTCTTATCCTTGAAGAACCAACCGTCGCAGGTCGCGCAGTATGAGACCCCCCGTCCGGTCAGCTCTACCTCGCCGGGTACATTCAAATGGCGAGGGGTAGCGCCGGTGGTGATGATCAGCGATTCGGCCAGATAGGTGGTGTTGTATGTTTTTACGCGAAACGGTCGTTGAGAGAGATCGACCTCAGTGGCGGTGTCGTATTCGATCCTGGCTCCGAAGCGTTCGGCCTGCTTCTGGAACAGGTCCACCATTTCAGATCCACCAATCCCATCCGGAAAGCCTGGGTAATTCTCCACGATATAGGTCAGCGAGACCTGACCGCCCAGTTCCATCCCGGTCAGCACCACCGGGTTGAGATCTGCTCTGGCCGCGTACAGCGCAGCCGCCAGGCCGGCCGGGCCGGAGCCCAGAATCAGCATCCGGACCTGCTGTTCTTCACCATCCACTTTACTAGGAGACAATTCCGTCAGATTAAAATCCATTGTGCTGCCTCGATTTTCCAGTTTCCTCTCCTTCTGCTATCCCCTCACTATTGCCAGGATATCGTCAGCATCCATAATGATGTGCTCTACGCCATCCAACTTGATCTCTGTCCCGGTATATTTGGGGAATAGCACTTTTTGCCCAACCTCGACTTTAATATCATCTTCGTCATCGCCGATGGCGACGACCACACCCGTTTGGGGTTTTTCTTTGGCAGTTTCGGGGATATACAACCCGCTGCTGGTCCGGACTTCGCTCTCGGTATCCGGACGGACCAAAACCCGGCTGCCTAGCGGCTGTATTTTGACCTGATCGACAACTGCTTGAGCTTCCATGAACTACATTCCTCCGATTGTGGTTATCTTAATTTCTTTCCTGCAACGACGATCCAGAACTGAATCATATACAGTCCTGCCATCTATTAAGATGAAAAATCCATGATAAAGTTGCATTAAGAAAACCTTAATCGCAGTTCAGCCTGCCAGCTCGGCCTGGGTTTCATCTTCAGCGATCTCCACGTAATCCAACCACTCGGCAGCGTGCCGGCCTTGCCCGTGGATGTTCTTGTCGAACTCCTCCGATAATGACAACGTAACCGGTCCTGGCCGTCCGGCTCCCACCTGGCGGTGATCGACCGCGCGCACACCCACCACCTCGGCTGCCGTACCGGTGATAAAGACCTCGTCGGCAATGTAAAGCTGATCGCGAGTGACCATCTTCTCCTGTACCGGGATCCCCAAATCTCCGGCCAGGGTGATGATTGCATCTCGAGTCAACCCCTCCAGGATGGTTGACAGCGGCGGTGTGATCAACACTCCATCCTTAACCAGGAACAGGTTTTCGCCGGTGCATTCGGCTACAAAACCCTGCGGGTCCAGGATCACAGCTTCATCATACCCCGAGCGCAAGGCCAGGGTCTTCACCAGCATCGAATTGACATAATTGCCGGAGATCTTCGCTTTCGTCATGTTAATATTCGGATGCAGCCGGGTGAAAGACGAAACCATCATATGAACGCCGGTGATCTTCGCTTCTTCACCCAGGTAAGGCCCCCACTCCCAGCAGGCGATCCCCACACGGGGGCGGGAGCGGTCCATGTTGAGCCCCATCGGCCCATCGAGATACATCAGCGGGCGAATATAACATTCCTTGAACTTGTTGACCCGTACCGTCTCGTGCGTCGCCTGGCGCAGGTCTTCGATCGTATACGGAAAGTCTTTGACCCCCAGGATATGGATCGACTCCAGGAACCGCTCCAGGTGTTCGCTGAGACGGAATACAGCCGGTCCTTTTTCGGTATCGTAGCAGCGAATCCCCTCGAAAACCCCCACTCCGTAATGGAGAGTCGGCGTGATGAAATGCACAGTTGCCTGCTCGTATGGGACCATCTTGCCGTCCATCCAAATGAAACCAGATTCCATCCTACCCTCCTAAAACAACCGCTGCTTCGGGTCTGCGCCGCCGCTGCCTGGACGGCGCAGACCCTGTTCTTTAGGTTATGCGGTCACGCGCATGGGACCGGCCTCGGCTACTTTTTGATCCACTTTATCATCGAAGCGGGCAAAATTCTCCTGGAACCGGTGGACCAGTTCGACAGCCTGCTGCTTATACGCCGCGGGAGCAGACCAGGTGCGCTGCGGATCGAGGATCTCATCGGGAACGCCGGGTACGTGTTCGGGCACTGCCAGGCCGAAGAAAGGATCGGTGCGGGTGGGCACATCGGCCAGCTCGCCATTTAACGCTGCGGTCACCATGGCTCGCGTAAAGGGCAGCCGGATGCGAGAACCAACCCCAAAGGGCCCGCCGGTCCAGCCGGTGTTCAACAGCCACACCTGGGTGTTGTGCTGTTCCAACTTCTCGCCAAGCATTTGTGCATACACATTGGGATGAAGCGGCATGAACGGTGCGCCAAAGCAGGCAGAGAAAGTCGCCTGTGGTTCCGCCCCAACGCCTTTCTCTGTGCCAGCCAGCTTCGAGGTGTATCCTGAGAGGAAGTAGTACATCGCCTGCTCCTTGGTCAGCTTCGCCAGAGGCGGCAGCACCCCAAAGGCATCGGCGGTCAGGAAGAAGATGTTCTTGGGATGCCCTCCCCGGAGAGATGTGACATAATCTCCCAGGAAGCCGATTGGATAGGCGGCCCGGGTGTTCTCCGTCAGGCCGGCGTCATCGAAGTCCACCCGGCGTGTGCGGGCATCCATGGTGACGTTCTCGAGGATTGCGCCGAAATGATGAGAAGCGCGCCAGATCATCGGTTCCAGGTCGCGGTTCAATTTGATGACCTTTGCGTAGCACCCCCCCTCGAAATTGAACACGCCGTCATCCCCCCAACCGTGCTCATCATCACCGATGAGCAGCCGCTCTGGATCCGAAGAGAGGGTGGTCTTCCCGGTGCCCGATAGGCCGAAGAACAGGGCGGTATCGCCGTTTGTCCGCCCGATATTCGCCGAACAGTGCATCGGAAGGACGCCTTTTTTTGGCAGGATGTAGTTCAAAACGGTGAAAACCGACTTCTTGATCTCCCCCGCATAGCTTGTCCCGCCGATCAGGATGACGCCTTTATCCAAATTAAGGATGATGAAGGTCTCCGAATTGGTGCAGTCGATTTCGGGGATGGCGTGGAAGCCAGGAGCGTGCAAGATTGTGAACTGTGGCACGTGCCCAGGGAGTTCCTCGGGCTTCAGGCGCAGGAACATGTTGCGGACAAAGAGGCTGTGCCAGGCCGACTCGGTGATTACCCGGATAGGAAGCCGGTGGTTCGGGTCTGCGGCGGCGTATGCGTCCTGGATGAACACATCGCGCCCCTGAAAGTAAGCCAGCATCCGCAGGTAAAGCCGCTCAAAGCAAGTGATGTTCAATGGTTGGTTGTTTCTTCCCCACCAGATTTCATCACTTATCCCGTCGGTTTCAACAACAAATTTATCGTTCGGGGCCCGTCCGGTGTGGTTACCGGTTCTCACCACCAGTGCGCCTTCGTGCGCAAGCGTCCCCTCCCTCCGGGCGACTGTGCGCTCGATCAGAGCTGGGGTAGGGAGGGTCCAATAGGCCATGTTCACATTGCGAATGCCGTGTTGTTCCAAATCATAAGTGCTGGATATCCCCATTATATTAGTCGTCATGAATTTCCTCCTTTGGCGACGTTTGCTAGGGAGCTAGGATCGCAAGAAGCCTATAGGATGATGTATTGTTTACAAGCTTTAGTCCTTGAAGCGGAGACAGCAACGATATCTTCGCCCCCTGACTATCCCGTCTATACTCCCTCCTGATCGGATGATCTTCTGATTGATAGTATACCACCTCATCAGGCTTTGCTCTTCACGTCACAAACAACCCAATTCCCCCTGACCGGCTGGGAAAGCCAGCCTGTAACGCCGGCCGCGGCCCGACCGATACAGCCATGGATGAAAGCGCGACGAATACCGGTCCATACCCTCCACTACAAAGATTTGACCATATGGTAGACCAGATCTGCGCTGGAGACCACGGACATCGGGCGCAGATGGTTCTCTTCCTGTCTCACAACAACCACCCGGTGGATCTGCTTTTCCAACAAAATGTGCGCCACTTCTTCCAGGCTGGCAGCCGGCTGGACGGTGACCACATCTTGAACCATATAATCTTCGACCGGATGGCTCTCCCAATCATCACAGCAGATCAGGGCGCGCAGCAGGTCAGTTCGGGTGATAATACCGTGCAGGTATTCTTGATCATCGACCACAACCAGGCAGCTAATGTCTTCTTCCACCATACGTTGGGCGACTTCCCCCAGTGTTGCATCCCGGGTACAGGTCCAAACTTCCAGGCGCTTCGCCTGAAGCACACTTTGTTTCATTGGCATTGGACAACCCTCCAGGTTTATCGATAGACGCCGGTTCAGGCAGCCGTTTTTCTTGTGTGCTTTCCGGCGGTGCTGGCTTTTTCCGTTGTCGGCAAGATAGGTGAAAAAAGAAGCGGTACCCATGCCGGGCACCGCTTCCTCGATCGATTCTAGTACCGGCTGCGGCCTCCACCGCCGCGCCGTTCTCCGTTCCTGCCGCCCCCTCTCGGCCCACTGGAGCGACCTCCTCGCGGCCTATCGCGCTCGGCGGCCTCCTCAGGCGTCCAACCCTCCAGCACAGCCTGGCGGGAGAGGCGGATCTTTCCCTGGGCATCGATGTCTGTCACCATGACGGTGATTTCATCCCCCACCCGGACGACGTCTTCCACCTTATCTACCCGCTGGGTGTCCAGTTGGGAAATATGTACCATGCCATCGATGTTGGGCAAGATTTCGACAAAGGCGCCGAAATCGGTTGTGCGCACCACTTTACCGGTGTAAATCCGCCCCAAGACCGCGGTTTCTGTCAGCGCTTCCACTCGCTCGCGAGCGCGTTGGGCGCTTTCGCCGTCCACCGTGGCGATGTACACGGAACCGTCTTCACCGATATCGATCTTCGCCCCGGTCTCGTCCTGGATCGAGCGGATCGTCTTCCCACCCGGACCGATGACTGCCCCAATCTTGTCCACCGGGATCTGCAGGACTGTGATGCGTGGGGCATGGTCTTTCAGCTCGGGGCGGGGGACCGGGATCACTGCGATCATCTTATCCAGAATGCTGATGCGGGCTTTGCGCGCCTGCTCCAGGGCTTGCGCCATGATTTCCGATGTGATCCCCTTGATTTTGATATCCATCTGCAGCGCGGTGATGCCCTTATCCGTTCCGGCGACTTTGAAGTCCATATCTCCCAGATGGTCTTCCGCGCCCAGGATATCGGTCAGCACCTGGTAGCGGTCACCTTCCTTGATCAGGCCCATCGCCACCCCCGCAACCGGGGCTTTGATCGGCACACCGGTGTCCATCAATGCCAGGGTCGAACCGCAGACAGAAGCCATGGAGCTCGAGCCATTGGACGAGAACACCTCGGAGACGAGGCGCAGGGTGTAGGGGAACTCGCTTTCCGGCGGGATCACCGGCCGCAGCGCCCGTTCGGCCAGGGCGCCGTGCCCGATCTCTCGCCGAGACGCCCCGCGCAGCGGTCTCACCTCCCCGGTTGAGAACGGAGGGAAGTTGTAGTGATGCATATAGCGCTTGGATTCAGAGGGCGTCAGGTTGTCCAGCTCCTGAGCCTCGCGCGGCGTCCCCAGGGTAGCCAGGGTGAGCACCTGGGTCTCCCCGCGAGTGAACAGGCCCGATCCATGGGCCCGGGGGCTGACGTCCACCATGCACCAGATCGGCCGGATCTCATCTGTCTTCCGGCCATCCGGACGTATGCCTTGTTCGAGGATACGGCTGCGCACCGCCTCACGATACGCCTCCTCAAAGGCTGAGAGGATCCCCGGCTTTAGCGTTTCGTCTTCTTCGGCGATTTCTTCAACTACCGCAGCGCGCAGTTCATCCAGGGCGGTGTTCCGCTCTGCTTTGACGTATGGCCGGTCGAGGATCTCATTCAACGGTTGCCGGACTCGTTCGGCAACCTGCCGCTGCAGTTCCTCATCGGACTCCGCCGAGATGTAATCCCGCTTGGGCTTGCCCACGGCTTCTCGCATCTTCTCCTGCGCTTCGATCAGCGGCAGAATATTCTGATGAGCGAAATCGAGCGCCTGAACCATGACCTGTTCCGACACTTCTTTGGCCCCACATTCGACCATCAGGATCGCGTCGCGAGTCCCGGCCACGCGCAGATCAAGATCGGAGTACTCCAGGTCCTGGTAAGTCGGGTTGAGAATAAACTCACCTTCGATCCGTCCTACCCGAACGGCGCCTACCGGGCCGGCCCAGGGGGCATCTGAAATCATCAAAGCAGCCGAAGCGGCGTTGACGGCCAGGATATCGATGGGGTTTTCTCCATCAGTCGAGAGCGCATAAATGATCACCTGGATATCGTTGCGCATTTTCTTTGGGAACAGCGGGCGGATAGGACGATCGGTGAGACGAGCGGTTAAGATCGCCTCTTCGGTCGGCCGCCCCTCGCGGCGGAAAAAGGAGCCGGGGATGCGCCCGCCGGCATACATACGCTCCTCATAATCCACGGTCAGGGGCAGAAAGTCGATCCCAGGGCGCGCCTCCGCGCTCATCGTTGCCGCCCCAAAGACCATCGTCTCGCCCAGGCGGACGGTAACCGAACCGCCGGCCTGCATCGCCAGTAGGCCGGTTTCAAAGATAAATTCTTTGGTTCCGACGGTGGCAGTGAACTGTTTTACATCGGGTCTTCCATCTTGCTGCATGTTTGTCTCCTGAATTTTACCCGCCTGGTCAGGGACTGAAAGCCGGCGGCAATCGCCATACAATATGGGGGTTACCACCGGGTTTCAATTCCTAACCGGCGAGCTAGATTTGGTTGATGGGGTTAACCACCTTTTATACGAAAGTGTGCTGTTGGTTCCCCACCCGCACGTTTACTTCTCCATACTTAAGCCGGAGAGTTGATCTCCAGGGGGGCCTTGCGATCTCCCTGGTTCCAGACAAGCTACCACACACCTGGTGCAGGCTGAACCTGACCCCCTCACTCCATCCTGAAACCGAGGTGCTGCCTTCGATCGAACTTCTGGTAGAAGAAGTCCCCCGAAAACAAAATGGAGTAGATGCGACCTGCACGCAATCTACTCCATTTTATCATGTAAAGTTTACTTGCGGCGAATGCCCAGGCGCTCGGTAAGCGCCATGTAGCGATCGAAATCCTTACGGCGCACGTAAGCCAGCAGCCGGCGGCGCTGGCCTACCAGCTTGAGCAGTCCGCGGCGGGATGATTCATCATGTGAATTGGCCCGCAGGTGGTCGGTGAGCTGGCTGATCCGGGTCGATAACAGCGCAATTTGTACTTCCGGAGATCCGGTATCGCCCGTATGGCGGGCGAATTCTTCGATTACTTTGGTTTTTGCTTCCTTGTCAAAAGCCATGACGTCTGCCTCCTATATCGTATTCCATTACCTAGAGCAGGTCTCCAAATCGGCAGCAGAGTGTGCATGATAACCGCCGAATGGTCTAGTCAGAGGTTGCTGATTATACCAAAGACAAATCCACCGGACAAGATCCAGCGCGTATTCCCCCCTGGCTTTGAAGTCGAGGTACTTGAACATGGGTGGGCCTCGCCGCCAACACCCCCAAAACAATAGATAAGGGGGGTTGGGAAGGCGGGCTGCGCAGCCCGCCTTCCCAACCCCCCGTTGTTTATTCTCCCCGCATGGCCTGGCGTAAGCCGGCTTGAAGGTCGGGGGGAAAAGATCCAAATACCTGGCGGATAACCCAGGCTGCATCCGGGCTCTCCGGCGATTCCAGGCACTGGCGCAGGAAGAAAGCCGTCTCCTGGGGGGAACGCCGGGTAAGAGCTTCGATCACATCCAGCAGGTAGGGGCGCAGGCCGCCGGGCGCAACCCGGACCATTGGGGAAACCAGGCGGAACAGCAGAGGCAGGTTTTTAAAGTCTGGATCGACGACCACCGGCAGCAGGGCGCGCAGGCCAACTTGGCGCAAGAACAGGTCCGGACTCGCCAACCAGCTCTCGATCTGATCGAGCATCCGTTCCGGCTGCTCTGCCCGCATTCGCGCCAGGCCCTGGTTGATCAGCATGGCCAGGATTCGTTCCTCCGGGCGTGAGCTCAGCCATGCCTGGACGGTATCCAGCACGGGCTCGGGCGGAGTGGGTGGGAGACGCCCGATGAGCGCCGAGGCCAGCAGCCGGAACTCGAGGACCGGTTCTTCCCATAAGGCAGCGCACAATACGAACGCAGGCGCCGGATCTTCCCTGGCCTGCGCCGCCAACTCGTGCAGTATCTGGCGCAGCACCGGAGGGCGCACGTGGTAAGCCCTCAACAAGGGCGGGGGTTTGCCCGCCTGCCCGGGCCGGTGGGCGCGATCCGAATACGAATCCATCAGGTGATGCAAACTACGCAGGAAGTTCTGCGGCTGTTCGTACGACTCGGCCAGGAGGGCGGCCTGCTGCTTCAATCGGGCCGGCTGGATGGCGGGCATTCCGGATTACCTTCTCGTCACGGCTAGTAGGCTCTGGCGAAGATCACCTTGCGCGCAGCCGGCCGGCCACACACAACGCAAACCCCCTCCCCCTCATCCTGCTCCAGCGGGATGCAGCGGGTCGTCGCGCGGAAATCTTCTTTCACCTTCGCCTCGCACTCCAAAGATCCACACCAATACGCAAGCGCCCAACCGTTCTGGACGATCTCACCCAGATGGGCGTAATCGCGCGGTTCATGGGTGTTCTCGATGCGGAACTTCAAGGCGCGCTCATACAGGGCGCGTTGAATCGAGTCTAGCATTTCACCCACCTGCGCCGCCAGATTGTCCTGGGAGACGAAGGACTTCCCCTGTTTGCCGGGGATATCCCGCCGGGCAAAAGCCACCGTCCCCTTGGCCACATCCTTGGGTCCGATCTCGATCCGCAGCGGCACCCCACGCAGCTCCCAATCGTTGAATTTGAAGCCAGGGGTCAGTTCCGAACGATCGTCCAGATGGGTCCGGTAATCCTTCAGTTCGGCCATCACCCGGTTTGCCGCTTCCATCACCTGGGCGCGCTCCTCGTCGTTCTTGTAAATCGGCACCACCACAACCTGAATCGGGGCCAACCGGGGCGGGAGGACCAGACCCTGGTCATCGCCGTGAGTCATGATAATGGCGCCTACGAAGCGGGTGGATAAGCCCCAGGAGGTGGTCCAGGCATATTGGAGCTCATTGTTCCAATCCAGGAACTGGATATCGAAGGCTTTGGCGAAATTCTGCCCTAAGAAGTGGGATGTGCCGGCCTGCAGCGCCCGGCGGTCGCCCATCATCGCTTCGATGGTGTATGAGCGCGCGGCCCCGGCGAATTTCTCCGTTTCACTTTTCATCCCCGGGACCACCGGCACTGCGGCTTCATTGACCGCAAAATCGGTGTAGACGCCTAACATCCGCAGAGTCTCTTCTTCGGCTTCTTCGGCAGTGGAGTGCGCGGTGTGTCCTTCCTGCCAGTAGAACTCAAGCGTGCGCAGGAACAGCCGGGTGCGCATCTCCCAACGGACGACGTTCGCCCATTGATTGATCAGCACAGGCAAATCCCGATACGACTTGATCCACTTCGAATACATGTATCCGATGATCGTCTCGGAGGTCGGGCGTACGACCAGCGGCTCTTCCAACTTCTCCCCCCCGCCAATGGTCACGACTGCCAATTCGGGAGAGAAGCCTTCTACATGCTCTTTTTCCTTCTCCAAAAAGGACATGGGGATAAACAACGGGAAGGCGGCGTTGACATGGCCGGTTTCTTTAAACCGCCTGTCCAGCGCTTGCTGGATGTTTTCCCACAGCGCCCAACCGTAGGGCCGCACGACCATGCAGCCTCGCACGGGAGCATAATCGGCCATCTCGGCGCGCTGCACCACCTGGTTGTACCACTCTGAATAGTTTTCGCTGCGAGAGGGGAGTTTTTCTGTGCTCATGGAAGTCCTTTTATTTTGAGTTGTGTATCGAATTCTCCTGGCGACTGAGGCGCGCCCGAGACGCGCCGCAGGCGATAGGGTCAGACTCGCATGCGGAGGCTCGCTACCGCCTCATCAACATCCTGGGCGAATGTCACGAAACGCCGCTGTTCGGGGGGGATATAGGCGCCGAGCTGCCCGAAAAAAGCCTCGATCACCGCTTTCCACTCTGGCCCGATCAAGATCAACGGTTTTTCAGGGATTGCCTGGGTGAGCAGGTGATTCCACATGACGGTGATTTCCGTCAATGTCCCCACACCGCCCGGCAGGGCCATTGCAGCGTCACTGTCCTCGACCAGCGCCATCAAGCGCTGGCGCAGAGTCGAAAAGCGCACCTCTTCCGCCACCCAGGGGTTGCATTTAACCGGCCTCCAGGCCTCGATCTCGTCGCAAGTGATACCGACGACATGCCCCCCGGCCTCGGATGCGCCTCGTGAAACGGCTTCCATCGTCCCAATATATCCGCCGGTTACGACAGTAAACCCGGCCTGGGCCAGCAGCCCGCCCAGCCGGAACGCATCCTCATATGCCTGCTCACCTTGTTTGGGTTTTGATCCGCCGAAGATTGTTACTTTCACTGTCTATTCTTGATCCCACTTTCGATTGTAATTTTGCTCCAGTTTGTGCAAGATCGCCTGTTCGAGATCGATCTCGGCCAGGCTGGCAATTTGCAGCAAATACAGAGCAACATCGGCCAGCTCTTCTGCCAACGCCTGCCGGTCGGTTACGCCATCTTTCCACTGGAAATGTTCCAGAACTTCACTCGCCTCGAGGTTGAGTGAGATAGCCAGGTTGCGGAGAGTCTGCGGCCGCTTACTGTCCGGCTCGTACCAGCCCTGAGAACTGACAAAGCGGTGCATCTCCCCTGTTAATTCCGCGATATCCATCTAATTTGTCCGTAGTGAGAATCGACCAGGTACTATTATAAAAGTATGATTGGATGGGGGGCGAATTGTATCGCCACCGCATCCAATCATACTCGTCTGCTAACCGTCCTAATGGGCCGGGACCTCATCGTTCTCTTGCAGCAGACCGAGCCGGATGGCCCGCACTGCTGCCTCGACCCGGGTTTCCACCTGGAGCTTGGCAAATATCCCCCGCAAATGCTTCTCCACGGTTTTTTCGCTGATCTTTAAAGTCAACGCGATTTCCTGGTTCGTTTTCCCGCTCACAATCTCCCGCAGCACCTCGGCTTCGCGATTGGTGAGCTCCCGGAAAACGGTAGGTTCTGCTTCCATCATCCAGGTCGTCATTTGCGCCGCTACCCGGCGGCTTACCCAACCCTGTTCTCCCCGCGCCACCCCACGAATGGCATCGGTGAGGGTCGCCGGCAGTTCTTCTTTCACCAGGTATCCGGCCGCCCCATTTTTGAGCAGCTCCTGGATGTATTGTTTGTCATCGTGCGCACTCAACGCGAGCACAGGAACCTTTACCCCCTCAGCATGCAAACGCTGTACTACGTCACCCCCGCTCATGCCTGGCATTTCCATATCCAACAGGACAATATCCGGTGAAAGCTCTTTTACCAGGCGCATGGCCTCAAAACCATCGCCTGCCTCCCCTACTACGGCAATATCCGGTTCACCTTCGAGAAGGTGACGGATTCCAAGCCGAACCACAGGATGATCATCGACGAGCAGTACTTTAATTTTCACCATTTTTGAGCCTTTGGGTGGTCTAATGTCTTCAATGATATATTATACGGATAAACTTTGAATCTGGGTTAACAGAAATTGCTATTAATCTCTTGTTAAGTAAGATGTTTCGAATTTGTAACAATCGTTGTGATTTTGTCCCCGAATATAGAACACCTGGTCGAATAAAGGATAAGGGTTAGTAGCTGGGCAGACTGTGCAGTCTGACCAACTACTAACCCCCATTCTTAAAAAGGCCATGTGACATGCTGTGCGTGCACACAGGCAGTGGTATTTGTAGTGTACAATAACACAAATTGTGGGAGACTTACGGAAATCAGGCAAGCATGCATATTATCTTGACTCACGAACAGGCCGATTTTGATGCTTTAGCATCACTCCTCGGGGCGCACCTGCTAAATGAGCATGCTATCCCTATCCTCCCGCGCCGCATGAACCGCAACGTGAAGGCCTTTCTCACCCTGTATGGCGCCGAGCTGCCTTTTGTTGACCCAAGGGATCTCAACGGTGAGCTGATTGAATTTGTGACCCTGGTTGACACCCAGTCGATGGTGAGCATCAAGGGCATCACCGAAGATACCGTGGTCCAGGTGATCGACCACCACGACCGCCGGGAAAACATCCCCGCAGATTGGTCTCTGACCACGGTCGATGTCGGGGCGACTACAACCCTGCTGGTCGAAGCCCTGCGCGAACAGGGCGAGCCTCTGAACACCGTGCAAGCCACGCTGCTCTTGCTGGGGATTTACGAGGACACCGGCTCTCTGACATACACCCGCACCACCTCACGCGATCTGCAGGCCGCGGCCTATCTGCTCGATCAAGGCGCCAGCCTTCAAATTGCCAACGACTTCCTCAATCACCCCCTCTCACTCGAGCAGCAATCGGTTTATGATCAACTGCGCCAAACGGCTGAATACCATACCATCCGCGGCCACACGATCATCATCGCAACGGGCAACGCCCTCAATATAAAGGAAGAGCTCTCCTCGATCGCCCATAAGCTGCGAGATTTGCTCGATCCTGACGCGCTGATTTTATTATTGGAAACCAGGGGCGGCGTCCAGTTGATCGCCCGCTCCACCAGCGATCACATTGATGTATCGGAGATCGCGGCCCGCTTTGGCGGCGGAGGCCACGCGCGCGCCTCGGCCGGGTTGATCCGCGACCGGGATATCGCCGATATCCGCCAGGAGCTGAACCAGATCCTGCCCAACATGGTGCGTCCGGCGATCACCGTCTCTCAAATCATGTCGCGCGGTCCACAGGTGCTCAAACCGGAGACCCCGGTCGAGGAGGCCGCCCAGCGCATGCGACGTTACGGCTACGAGGGCTACCCGGTCGTGAACAACGGACAAGTCGTCGGGCTTCTCACCCGCCGGGCTGTGGACCGGGCGCTTTCCCATAAGTTGAACCTGACCGCCGCCAGCCTGATGGACGCGGGCACGCATACCGTCACGCCGGACGACTCACTCGAACAGCTCCAGCGCGTGATGACCGACAGCGGCTGGGGGCAGGTGCCGGTCGTGGATCCGCAAAGCGGCCAGATCGTTGGCATTGTCACCCGCACGGATCTGCTGAAGACCCTCACCCAGGAATCGTCGGTTCCCGGGCGCGAGAACCTGGCGGAGAAGCTCAACGCCGCCCTACCCAAGCCCCGCCTGGAGATCATCCAGATCATGGCTGCGATTGCCCACGAGCTGCAAGCGGCCTTATATCTGGTCGGCGGTTTCGTGCGCGATCTCCTGCTCGATCGTCCCAGCCTGGATTTCGATTTCGTGGTTGAAGGCGATGCCATACTCCTCGCCCACACCCTCGCCCGCCGGCACGGTGGCCGGGTCACTGCTCATTCCCGCTTCGGCACCGCCAAGTGGCACCTCCCCGCCTCCTACCCGATGCAGTCAGTCGATCTGATCACTGCCCGCACCGAGTTCTACACCCACCCTACCGCCCTCCCTACCGTGGAACGCGGCAGCATCAAGTTGGACCTGCACCGCCGGGATTTCACCATCAATACGCTTGCTTTGCGCCTGGACGGCGCTCACTACGGTGAATTGCACGATTATTGGGGGGGCCTGAGCGACCTCCGCCAGGGTCTGGTCAGGGTCCTTCATTCGCTCTCCTTTGTGGACGACCCCACGCGCATGCTGCGAGCGGCCCGCTTCGAACAGCGTTTCGGCTTCAAGATCGAAGATCGGACATTGGAACTGCTCATCGAGGCGCGGCCGCTGCTAGACCGCGTTTCAGGCGACCGGATCCGGCACGAGTTGGAACATATCCTGGTGGAGGAAAAAGCCCCCCAAATCCTGGCCCGCCTGAACGAACTCCAACTCTTACGCACCATCCATCCCGCGCTGACCTGGGATACCTGGCTTGAGTCCCGGTTAGAAGCCATCCCCACCAAACGGCCCGACGTGGCCTGGGGATTGAGCGACCTGGCCAACAGCGACGAGTTGAAGCAAGGACTGGCCTACTGCCTCTGGCTGCTGCGCCTCCCCACGCAGCAGGCGGCCTCGGTCGCCCGGCGACTGAAGATGACCGCGAAACTCACCGAGACTGTCCTGGCCGCCAACCGCCTGTGGCAAAACCTGGCCCACCTGATCGATTCCCCTCCCAGCCGGGTCGTCGCCGAGCTTGAAGAGGTCCCTGCGCTCTCGCGGTACGCGGTCTATCTGGCAACCTCTGATATTCACCTGCGCAAGATCTTTCTGCTCTATGCCACCCAATGGCAGCACGTCACGCCAAAGGTGTCTGGGCACGATTTGAGGAAGCGCGGGCTTCCACCCGGGCCGGCATACCGGCGCATTCTGGCCGCTTTACGCTCCGCCTGGCTGGATGGGCAGATCTCCACCCCAGAAGAAGAAGAAAAGTTGTTGGAAGAGCTGATCACGCAGGAACACCCGCAAAATGATTGACGAAAAACAAAGTCGTCCGCCGGGCTGGATGGATCGGGTCAGAATACGCCTTCTGGTGAAAGCCGACCTCCCCGCCCTGGAATGGGAAGGGCAGTACCGGCATTTCCGGCGCCTGTATAGCGAGATCTACCGCAGCATGGAAATGGGAAGAGCGTTGATGTGGGTGGCGGTATCTCCCGAGCTTGGATTGATCGGCCAGGTGTTCGTCCAGCTCCTGAGCGGCCGTCCAGAGCTGGCAAACGGCCGGAACCGGGCTTACATTTATGGGTTCCGGATCAAGGAAGCCTATCGCGGGCAGGGGCTGGGCACCCGGATGTTGCAGGTGGTCGAGGAGGATCTCCTGCGTAGAGGGATACAGACCGTGACATTGAACGTGGGTAAAGACAACCCAGACGCCCGGCGCCTGTATGAGCGCTGCCATTACCGGGTGGTCGCAGATGAGGAAGGACGCTGGTCGTATATTGACGACAGCGGACAGCGCCGGATGGTCGTCGAACCGGCCTGGCGAATGGAAAAACGATTGGTTTGATTCCAGCCGCTCAGTTTCCCTTGCAGGCTCTATCTTCCCCTCACAAAGTGTGAGCCTCAACAATATTTTCAAATCAGGCGCATCTTGATTGCACACACTGTTAAAAGATCTGGCTAAGGCCTTGCAGTGGCTATATATTTGTGCTAAAATACGTAGCGTTGAGGCAAGCGGTACGGATACGTGGAGTGGCGAAAAGTGGGCAACCCCCACTTTTCTTCGTATAATAGGAGTGATGGCTTTTCCCGATGGGATGGGAAGTCTTCTGGAAGCGGGGCGGCTGTACCGCTGAATCTGCCCTGCTAACAGTTCGTCCATAACCTGAAGGGAAAGTGCCGTATAATTCTAGTCAAGGAAAGCAAGTCAGGGGTTTTTCTTAAAAGTAAGGACTCCAGGTGGAGATAGACGAAGGATGAAGAACGAATTTTCTCTGGCGTTCAATGAGGTATTGGAGGATAAGCAGCTCCCCAAAGAAGTTATCATG
>CAYMLG010000035.1:46113-56377 GCA_964391195.1 uncultured Anaerolineaceae bacterium | reverse complement strand
CTACAGCCGCGGGGTGGTTTGGCCTTGGGTGGGACGGGTGGGCGGATGGGCGGGGGTGAGAATGGATGACTGACAACGGATGGCAACCAAAGAACGGTCGCTCGAACACGGATTGCTGGTGCTACGACGCCTGGCCAGGTAGGGCATGACGCCGATCTTGCCCCGGCCTGCTGCGGTCGGGGGGCCGCAAGATTGGTTACGATGCCCCGCCTGGATCCTGCCTGGTTGAGAGCTGCAAGATTGGCCTCTTGCGCTACGCCGCGGGCGCGTTGGGTAAGAGGCCATGCGACCGTATTTGGTCGCCCTTGCCCAGCCTGGTGCGCCCCGGTTGAGGGCTGCAAAATTGGCATCGTGCGCCACTTCGCAAGATCGGCATCTTGCGTTACGGCTGGGGTGTGGGTAGGGAAATCCCGCTGGGGAAGTAGGGGAATGTCCTGGTACTTATATGATCTTCGTCATGCGCCCCTGGACAATATCTTGACTACAATATATGATTAGAACCCCGGTTGAGATCGTGTTGGCGTTCTGCGTGTTTCCGGTAGAGGGGGGTAGAACCTCAGCCCTTCGCGCGGCTCGCCTCATTCTACATCAAGACTTTGTTGTTCCTCTCAAGCTGCCACCCACCATCTTTGTGAGATGCCATGGAAAATAACAATTGGAATATCCTGTTCATCGATGATGACGAGGATGATTACGTGATCTTGAAATCGCTCCTTCACCAGGCAAAGGGGCGAAAGTTCACGCTTAAATGGGCTTCATCTTACGAAGCTGGCAAATCTTACCTGTATTCCAACCATTATGACGCCGTGCTGGTCGATTACGATTTGGGGGCGCACACCGGGCTTGAGATCATCCGGGAGGCGGTCGACTGCGGGTATCCGGCGCCGCTCATCCTGTACACGGGGCGCGGGAGCGAGCAGACCGACCTGGAGGCGATGCAAGCCGGAGCGGCCCTGTACCTGGCCAAGGGCGAGACCAACGCCTGGCTGCTGGAGCGTGGAATCCGCTACGCCATCGAACGCAAGCAGGTGGAACAGGCGCTGCTCGAGAGCAACGAGCGCTACCGCCGGGCCCAGGAGGAACTGGAGCACCGCGTCCAGGAGCGCACCCAGGAATTACGGCGGGCGAACGAGATCCTGGAAAAGATCTTTTCGAACATTCACCTCATGGTAGCCTTCCTCGACACCGGCTTTAACTTCATCCGGGTGAACGAGAAGTACGCACAGGCGGATGGACGCCCCCTGGATTTCTTCCCCGGGAAGAACCATTTCGACCTGTACCCCAATCCTGAAAACGAGGCGATCTTCCGCCGGGTGGTAGAGACCGGCGAACCTTATATTACCTTCGCCAGGCCATTCGAGTACGCGGAACATCCGGAACGGGGGGTCACTTATTGGGATTGGAGCCTCCAGCCGGTGAAGGATGAGCACGGCCGGGTGACCGAACTGGTGTTCACCCTGCTAGATGTGACCCAGTACAAGCAAGCGGAAAAGAAGAAGTCCAAAGCTAAGAAATGATCGTGATCGGAGAGAGGACGCCGGTTGGGCCCGATTGGCTTCCAGATTGAATACTGCCGGTTGTACTGAAGGAGAGGCGCACGGATGGATGGAAAAATATTGGTGGCTTATGCCACGAAATACGGCGCTACGGAGGGGATCGCGGCGCGGATTGGGGATGTACTGCGGAAACAGGGCCTATCGGTGGAGGTGCTTCCAGCAGATGATGTCGGCACGCTCGAACCCTATTCCGCCGTGGTGCTGGGCAGCGCGGTGTACGCCGGGCAGTGGCGGAAGGAGGCGGCTGAGCTGCTGGTAAACCAGGAACAGGCGCTGGCCGAGCGACCGGTGTGGCTGTTTTCGAGCGGCCCAACCGGAGAAGGGGAGCCAGAGGAGTTGATGAAGGGCTGGCGCTTCCCGGAAAATCTGCAGCCGGTCGCCGATCGCATCCGGCCCCGCGGGACGATGTTCTTCATGGGCGAGATCGACCCTAAGAAGCTCAATTTCGGGGAAAGGATGCTGGTCAGGGGCATCAAAGCCCCCACCGGCGATTTCCGCGACTGGGAGAGGATCGAAGCCTGGGCAGAGAAAATCGCCGCAGCTCTCCGCTGACCAGGCCGCCAGAACCATTCAGGGGAAGTATGTCGGGCGCAGAGTGGCGCCCGAGATGATTCTTCCTGATGGTAACGATTTTGGTAACGATCGCCGGATGGCGACTCTATAAAATCAAGCGCAGAATCAAAGTCACTGAGGACCACAGGAGGGTCATAATGAAAAAGTCGCTAAAACCGCTTTCACTGCTCGTGGGGATCTTGATGCTCGCCGCCCTCGCCTGCAGCTTCAACTTCAGCACGGCGAAAATCAACGAGGCAGTGCTGGCCAGGGATGAGGAAGGAGCCGAGCCGGCCACAGTCTTCGCCCCGGATGATACGTTCTACCTGATCGTCGATCTGGCCAATGCCCCGGATGACACCAGCGTACGGGCGACATGGACGGCGGTGGCTGTAGAGGGGGCCGATCCGAACACGTTCCTGGATGAGTCGGAGCTGACCACGGAGAGCGGCATACTCACTTACAACCTCACTAATGACGGTCTGTGGCCGGTGGGGACGTATAAGGTCGATCTATACCTGAACGGCGAACTGGAGCGGACGCTGGATTTTGAAGTGGCTGAATAAGCCGCCCTTTTTCCACATGAGATGATACGGAGGCATCCTTGCTCAATGGTAGGGATGCCTCCGTATTCGATTTGATGAACATGTGTCATGGAAAAAAAGTGACAAACCGACCTACTGGCACATGCCCGAACGTCCTATAATCTCCCAAGATAGTCAAGTTTCCCCAATCGATGACCGGCCGGTCGTTTGCGGCCGGTTGGAACTCAGTGGCGCCCTGTTCGCTGCGGGCCGGGCGTCGTTAATGGAACGCTGGAATGACACAACCTTTACTTGAGATCAACGATCTTCACTTGACCCGCGATGGGCGGGAGATCCTGCGGGGGCTGAGCCTGCAGGTGGAAGCCGGCCAGGTTCACGCTCTGCTGGGGCTGAACGGCTCGGGGAAATCCTCCCTGGCCTATGTGCTCATGGGCTGTGAGGGCTACTCCCCCGACTCGGGCCAGATTTCGTTCGACGGCCAGGATCTGACGAGGTTGTCGATCACCGAGCGCGCCCGCCTGGGCGTGACGCTGGCCTGGCAGGAGCCGGCCCGGTTCGAGGGCATCCCGGTGGGCAAGTACGTGGGGCTGGGGCTGCCAAAACCGGCCTCGCGCGAGAAAGTGGTGGCCGCCCTGGACGCCGTCTCGCTCCCGGCGAAGGTGTACGGCTACCGCGCCGCCGACCACACCCTTTCGGGCGGTGAGCGCAAGCGGGTGGAACTGGCTTCCGTCTATGCCATGCGCCCCCGCCTGGCGATTCTGGACGAACCCGACTCGGGGATCGACGTGCTCTCCCTGGGCGACGTGGAAGCCCTCATCCGGCGCCTGGCCGCCGAGGGCAGCTCTGTGCTGCTGATCACCCACCGCGAAGAGCTGGCCGCGATCGCCGATGTCGCTTCCCTGATGTGCGCCGGTTCGATCGTCTTCAGCGGCGCGCCCCTGGAGACCTGCCGGTACTTCCGCCAGCGCTGCATGCCTCACCTGGAGACCCTCGGCGCTCAGCCCTGGAATGGCTCCGCAGAGATGCAGCCCACGGGAGCCCCTGATGGGAACGGCCTCTCCGGTTGGGACCGGGCCGATAAAGGTAATTGAAGGATAGGACCAATGACGAAGCTAACCCCTGTCCACAACGCCGGATTATCGCGTGACAGGCGCCCGGGTTGGGCGGACGAGATGTCGGCGATGATGGATGCATATTCGCAGGCGGGCGGCGATCCCCAGGCGATCGAGCTCCCTGAAGTCGCCACCCTGGTAGTCAGCTCGAACCAGGTGCTCGCCGCGCATGAGATCCCCGGGGTGCATTTCACCTCCGAGTCGTTCGAGCATGGAGTGAAGGCGGAAATACGGGTGGATCCGGGCGTAAAAATCGAGCGCCCGGTGCATATGTGCTTCGGCGTGATCCCGGAAGAGGGGATCCAGGAGATCATCGCCAGCTATGAGATCGGCGCCGGAGCCCAGGTGGAATTTCTGGCCCATTGTTCGTTCCCGAACGCGATCAAGGTACAGCACCTGATGCAGGCCGAGATGCACATCGGCCAGGGCGCCAGCTTCACCTACCGGGAGGAGCACTATCACGGCCCAAGCGGGGGGATCGAGGTGCGCCCGAACGTCCGCGTGCAGGTGGAAGAGGGCGGCCGGTTTATCACCACCTTCAGCCTGACCCGCGGCCGGGTGGGAGAAATGGAACTGGACTACGTGATCGAGGCTGCCGCCGGGGCGGTGGCCGAGATGACGACCAAGGCCTTTGGCCATGGGGACGACCGGATCAAGGTCAATGAGACGGTCAGGTTGAACGGCGCCAACGCCCGGGGCCTGACCCGGACCCGGGTCGCGGTGCGTGACAGCGCCAGCAGCCAGGTTTTCACCACCATGGAAGGCAATGCTCCCGGGGCGCGCGGCCATATGGACTGCACCGAGATCGTCCGCGAGTCCGCCGTAGCCAGTAACACCCCGGTCGTGATCGTGCGCGACGACCAGGCCCAGGTGACCCATGAAGCGGCGATCGGCACGGTGAACCGCAAAGAGCTGGAATCCCTGCTAGCCCGCGGCCTGGAAGAGGATGAAGCGGTCGATCTGATCATCCGCGGCATGATTCGCTGAGGAAGATCAGCCAGGCGAGACCCACCGGGGTGGAGCATCGCGGCGAAGGTTGACACAGCAGCAGGGGCAGTGTGATTATCGCACTGCCCCATTGTTGTTTAATAACCGGTAATGAATGTATTTGGACAATTAACTGGGGGAAAATGAGCGATTCGATAATTGACATTCAAAAAAGTTCGGATATAATGGAAACAGGCTTTTTAATCCCGACTTCATCTGGGTAAAGCAGTGAAGAAAAACCTCCCATTTATCCCCGCTGAGAGACATCAGCGAATTCTCGAACTGATCAGTTTACATGGGACAGTGCGCGTGTCTACCCTGAGCGAGCTCTTTCAGGTCTCGGAACTAACGATTCGCCGGGATCTGGAGTACCTGGAAGGGATTGGATACCTGGAGCGGACACACGGGGGGGCAAAGTATTATCCCAAGATGAGATCGGAACCGCTCTTTGTCGAAAAAGATCGGGTCCATCGGGAAGAAAAAGAGCACATCGCGGTGGCGGCAGCGGATATGGTCGAGGATGGGGAAACGATCTTTATCAACAGCGGCTCCACCACACTGCGGATTTTCCGGCATCTCACCAAAAAGAAGAACATCCAAATCATCACCAGCAATGCAGCGGCAGTCGTCGAAGCGCGCGGCCTGGATTTGAACTTATACCTGATCGGCGGCCAGTACCGCGAACGCTCGAATTCGCTGGTGGGTTCACTAGCCCGCCAATCGCTGCAGCAGTTGGTGGCCAATAAGTGCTTCATCGGCGTCGATGGCATCAGCGAGAAGTATGGGCTGACCACACCCTCATTGGACGAAGCCGAGATCGCCAGGCAGATGATCGAGCGCACCCAGGGCAGCAAGATCGTGGTCGCCGATCACAGCAAGTTCGGCAGGATCGCCGACTCGATTACCGCCTCGCTCGACGAGATCGATTTCATCATCGTGGATCAGGGCTTCGACGAGAGCTTCCGGAAAGACCTCGAGGCGTTCGGGGTCAAAATCCTAATCGCACCCGGGCATACTTCGACCGGTTAAACCCGGCCCGACCGCTCGGCTGCCCTTTCCCATGGAGTGTTGGAATGAGTTTAGTCCGAACGGCAGATACCACCCATTCTGCAAAGGCTGTGCTTCAGCGCATACGGGCGTGGTTACAGCGCGTGTTCACGCACCGGCGCCGGGAGTACCTCACATTTCTCGCCTTTGTCGCCCCGAACTTTATCCTCTTCGCCATTTTTACTTTCTGGCCGCTGGTCTACAGCCTGGGGTTGAGCTTCACGCGCTGGAATATGATCGCCCCAACCCCCACCTTTATCGGTCTGGAAAACTACACGACCATGTTCAAAGACCCGGTGTACTGGCTCTCGGTTCGCAACACGGCGTATATTGCCTTCGGGGTGGTGTTTATCAAGCTGTCAATCGCCCTGTTCCTGGCCCTGCTGCTCAACCAACCGCTGGCGGGCCGTTCTTTTTACCGGGCGGTGATCTTCTCCCCCACCTTCACCTCCAGCGTGGCGATCGCCATGGTGTGGACCTGGATTTTTGATCCGTTCTACGGGCTGCTGCGGGTCCCCTTCGAATGGGTGGGGCTGACTTCACCCAACTGGTTGAGTGATGTGAACTGGACCGTCCCTTCGATCATCATCGTTTCGATCTGGCAGGGGTTGGGCTACGATATGGTCATTTTCCTGGCCGGACTGCAGTCGATCCCCAAGACGCTGTACGATGCCGCTAAAGTGGACGGCGCTTCCGGATGGAGCCTGTTCCGCAACGTCACCCTGCCGCTGCTTTCGCCCACCACATTCTTCCTCGTGGTCACCTCGATCATCTCCTCTTTCAAGATCTTCGATCTGGTCTCGGTGATGACCGGGGGCGGCCCGTTGAACAGTTCTAATGTATACATCCATTATCTGTACCAGAACGGTTTCAAATTCTTCAAGATGGGCTATGCCTCGGCGATGGCGGTCGCTTTCTTTGTGGTCGTGCTTTTAATTACTGTGTTCCAGGAACGGCTCTCCAAACTCTGGGTGCATTATTCCTGAGCTGCAGCAGGTGAGGATTTACCGATGACGCACAAAAAACCTTTACAAGTCGTTGTACGCGATTGGGTCCAGCGGTTCTCTACGCATGCGCTGCTGATTGTGGCATCGATCATGATCGGCATGCCCTTCTTCTGGATGTTGACCACCGCCTTGAAGAGCCCCACCGAGGTGCACAAATTCCCCCCGGTTTGGATCCCGAGCGAACTGCATTGGGAGAACTTCGTGACCGCCTGGGAATCGGCGCCCTTCGGTCGGTTCTACCTGAACAGCCTGATCACCACCGGCAGCGGGGTTTTCCTCGAAGTGATCATCGCCCTGCTGACGGCTTACGCTTTTGCCCGGATCCAATTCCCGAAGCGCGATCTGTGGTTCATGATCGTGCTGGCTGCGCTGATGATCCCCACCCAATTGACCCTGGTGCCCAACTATGTCACCCTCTATCGCCTGGGCTGGATCGACACGCTGCAGGGGATCGTTGTGCCCCATATCTCCAGCGTGTTTGGGGCGTTTCTGCTGCGGCAGGCATTTTTACAGATGAACCAGGAAATCTTCGAGGCGGCCAAAATCGATGGGGCCGGGCACCTGCGGATGCTCTTCTCCATCGCCACGCCGATGGCGCGCCCGGTTGTGGCGACGCTGACCCTGTTCCTGTTCATCGCTAAGTGGAATGAGTATCTCTGGCCGCTGATTGTGACCAACTCGGAAAACATGCGCACGCTGCCGGTTGGCCTGGTGATGGTCCGGCGGGCAGAATACCAGATCGGCCCCGAGCATCTGATGGCGGCTTCGCTCTTCGTGCTGCTGCCTGTTCTTCTGGTTTTCATTATTTCCCAGAAGCAGCTCATCGAAGGGATCGCGGCCGGATCGGTGAAGGGATAAGATTTCAGCCAAGGGAGGTGAAAACTCATCCGAGTGGTAGCCAACTGAATATTATGTGTAACCCCCAAACCTATTCATCGAATGAGGAGAGAAGTGTGATGAAAGTGAAAAGAATGTATTTGTTCACCGTCCTGTTCATGGTGCTCTCGCTGCTGCTCGCGTCTTGTGGCGGGGCCGCCCCCACCACTACCGCCACCGAAGCCGTGTCAGAAGGCGAAGCCCCGAGCCAGGCCGGTGAGCAACCGGCCGAGGAGAGCGCAGAGCAGCCGGCCGGCGAGAGCCAGGCAGGCAGCGCGGAGCCGGTCAAGATCGTTTACTGGCGCGCCCTGACCGGCCCTCCGGGCGATATCCAGGACGAATTGGCCGCCCGGTTCAATGAGTCCCAGGATCAGGTCGAGGTCGAAGTCCAGTTCCAGGGGACTTATGAGGAAATTCTCCAGAAGCTCCAGGCAGCCATGATCGCCGGCCAGACGCCGGACCTGGTGCAACTCGACTCACCTTTCGTCGCCCTGTTTGCCAAAGACGGCGCGCTGCGCCCCCTGGATGAATTCGCTTCCGACCCGGAGGTCGGGATCGATCTGGAAGACTTCGTACCAGGATTCCTGGCCGATGGCTACTACCAGGGCAAACTCTATTCACTCCCCTTCATGCGCAGCACACCGCTGCTGTACTACAACGCCGACATGTTCGCCGAAGCCGGGCTCCCGGATCGCGGCCCGGAGACCTGGGATGAATTCATCGAATTCAGCGAAAAACTCACCAAAGTCGAGGGCGACAGACCGGTGCAGCAGGGTGTTTCGTTCACCATGGGCGCCACCACCGCGCACTGGTATCTCCAGGCGCTGATCTACTCTTACGGCGGTCTCGTTTCGGATGAAGACTTCAACATGCACCTGTCGGAGCCGGAGGCAATCCAGGCCGCCAAGCTCTGGCAGGATATGGTTTTCGAGAGTGGGATCGGGAAAGCCGGCATCGATGAGGGCGGCTCTCAGGGTGATTTCCTCAACCACCGGGTGGGCATGGTCTTCGGATCGACCGGTTCGATGACCAACCTGATGACGAACGCCGACTTCACCGTCGGGGCCGCAATGATCCCTGCGGGTGTGAGACGCGAAGTGCCGGTGGGCGGCTCGGTGATTGCTATGACCAGCAACGATGCGGAGCGGCAGTTGGCCGCCTGGAAGTTCATGACTTACCTGACCCAGCCGGAGAATATCGCCGAGATCGTGATCGCCACCGGCTACCTGCCCATCACGCAGTCCGCTATGGAGCACCCCGACCTGGTGGCCTTCTATGAGGAGTTCCCTGAGCGGAAAGTGGCGATGGATCAGCTCCAGTACGCCCGGCCTCAGGCGAGCGTAATCTCCCTGGCAACCGGTACTGAGCTCCTGCGCCAGGCAGTTGAGAAACTGCTGGTGGGGAACGTCCCGGTGGAACAGGTGATGCAAGAGGCGGAAGAAGCGCTGAGGCTCGAGTACGAGCAGAACTTCAAGTAAAACTGGCCCTGCTCCACCAGCGCGCAGTGCGCGGCTGAGGAGAACGGGCAGAAGCTGCCAGGGTGATCCACTCCCTGGTCACCCTGGCAGTCCTTTTTAATCCACATCCTTGCCTGGCGACTCACAGATTTGCCGGCAAGCGAACCATTGCGTCTAATGAATAGAACCGGAAATTATTTTATGAGACTGCGTCTCATCTTATGGGCCCTCACCAGCAGCCTGGTCTTGCTCTCCGCCTGTGCCGGGGAGGCGCCCGCTCCAGTCGAGATCACCCCTATGGCAAAAAATCCTCCCCTGATCATCGCGCATCGTGGGGCGCGCAGCCTGGCGCCCGAGAACACCCTGATTGCCGCTCAGAAGGCTTATGATCTGGGCGCCGATTTATGGGAGCTGGATGTGGCCGTGACGGCCGACGGGGAATTAATCTTGATGCACGACGACACCCTGACCCGCACCTGCAATGCCCAGCAGGCGTACCCCGGCCGAGATCCCTGGAATGTGTGGGATTTTACCCTGGAGGAGATCCAAAAACTGGATTGTGGATCCTGGTACAACCAGAAAGATCCTTTCGACCAGATCGAGGCCGGGAATGTGACCAAGGCCGAACGGGACTCCTTCGTTGGGATCACCGCTCCTACCCTGCGGGAAGCGCTGCTGTTCACCCGCGAGCACAACTGGCGGGCGAACGTGGAATTGAAGGAACAGCCCGATGAGGCGATGGGCCGCCTGATCGTGGAGCAGACGGTGAACCTGGTGGCAGAATTGGGGATGGACGACGGGGAACAGATCGTGATCTCCTCGTTCAATCACGATTATCTGCGCCGGGTGCGGGAGATCAGCCCGAACATACCGGTACAGGCGATCACCAGCCAGTTGATCGACGATATCGCCGGCTACCTGGATGAACTGGGGGCGGTGGCGGTCAATCCGAAGATCAACACCTGGAGCTACCAGCGGATGACCGAGTTCGAGAACCAGGGGGTGCATTTCAACGTGTGGACGGTCAACGACGAATTGACCATGCAGGCGCTGATCAACAGCGGCGTCAGCGGGATCATCACCGATTACCCCCAAACCCTGATAAAACTCCTGAACCAGCGGTAA
>CAYMLG010000035.1:0-46013 GCA_964391195.1 uncultured Anaerolineaceae bacterium | reverse complement strand
GGGAAGATCAGAAGCCGCCCGGCGCTTCGCCAAACTCCAGGTTGTAATCCTGGATAGCGGCCTGGACCACCCGCTTGGCGTGCTCGGCGCCGTAGATCCCTTCGATGGACACTTCCGTCTCGACTCCGGGGATCAGCTTATAGGTGCTGAAGTAGTGGCGCAGGCGCTCCACCAAGGCGGCGGGCAGCTCGGCGATATCGCCGATACCACCCCACACATAATCGTTCTCCAGGATGCCGATAATTTTGTCGTCGGCCCGGCCGCCGTCGATGGACTGGATGCCGCCCACCACCCGCGCGTTGAGGATGATCTCGGAGCGCGAGATTGGCCGTTCGCTCAGCACACAGATGTCGAGCGGGTCGCCGTCGCCGGTGGTGGTCTTGTCGCACAGGGCGCCCACCAGCCGCCCGCAGTAAGTGCGAGGGACGAATCCGTAGAGGGTGGGCGGGTGCGACGAGGTGCGCTGCGGGCGGTCGACCCGCAGGTAGCCGGTTACTTTATCCACCTCATATTTGACCAGATCGAATGAGGTGATTTCGATGAAGGCGTGCACCAGCTCGGGCGGGTTCGGCCCAACTTCGAGCCCATGCCAGGGGTGCGGGCGCCAGCGGTAGTACGGTTTCGGGAACATCACATTTCCTCCCACCTGGTGATCGCGAATTTGTGCTCTCTACATTACCACGATTCTGTGGGGATGCACAGCCGGACCTGACCTACCGCCTCCGGCGGAATCCACAATATATACAAAAGAGGTAAATAATGTTGACTTAAGTCTGGCCGCAGATTATAATTTTTCAAATCATCGCTGAGCAGCCATCGCAAATAGGGGATCAACACCGTTCGCGGCAGCCATTTGGCCATCCAATTTATCCAAACGAACTGCCCTTCCCTCGTTTGTAGTATTTCTGAAACAGGGAAGCGCCTCCTCTTACAGGGATTACCAGACTCACGCAGAGTCTGTTTCCATATCTATGGCTTTTTTACTTATGTGTGAAGGAGGAGAAAACGATGTCCCAAAGAACTGAGTTAGACGACCGGATCGAAAGCGAAAGCCGTCCGATTCTATCGGCGCGGCAGGTTGGCGTGGCTGCGGCCTTTGGCGGCGCGGCCCTGGCGATCGTGCTGGCGGGGTTGACGATCCCCATCCCCGGCACCCCCGTGGTCACCGACCCGCGGGAGATCTTCACTACGACCGGCGCTTCTCTCACCGGCCCCATCGGCGGGATCGTGATCGGGATACTTGCCGGTATCGCCGAGCCGGGCATTCCCCTGGCAAGCCTGCTGGCCCACATCGTGGGCGGCATCTACAGCGGCCTGTTGTACAAAAACCTGAGCTGGCGCTTCCGCGACAATAAGGTGCTCTCCCTGGCCTTGTGGGCGCTGCAGGTGCTCGGGTATTACTTCCTGGTTGTGGTGCCGCTGTTCGTCGTCGGGTTGGTGCTCTTCTACCCGGACCCGCAGGCCGGTGGTTTCCTGGCTCAACTGGGGGTCCTGGAGGTGGGAGCGGTTCCCGAGGCGATTATCACCACCGTGGTGACCACGTTGATCATGGCGGCGCTGCCCGAGCGTTATCGCCGGCCGCTGTGGTGATGGCGGCTTGTCGGGCCGCTCCAGCGACGCTGAGCAGCGGTTTGGACAACCAACCGATCCGATATGGAATATGACATCGAACTGCGAGAGGTGACCTTCACCTATGAAGGTGCATCTTCGCCTGCACTGAAACAAATCGACCTGCGCATCTCTCCCGGTGAAATTGTGCTGCTCACCGGGCCGGCGGGCAGCGGGAAAACCACTCTGTGCAGCCTGCTGAATGGGTTGGTCCCCCACTATCACTCCGGCGAGCTCCACGGAGAGGTGCTGGTGCGCGGCTACAACGTCCGCCGGGCGCGCATCGGCGGGCTGGCCTCGCTGGTGGGGATGGTGTTCCAGGACCCCGAGAGCCAGTTGGTGACCGCCAGCGTGGCGGACGAGGTCGCGTTTGGGCCGGAAAATTTGGGCGCCCAGCGGGAGGAGATCAACCGCCGCCTCGAGCAAGCCCTGCAGGCCACCCGCCTGACCGGCTATGAAGACCGCGACCCGCACAGCCTGTCTGGGGGAGAGCAGCAGGCCTGCGTGATCGCCTCGGTGTACGCCATGCAGCCCGAAATCTACGTGATGGACGAGCCGCTGGCCAACCTGGACCCGGTGGGCCGGATGAAGGTGCTGCGGGTGATCGTCGAGGTAGCCAGGCAGCGGGGTAAAACCCTGCTTCTGGTGGAGCACGCGCTGGAAGAGGTCTTACCCCTGGTTGAGCGAGTGGTTATCCTCGATCGCGGCGAGATCGTGCGCGACGGGCCGGTGATGGAAGTGCTCGCTGCCGGGGATATCCCCCGGGTCTTCACCCGCCCGCCGCTGGTGCGCCTGGCGGAAGAACTGCGGCTCCAGCCGCTGCCCCTAACCCCGGACGATTTCTGCCAGGCGCTCATCTCCCGCTATGCGCTGAAACCTGGCTCCCCACCAGACCCGCCCTCGCCCCCGCCAACGCCCGGCCCGGCGGTGATCGAGATCAAGGACGTGCACTACTCCTACGGCCGGGGCTTGAACGCCCTGCAAGGGGTCAACCTGACCGTTCACGCCGGAGAGCTGGTGGCGATCCTGGGCCGCAACGGGTCCGGAAAAACCACCCTGGTGCGGCACATCATCGGCCTGCTCCAGCCGGACCGAGGGAAGGTGGTGGTGCTGGGGAGCGATGTGGCTTTCACCCCCACGCACGTGCTGGCGCAGCAGGTGGGCTTCTGCTTTCAAAACCCCAACCACCAGATTGTTTCGTTCAACGTCCGGGATGAGATGGTCTTTGGGCTGAAGGCGCATAACATTGATCCTGCCGAGCACGAGGTATTGATCCGGGAGGCGCTGGAATTCGTTGACCTGCAGGATTATCTTGATGCCGAGGTCTTTGACCTGGGCAAGGGTCAGAAGCAGCGACTGGCGCTGGCTTCCGTGCTGACTCTCAAGCCGCGCATCCTGATCATTGACGAGCCGACCACCGGGCAAGACCCGCGCATGGCGGAGGAGATCTTTCAGTTGATCAAGCGCCTGAACGAACGGGGGACGACGGTGCTGCTGATCACCCATAATGTCGAGGCTGCCGCCCGGTATGCCGGGCGGGCGGTCGTCATGCGGCAGGGGAAGGTCGCCTATGATGGCCCCTTCCAGCCCTTGCTGGCCGATCGCGACCTGATGGTCGCCAACTCGCTCGACCTGCCCGAGACGACCCGGCTGGCCCGCCAGCTCAGCGCCTACGGCGCGCCGCCCTGGGCGACCGGCTTTGAGGACCTGATCGACCCCCTGCGCCAGATGGTGGAGGCTGCCAATGGCCGCGGTTGAATACCAGAAAGGCGACTCCTACCTGCACCGGCTGGACCCGCGCACCAAGCTGCTGGGTTTTGCCGGCCTGACGATCGTGGCGGTGGTGATCCTCGATCCTGTGATCATCGCCCTCCTGTTTTTCAGCCTGTACGCCCTGGGGCGGCAGGCGGTCGATCCTGGGCTGCTCAACCGTAACCTGCGCGTGCTGGTGGTCATTTTCCTCACCTTCTCCCTGTTCCAGATTCTGTTCTTCACCCCGGAGGGGGCGAGTTTCCTGTTCTATCTGATCCCGTACTATGATCTGGTGCCGGTGACGGTGGAGGGGCTGGTGCGCGGCGCGGCGGTGTTCTTCCGCTTTTTCATCGTGGTGTTGTCGGTGCACTTGATGCTTTACACCACGCCGCCGGTGAACCTGGTCCTGGCCCTGACCCGGCGGGAGCAGACACAGCCTACGGGGCGGCAGGTCGGGTTGGTGCTGCTGTTGGCAGTCATTCTGTTCGTTGCGGCGCAGCTCTCCTTCCCGGATCTGATCGCTTCGCTGCGACCGGAGCCTATCTTGCGGTTGGCGCTGGTCGGGGTAGCAGCGCTGGCCCTGGGCTGGGGGCTGCACCGCCTGGCGAGCCACGGCCTGCCTCCGGAGATGGGAGTGGCGCTCAGCCTGGGCTTTGCCACGGTTGGGATCCTGACCCAGCAGACACAGAAGATCACCGATGCGCAGAAAGCGCGCGGTTACGACGTGCAGCCGCGGAACTTGGGGCGCCGGGTGCGGGTGATGGCGGCGCTGCTGATGCCCATCTTCCTGGCCACGATCGAGCGGTCGCAGGACATCTCCGTATCGATCCTGGCGCGGGGTTTCGACTACGATATCTCCCGGCGCACGTACCGCCGCCAACTGGCCTTCCAGCCGGCGGACTATGTGGCGATTGCGGTGATCGTTGGCCTGATCCTTGGGGGGATGGCGCTGAATGCAAGCGGGCTGGGCAACCCTACGGAGCAGTTAGTGTTAAGATTGGTTGGGGGCTAGGAAGGGGGCACTTCCAGCAAGGAAAAATTCGCATAGTCAATTATGCGCTGGTGGAATGACGCTGCTTGGGAGTTGACGCAGCCTTCCAGGGTTTGTGGGCGAACACCGGACATCGCCAGCAGCATTATTAGCGTTCAATGGTAGACGCAGGACCGGCGTTCACTGCTTGACTTGGGATTAGCGCTCGTAGTGAGAACAGGCTTATACATGTAATGATCGAAGGAGGAAATCGCGATGGCCGAACATTATCTTGACGGCACAATCACACAACCTTTTTGGGATAACAGCGTGGAACCGCGCCTGGAGATCGAATCGGGCGATGTAGTTGTTTTCGATACCCCTGAGCCTTGCGGGCAGGTGACGCCGGACTGGACGCATGAGGACATGGCGAATATTTCTTTCGACCCCATTCACGCCCTGGTGGGATCGGTCTTCGTCAAGGATGCTCGCCCGGGGGATGCCCTGCAAGTGGATCTGCTCGATTTCAAGCATAAGGGCTGGGCCTGGAGCGGCCATCTGAAGGGTTTCGGCTTGCTGGCCGAGGATTTCGATTTCGCTTATATCCATCATTGGGAATTGGCCGGAGACCGCTGCCTGTTCGGGGTAAACGATATTGCCCTGCCCTTCCGCCCCTTCTGTGGGACGATGGGGGTTGCTCCGGCTCAGCCGGGGCGCAGCACGACCATCGCCCCCTCCTACCACGGCGGCAATCTCGACATCCGCGACCTGACCATCGGCTCGACGGTGTGGCTCCCGGTACAAACCGAAGGAGCGCTGTTCGCCTGCGGTGACTGCCACAGCGCGCAGGGCGATGGGGAGATCTGTGGCACCGGGGTGGAAACGCCGATGGAAGTGACCCTGCGCCTGACGGTGTGCAAGGATATGCCCATCCGCGAGCTGCAGTTCCGGGCGGAAGGACCGCTGGGCTACGGTGACGCTGAAGGGTACCACGCCACCACCGCCCACGGGCCCGACCTGATGGAAAACGCCAAAAACGCCGCCCGCTACATGATCGATTGGCTGGTGGACAACTATGGGGTGAACCGCAGCCAGGCCTATATCTTATGCAGCACGGCGGGCGACCTGAAGATCAGCCAGGTCGTGGATGCGCCCAACTGGATCGTATCGATGTACTTCCCCTTGAGTGTACTCCATGCATAAAAAAGCAGGGGGCGAGCCCTCGCCCCCTGCCGGACCGGCATAAAGCAGGCGCTAACAGTCCGGCGGGCAGCCGGAACTGGATTGCGTCTCCTGGATATACTTGCGGATCTTGTACACCATCAGCACCACAACCGACAGGGTCAGGATCACAAGCAGCAGGATCAGCACCAGGTTGATCTGCCCGGTTGCCAGCGACCAGATAAACAGCAGGTTCATCGCCAGGAAGATGCGGAAAATAATCGAGAGCTTGTCCTTCATCCAGTTCTTCAGCCTGGATGTTTCGGCCGGGTCGGGGCGGACGCGAATCGGGCGGGTCCTCTCATCCGGGGCCTCGCGGACAGCGGGGACGACCACCGCCGGGTACAGGCGCAAGGCGTCGTACTCCGCCCTTTTTTCGGCGTCCCTCAGCACCTCGTAGGCCTCGTTCAAGCGCATCATCAACTCATTGGCCCGCGGGTCATTCGAGCGGTCTGGATGATAGGCGAGCGCCAGGCGTTTGTATGAAGATTTGATCTCTTCCTGTGTGGCGGAGGTGCTGACTTGCAGAATGCGGTAATAATCCGTCTCGTCCACGCGGCTTCCCCTGACAAAACCAGGCCCAATCCTCATCTGCCGGCCGGATCGGCCGGCGCTCCTGAACATATTTTATCAAAGGAATCGGATTTTTAGATCGGTTGTTCTGTTAATTTTAAGATTTGCCCTCAGCCCACCCAATACCAGTTGGCGAACATGGCCGTAAACAAGCCCAGGCCGAGCAGAGAGAAGACGAACACCAGGCGATCGACCCAGGGGTTCGCGCCCCAGCGGGCGAGCAAGATGAAGGCCGGGAAAAGCACCCACATGTAGCGGCGCTGGCTCATCAGCAGGCCCGAACTGAGGGGGATCGCGGCTCCGAGGATGACGAAGGCCGCCTCGCTCCAACGTCGCTGAAAGAGCAGCACCAGGCCCAGGGCCAGGAAAAACAGGACGAAGGACAGGTCCAACCAGTTGTCGAGGGGCAGAGCGCCGGCAGAGATGGCCGGGCCCCAGCCCTGTTCCGGAGGCGCCAGCAGGCCGGAGATGGTGGCTAGGGGGGAACGCGGGCTGCGCTCCCAGGCGGCCGAGGCGTGGACGAAGGCCAGCGGCTCACCGAAGGTGCGCTGCAGGTAGAGCATGTATCCCAGGAGGCCGGCTGGGGCCACAACGGCGGCTGCCAGGCCGGACCAATGCACCGGCTGCGCCTCTTTCCTGCGCTGTACGACCTGCTGGGCCCATTCCACAAACAGCATCACCCCCACCAGCACCCCCAACAGGCGGGTGAGACTGGCCAGGATGCCGAACAGCCCGGCAGCCAACCAGCGGTTCTGGCGAGCGAGATACAGGGCCGCAATGCCGGCCAGCAAAAACAGCGATTCGGTGTAGATCGCCGAGCCAAAGAACGAAGCCGGGAAGATCAGCAGATACCAGACGGCGCGCCCGGCGGTTTCCTCGGAGAAGGACAGCGCCGCCAGGCGGTAGAGCAGCACGACCCCGGCCAGCAAGGCCAGGTTGGCGAGCAGGACTCCGGCGGTGAGGGTGGTCCCGGTGACCGGTTGCAGGGCCCGCATCAACAGGGGCAGTAAGGGGAAGAAAGCCACCGAGGGAAAGCGCACCCCGGTGTAGCGGTAACCTTCGCCGGCGATGCTCAGGTAGAACCCAGTATCCCAGCGGCTGGCGAACACGTCGAGCAAGGTGTTGTCCGGCCGCAGGTGGTAGGGCGGGACGTTGGAATCGGCGATGATCGGGGTGGAGAAGTAGGCGACGGCAAAAATCCCCAGGCGGGTGATGAGGAAGGCCAGGGCCGGCATCCACAGCCAGCGCCGGACCCTGACGGCTTCGGCGATCCTGATCAAGTTTGCCCTCATGCCAATCTCCCCTGCAACGCGAGGTGTCTTTATTGATTTCGGCTGCGAGGCCAGGCGCAAGATGCTACACCTGCACCGGCAGATGAACCTGGTGGCCCCTTTGCCGGCAAGCCAGGCGCTGTGCGCCAGGAGATTTGCCCGGGTAGGGGCTGCGGGGTCAGGCGCAAGGTACTGGCTGCCCACCGGTGATCGTTGGCGGTGAAGGGCGGCTGTAAAAGCCGGCAAAGCGCCTTGCGCCTGATTTCCCGTGGGAGAGGCGCTCCTTATTTCAGAATGATCGGCAGGAGGAACTGCTCCAGCCCAATACCTGCCGGGATGGTGATCACTTTGCCCGAATCTTCCTGGGGCCACTGCGGTTCATCGGGGTCCAGGCGGAACATGGTGGTCCCGACGCGGGTGCTGGCCACGCGCACTTTGTAAATACCGGGGTCGGCGCCGGTCGTATCCAGGATGAAGGTCAGTTCACCATCGCTATCCGTCTGGTCGATGCCCATGAAGATTTCGTTGATGTAGATGTTCACGGTCGAGTTGGGGGCGAAGTCTTTCCCTTCCACGGTGAAGAAGCTGCCCGGACTCCCGCTTGGGTGGTTGATTTCTAACTCGGCCGTGTTGTACACTTGGGCGTAGCGCTCCCAGTTGAACCCCTGGACGGGCAGCCCCACGAAGGGCAGGAAGGCCATCCCGGTCAGGAGCACGAATAGAGCTGCCAGCAGACGTATGATATTTTTCACAGTTCACCTCCTCGATCCTACTGAAGGACGGGTGTTTTGTACCCGCCTTGATAACCGTTCTCTTGGCGCCCGGGGTTCAGGATGACAGCAGAGAGGGCGGCGGAGGATGATTGCATTTCTGGGGTCACTCCCTTACGTTGGCTCCACAGGCGGCCGGCAAGCTAACCGCTGTGGCAGACGCCCTGGCTCGGGGAATGACCAGCCGTACCACCGGACCCGCCGGTACCTGGCGGACGAAGGCGGTTAAATCACCGGGCACGGTATCGATGTACACCGGCCTTTGCTTGATCTCCCTGATCACCGCACGGCACAGGTCGTCGGGGGCGATCAGGAACCGGTTGACCGGCTCGATATCCGGACGCCGCCCTTCGACGAGCTGCAGATAACTGAGCACAGGGATCGTGTCCCACCAGCCAAAGACCAAAGCGCCCTTTTCGACCCGGGCCAGGATCTCCTCGCCCCGCTGGCGGGTGGACCAGTCGTGGGAGAGATCGACGATGGGCCAGTTCCAGGCCAGGGCAAGCAGCACGGACCCGGCCAGGATGCCCAACCCGGCGGCCAGCCCGACCCGGCGCATGGAGGCCGAGTCGATCTGCTTCAGGGTTTCCAGAATCGCCTGGTAACCAAAGCCCAGCCAGATGGCCCAGACCACATAGGTGGGCAGATACATGGTGTCTTTGTCGAGCACCCGGTAGTTGATATAAAAGCCGGCGTTGAAGAGGAACATCAGGGCGAGCATCC
Source organism: uncultured Anaerolineaceae bacterium (assembly GCA_964391195.1). GTDB lineage: Bacteria > Chloroflexota > Anaerolineae > Anaerolineales > UBA4823 > JAAYXE01. Next base: position 37,125 of record CAYMLG010000035.1, on the reverse strand, counting down.
CGGCCAGGCGCGAGTCCCGCCGGAACAGCAGCGCGGCGCCGAGCAAAGCCGGGCCGACCCCAACCGCCAGGAAAGCCTGCACGAGCCGGGTGAAGAAATGCCAGGCTTCGACCCACAGCTCCCACCCCTGGTAGGCCAGCATCACCCCGGTAAAGGCCCGACCGGAGATCAGCCACCACAGGCCGTCCAGGGTGGCCAGGTTGATGGGGTGAAATATCAGGCTGGCATCATACACCCCGGCGTAGTTGAAGGAGGGCTGAGCCAGGTAGCGCAGGGGCAGGTACAGCAAGAAGCTGGCCCCCGCCAGCCAGCCGGCAGCCCCAGCCAGGAGCATGCGCGGCCCGAGCAGCCGCCGGGAGGGGGATGAGAATAAATAGAAGAGCGTTCCAGGCAGAAGCAAGACGATGGCGGCGTGATGGGCGAAACCCAACCCGGTGACCAGGCCAACCACAGCCAGGCGCCGGGGCGATGGCGCTTCATCCCAGCGCAGCAGGGCCAGGATCAGCCCGGCCATCAGCGCGGTGTGCAGGGTGTACACTTCTGCTACCAGCGAGAGCCCCCAAAAGAAGGTCGAAGTGGCCAGCAGGCCCAACGCCCCGAAGGTCGCCCAACCCCCGACCGCCATCCGCCGCAAGATGCGCTCCAGCAGCAGCAGGGTGAGCCCGGCGAAGACAGCCGAGAGCAGGTTCATCCGGTAGCCGACGTCGCCCACCGGCAGCCGCGACCAGAGATAGCCCAGGCTGAGATACAACGGGTAGCCGGTCGAGCGCATTAACCCGCCAGTGTGGGCGGCTGTGGTCAGTTCGGCGCTGTCAAGATTGTAGATGGTGGGCGCCAGCGTGAGCAAATAGAGGATGAAAGGCAGCCCAAAGGCGATCAGGCTGCGTTGATCCACACGCGGCATAGGTGGTTTTTTGGCTCCTTCTTTATCCCCCGATACCTGGTCTGGCATTAGCGTGCCTATCCCCCGAACGCGAATCCCCATTTGCCAGGGATGTGAAGCCTGTAACCGGCGTCTGGCCGGTGAAGCCAATTGTAATACATAAAATGAGGTCTGTAATGGCTTCTATGGGCAATTTTGAGATGAGCCATTGTAAGGATATATACGGAGAATCTTCCGGTCCGGATGGATGCCATCCGGACCGGGTAAATTCCTCTGGCGCTGGCTGGCTTCGCTTTTAGAGCTGCTTCTGCTTTAGAGCAGCGACAGGTACTCCTCCACGCGGTGCAGCCAGGCCTCCTTCTTGTGGTTGAACTCGAGGGCGGTGTCCACCGCCTGGATGAAGCGTTTTTCGGTGCCGGCCACAAAGACCAGGCCCTGGCTGCCGAAAGGCAGGATCACTTCCGGCACAGGGGTGGATACTACCAGTTTTCCGGCCGCCAGGTACTCGTTGACCCGCGCCCATAGGTTATTTCTGGCGGTTTTACCCGGAAGGAAGGGGATCAGGGCCACATCCCACCCGGCCAGATAGGCGGGCAGCTCATCGTAAGATTTCAGGCCCAGGTAATGGATGCGCTCATGCCGGGGCAGGCGCCGATCCGAATAACCGGTGAGCGGCCCAATCACCGTGATCTGGTAATTCGGGCGGTAGGTGGCGATCACTTCCAACAGGTTCCAGTTGATGCCGTCATCGATGATGCCCATGATCCCTAACCGGGGGTGAGGGATGGCAGCCAGATCCGGCGGTTCCTGTCCAGCCTGGAGCCTGGCTTTGCGGTAGTGCTGTAGATCGGGTTTGGGTGAGCAGAAGGTCTCCATCCACCTGGCTGGCAGGAGGTCTTGAGATCGCGGGAATACCCCCACCGGTTGACCTTTTGGCGATGAACCGTTCGTGCTGTTGTGCAGGCTAAAATGTTTGTTAAACCCTGTGTTGTTGGTCAAAACTGTGCGCGTCCTTTCAATCTCAGTTTATTACCCCCAGAGGAGCAAACGAAAAGTGTTTGAGTTCAGCACAGCGTGCGGCTCTCTCTCAAACACCAAATCTTCTCCCAGCACTGGGATAATGTCTTCCCAGAGTGGATTCGACTGTGTCTATTAGTATACGGGGTTACTCCCGGCTCTGCCAGAGGGGAAATCACTTACACGGGGTAGGGATTTCCCTAATACCAGTACAAAACGAGCGAATTTCAACGGGTACCAATCTCTGTAAAACCGGCCGCAGCGGAGTCGACCGAGTCGTGGAGGCCGATGAAGGTGTCGAAACCTGCCAGCTTTAAGGTCTGGCTGATTTCGGGAGAGGCGTTGGCCAACTTGAGGTAGCCTGTGTGCGAGGCCGGAGGGCTGCCTTGATGGGTCATCGCGTATATTTTCTGAATGGCCCGCAGACCGGCGCTGGTCAGCGAGGGCACCTCTTTCAAGTCGAGGATAAAATACCGGCTCCCCTGTTCGTAGGCCAGGGAGGCGGCCTGTTCGAGCACATCGGCATTCCCCATATTGATCCGCCCCTGAAGGTGGAGTACGGTGATGGGCACACGGCCCTGCAGTTCTTCCGGGATGACCGTCAGGCTGCTTTTCCAATCCATCATGACCTCCCATGCGTTCATGTGTAAACCAGCTTTAGTGCACCTGATTTATCTTATTGACTTAGGATACTGGAAAACAGCCGGTTAAGCAAGCTGTAGTTGTCCGATGTTGGGACAATTTTCAGAACCTGACCAAAAAATGATATAATTAGCACCAAATTAGTCTAGATAGGTGTGGGCAATTAGATAATATTCTGCAATTGAGGAGGGTCAACATGCCTCGGGATTTCAACATCAACGTGAGTACAATTCAGGGTCGTGTGCCGGTCACCGTATTCCGAGTGAAGGGGAGCATCGACGCCAGCACATCAGACCAGTTCGTCGCCCAAGCAGAGCAGGCTATCCAATCCGGAACCCGGGATTTGCTGATCGACCTGAAAGATGTTGAATATCTCAGCAGCGCCGGCTTACGGGCCCTGCACAAGGTCTATAAAGAGATCCGGGAGGGGGACACGGTCGAAAGTGATGCGGTGGTCAGCCAGGGGATACGCAATGATTCGTACAAAGCCCGCCACCTCAAACTCGTTCACGCTTCCCCCGAGGTGATGTCGGTCCTCAAGATGAGCGGGATGGATATGTACCTGGAAATCCATAACGACCTGGAGCTTGCCGTTTCATCGTTTTGACCGGTAGGTGACGAGGCGGGATACCACGGATCCTCGTTGGTTGCCGAAGGGATCACAAAGCGTAAACGGGGCGCCATTGGGGTGGGGGCGCCGGTCCTTGAAAGGGGAGGATGAGTGTTTCGTTACTTGCGCCTGAAAAGACCGGGCCAAGCTGAGGTTCCTCTGCCTGGGAAGCTGTCTCGGGATGAGTTGGCCAGGGATGCCACCCGCCCCATCTCTCTGCGGCGAATTAATGAACTGCCGGAGAATGCCCACAAGCGCATCTACCGCCTGCTGCTCCCCGCCACTTTGCTGGCCGAGCTGCGCATCGATCCCATCACCTGGAAAGGGCCGGGTGGAGATGAATGTATCCACCTTGAAGCGCCGGAGGAGACGGGCGAGGTGCGCGTATCGGTGCGCGACCCCTTTCATCGCGAAGAAGCCTGTATCATCCTGGAGATCGCCGACAACTCGTTCGACGGCATCGATCTGCACTGGCTGGTGATCAACGATCCGGCCAGCCCCCGCTTCGATATCGACCGGGACGAGGCCGGGAAACCGACGCTGTTCGGCACCGTGCGGCGCAACCTGGCGGCTGAGGAAGCGGCGATGCGGGCCGGTTACGCTCCCGGACAGGTGCGAAAAGGGCTGCGTTCATCCCGACAGATCATCGCCCAACTGGACAGCTTTCTGGCGACACTCGGCCACCGTTCCTACGCTTTGGAGCCGCTCAACTACGCCGCCGCCTGGGTATTCGAGCGGCGGGGTTTCGCCTACGTGCGAGGGCACAGTATGATGGATACGATCCACCGGGAGTTCCAGCCGGGAGGCGAGCTGCACCGGGCCCTGGATGACAGCAGCGCATTCCGCCATCCGGAGCATTGGCAGACCGTGCGCGGCCGGGCCTGGGCCATCCACGACGGAATCCTGGAGCGGTGTGGGATGGAGTGGAACAATCTGCGCATGATCAAACAGGTGGGGCATCACGCAGGGGTGGAAACTTTTCCAGGCGCCATTTATTAGCGGTAAATGTCACCAACCGAGGGGAGGGGAAGTTGGCGAACGTGGATACTCATCCAAAAGAACATTATCAAGTCACCCGAGCTGCCGAACTGCAGTCTTTGCCTGTATTTCGCCAGTTCATCGATTCATTCTGCGACCGGCACGAGGAGATCGATGATGCAGCCCGCTATGACTTGAAGCTGGCGGTCGATGAGGCCTGTACGAACATCATCTCCTACGGTTACGCAGGAATCGACCCCGGTTCGATCGTCCTCAGCATAAAGTATGAAGCCAACCAGGTGTTAATCACCATCACCGATTTCGGCCACCCCTTCGAACCCGCTGAACCGCCAAAGCCAGACCTGAACGCCAAACTGGAGGACAGGCAGGTGGGAGGGTTTGGCCTGTTCTTCATTTACGAGACCATGGATCTGGTGGACTATGATTCGAGCGGCGGGTGCAACTGCCTGTTCCTGCTGAAGCAGATAACGCCGCCGGCCCTTTCAGCTCCCGGGAGGAATGAACATGCAGATTGAAGTCAACCATATCGAGGGCAAAGCTGTCGTGTCCATCCGGGGCGATCTCGATGCCCTCACGACGCCAGAAGCGACGGAGTATCTGCAATCGCTGGTCGAGGCCGGGGATGTCAATCTGATCGTCGATTTGGGGCAGGTCAGCTATATGAGCAGCGCCGGCTTGCGCATGATCCTGGTTACGTTGAAGAAAAGCCGTGAGAAGGGGGGCGACCTGCGCCTGGCAGCTCCCAACCCGGGGGTGGAGAAAATCCTCGAAATCACCGGGTTTGACAACATCATCCGCTATTTCCCGGATGTGCAATCGGCGATCGGCAGCGCGTAGGCTACGGATAGACCCCGGAGCAAGGTGAGCGTAGGGGGTTGGCAGATGGAGCATTTAGTGAAGAGGGATCAAGATCGGGTGGATGAGGAAGCTGCAGACCGGGTGCGGTCTGAGGTAAAAATTCTGGCGCAGGTCCCCCTGTTCTCCTCGCTGCCGGAGACCGAACTGGAGTATCTGGCGGAGAAGCTGGAAAACCGGGAATACCCGCATGGTAAGGTCCTGTTCTCGGAAGGGGAACGCGGGCATTATTTTTACGTGATCATCGCCGGCCGCCTGGAAATCGTCAAAGCGATGGGCACCCCGGACGAGCGGGTGTTGGCGGTGCGCCAGGCGGGCGAATTTGTGGGCGAGATGAGCCTGTTCAACCCGGATGGGCTGCGGACGGCCAGCGCTCGGGCTTTGGGTTCGGTCCGCCTGAAACTGCTCACCCGGGGCGATTTCGATATGCTGCTGGACCGCAACCCGGGCCTGGCATACGAGATGGTCCGTGTGTTGAGCGACCGGCTGACGAACACGCATAACCGGGTGATGGGCGAGTTCCAGGAGAAGAACCGCCAGCTTTCGCAGGCCTATGAGGAGTTGAAAGCCGCCCAGGCACAGCTCATCGAAAAAGAAAAACTGGAGCACGAGCTGGAGCTGGCTTGCGAGATCCAGATGAGCATCCTGCCGAGCAAGCTGCCCCGGCTCAAAGGTTTCAGCCTGGGGGCGTGCATCGTCCCCGCCCGGGCGGTGGGCGGTGATTTTTACGATTTCTTCCACATCGACCAACGGCAGTTGGGGGTGGTGATCGGCGATGTGACCGACAAAGGCGTCCCGGCGGCGATTTTTATGGCCCGCACCAACGCATTCCTGCGGGCTGAAGCGCTGCGCGGCTTTTCTCCCGAGGAGACTCTGCGGGCGGTGAACCAGCACCTGGTCAGCATGAACGACAGCATGATGTTCGCCACCGTGCTGTACGGGATCCTCGATCTGCAGACCGGTGATTTTTGGTATGCCCGCGCCGGCCATGAACTGCCATTCCTTTGCACCCCGGAGGGCGGGGCCACCCTGCTGGAAATGAAATCTGGGATGCCTCTGGGATTGATGGCACCCAGCCAGGTGGATACCAACCGCACCCGTATCCCACCTGGCGGCGTACTGCTGCTGTACACGGATGGCGTGACGGATGAGCGCAGTCACGACGGTCAAGTCTTCGGCACCGGCCGCCTGGGCCAGGTGTTGGAGGCGCTGAACGGCCAGAGCGCCCAGCAGATTTGTGACGGCATCTATCAGGCGGTCGAGGATCATATGTCAGGGGTAGAACAGTTCGATGACATTACCCTCGTCGCCATCCGGCGCACGCCCGCCTGAGGGGGATACACCGGTGACGGCTGAAACCGTCGCCAGAGGAATCCAATCCCGTTCGAACCGGGTTGTGGAAGAGTGAAGGGTGTACGACCCGATCTTCTGGTTCGGGGGGTGAGAGCCGGTGGATGCATCCATTGGCGCAGCGAATACCGGATGATTAAGGAATATTGGCCGGCTGGAGCCGCGGAAGTCGTGCAGTACCCGGCCGGTGTGGATGTAAGGAGAAGCCAGGATGTCCACTCCCAAACGATACAGAGGCTGGTTTTTGCGTTTCATGCTGATCTTATCGATCCTCGCCCCCGCCTTCTGGACAGGCCCGGCGCAGGCTGCGGCATATACGCTCACCGTCGATCGCTTTGACGATCACCTGGCGGCGAGGGACTGCAGCGACAGCGTTCCAGGGGACTGCAGCCTGCGAGGGGCGATCAAGGCTGCCAACAGCGATCCGGGGAACGAATACACCATCCTTCTGCCGCCGGGCGTCTATAGCCTCACCCTATCCGGTACGGGGGATGAAGACAACCAGACCGGCGATCTGGATATCCACGCTCCAAACCTGTCGATCACCGGCCTGGGGCAAACTGCGGCCGAAACGGTGATCGATGGCGGGCAGATCGACCGGGTGTTCCACGTCTTGCCCGGCGGTGCGCTGACCCTGCGCCAGGTGACCGTGCGTAACGGTTTCACCAATCACGGCGGCGGGGTCTTCGTCGACATGGGGGAGTTTACCCTGGTGGATGGGGTCATCGATAGCAATATTGCCTCCAGCGGCGGGGGAATCTTCTCCACCGGCAGCACAATATTGCAAGACAGCGCCATCACCCACAACTCCACCTTCGACCTGGATGGGGCCGGCCTGTTCGCCAGCGATGGGAGCATGAGCCTGACCAACGTGACGGTCTCCGGCAACACGGCTGCCGGGTTCGGCGGGGGCCTGGTGACCACCGCCCTAGGCGGAACCCCGGCGGTGACGATCAAAAACGCCACTTTTGCCGAGAACAGCGCCGCGGCCGGGGGGGGAATTATGCTGTTCAACGGGACTCTGACGGTGGAGAACAGCATCGTGGCCCACAGCCCCACCGGGTTGAACTGTGTGGGGCTCTCCCCGACCAACTCGAAGGGGCACAACCTCTCCAGCGATGGGAGCTGCAGTTTCACCAACACCGGCGACCAGCAGGATCAGGACCCGATGCTGGGGGCGCTGCAGAATAACGGCGGCCCCACCCCAACCCATGCCCTGCAGCCCGGCAGCCCGGCGGTGGACGGTGGAAATACCCCCACCTGCGCCCCGGCCGACCAGCGGGGAGAGCCTCGCCCACAGGGGGCGGGCTGTGACATTGGGGCCTACGAGTTGGGGAACGACCGGCGCGATACCAGCCGGCTCCTGACACCAGACGTGGCCGTTGAGGGGACCGCGGTCTCCAGCGATGACGCCAACTGGTACCGGCTGAACGTGCCAGAACCCGGCTCAGTGATCAGCGCCACGATGGTCAGCGACGGCGATTACGATCTCTTCCTCTTCGCCCCGCGCATCTCCGAAGAGACCGGGCAACTGCGAGATATCGGCCGCCTGGTCGATATCGCCCAACTCAGCGACATTGCACAGCTCAGCGACATCGCTCAATTAAGCGATATTGCCCAACTGAGCGATATCGCCCAACTGTACGACATCGCCCAACTGAGCAATATCGCCCAGCTCAGTGACATCGCACAACTCAGCGACATCGCCCAACTGTTCGATATTGCCCAGCTCAGCGACATCGCTCAACTCAGCGATATCGCCCAACTGAGCGACATCGCCCAGCTCAGCGACATCGCCGATCTGCTGAGCCTGGCTCAACTGAGCGACATCGCCCAATTGAGCAACATCACCCTGCTCAACAATATCGGCCAGTTGGGGGAAATCGAGACGCTGGCGGGGATCTCGGCCCACCGGCTGCCGCGGACAGATGAGCATATCGAGCGCAATGTCCACGAACTGGCCGGGCCCTGGTTCCTGGTGGTCGCTCCCCACGATGCAAGCGCCGTCGGGCAGACTTTCAGCCTGAAGGCCAGCATCATCCCGCCGGTGAACCCACCGCCGGTGCAGGCCGCACCGGTCGCCTCATTCCCCACCCCGCCGGTACAGGAAGGCGTGGAGACCCTGATCCTCTTCCATCCGGCTCGCATGGAGCAGCTCTATACCGGGGACGACTCGCCCTCCTCCGCCGGGCTGGCGGAGCGGCTGAATACCCTGGCCGCCGACCCGAACGTCAATGGCCTGATCCTGGATTTGAGCAGCTTCCCGGAGGTAAACTCGGCCTATTCGGTGTGGGATGCCGACCCGGGGAACCCCCAGGCGGCTAACTATGTCGCCCGCACGATCAAATCGCTGCTCTACAGCCAGCTCCCTGCCTATCCAGACGTTAAGAACCTGGTGCTGGTCGGCGGGGATGAGGTGATCCCCTACCGGCGGATCCAAGATTTCACCCTGGTGGCCAACGAACGCCTTTATCGCTTTTTCGACACGCCTGCCCTGCGAGCGGCAGCCGAGTTCCGCTATTTCCTGAGCGACGATTACTATGCCGCCAGCCTGCCCTTCGGGGTGGACGGCCGCGAGCTGTACCTGCCTCAGTACGCCCTCGGCCGCCTGGTCGAGAGCCCGGCTGAAATCGTGACCACTATCGACACCTTCCTGAACGAACCGGTGCTCTCCCCACAATCCGCCCTGGTCACCGGTTATGACTTCCTCATCGATCAGGCCAACCAGATTGTGGAAACGTTGAACGACCAAGGTGTCGGCCAGGTGGACGCTCTGATCAACGATAGCTGGACGGCTGACGATTTCCGGAATCTGTACTTCGGCGGGCAGGATTACGACCTGGTCTCGCTCAACTCGCACTTCGATCACTTCCGCTTCTTCCCCAACGATCCGAACGACGTGCTCGCCGGGGAATTCGACCAGACGGCGAACGCGAGCAGGCTAATCTACTCCGTCGGCTGTCACGCCGGGCTGAATACCTTCGACGGCCAAACCAACTTCAGCTTCACCGGCGAGGATTACGCCCAGGTCTTCGCCCGCCAGGGAGCTACGTTCGTCGGCAACACCGGCTTCGGCTACGGCGATGGAGACCTGCTGGCCTACTCCGAGCGGCTGATGCTGAACTTCACCGAGGAGCTGGCCTTCAACCCGGCGCCTGGCCAGGCCAGCAGCCTGCCGACTGTGGGGCAATCCCTGATGCGGGCCAAGCAGCGTTATCTCAATAGCCTGGGGGCCGGCGGGCTGACCTTCTACGATGAAAAAGTGCTGGGCGAGGCGGCCCTGTACGGCCTGCCGATGCTTAAAGTGAATATGCCGTCGCAAACGGACACCCCGCCGGGCGGGGAGAGCGTTTTCAGCAGCGACCCGCCTGTGCCGGTGGGCGGTCCCGAAGGGGTGAACGCCTGGCAGCAGCAGTTCAGCTTCGATTACACCTTGCACGCGGTGGAAGATGGCGAGCGCAGCGGCTCGTATTACACCATCCAGGGTGAAGACGGCCTGATGGCCACCGGCGGCCGGCCGGTGCTCCCGCTGACCCAGCGCAGTTTCCACTCGGCCACCGAAGTGGCGCACGGCGTACTGATGACCGGCGGCTCCTTCACCGACCTGAACAACTTCGACCCGGTGATCACCAACATTATCACCCAGGAAGTGGATCTGCCCGGCGAAGGGATGTTCCCCTTCCAGTGGCTGTACCCCACCACCGTCGCCAGCATTAACCGCTTCCTGGCCGTGGACGGCAGCATGCAGCAGCGGCTGGTGGTGGCGCCGGCCCAGTTCCAGGCGACCACGACCGGCCTTCCAACCCTGGGCCTCCTCCGCCTGTACCAGGACCTGGACCTTGTGGTGTACACTGCGCCCATCAACAACACCGATTTCATCGCCCCCAGTATCTCGGCTGTGTCGGCGGAACCCGCGGCGGCCATCGACTTCACCGTCCGGGTGGTCGATGAGGCCAGCGGCATCCATCGCGTGGTGGTCTTGTACCGCCAGGTGGGGGTGAACAGTTGGACCGCCCTCGATCTGACCCATGACCCCGGCAGCGGCCTGGCCACCGGCAGCATCCCCACAGTCTCCGGGACGCTGGAGTACTTCGTTCAGGCGGTGGATGGCGCAGGGAACGTGGCCATGGCGCTCGATCACGGGCTGCCCTTCCGCCTGTTCTCCGCCGCGAATGACGCCGATGGGGACGGCGTACCGGACACAGACGACAACTGTTACCAGATCCCGAACCCTGGCCAGCAGGACAACGACCAGGACGGGTTGGGCGACGCCTGCGACCCGGACGATGATAACGATGGCATCCTGGACGATTTGGACCACTTCCCGGCCGACCCCAATGAATGGTACGATGCCGATGGGGATGGGATCGGCAACAATGCCGATGACGATAACGATAACGATGGGAGGCTCGACCCAGTCGATAACTGCCCTTCCACTCCGAACCCCGACCAGCAGGACTCCGACCAGGATGGGATGGGCGATGCCTGCGACCCGGACGACGATAACGATGGCGTGCCGGATATTTACGACGGTTTCCCCTTCGACCCGGCCAAGTGGGCCGATTTCGACCAGGATGGCGTCGAGGACGGAGCGGACAACTGCCCACTGGTCCCCAACCCAGACCAGAGGGACTCGGATGGGGACGGCGTGGGCGATGTTTGCGATGAAAGCGCGCCTCCCGAACTCGGGCCCATCGCCGCGCCTGTCGATCCGGTGCGGGTGAACACAGAGATCACCGCCTCCGCCCCCTACACGGATGTGAATTCCACCGGCCCGCTGGTGGCGATTTGGGATTGGGGGGATGGCATTACCGAGACGGTGAGCCTGCCCGGCGGCTCGGGAGTCGCCAGCGCCACCCATCGCTACACCGCAGCCGGTGTGTATACCATCCAGCTCAACGTGCGAGACGAACAAGGCGGCAGCGATCAATCCACCTTCCCGGATCTGATCGTATTCGACCCTCAGGCTGGCTTCATCACCGGCGGCGGTTTCATCAACTCGCAGGCCGGCTGGTGCCAGTTCAACCCTCAGTGCGAGCAAACCGCGGGCAAGGGCAACTATGGATTCAACGTGCGCTATCAGGGCAATGCGAATGTCCCTCGAGGGAATATGGACTTTAATCTGCAGAACACGAATTTCCAGTTCAAGGCCCAGAGCTTAAGCTGGTTGGTGATCGACCCGGGGAAGACCACCGCGCAATTCAGAAGCCAGGGGACAGTCAACGGGAGCCTGGCGCCGAGCGGCGACCCATATGAACTGATGGTTTGGGCCACAGACGGCAACCCAGACACGATCCGGATACGGATCTGGTGGGTAGAGGCCGGCGTCGAGCACGTGGTGTACGACAACCAGTCATTGGTCCCCATTGCTGGTGGCAGTATTCAGATCCATTAAGGAGCGATTGTATTGGCAAGATCGCTCACCGTATACATCCCCATAGACCGGCGCGTGGCGATTGCCGCGGGAAAAGAACTGCCGGAGCGGGCGCAGGGCGCGGCCCTGTTTGCCGACATCTCGGGCTTCACCCTGCTGACCGAGATGCTGGCGCGCCGGCTGGGCCCACGACGAGGCGCCGAGCAGCTCACGGTGTATTTGAACCGGGTCTACGAAGCGCTGATCTCCGAGCTGCACCGCTACGGCGGAAGCGTGATCGGCTTTAGCGGAGATGCGATCACCTGCTGGTTCGGTGGCGACCGCGGCGAGCGCGCCGTGGCCTCTGCCCTCAACATGCAGCAGGCGATGGCACAGTTTGCCGACCTGCCGGTGGAGGGCGGGATGCGGGTTTCGCTGGCGATGAAGGCTGCAGTGGTCACCGGGGAGGTGCGCCGCTTTGTCGTCGGTGAGCCGGGCTATACCCTGGTGGATGTGATCGCCGGGGAGACCCTCGAGCGCCTGGCGGACGCCGAGCACCTGGCGGAGAAAGGCGAGGTGATCCTGGATGCAGCTACCGTCCGCAGCCTGGGGGAGCGGGTGCAGACCGGCGAGTGGCGCCTCGGGGGGGAATACGCCCTGGCCCTGGGGTTGAACGACTGGCCGCAGGAAGCCCCCTGGCCAACTCTGCCCGAAGACGCCATCTCTGAGAACATCATCCGCGGCTGGCTCTTGCCGGCTGTGTACGAACGGCTGCGCAGCAGCGGGGCGGAATTCCTGGCGGAGATCCGTCCCGCCGTGGCCCTGTTCGTGCGCTTTAGTGGGATCGACTACGACCGGGAGGAGGACGCCGCCGGGCGGTTGAACCATTTCGTCTGCCATGTAGAGGAGATCCTGGCGCGCACAGACGGCAGCCTGATCCAATTGACCCTGGGGGATAAGGGCAGCTATCTGTACGCGGTATTCGGGGCGCCGATCGCCCACGAAGACGACGTGGACCGGGCGGCGATGGCCGCGCTCGCCCTCCAGGCCTTGCCCGGCGAACTGGGTTTTCTGGACCCGCTGCAAATTGGCATCAGTTACGGGCGTGTGCGGGCCGGGGCGTATGGGGCTGTGCTGCGCCGCACTTATGGCGTGCTGGGCGACCCCGTCAACCTGGCCGCCCGGTTGATGCAGGTTGCCCAGCCGGGGCAGATTCTGGCCAGTGAAGAGGCCTATGTCCGGGCGAGCAGCGGGCAGTTCGTCTGGGAGCAGGTGCCCTCTGTGCGGGTCAAAGGCAAGAGCGAGCCGGTGAATATGTTCCGCCTGGTGCGGGCAAAAAAGCGCCAGGACGGCCTGTGGCTGGATTCGCTTTTTCCCACTCCCCCTGTAGGCCGCCAGGAGATCAGTGCTCGCCTGAATGCTTGCCTGGAGGAACTGCTGGATGGAAAGGGCGGGGTGATCCGCCTCTCTGGCGAGCCCGGGATGGGGAAGAGCCACCTGACCGCTTATTTCACCCGCTTTGCCCGCCACCGAGGGGTGCGCGTGGTGGTGGGCGCCTGCCACAGCATCACCCACAACACCCCTTACAGCCCCTGGCGCCGAATCTTCTCGAATTTACTCCAACTAGAGGAAGTGAGCGAGGAGGAACGGGCGGACCACCTGGCCGGATTCATCGCCCAAGAGCACCAGGATTGGGCTCTGCGACTGCCCTTGCTGGGGGACTTGCTCGCCCTGCCCATCCCCGATAACCCCACCACCCAGGCGATGGACAGCGACATGCGCCAGAAATCGCTGTTCTCTCTGCTGAACGAGATGATTCAAACCTGGGCCCGGCAGGATCCGTTGATGTTAATCATCGAAGACGGGGAGTGGATGGACGAAGCCTCGCTCGCCCTGCTGCTGGCGCTGGCCCAGCAGGCGGTGAGGGCCGCCCCGGTGCTGCTGCTGGTCGTGCACCGCAGCGCCGGCCTCGGCAGCCAGGCGCTGCTACCCGAGCTGGATAGACTGCCCAACAGCACCACTCTGAACCTGGCCGAAATGTCCGGGGAGGAAATCCTGACCCTCATCCGCCAGCGCCTGGCGGCCCCGCCCAGTCCCCTGCTGGCCGAACTGGTGACCCTCGTGGGCCGTGGGAACCCGTTCTTCACCGCAGAGCTGCTCGATTCGCTGCGCAAGGACAGCAAACTTATGCGGCGGGAGGACGGCCTGTGGGATGTGTCTCCCGAATTACTGAGGGTGCTGCAGCGCGAGAGCCTGATCGTGCAGGAGAGCGGCGAATGGCGGTTGAAGACGGACCAGGCGTTAGCCACCACTTCTCTGGGTGTCCCCGACTCGATCCACGAACTGATCCTCTCTCGCCTGGATCACCTGCCGGAAGCGCACCGCCTCACCCTCAAGGTGAGCAGCGTGATCGGCCAGATGATCCGGCTTGTGATGCTGGCCAAGGTGCATCCCGAGCAAAAGCCCGTGGAGGCGATCAAATCTGAGGCGGAATACCTGGAAACTGAGGGGATATTTCACACAGAAGAGCCGCTCCAGGAAGTTTATACCTTCACGCACCCTACCACCCAGGAGGTAATTTACGACACCCTGCTCTTCCAACAACGCCGGCAGATACACCGGGCGGTGGCCCAGGCGCTGGCCGCAGACGAGCCGGAGGCGACCACCCAGATCGCCCAACACGCCTACCTGGGCGAGGTCTGGCCCCTGGCCCTGGAATACAACCTGGCGGCGGGCAGGCAGGCAAAGCAGCTCCACGCGAACCAGCAGAGCATCGACTTCTATCAAAAAGCGCTGCACAGCGCTCAGCAGCTCCCAGAAGCCAGCACCCGTGACAGCCGCAAACAGATCCACCTGGCCCTGGGTGACCTGCTCATATCGGCCGGCCAGTACAACGCCGCCGAAGAGCACTTGAACCAGGCCCTACAACTGGCCCAACTGACGCAAGATTGGGAGGCGGAAGCCCGCTGCTATCGGTGGTTCGGTCGCTCGCTGGAGACGCGCGGCGAATTTCCCCGGGCGCTTGAATGGCTGGAAAGAGGGTTTACTGCGCTGGAGGGCCACCTTTCGGCCGAGGAAGCCGAGCTATCGTTGATCGCCGGATTGATCCACGTGCGGCAGGGCAGCTACGATCGCGCCGAAGCTTTGTGCCGGCGCAGCCTGGAAGTAGCCCGGCTGCTGCAGGATGAAACGATCGAAGCCCGCACGTACAGCCTGATGGGGATCATCGGCCTGCGCGTCCAGGGCGATGCCGCCATCGAACTGGGGAACCAATCCCTACGCCTGTACGAAAAGCTGGGCAATGTCTACGGCCAGGCCAACGCCCATAACCTGATTGCCAACGGCTATTTTGCCCTCGGCCAGTTGTCGAACTCTGCCCATCACTACCGGCAGGCGCTGGATATGTTCACCCAGATCGGCAATATTTACAGCCAGGTGTTGGTCAAAAGTAACCTGGGGGGCATCGCGTTGAAACAAGGCCGGCTGGACGCATCCCTGGGCTACTACCAAAGGGCATTCCGCGAGCTGGAACAGATCGGTGGTTCGTTATGGGTATTCGGGGCGCTGCGGATGAACATCGCCGCGGCGCATATCCGCCGCAAGGAGATCGACCTGGCGCAGGAACAGTTGGCCATGGCCCAATCCATGTTCGCACAGGCCAAAGTGCGCGACCTGCTGCCGGAGTTGTACGGCCTGTGCGCCGAGGCGGCCCTGCTGCGGGAGGACTTGCCGGCGGCGGAGCAGTACGGCCAGCAGTCGGTCGAACTGGCCCGAGAGTTGAATATGCCCAGGGAAGAAGCCCACAACCTGCGTATCCTGGGTGAGATCGCCCTGGCCCGCGGGCTGCACGACCAGGCGCATGGCTTTCTCTCCGGCAGCCAGCAGATTCTGGCGGAGGTGGCGGATGAATACGAGCAGGCGAAGACTCAGCTCTCCTTCGCCCGGCTGTTTGCCGCCCAGGAGCGGTGGGAGCAGTGCCGGGAGGCGCTTGGCCGGTGCGAGCCGGTGTTCGCCCGCCTGGAAGCGCAGTTGGATCTGCAAGAAGTTGAGATGTTAGTTCAGAAAGTACCCGGTTGAAATACTCCAAAATCCTGCCTGTTTTGATATTTATTGTTGAGGAACCACCATGCCGCCACCCCAATATGACGCAGCGATCGATTATGCCCTCGAGCGGTTGAGGGAGGAGCTGTCTCCTAGATTGATTTACCACAGCTTAAGGCACACACAGCATGATGTGATGCCGGCCGCGAGGCTGCTGGCGAAGATGAGCGGTCTTTCTGTCGATGATACCCACCTGGTGGAGGTCGCTGCGGCATTTCACGATCTCGGTTTCATCGAGACCTATCGCGACCACGAGGAAGCCAGCGCCCGGCTGGCCGGGCTGGTGCTGCCCCGTTTCGGGTTCGCTCCGGCGCAGATCGAACAGATCGTCAGCATGATCCTGGCTACCCGGCTGCCCCAGAGCCCGGTTACTTTACTCGAAATGATCATTGCAGACGCGGACCTGGACGTTTTGGGGCGGGAGGATTTCTTCGAACGCAATGAGGTCTTGCGACAAGAGATGGCCCGTTACCACCAGGGCTGTGACCGCCGGGAGTGGCTGCGGAATCAGTTGGAGTTCCTGCAGAACCATTGTTATTACACCCCGGCCGCCCGCAGCCTGCGCGACCGTACAAAGGAGCAGAACCTGGCTTTGCTCGAAGCAATGGTGCGTGAAGACCAGGCGCAAACCGGATAACGGACCATTTTAGAAAGGAATCGGTGTTTTGGGCTGGGGGCGACGTCACCCCCAGCCCAAAACCACCAATCGCGAGTGACGGGCTGCTTGCGAACCAATTTTGGAAAAAACTTGACAGATCCGATCTGGGGTGGTAGAATTTTTTGCTGTAGGACCCAGTAAGTTTTTGTTCGGAAATGACGACAGTAGCTCACGGGTAGTCCCGTGAGCTTTTTGTTTGACCGTTCCGATGAAACAAACGGAGTTCCTAAAAAACCAATTTTTTTCTTGCTTTTAGGAGGCAGAAACAATGTCTGAACGTATCATCGGTACGGTAAAATGGTTCAACGGCAGCAAGGGTTACGGCTTTATCGAGCGCGAAGGCGGGCCGGACGTGTTCGTCCACTTCTCCGCTATTCAGGGCGAAGGTTACCGCAACCTGGAGGAAGGCCAGCGCGTCGAGTTCACCATCGAACAGGGCGCCAAGGGCCCCCAGGCCACGAACGTGATCCCCGCTTAGTCATAGGCAGAGGATAATCCAAGACCCTGGTGGATAACCGCCAGGGTCTTTTTTTTCGCGCAGCGGATCAGGGCGGCTGGGCGGGGAAGAATCCCGCGTTTATTATTTACATAATAAGGTATGATAGTGGGGGGCGATTTCGATTGGTGAAAAGGGGGAAGCGAGGGAAGAAAAATGGACGTGTTGAAAGATCGACAGGTGAGAAGGCGGGAGGTCGAGCATTTGAGCGATCCGCCCATTGCGCGGGCGCTGTTTGGCAATGTGAACCTGGCCTGGGTGTGGTTGATTTTCCGCCTGTATCTGGGATACGAATGGTTGAGCGCGGGATTGGGAAAGGTGGCCAGCCCGGCCTGGACCGGGGAAAACGCCGGCGCGGCGGTCACCGGCTTCGTGCAAGGCGCGCTAGGCCGGACCGCCGGAGAGCACCCGGATGTGCAGGGGTGGTACGCAGCCTTTTTGGAGAACATCGTACTGCCGAATGCGGCGCTGTTCGGTTATATCGTGACCATCGGGGAGGTCTTGGTGGGGATCGCCCTGATCCTGGGCTTGTTCACCGGGATTGCGGCCTTCGCGGGGAGTGTAATGAACGCCAGTTATCTGCTGGCCGGGGCGGTGAGCACCAACCCGATCTTGTTCGCTATCGCCACCTGGCTGGTGTTGGCCTGGAAAACAGCCGGTTGGTGGGGCCTGGACCGGTGGGTGCTGCCTGCCCTTGGCACGCCGTGGCGCCCCGGGCTGATCTTCCGCCGGGATGAGCAGGCGGGGCAGACGGAGACCGCGACCGCCCGGCGGGAGGAAGGACGCCGGCTGCGAGAAGGACAGCAGATCCCGGCGACCGGCAAGCCGGATGAGGAGGAGAAGCTCGAGCCGTAAATTCAGCCTCAGGCGCAAGGGTGTCTTTTGTATTCGGATGGATGACAAAAGACACCCTTTTTTTATTATTGCCAGACAGCGGATATTGTGTAAAATTAAGCCACCGCTTGTCAGATGACTATCGTCTAACACTCTCTCCGGCTTGCCCGGATGATCGCTGAGGACTGAAAACCCATGGTACGCCGCAACGTTCCGTTGGCACAGCAAGTCATGCGCGAAATTCTCTCCGGGATCGAAAGTAAGTCCTTCGGGCGAGTGGATAGTCTCCTGCCTTCCGAAGCGGAACTCGGCCGCCTCTACGGTGTCAGCCGGGCTACAATCCGGGAAGCCCTTGCTCAACTTGAAAGCGCAGGCTATATCCGCCGCCAACAGGGAGTGGGTACCTTCATCAACCAGTACCTCCCCCGAATTGACACCGGCCTGGAAGAACTGGCCAGCATCGAGACGCTAGCCAGGCGACTCCAACTCAAAACTCACTATTGTGACCTGTTAATCGGGGAAAGGGAACCGTCTCCCGGTGAGCGCAGGACGTTCCAGATTTCCGCCGATACAAAAGTGCTCAGCATATCCCGGGTGATCATGGCCAATTCACGCCGGGTGGCCTACCTGATCGATGTCGTACCGTCCAATTATCTCAGCCTCGATGTGCTCAAAAGTCGTTTCCAGGGCTCCATCCTGGATATCTTACTCTCCCACGATCAATACGCAATTAGCTATTCTCGCACCGATATTCTGGTAGAATCGGCGAGTCCGGCAATTGCGCAAAAATTGGAACTGCGACGGGGGAGCGCCTTACTGAAATGGGAAGCACAATTGGTAACTCGAGACGGGCGCGTGGTAGATCTTTCGCAGAGCTACTTTGTCCCCGGATACTTCCGGTTTCACGTGATCCGCAAAGTGAGCTCTCATCTTGGAGGTGAGTGAATGCAACCGACGACAGCCGTAAAATCCCCCAGCCCAAGACGGAAATTGACCATCGACTGGCCCGATCTTCTCTTCCGGAGCGCGATGCCGGTCCTGGCAATGCTCGCCGCGCTCCTGATTGGGGCCGTCATGCTGGTGCTGCTCAAAGCCAACCCGGTCGTCGCCTTTTCTACCATGGTGTCCGGTGTGTTTGGCAGCACGTCTGGCTTCACGCAATCGTTGGTCAAGGCGACTCCGCTGCTGCTGGTCGGGTTGGGGATCTGCATCGCCTTCCGGGCGAGCGTGATCAATATCGGCGCCGAAGGTCAAATCATCCTTGGGGCGGTCATGTCCACCTGGTTTGCCCTGACCTTCCGCACCTGGCCCGGGTGGCTGCTGCTGCCGTTGACGATGATCGTGGGTTTTATCTCCGGTGCAGTTTGGGGGTTCATCCCCGGGTTCCTCAAAGCCCGGCTGAATGTGAACGAAATCCTGAGCACAGTGATGATGAACAGCATCGCCCTGCAACTCATGAACCTGCTGGTGCGGGGCCCGCTGATCGACCCGGCAGGTGTGACCGCCGGGACGTACCTGGCGCAGTCTGAGCGCCTGCCGCAGCAGGTGTGGCTGCCGCGCCTGGTGCCTCAAACCCTGCTGCACAGCGGGGCGATCGTCGCAGTTGTTCTGGCGTTTGTTGTTTATATCTTCTTGTGGCGCACCACCATTGGTTACCGAATCCGCGCTGTGGGGCTGAACCCCGACGCCTCCCGCTATGCCGGCATCCCGGTGCCCTTCTACCAGGCGCTATCGCTGACCCTGGCGGGCGGGCTGGCCGGGCTGGCCGGCATGGTTGAGGTGGCCGGAGTGCACCACCGCCTGCTGGAAGGGATCACCAGCGGTTACGGTTTCTCCGGGATCGTGGCCGCCCTGTTCGGCGGCCTGCACCCCCTGGGCCTCATCCCGGCCTCCTGGCTGTTCGGCAGCCTGTTGGTGGGCGCCGATCAGATGCAGCGCGCGGTCCAGGTCCCCTCGGCCCTGATTACCGTGATCCTTGGCCTGGTGGTGCTCTTCGTTGTCGGTTCTGCCCTGTTCTCCACCCGCTGGTCGGCCCGCCGTTCGGCTCAAGCTGCAGCGAAGGATGTCAATGCATGAATGAGATCTTATCCCAAGCGGTCATCATAGGAATCTTGACTTCTGCTATCCGCCTGGCAACGCCCTACCTATACGCGGCTATCGGCGAGGCGTTCTCTCAAACTTCCGGCGTCTTAAATCTCGGCGTGGACGGGATCATGCAAATCAGCGCTTTCGCCTCGTTCTATGTCGCCCTGACCACTGGCAACCTGTGGTTAGGGCTGCTGACGGGCCTGCTGGTAGGTATCCTGATGGGCCTGCTGATGTCGGTGATCAGCGTGACCTTTAAAGCCGAGCAAGGCATCTCCGGCATCGGCTTGCACATGTTCGGGATGGGCCTTTCCGCGTTGCTGTTCAAAACCATGATCGGCACGGTAAAAACTGTGGTTGGCTTCCCGGCGTTGAAAATTCCGCTGTTGAGCGATATTCCGATCCTGGGTGGAATCTTCTTTCAACAGA
The DNA here is from genome assembly GCA_964391195.1 of uncultured Anaerolineaceae bacterium. Taxonomy (GTDB): domain Bacteria; phylum Chloroflexota; class Anaerolineae; order Anaerolineales; family UBA4823; genus JAAYXE01. Next base: position 16,813 of record CAYMLG010000035.1, on the reverse strand, counting down.
GTATCGTGGTGTACGGCGCGTTTTTGCTCGTTCCGCTTGCCTGGTGGTTTCTGGATAAGACGACCTGGGGATTAAAAATCAAAGCCGTAGGCCAAAACCCGGCCGCCGCCGATTCGCTGGGGGTGAACGTCAATCGTGTGCGCTACTTCAGCGTCTGCCTGGGGTCTGGCCTGGCGGGTATAGCTGGGGCATCCCTCTCTCTTGCGCTGGTCAACCTGTTCCAGGAAAACCTGACCGCCGGGATGGGCTTCATTGCGGTTGCCCTGGTTTACTTTGGCGGTTGGCGGCCGGTCGGGATTCTGCTGGGCTCGCTGTTGTTCAGCGCGGTGAACGCCTTCCAACTCTGGATGCAGGTGCTCGGGATCGATATTCAAGCCGATGTGGCGGTGATGCTGCCGTACCTGATGACGATCCTGGTGCTGGCCGCCACGACCCGTAGGGTGAGGCCGCCGGCGGCTTTGAACAAGCCCTTCTTCCGGGGCGAGAACTAATGCGGTGCAGGATCGCAGGCGATGGAGGAGCCGCCGCGCATCCTTATCCAAGAACAACGAACAGGAACCAAGAACAAATTTCAGGAGGCAAAGATATGAGAATCAATCGTTGGCTGTATGCATTGATCGCCCTGGCGCTGCTCGTGAGCGCCTGCGCCGGCCCGGCCACGCCCACGGCAGAGCCCCAGGCTCCAGCCCCGGCAGAAGAAGAGCCCGCCGGTGAAGCACCAGCGGCAGAAGCAGAGCCCCTGCGGATCGCCGTCGTGATGCCAAGCGCTATCACCGACCTGGCTTTCAGCCAGTCGATGTGGGTAGCCCTGAAGGCCATCCAGGAAGAGATGGGTGGCGAAGCCGCTCTCGAGCTGCGCTACTCGGAGAACATGTTCAACGTCCCCGACGCTGCGACTGCGATCCGCGACTATGCCAGCCAGGGGTTTGACATCGTCCTCGGGCACGGCTCCCAGTACGGCACCTCCATCGAAGAAATCGCCCCGGACTTCCCCGAGACGACCTTCGCCTGGGGTACGGACGTCAACACCTTCGGTATGGCCAACGTGCACGCCTACACCGCTGCGGCGGAGCAGGGCGGGTATGTGAACGGCGTGATGGCCGCGATACTCACCGAAAGCGGCAAGATCGGCGTCACCGGCCCGGTGGAAGTGGGCGATGCCAAGACTTACATCGATGGCTTCGTCCAGGGCGTCGCCTCGGTCGATCCCAACCTCCAGGTGTCCAAGACCTGGACCGGCTCCTTCTCCGACGTGGCCCTGATGACTGAAGCGGCGAAGACCCACATCGCCGCCGGTGCGGATGTCCTCACCGGCTCCTCCCAATCGGTCGTCGGCTCCATCGGCGCAGCTAAAGAGGACGGCAGCGTGCTGTGGTTTGGCACCCAGGCCGACCAGGCTTCCCTGGCCCCCGAGCTGGTTGTCTCCAGCCAGGTCTACGACTGGACCGGGATGCTCCGCGATATCATCCAGAAACGCGAGAACGGCGTTCTGGGTGGCGATACCTACATCCTTCAACTGGCGAACGACGGGTTGAAGATCGCTTACAACCCCGACTACACAATCCCGGATGATGTCAAGGCCGCAGCCGAAGCCGCCATCAAAGGCATCATCGATGGTTCGATCACGGTCGAGCCGTAAGTCAACCAAATTATTCGGGTGAAGGGGTGCCCACCCCTTCACCCGGCTTCAATCTTTTATCAACCACCAACGAAGACTGTCAGGAGTGATCATGGCCTCAGGAACGACGCCCGTCCCCACCCCATTACGGCGGGTACAGCGCGTGGAAATGCGCAGCATTGTCAAGCGGTTTCCGGGAGTTCTGGCGAACGATCGAGTGTCATTTGACGTAAACGCCGGAGAAGTCCACACCCTGTTGGGTGAGAACGGAGCCGGGAAGAGCACCCTCATGCGCCAGTTGTACGGGATGTACGCCCCGGATGAGGGGCAGATCCTGATCGACGGGGAGGCGGTGTCCTTCCGATCCCCGGCGGACGCGATTCGCGCCGGCATCGGAATGATCCACCAGCACTTCATGCTCGTCCCGACCCTGACCGTGGCGCAGAATGTTGCCCTGGGGCTTAAGTCGTCCACCGAGCCAGTCCTCGACCTGGACAAGGTGTCCGCCCGCCTGGTGGAACTCTCCAAGGCCTACGGGTTGAAGGTGGATCCGGATGCTTATCTGTGGCAGCTCTCGGTGGGTGAGCAGCAGCGGGTTGAAATTCTGAAGGCTCTCTATCGCGAAGCCGGCATCATCATCCTCGATGAACCCACAGCCGTGCTCACTCCCCAGGAAGTCAACGACTTGTTTGCCACTCTGCGGCAGATGGTGAAAGAAGGCCACGGCCTGGTGTTCATTTCGCATAAGCTGCACGAGGTGATGGCGATCAGCGACCGGATCACCGTGCTGCGCGATGGGAAGATGGTGGGCACCCGCAAGGCGAAGGATGTCACCCGCGACGAACTGGTGCAGATGATGGTCGGGCGCGAGGTGAAACCGCTGAAGCACCAACCTGTGAAGGCCGGCGCGGTGCGGCTGTGCATCCGCGGGCTGCACACCATGGGCGATCGCGGCTCAGAAGCCCTGCGGGGCGTTGACCTGGATGTTTGCTCGGGTGAGATCGTAGGCCTGGCAGGGGTTTCCGGCAACGGCCAGCGCGAGCTGGCGCAGTGCCTCTCCGGCCTGCGGAAGGTGACCGAAGGACAGATCCTGATCGAAGGCGAGGACCGGACCCACGCTTCATTGCGCGAGCGGATCCACGCCGGCCTGGCCTATATTCCCGAGGAGCGCATGCGCGACGGCGCGATCCGCGAGTTCTCGGTGCAGGAGAACATATTCCTCCACGAGCACGCATCGCCGCAATTTTGTCGCGGCATTTTCCTCGATTTCGCCAGGATGGCCGCGCATGCCCGCTCACTGGTGACCGAGTTTGCGGTCAAGACGCCCAGCCTGGAAACACCCATCAAGAATCTGTCGGGCGGCAACATCCAGAAAGCCATCCTGGCCCGTGAATTGTCCCGCCAGCCGAAGATCATCATCGCCGCCCAGCCGACCCGCGGGGTGGACATTGGCGCAACCGAATATATCCACCAGCGGCTGCTCGAGCAGCGGCAAGCTGGCACCGCCATTCTGCTCATCTCCGAAGACCTGGACGAGATCCGCAGCCTCTCGGACCGCATCGCCGTGATCTATGAGGGGCGTATCATGGGGATTGTCAACCGCGAAGATGCTTCGGTCGAACAGATCGGGTTGATGATGGCGGGGGTCTCCCAGGATGACGCCGTACGGCGGTAATCCAGCCGAATACAGAGACGAAAAAGCCGGGACAGGATCGCCTGCCCCGGTTTTTTATTTCCCCGTGTGACCGGTTCTGTTCGTGCACAGGCAAATGTTGTCCGAAGAAGGTAGTGATCTGGTTGTGGGCGGCGAAGCTGCCCACAACCAGATCACTATTCTATCCGTCTGACAAGTGGTGCGTGCACATTTGTGCCAGGCAAGCTGATAAATAGAGTAAAATTGTCGCAATCGTACTGAAGCTGGCAGACGGTTTGTGCTGCAGGGCAAGGGAAAGCTGCGATGATATACGAATTTCTCAAGAAAATCCCCCTCTTTGCCGACCTCCCGATGGAGGATCTGAACCAGTTGTGCGAGGGAGTCGAAGAAATCGAACTGGCCGCCGGGGAGATGCTGTTCCCCGAGGGCAGCCAGGGCGACCGCGCTTACGTGGTGCGCGAGGGGCAGATCGAGATCATCAAGTCCTCCGGCGGACAGGAAGTTTTCCTGGCGCTGCGCCAGGCAGGCGAATTCTTCGGCGAGATGTCGCTGCTCGATTCCGCGCCGCGTATGGCCACCGCCCGGGCGCGCACGCCGGCCTCTCTGGTGGCTATCCCCCGCGAACAGTTCGATTACCTGATCGCTACCAGCCCATCGGCCTCGCGCGCCATGCTGCATACGGTGATGTCCCGCCTACGGTCCAGCAGCATCCTGCTGCGCCAGAGCGAGAAAATGGCACAGATCGGTGAGATGACAGCCGGGATCGCTCACGAGCTCAACAATCCGGCCTCGGCGGTGCAGCGCGGCGCAGAACAACTGCAGACCTGCCTAACCCGGCTCCAACACAGCCTGGCCGAGCTGTATCAGGCGGACCTGGAGCAGCCGCAGCGGGATTGGCTGCGGGAGAACGAGCAGATGGTGCAGGCGGCGATTGACAGCCCGCTCGATCTCGATCCACTTGAGCGCGCCGACCGCGAGGCGGTGGTGGAAGACTGGCTCGATCGCCGGGGAGTGGTGGATGCCTGGAAATACGCGCAGACGGTGGTCAACCTGGGCCTGGATTTAGATGGGTTGGAACACATCGCCACCCTCTTCCCGGGAGAACGCTTCGCGGCCGTCCTGGATTGGGTGGACGCGGCCTACAATATGTACAGTCTGCTGCAGGAGATCGATCAGGGGGCCAGCCGTATCTCGGATGTGGTGCAGGTGCTGAAAAAATATATATACCTGGACCAGGCGCCGGTGCAGACGGTGGATATCCACGAGGGGCTGAATAACACCCTGGTCTTACTGCGGAGCAAGATCAAAGCAGGGATCAGCATCCGCAAACAGTACGACCCCGCCCTGCCGAAAATCCAGGGCTCCGGCAGCGAGCTCAACCAGGTGTGGACCAACCTGATCGACAACGCCCTTGACGCCCTGGATGGCCAGGGGGAGATCATCCTGCGCACCTGGAGCGAACCAGGCTGGGTGTTCGTGGAGGTCGAGGACAACGGCCCGGGAATCCCCCAAGATATTCAGGACAGGATCTTCGACTTGTTCTACACCACCAAGCCGGTAGGATCGGGCACCGGTTTAGGGTTGAACATCTCGTACAAGATCGTGAACAAGCATGGGGGGACGATCAAAGTCCGTTCCCGGCCGGGGCAGACGGTCTTCAAAGTCCGCCTGCCGCTCAACTACCAGGCCGGTGAGACCATCCCTTTGTATGATGAGGGGGCTGAATTTACGGACCAGGCGCTGAAGGAACTGCTGGAAACCACGCAGACGATCGCCGTGGTGGGGGCGGTGGATGATGAGGATCACCCGGGCTACACCATCCCCGCTTACCTACAGGCGCAAGGGTACACCATCCTCCCCGTGCACCCAGAATTGAAAACCCTCCTGGGTGTGAAAGCCTACCCCGGCTTGCAGTCCATCAACCGCCCGGTGGACCTGGTGCTGGTGTTACGCCTCGATGGACCCGATTCGGGGCTGGTGGAGGCAGCCGCCCGTACCGGCGCCCGGACCCTGTGGCTGCAGGAATGGGTGGCCGAGGAGAGCCTGGTGCGACAGGCTCATGAGGCCGGGCTGCAGGTGGTGATGGACAAGTGTATTCGCACCCAGCACGAGCGCCTGGTACTGCCTTCCCGCACCCAGGGGGCCGGGGATGGCCCCGCAGGACCAACCGGGGGTTCCGAAGATTCCTCCGAGGCTGCAACCCCGAGCTGACGGCCGCGCTAAATGGCCTGCCCCTTGAACTGGCTGAGATACAGGTGATGGTAAAAACCGCCCCGGTCCAGCAGCTCCTGGTGGCTCCCCTGTTCCACGATTTCTCCATTGTTGATCACGACCACCCGGTCTGCGTCGCGAATGGTGCTGAGGCGGTGAGCGATGACAAAGCTCGTCCGCCCCTGCATCAGGCGCAGCAGGGCTTTCTGGATGCGGGCCTCGGTGCGCGTGTCCACGCTGCTAGTGGCTTCGTCCAGGATCAGGATGGCAGGATCGGCCAGGATGGCCCGGGCGATCGACAGCAGTTGGCGTTGGCCCTGGCTAAGGTTGCTCGCCCGTTCCGAGAGGTGGGTTTGGTACCCTCGGGGGAGCTGGCGGATGAAATGATCCGCATCGGCCATTTTTGCCGCCCGGATGCACTCCTCGTCGGTGGCGTCCAACCGCCCGAACCTGATGTTCTCCATCACCGTGCCTGAAAACAGGAAGGTATCTTGCAGCACCAGCCCCAGGCTGCGACGTAGATCATCTCTGCGCAGGTCGCAAATGTCCTTTCCGTCGATGGTGATCCGCCCGCCCTGGATATCGTAAAACCGGGTCAGCAGGTTGATGATGGTCGTTTTCCCGGCGCCGGTCGGGCCGACCAGGGCGATGGTCTGTCCCGCCCTGGCTTCGAGGGTCATGTCTTTGATCACCGGCTTCTCGGGCAGGTAGCCGAAATGGACATGGTCGAACAGGACATGCCCCTCGATCGTTTCGAGCGGCAGCGCCCCGGCAGAGTCGGGACTTTCCGGGGGCGTGTCGATGATTTCGAACACTCGCTCGGCCCCGGCCAGGGCGGCCTGGATCGAGTTGTACATGTTCGCCAACTGGCGCAGGGGTTGGATGAAGTTCTGCCCGTAGCTGATAAAGGTGGCAATGGTGCCCACGCTGACCAATCCCTGCAGCGCCAGCCAGCCGCCCAGCCCGGCGAGGACGATCACGAAGAAGTTGCCGAGCACGCCGGTGAGGGGCATGAGCAGCATGGCGTAGGAGTTAGCGTACACCCCGGCGGCGAACACAGCCTGGTTTTCGCGGCGAAACGCCTCGATCACCGCCTCGTTGCGCCGGAAGGCGTGGATCACTTTTTGCCCGCTAATTGCTTCTTCCATCACCCCGTTCAGGCTGCCCAGGTGCTTCTGCAGCTCGCGGAACCCTTTGCGGGTGTAGCGGGCGACGAACTCTGTGAACCAGAACATGACCGGCACGACCACGACCGTCGCCAGCGCCAGCCAGGGGTTGAGCACGAACATGGCGATCAGGATGCCCACCAGGGAGAGCACACTGGCGAACAGCGAGGTCACGTTCATCGAAACCGCCTGGTTGATGGCATCGATATCGTTGGTCAGGCGGCTCATCAATTCCCCGGCGGGATTGCGATCGAAGAAGCTGAGGGAGAGCCTCTGTAGGTGCGCGAACAGATCGCGGCGCAAGTTCTTCAGCGCCCGCTGCGAGATGATCGCCATCCACCAGTTGGCCACGGCCTGGAACAGGTTGTTGCCCAGGTAAGCGCCCAGCATCAGGGCCGCGGTCCGTCCAAGGCCCTGAGGGTCTTTCCCGGAGATGAAGCGGTCGATCGCCAGGCCCATCAGGTAGGGGCCCAACAGGCCGAGCAAGGTGTAGATCACCACGAGTATGAATACCACCGCCAGGGGGAGGATGAACGGGCGGAGATAGGGCAGCAGGCGTTTCAGCGCCTGCCGGGCGTCCCGGGCTTTCTCGATCCTGCCGGGATGCGCCGGGCTGCGGAACTGGACATTTGCCCGGGTGGGGCTGCTTTTGCGAGGAGCGGATCCCTGTGACATCACTCCACCTCCTTCAAGCTGCAGCCCATCCCGACTCGGGGCGGAACCCGTTGCCGAGCTGAGAATCGTAGATTTCACGGTAGATGGGGCTGGACAGCATCAGCTCATGGTGGGTGCCCTGGGCGACGATGCGCCCACGGTCCAGCACGATGATCTTATCTGCGTTGAGCACGGTGCTGATGCGCTGAGCGACGACGAAGCGGGTGGTCTCGGGCAGCATGCGGCTCAGCGCTTCCTGGATGTGGGTCTCGGTTTCCACGTCCACCGAGCTGGTGCTGTCATCAAGGATGAGCACGGCCGGTTGGGTAACCAGAGCGCGGGCGATGGCGATGCGCTGCTTCTGCCCGCCCGAGAGGTTGGCGCCGCGCGCTTCTACCCAGGAGTCGTAGCCCTGCGGCATTTCCATGATGAAATCATGGGCCTGGGCCGCCCTGGCGGCAGCGATCACTTCTTCGTCCGTGGCTTCCGGTCGTCCGTAACGGATATTGTCTTTCACCGTGCCGGAGAACAGGATGGTCTCCTGGGGTACGATTCCGATTTTGGACAGCAGGGAGTCCTGGCGCAGGCGGCGGACGTCCTGCCCGCTGAAGCGCACCTGCCCTTGCCTGGCCTCGTAGAAGCGGGGGATCAGGTGGACCAGGGTCGTTTTGCCCGCCCCGGTCGCGCCCAGGATGGCGACCGTCTCCCCAGGCTCGGCGGCCAGGCAGATATCCTCCAGCACCAACTCATCCTGGCTGCCATTGTAGTGGAAATCTACATTGGAGAGGCTGACCCGGCCGGGGCTGCCTGCCGGCAAGTCCACCGCGTCTGGGGCGTCTTGCACCTCGGGGGCGGTGTCCAGCACGTCGAAAATGCGCCGGGCGCTGGCCAAACCGTTGGCCCAGGTGTTCGACAGCATGGTCATCATGATCAGGGGGCTCATGGTGGTGAGCAGGTAGTTGGTGAAGGCGATGATCTGCCCTATGGATAGGTCGCCGCGGATGGCCTGCATGCCACCGGCCCAGATGACGATCACGATCCCCAGATTGACGAAGACCATTAGCACCGGCCCCATGGTGGACATGAACTGCATCACGCGGGTGGTGTGATCGGTGAATTCGGTGTTGGCCTGGGCGAAACGCTCGCTCTCGTATTCGCCGCGCACGAAGGCTTTGACCAGCCGCGCCCCGGCGATATTCTCCTGCAGCACGGTGTTCAAGCGGTCCAGCTTGCTCTGCATCAGCCGGAACAACGGTTCCATCTTCACGCTGAAGAGCACGATGACCACCGAGGTCACCAGCAGTAGGGGCAGCAGCCTGAGGGCCAGGTCGGGGCTGGTGCGCACCATGAGGATCAGGCTCCCCACCATTAACAGCGGGGCGCGGGTGCCGATGCGCAGCGATACCTGCACCAGGCGCTGCACCGCGGCGGTGTCGCTGGTCAACCGGACGATCAGGTTCCCGGTTGAGAACTGATCGAGGTTCCCGTAGGAAAAGGATTGGATCTTGAGAAAGATGGCTTCGCGCAGATCTCGGGCCACACTTTCACCGGCGCGCACCGAGAACAGGTTGTTGCCGACGGCAAACAGTGCGCTCAGCAGGGAGATGCCCAGCATGAGCAGCGCGGTCTGTAGGACGACGGACTGGTCCTGGGCCTGGATGCCCTGATCCACAATGCGCTGGATCAGGCGGGGGATGGCAAGGTCCATCATCACCACTGAGGCGAGCAGGATCAGGGAGATGAGGGCGAGCCTCCAGTAAGGTTCGACAAATGGCAGTATTTTTCGGATAGTGACCATCGTGGCTGTGATTGTAAGGATAGGGTAAGGGACGATCTACCGGTTACTCGAAGGCTTTCCTCAGGGCGGCGATGCCCTGGATGATGCTCTCCAACTCCTCGGGAGCCAGGCTGCTCATCTGGGCCCGCATCCAGGCCCGGTTCTGTTGGAAGATGGACTGGAGCAGTTGTTCTCCCTCCTCGGTCAGGGCGAGCTGGAGGAAGCGCCGGTCGTCGGGGTTGTCCCGGCGCAAGACCAGCCCTTTGCCAACCAGGGTGTCCACGGTTTGGCTGACGGCGGAGCGGCTGATGGACCGTTCGGCGGCCAGATCGCTCACGGAGACGATGCCCTGGTGGATGTGGCGCAGGACGTGAAACTGTTCGATGGTGATATCGAACCGTTCGGTGACCAGGGCGCGCAGGTTGCCGCGGATGCGGTGCCAGGCCGGGAGCAGGTTTTTCCAGAAGTGGTCGATGCTGCGGTCGAGCAGCGCCTCTTGATGGGTTGTGGGTGAGGACATAAAAGCCTTTTTCTAGTAAACTGGCTTAATGGTTAAGTGCCTAAACTATTTTACGCAGAATGCGGTTGGTGTCAAGGAGGAGGGGGGAGCGAATTTCGAATTTTGCGGATTTCGAATTTGGGGAGGGGACTGGCGGGGCGGGGTTGGGGTGTGTGCATCACACATCGTTGGATATTCCATCCCGTGGATAGCGGTTACACGGTTCCAACCAAGTGGGGGCTTTGAGTCAGGCGAGAGCCCGCAGACCAAAATGCACGATCGCCAGGCCAACCACGCTCACCCGGCAACACAGACCCGCCCGTCCGATCGGTAAAAAAAACGTCCACGAATGGCGGTCAACGAACGACCGCGGTCACGAATGCGCGAATGGGGCACGGGTGCGAAATACGTCCGCCACGTGGATGGCGGTTACACGATTCCAACCAAGTGGGGGGGGCTTTGAGTCAGGCGAGAGCCCGCAAACCAAAATGCACGATCGCCAGATTAACAACGCTCACCCGGCAACCCAGACCCGCCCGTCCGATCGGCTATGGATCCTGCCTGGGGGAAAAGATATCCTTCACGGTCAGTCCAGCGGGGTGATGGGGTGCACGAGTGTCGTGGTTGCATCCGCCGGACGGCCGCTCGGGATGACGTGGGGGTAGGAGCCCCAGATGCGGGCGGGTGTGAAAGAAGGGGCACGGCGTGAGGGTTTACGGGTTCGGGTAATTTACGGTTCCGCCGTGCCCCTACGCGCCCGTGGTGGATCAACCAGGGCACGGCGGGTGAATTTGCGGTATCGGTAGATTTAAGGTGACGCCGTGCCCCTACCCCGGACCGGACGAAGGGCATGCCGCACGCGAGGCGCGATGAACCCGTTGGTCCCCGACACATGGCGTATTGTAGGGCATGTTGCCATGCGACCGTATTTTGGTCGTCCTTGCCCGTGCCGCGCCCACCCCGGACGGTGGACGGGTCGCACACCGGTGGTCAGGGAAGAGGCGCGGCGGACCAAACGGGGCACGGCGTGAGGGTTTACGGGTTCGGGTGATTTACGGTTCCGCCGTGCCCCCGATGGATCAATCGCACGTCACGGGCGTAAGGTAGGTGTAAACACTGCAGTGTTCAGGGACACGAACGCGCGAACACGGGATGCGAGGGATTACGCTCGCACCCGGGGAAATTATCGATGGGGGGATTCGCGGAGATAGGGGGGCAGGTAGTTGATTTGATCGGCTTCGACAACGCTGAGGCGGTGATTGCGCAGGACGAAATAGGTCATGGCTGTGTTGTTCCGGCGGTCGGCTTCGATGAGCAGGCCGTCCGGATCGACGGTGGAGCGCAAGGCATACAACCCGTTGGGCAGGCCGGTCACGTCCATCGATTGTCCGGGGATATTGGCGCTGTAAGTGTCCACCCATCCGGTGGAGATCCCCTGGCGCCGCCAGGAGCACTGCCAGTACTCGCGATCCTCGGGGATGTCGTCCCGGTCGAGGGCGAACTCCCTCAGCAGATCATCTTCTGCCGGGCTGGTGTCCAGCATGCAGTAGCCCACTTTCCCGCTGGTGCGCAGCTTCTCATCCAGGTTCCCCTCTGCATCCAGGGACCAGATCTCGTAGATGCTGAAACCGATCCAATGCCAGTGATTGTGCTCGGGGTGGAACTCCAGGTCGCCCACACTGCGCCTGTGCTCGAATGGACCCTCCTGGCTGTGCAGCACCTGGGTCACGAGGACCGTGTTGTTCTCCGGGTTGAATTGGCCGTGCAGCTCGAGGGGGCCACCTCCGCGATTGACGACGGAGTTGCTGAAGCGGATCATCTGCTGACCGGTGCGTTCGTTGCTGTAGGTGTACAGGTCAAATGGGGGTAGGGTCTGCAGGTCGGGGAGGAAGGCGCGTTCCCGGAACCAGGCAAGCTCGGCGCTGGACAGCGGCTGTTGGTCGCGGCAGACGGTGACGGCTTCCGGTTCTGCGGGGGCATAACTGCACAGATCGAAGGCCGCCCGGGCACGCCCGCCGGGCCAGGCAAGGAACAGAAGGGCGAGGCAGAGGGCGCACAGCGGTAAGGTCACCCTCGCCGCCTCCGTCCTGGCTCTTCGGTTCCGGTTACCACTCAAGCTGCGCTCCTTCTATTCCCCCATCCCCGCTGCGGTCGCCCAGAGGCATGCGCCTTGTGGGACATGCCGCTGCTCAATCGTCGAGACCCTTCGCCTGGCGACGTTCTTTGTCGCCGCTTACCTGTATGATACCCGATTCTCATCAGAACCGGCAGTTTGGGCTGCGGCAGACCCTCGCCGCAGCCCATCATCAGAGCCGGTCACTAGGTTCTACGTTCCCCCTGCCAGCCTGGCACAGAAGAGGGATCATGCCTCGCCGGAGGGGGACAGGAACGGCGCCAGCGGAGCGAACATATCTGGGAGGAACGGCATCAGCGGCTCGAACAGGTCCGGGAGGAGCGGCAGCCCATCGAAAGGTAACGTGAACCGTCTCCTTACTTCCCGATCCCTATCCCCGGAATCATCGAACTCGAATTCCTGGGTGAACCCCTCAGGGAGAGGGAAAATATGGGTTCCGTCCAGGCCGGGGGAGATGCGGCTCTGCTCATCCAACCGCTCCAGCACCGCGTCCGCCTGAGATTGGGTGATCAGACCGTCCTCTACCGCCTGAGCGATGGCCCCCTCGACCGCGGAGCGGATGGCCTGGCGGAAGCTCTCGCTGGTGGACAGGATATAGCGGCCGCGCAGGTACTCAGCCTGGTCTTCAGAGATCCGGCCTGCCTCGACCGCCCGGTCGATCCTGGCCAGGATGGCGCGCGAGCGGGCTTCCTGCAGTTCTTGCGGGGTGATATTCAGCGCCTGCGCCAAATGGGCATCGAGGTCGATCCCGTTCTGGCTCAGCCAGCCCAATAAACGCCTCCCAAAGGGGAAGGCGGCGCCGAATTCCCGAAGCCGCTCAGCCTGCCTGGCGGTGATCAGCCCTTCATCCAGCGCTTCGTCGATGGCAGTATTGTAGGCCGCTTCCTGGGCGGCCTCCAACTCCTCCAGGGTGATCCCCAGGGCCTCGGCCAGTTCCTCGGCAGTTACCCCATCCCCGAAACCTCCGCCGCTCTGGAGCGCGCTGCCCTGCTGTGGGGCGGCGCTCGCCGGGCGGACGGCGGCTGCGATGAGAACGATGACGAGGATTAAGGCGCTGCTCAACAGAACGAAAACAATTTTCTTTTTGTCCATTGATCTGCTCCTTTCACAAATCTCACGATGCGACGAGGGCAAATGCTCGCCGGGATAGAATTATCTTAGCAGCCGATGATGACGGGCACATGAAAAGGGAAAATTAATCTCCCTGTGGCTGCGTTTTGATGACACCCGCGCGGGTGTCATCTGTTTGTCATCTGCGAGTACTATAATTAGGGTATGCGAATACTTTTAGTTGAAGACAACCGGCGGTTGAGCAACTCGCTCAAAGCCAGCCTGCTAGACGATGGATATGCGGTCGATGTGGCTTACGATGGGGTCGAGGGCCAGGAACTGGCCGAGATGACCCCATACGATATCATCATCCTGGATATCATGCTGCCCAGGCGAGATGGGATCGAAGTGTGTCGCGAACTACGGCGGCAGCGCATCCCGGCTCAGATCCTGATGCTCACAGCGAGGGATGCCGTCGAAGACCGGGTGAAAGGCCTGGACAGCGGCGCGGACGACTACCTGATCAAGCCCTTCGCCCTGGAAGAACTGCGCGCCCGGCTGCGAGCTCTGCTCAGGCGGGAATCGGCCGATAAATCCACCTTGCTGCAGGTGGGCGACCTGACCCTTGATCCCGCGACCCATTTCGTCTCGCGGGGCGGAAAGCCGGTCGAGCTCACCAGCAAAGAGTTCGCCCTGCTGGAATACCTGATGCGGAATCCCAACCGGCTGGTGACGCGCGAAATGGCCCAGGACCACGTCTGGAGCTACGATTACGATGGGGCCTCCAACGTGGTCGATGTGTATATCCGCCGCCTGCGGCGGAAGATCGATGAACCCTTTGATGTGAAACTGATCGAAACTGTCCGTGGGGTGGGCTACCGGATCCGCGAGCCCGCCGGTTGATTGGCGCTCATGATAGAACGGGTTACGCTCCTCTTCAACAGCATCCGCTTCCGCCTGGCGCTCTGGTTTGTGTTCATCCTGGGCGTCGTCGTAGTGCTCTTCAGCGTCTTTGTCTACACCCGCCAGGTCCGGGATCTCAAGGAGGCGGCGGTCTCGCGCCTGGAATACAAGACGGACAGGCTGGCTGCCTCTCTGCGGTACACGATATGGGATTACTTCGACCGGACGCCGCTGGGACTTCCCACCGACCCTTCCAGCGGGGAGACCCTGTTCCAGGATGGGGATATTCTGGCCCTGATTACCACCGGCGGGCGAGTAGTCCGCAGCTGGGGGCCGTCGGAGGCCAGCCGGGTGTCGCTGTTGGTGGAGGAGGGTCTGAGCGGTGAAGATTTCAGACGCCCGCTCTCTTCCCGGGTCTATGATGCCACGATCCTGATCGACGAAACGCCCACGGATTACGTCATGGCGCTGGTGCCGGTCGTGTCCGATCGCCGGTTAGCCGGATACTTTTTCCTCGGCAATCCTATTGACCCCGACCGCCAACTGCCACGGTTGGGGTTCTCGCTGGCCCTGGGCACGCTGATCACCCTTGGCGTGGCGCTGTTCGGCGGGTTTTGGCTGGCAGACCGGGCGATACACCCGGTGAAACAGATCACCGAGACAGCGCGCAGCATCGGCGAAACCGACCTGAACCGGCGGATCCACCTGAACCGGAAGGATGAGCTGGGCGAGCTGGCCGACACCTTCGATGGGATGCTGGAACGGCTGCAGGCCGCTTTCGACCGGCAGCGGCAGTTCACCGCCGACGCCAGCCACGAGCTGCGCACGCCGCTGACCATCGTGGATCTGGAGACGAGCCGGGCCCTGAAGAAGCGGCAAAATCCAGAGGAGTACGAGCGGGTCCTCCGCATCGTTAATTCAGAGAACCAATTCATGGTGCGCCTGGTGAACAACCTGCTGACCCTGGCGCGGATGGACGCCGGGCAAGAGACGCTGGACAAAGACGAGGTTGATCTCAGCGATGTGACCCTGGAGGTGGTGGAGCGCCTGGCGCCGATCGCCGCCAACGAACGGGTGCGGCTGTCGGCGGGCGCTTTGCCTGAGGTGATCGTCCTGGGGGACCGCCAACACCTGTTCCAGATGATCACCAATTTGGTGGAAAATGCGATCAAGTATTCGGAAGGGGATGAGCGCCGGGTGGAGGTGGAGACCGGCGCCCGGGCCGACCCGGCTGGCGCGGCCCTGGCCTGGGTGCGCATAGCCGACAATGGGCCGGGGATCCCCCCAGAGCATCTGCCGCTGCTTTTCGACCGTTTCTACCAGATCGACCGGGCGCGCAGCCGGTCCAACCACGAGCAGGAGGATGCCGGTGAGCAGGCTCCCTCCGGCACCGGTCTCGGCCTGTCGATCGCCCAATGGATCGCCAGGGCTCACGGGGGGGAGATCACCGTCCAGAGCGAGCCGGGCCGGGGGTCGGTGTTCGAGGTTGTGCTGCCGCTGCAGCCCCGGTGAGCGCGAGTCAGGCGCATCCGCTGCCCCTTGAGACGAAACCAGTTCAAAAGACTTCTGTTACCCAGCGGGTGGGTGAACTTCTTTTGGCATGTTCATCCATTTGTCATCTTTGGTGGATATACTTTGGATAATAGTGTTACTCGAAATGTGAAGGAGAGTACGAACAATATGAAACGAAGACGTGTTTTACTACCTTTCCTGGTAGTTGTGATGTTTCTCACGATGGGCTGTGCTGCGGTAACTTCGGCCTTCAATAATTTCGCCGGAACAATCGATCAACCGCAGGAACGGGCGGCGGATGCTCAGCTGGCAACGCCGGCCCCGCGGGCTGTATCGCAGGAGAGCATAAACATCGATACGGTAGCAGCCTACCAGGGCGCACTGGCCAGCATCTATGAGCAGGTGAACCCCTCGGTGGTGAACGTGGACGTAGCCGGCGTTCTACAGGTCCCTACCGACCCCTTCGGGTTCGGTGAAGCACTCCCCCGCCAGCAGGGCACGGGCTCGGGGTTCGTATGGGATACAGAGGGGCACATCGTGACCAACAACCATGTGGTCGAGGGCGCCGACGAGATCACGGTGACCTTCGCCGATGGCACGATTGTCGATGCGACCCTGGTGGGCGCCGACCCCAACAGCGACCTGGCAGTGATTAAAGTGGACCTGCCGGCAGACCGGCTCCATCCGATGACCCTGATGGACTCCGACCAGGTGCGCGTCGGCGACCTCGCCATCGCCATCGGTAATCCCTACGGGCTGTCGGGCACGATGACCACCGGGATTATCAGCGGCCTATCGCGTTCGCTGCCGGTCGATCTGGAATTGGCCAATACCACCGGGGCCAGGTATTCCATCCCCGACATCATCCAGACCGACGCATCGATCAACCCCGGCAACTCCGGCGGAGCGCTGGTTAACGCCCAGGGCGAGCTGATCGGGGTGACGACCGCCATCCAATCCTCCTCAGGTTCCAACGCCGGCATTGGTTTCGTTATCCCGGCCAATATCGTCCGGCGGGTGGTGCCGGTGCTGATCGAGGATGGGGAATACCGGCACACCTGGTTGGGCATCACCGGCACCACGCTGACGCCGAGCATCGCTGAAGCGGTGGATCTGCCGAGAGACCAGCGGGGGGCGCTGGTGATTGAACTGGTCCCCGGCGGCCCGGCGGAGAAAGCCGGCCTGCGCGGGGGCGGCCAGGATGGCTCCGGTGGGGACGTGATTATCGCCATCGACGGGCAGCCGGTGCAGCGCTTCGAAGATATGGTTTCGTATCTTTACAACAAAACGGAAGTGGGTCAGACAGTGACGCTGACCGTCCTGCGGCAGGGGGAAGAGACAGAAATCGAAGTGGTCTTGGGCGCCCTACCGAGGACGCGCTGATCTCGGCCCGCCCGGATCAGGGTAATTCCAGGGCTCGATCCTGGAGCCCTGTTCTATGCAGCAGGGGAGCTTCTCAGTCCCCTGCTGCTTCAATTTTTCCAGGGGAGTCCGGGCAAGAGATGCGGAAAAAAAGACAGGGGTGATGGTACCGGTACCATCACCCCTGTCTGCACTCAGGGTAGATCTATTTACGGCTTGGGGAAGAACACACCGTGTACGGTGTGAAAGATCTCCCAGAAGCCCCATTCGGGG
>CAYMLG010000034.1:0-56829 GCA_964391195.1 uncultured Anaerolineaceae bacterium | reverse complement strand
CTGTTCCTGACCCGTGACGGGTTTACAAACATCGACAATTCCGCATCAGGCTACCCGAACAGGCTGCCCTTCAAGAGCGAACTACCCTTCCCGGCCATTATTCTTGGGAGTGGGAAGCTGCTTCGACTGCGGAACGTTCATCACCTGATCGACGATCCCATATTCAACCGCGCCCTCTGCATTGACGTAGAAGTCTCGGTTGGTGTCGCGTTCGATTGTCTCGACGGTCTGCCCGGTGTGGGTAGCCAGGATATTCGTCAGGCGGTTCTTGAGACGCAAAATCTCGCGAGCCTGGATCTCGATATCCGATGCCTGGCCCTGCGCTCCGCCTAGCACCTGGTGCATGTGAATGGTTGCATTGGGCAGGGCATAGCGCTGACCCTTGGTACCGGCGGTGAGGAGGACTGTTCCGAACGAGGCCGTCACACCTACAGCCAGCGTGCTGATCGGATTCGGGATGGTCTGCATTGTATCGTAGATCGCCAACCCGGCGTAAACCTGACCGCCCGGTGAGTTGATGTACATCTGGATCGGGGATTCGGGATCCTCAGCGCTGAGATACAGCAGTTGTGCAACGATCAGATTGGCGATTTGATCCGTGATCGGAGTACCTAAGAACACAATCCGATTCTTCAACAGGAGCGAGAAGATATCATACGCTCGCTCGCCGCGCCCGGTGGTTTCGATCACCATCGGGACTAAGTTCTGTGGGGTTAAGATGCTCATATTTCCTTCCTTTGAAGCGTCAAAACAACTAATCTTCCACCGGGCTCTTCTCTTCTTGATCCGAGACCGAAGAGCCGGTCGATTCGGCTGCAGGTTCTGCTCCGGCTTCCGCGCTTTCGCCAGCAGGGGTTTCTTCCGCCGGTTCTGCCTCCGTCTCAGAGACTTCAGGTTCAGCCTCGGGCGCCGCTTCAGCTTGCGCCTGTGCTGCTTTGGCCTCCTCTTCGAGCTGGCCGCTGGCAATCTTCCGCAAGCGTTCCATCGAGCGGCGGGTAACCAAATCGGCCATAACACTACTCATTAGACTGCCGATCACATCGCGGTTGCCCAAGCGACGCGCTTCTTTCTCCGGCAGGGTTTGTGACAGGGTCTCGAGCGTCCGCAGCGTCTCCATCTGCAGGTCCTCCTGGCCAACCTGGATCTGTTCAGCTTCTGCCAGTTCGTACAGAAATAACGACCGCTTCAACCGGCTCTCAGCCACCGGACGGACCTCTTCCTTGAGATCCTCCATGTCGATCTGGCGGGTCTTTAAGTACAGGTCCAGATCCATATTTTGCTCTTCCAGGCGATGCTCCAGGTTGTGAATGACGCTATCGATCTCCCGCTCCAGCATCTGGGGCGGGTACTTGATTACGGACTGTTCCACGGCTTCTTCGATCAGCTCTTCATCGTAGCTCTCATCGTAAGAATCAGTTACCTGCTGCTCCAGGCTGGAGCGGATCTCTTTCCGCAGTTCATCCATGGTCTCGAACTCACCAACCGAGGCCGCGAATTCATCGTTCAGCTCGGGAAGAATGCGTGACTTGACATCTTCGACCACAATCTTGAATCGGGCTTCGACACCACGCAGGGACTGGAAATCCGTTTCTTCGCTGAAGCGGTGCTCAATCACCTTTTCGTCATTTTTCGCCAAACCAATCAACTGGCGCGAGAACCCCGGGAATGGCCATTCTTCGGGCTCGTCCTCGGGCGTATCTTCACCGCGCACGATGAAAGGGATGCTTCGCTCGCGCACCAGGATCGGGTCCTGACCTTCCTCTGGGTTGACACGTTCGGCGCTGATGCGGACATAAGCCATATCCCCTTCTTGCACTGGGCGGTCGGCGGGCTCGAGCACCGCCTGGCGACTCTGCAAGTCCTTCAGCACCTGTTCGACCTGGTCATCGGTCACCGCAGGTGGTTCGTAGGCTTTCTCCATCGAGCGGTAATCGCCTAAGATCACTTCTGCCTGCAGGGGGACGACGAATTCCAATACCGGGGGGTCAGTGCTGACCACATTTTCGAGCTGCCCAGGACCGTAAGGCTGGATTTCGGCTTCATCTAAAACTTTGGGGTAAATGTCTTTGACCAGCACCTCAAGCGCTTCTTCGATGATCGCTTCTTCACCGACTTGACGCACGATAACCTGGTAGGGAGCCTTACCGGGCCGGAAGCCGGGCACTTTCACCTGCCGGGCAATCTGCCGGGCAGCCGTTTTTTTCGCCTGCTCCATCTTCTCGGGCTCTACTTCTACGGTGAGCTTTACTTGGTGGTCTTCCAGGGGTTGTTTGTCGATTTTCAAGGCAACTTTCCTTACTTTGAGATTTAAATGGTGCAATAACTGTCCACGTTATCGGCAGGATTATATCACGCTGAGGGTTTGGTGAGTGTTAGATGATTATATAAAAACCACCCCATCTCCTGGAGGAGGAAGATGGGGGCTGTGTATATAATAGCCTGTAAGGCAAAGATGGGGAAGACGGGAATCGAACCCGTACGCCTTGCGGCACATGATCCTAAGTCATGCCTGTCTGCCTGTTCCAGCACTTCCCCGCGGGGGGAATTATACCCGCTTTTATCGAATGTGGTATCATAGCGCTCGATTTATTTCCGGCTCGATACTCTCTTTTCGGAGGAATGATTTGGGACGTGTGATTAATCCTGAAACTGCCAGCAAAGAGCGGACCCGCCTGACCCGGGCAGTGGTTTTGGCGCTTCGGGAGTTGATGCGCCAGTCGGAACCAGACGAACATACCCGGGACCTGGCAGCTTTCATCGTGCTCGCCCTGGATGAGGTGGACAGTACGATCGATGCTTCGGTAGGGGCTTGGGAAAAGCGCGGCTATTGGATCAAGGCAGACCGCTTTCGCATGGAGTGGGATTGGGCTGGTAAGCTGAGCAACACGATGCGAACTGCGCTGCTGGAAGAAAATTGGCCGGTTGTGGCGATGACTGCCGCACAAGTGACGGAAAAGCTCAAAGACATCAAGGTACCCCAGCGCCACCAGTTGGGAACGCCGTGGGAAGGCGCCTGGGACCAGATGAAAAACAGCAATTAACGGGTTTTCCCATTGCCAGTCAGGCAGTATCAGGATGGAGACCCTGCGGGTTCCAGGCCTGAATAGAACCCCAAAGGACGGAGTTCCGGGAAAAGCTCGGGCCAGCGCGCCAGGTAGCGGCGGACGTCGACGCAGAGATGGCATTTGCCGGCATAACCGGAAGGGCGTTCGATGAAGCCAAAATCATGGTGGGCGATCTTGAACAGGGCATACGGTCCGGCGGTGATCAGAGCGTCGATCAGGGCCGGGACCTCTTGCCTGGCGAACCGCTTCCGTATATCGGGGAACTCGTGCCAGTCTCCAATACTGATCCCGGCGCAGTAATTGGGGATGACGTTCCCATAGAGATCGAAGTGTAGGTGAGAGGGGAAGAGGATCTCCTCCAGACAACGCTCATGGCGAAAAGAGGAAGCCGGGCAGAGTGTGGTCAAGAAACCCAAATGGTACCCCGCCCGGCCTCCCGAAGCCATCTCAAAACTGTCCCACAGCATCACGCTGGCAGGTTGGAGCCCGTAAGCCTGGATGAAGCGGTTGATGGGGATGGGGGTACGGGTGCCGAACCGCCAGAGATGGTCGATCCATTCCGGTAGAAATACAAGCACGCCGCGGGGGCCGAACACTTGAAGAGCAGCGTCGATCGCCAGTAGAGTGCGGGTGAGGGGCACCTTTTCGGCGTGATAGGGGGTGCAACTGATTAGGACGGCATCCAACCCGGCTTGCTTTAGCCCGATCAGCCGGTCCATCACCACGTCCGGCTGTGTACACCAGTCAGCGTTGGTCTCCACATAGCAGGGGATGCCAAAGGACTCAGCAATTTCCACAGATTGCAGCAGAAGTGAATAGTTGAGGAAAGGTTCGCCGCCGGTGAGGTGGACTTGCAGCGATTCGGGGAGATTGCTCAAGACCATGAATGCATGGCGCAGCTCGGCCGGCGTGATCCAGTCCTGCCATGCCGGGCCGCTGTTGTAGACGCAGTGTCTGCAGGCCAACTGGCACTGGTAGGAAAGGATGATCCCGATATCCGCCGGACAGAGAGGATCCACCGCTGACATATGGTGAGTATAGAGAAAAGAACCGTCATTTGGCAAGTGTCAAATATCACCATCTCGGGTTGTTTTGTGGGTTAGATTGGAGATTAGAAAAGGGGAAGCTGGCGGCTCGGGCGAGCGCCGTCGAGCAAGACGTAGGGAGCGAGACGGGTGGGGTTGATCCCAATGCGGCGCAGGTCATCCAGGCTGCGCAACCGGCCCCGGGTGCGGGCGGAAAGGATGGCTTTGACACCCTTCGGTCCGATGCCGGGGATGCGGAGCAGCTCATGACGACCGGCGCGGTTGATCTCGATGGGGCCATCAACCAGGTTCGCCTGGGCCCAGGCGGTCTTCGGATCCCGGTCCAGGGGCAGCCCACCGGACGGATCGAAGGGCATATCTTCGAGCTCGAAGCCGTAATCACGCAGCAGGAAGGAGGCCTGGTAGAGACGGTGCTTACGCAGGGGATTCTCGGCGGGGCGATCTTCCAGGGGGGTATCGGAAATAGGGCGAAAAGCTGAGAAGTATGCACGTCGCAAGCGCACCTGGCGGTGGAGGTAGTGAGTGGTACTCAGCAGCTCCAGGTCGGTCTCGCCAACGGCGCCCACCACGAACTGGGTAGTGACCGAGGGCCAATACCCATTCCAGCCGTGATGCCCCGGTTGGGTACGGCGGATCTCTTCGACCCAGCGCAGGGGCCGAAGCAGCTCTTCAAAAGTTTTCCGGGGGGCGAGTAAACCCAGGCGGTGAGGGTTGGGGGCCTCGAGGTTGATCGATACACGGTCGGAGAGCTGCATAGCCCGTTCGATCTGGGCTTTTTCGGCGCCCGGCATGAGCTTCAGATGGATATAACCCTGATAATGGTATTTGTGGCGCAGGATCTCGGCGGTATCCAGGAGTTTATCTTGTGTGCGCAGCCCGCCGCCGGTAATGCCAGAACTGAGGAAGATTCCCTCGGCAATGCCCGCCTGATAGAGGCCCATAAAGGTGCGGGCCATCTCATCGGGTTTGAGGGTGAGACGGCGAAAATCACGCCCGGCGCGGAAAGGGCAGTAATAGCAGTTGCGCTCACAGGCGGAAGTGAGCAGGGATTTCAGCAGGGTAATTCGCTTTCCATTGGGGAGAACGGCCTGGCTCAAGAAGGGCTCGCGTGACGAACTGCCGCAGGTCGACCCTTGGGAAGGATCCGGTGTGAAGGGTTGAGCGGCAGACAGGCGAGGGCAGGCGGCTGCATCTTCTGCCGGTTCTAGATCCATATCTGATGAGAGCATCGCCAGGCGATCGATAGCTTCCATTTTTATTTCCGAAAATTGGTCGATGGTTCTTTAGAGGAACAAATCGTCTGTGCGGCGGTCCGTTCTCACCTATTGGCGCTGATTGCTACCACCCTGGCCAATGGTGGATAGGAGTATCATAGCACAGGTGTTCTAAATGGTCAAGGTCGTAGACGATAAGGGGATTCTTCTACTTGGACAAAAAGCAAAAACACCGTATACTAGAATACGCAACTTGATCATCTCAGGAGTCCATATGGCAAAACCGAAAGTCTTTGTCACCCGTCTCATCCCCGCTAAGGGGCTAAATGCGATTCTCGAGTACTGCGATGCAGAGGTGTGGACTGATGAGCTTCCCCCGCCACGGGAAGTGCTTCTGGAGAAGGTGCGGGGGAAACATGGCCTGCTGAGTCTGTTGACCGACAGGATCGATGGGGAGGTGATGGATGCAGCCGGCCCGGGCTTGAAGGTGATCAGCAACCACGCCGTGGGTGTCGACAATATCGACCTGGCGGCGGCGACAAGCCGAGGCCTTCCGGTTGGCAACACGCCTGGTATCCTGACAGATGCCACCGCGGATTTTGCCTTTGCGCTGCTGATGGCGGCAGCCCGGCGCGTGGTCGAGGGCGACCGGTTCGTGCGAGCGGGGCGGTGGAAGACCTGGGGTCCTTCACTTCTGTTGGGTCCGGATATTACCGGGGCGACGCTCGGCATCGTCGGATTTGGCAGGATCGGGCAGGCAGTGGCCAAACGGGCCGCCGGTTTTAATATGCGGATCCTATACTGCGATCCGAACATCAATGAGCGCTCCGCCGATGATTCCTTGGGAGAGCAAGTGGATCTGGATACTTTACTGCGAGAATCCGATTTCGTCTCCATTCATACACCCTTGCTGGCTGAGACCCATCATCTGTTTGGACGGGAGACGCTGTCCAAGATGAAAAAGACCGCGATCCTGATCAATACGGCTCGCGGTCCGGTGGTTGACCCGCAGGCTCTTTACCAGGCGCTGACCGAGGGCTGGATCGCAGGCGCAGCGCTGGATGTGACCGAGCCGGAGCCCATCCCGATGGATAGTCCCTTGCTGGGGCTTGAGAACCTGATCATCTGCCCGCATATTGCCAGCGCCAGCGTACACACGCGAGACCAAATGTCGTGGATGGCGGCTCAAAATCTGATCAGCGGACTCAAGGGAGAAAGGCTGCCGAACTGCGTTAATCCGGAAGTCTATGATGTAGATACCAATCGCTGAACCGATTCACCTATGCTGTTAACTCAAAATGCGGAGCGGATGAGGATCATCCCGAAGACCACCAGGGCCAGGTAGACCAGGCGGTCGAAGCGGCCGGCGGGCAGGCGGTGGTTGAGCTTGCCCCCTAAGAAAACGGCGAGGAGGATCAAGGGAAGCGCAGCGCCGAACAGGGTGAAGACCTGGCGGGTCCAGAGGCCGGAGAAGGCATGCCCGGCGAGGATGAGCAAACCGGTGGGGAAGAAGTATCCCTGGAGGGTCGCCCGAAACCGCTCGGGCGACCAGCGCTGTAGGGTGCCATAGATCACCACCGGCGGGCCGTTGGTGTTGTAAGCGCCGCCGAGGATCCCGGCTACGAAACCGAACAGGTAAGCCAGTAGGCCGCTCTTCACAACCGGGATACGTGGCGAGGTCAGATAGTAAATCCCAAACAGGATGAGCACCGCGCCCAGGATGGCTTTGACCACCGGTTCAGGGGCGATCTGCAGCACAGCCAGCCCAACCGGAATGCCGAGCAGGGTGGCGAGGATCAGGCGCCAGGCGACTTTGAGATCCACCTGGCGCCAGTTTGCCAGCAGGATGAGCAGAGAAATGGTCGAGGCGGCCAGGCCGACGACCGGGGTGGCGGTACGGACTCCGACCAGCAGGGTGAGCAGAGGCATGGCGATGAGCGCATCGCCAAAACCCAGGGTGGATCGGGTAAAGGTCGAAATGAACAGAACGCAAAGGACGAGGAGGGTGACGGTTGAAGCTTCCATTGGGGTGACTGACAGATTGTAGCACGAATCACCAGGCTGGAAGCGACTTGCTCGGCTGGCAAAACTGTTCTCCTTCTCAAAAACTAGCGAAGCGCTGCTGTACCGGCCAGGTTCATCCCGCCAGAGCAGCGCTATCGTTTTTCGCCTGTTCCCCCGGCCGGTTAGCGGAGCGGCCAGATGATAGGTACCAGGAAGATGGTGATCAGATAGATGATCAACGTGAGCAGCGAACCGACTTTCAGGAAATCTGTGAAGCGGTAGCGTCCGGGGCCGTACACCATCAGGCAAGATGGTTCGAGGGGGGTGAGGTAAGAAGTGCTGGCGGCAAGAGCGACCATCATGGCAAACGAACGGGGGTTAAGATCGAGCTGAAGGGCGGTTTGAATGGCGATCGGCAGTACCACCACGGCGGCGGCCTGATTGGACATCGGTTGGGTGAGCAGCACAGTGAGGGCGAAGAATATCGTCAGGAGCCAGACGGGACCGGCTCCAGCGGCCATTTCCACGAGTTGAACGGCCAACCACTCGGCCGCACCGGTGGTCTCCATGGCGGCCCCTACGCCTAACATGCTGCCGATCAAGATGATTGCTCGCCATTCTACGTCCCGGTAGGCTTCATCGGGGTTGAGGGTGCGCGAGAGAAACACGACCAAAACTCCGAGGATCATGGCAACCGAAAAGGGGATGATGTTCAAGGTGCCCAGAATGAGGGCGCCGGTGAAAGCGCCTACGGCAAACGGCGCCCGGCGCAAGTTGGGGGGACGTTCTTCTAACCCACCGATTATCCTCAGCGTCTGGTCCGCATCGATGCGAGTCAGGTTTTCTACCGGACCCTGGAGCAGCAGGACGTCACCCAGCTTGAGCCTGATCTGGCTGATCTTGCTCCTCAAGGCCTCTCCCCGGCGGCTGACTGCCAGCACCTGAAGCCCATAGCGCTGGCGGAAGCGGACTTGCTCCAGGGTACGGCCGATCAGACGGGAGCGAATCAGGATGATCCCCTCGGCCAGGCGCGTTTCCTCAGATTCCAGGTCATTCGCCTCGATCTTTGTATCTTCGCGGATATCGATCCCGGCTGTGCCTTTGATTTCGATGATCTTCTCCCGATTGCCCTCCACCAGGAGCACATCGCCTTCTTTGAGGCGCAGGCGGCCTTGAGGCGCAAGATAACGGGCGTCGTCGCGGACGACTTGCAGGACATGCAGATCCAGATCCTTGCCGATCGCCGCTTCCTTCAGGGTCTTCCCGGCCCAATTGGAATCGGGCAGGATAACGACTTCTGTTAGATAGCGCTGGTCCTCCCGGCTGAGGCCCGGTTCGGACGCCGGAGCGCGGTCTGGAACGAGCCGGCGGCCGATAAAGAATACGTAGAGTAAACCGGCGATCGTGATCGGGATCCCGACCGGAGCCAACTCGAACATGCCCATCGGCTCCATCTGGTATTCGGTCATCAAGCCGCTGACGACCAGGTTGGTCGAAGTGCTGATCAGGGTGACCGAGCTGCTTAGGATGCTGGCAAACGCCAGCGGCATGAGCAGGCGAGACGGGCTGGTGGAGGTGCGGCGGGCGATCCCCAGGACAATGGGGATGAAAAACGCGGTGGAGGCTGTATTGCTCATGAAGGCTCCGATGAGGGCGGAAGCGATCAAGATCACAGCCAGGATGCGCTCAGGTTGATCCCCGGCGCGGCGAAGCAGCACCCGGCCGGAGAGCGCTACGACCCCGGTTCGAAGCAGGGCGGAAGACAGGATCAGCAGCCCCAGGATGGTGATGACTGCGGGGTTGCTGAAACCATTAAAAGCCTGGTCTACGGGGAGGAGCCCGGTGATTACCAGGGTGGCCAACAGGCCGAGTGAGATCACGTCTGCCGGGAAGCGCTCCAGGGCAAACAGGACAAGCGATAAGCCGATCAGGCTGAACAGGAGGGCGATCTCGAATGTCATATCTATACCGAGTGGACTCGTCTCAGCCTGGATTATAGGGTTGTCTTTAGGGTTTTGCTATAAGGACTGTTCCCTAATTCCGATAGGAGAATCCCTACCCGTCTTTCTCCTGGATCTCGCAGCCGGTCCAGCTTTGGATCATGCGACGCACGGAGCGGCTCATCTCGACTGCGAAGTCTGCGTTGAACTTCCGCTGGTAGGAGAACTGGCCCAAATTCTCAACGCCCTCTGGGCGCTTGCCGGCGGCAAAGACCGCACTTCGCTCCCGCATCCAGTCGTGTAGAGCGTGGTCATCCAGGCGGCGGTAGGTATCCCGGTGGATAATGTATTGGAGGTCGAAGCGGGGCGTTTGCTTGCGGGCGGCCTGTTCTGGTGTGGGGTAGCCGAAACAGACCAGGGTGACCGGCAAGACGTACTGCGGTAGGGCGAACATCTGGCGGTGGATTTCGTAGCGTTCCAGGATGTCGCCGATATAGCAGGAGCCGATACCGAGCGATTCTGCGGCGATCACTGCGGTGTGAGCGGCGATCAGGGCATCGCAGCAGGCGAGGAGCAGGTCCCCTTCTGCGGGCCGGCGCATCTCCGTGCCGTTGATTTCGCATAGCTTAGGGACACCGCAGGCGAGGTAGTAATCGTACCAGCGCTGATAGTCGGCGAGGAAGAGGAGAACGAGCGGCGCTTTGGCGATGAATGGCTGGTCGTCGCAGGTGACCGCCAGGCGGTCTTTCAAGGCCTGGTCTTCGACCTCGATGATCGAGTACAGAGCCATGTTCCCGGCGGTGGGGGCGCGCAGCGCAGCCTGGTAGATCAGCTCTTTTTCGGAGGGGAGGATGGGGCGGTCTACGTATGCGCGGATGGACTTCCGTCTTAGGAGAACGTCTAGCATGGGGTTCATTATGTAAATTCCTTCCTTGTGGAGTGTATGGTAAGTATACAACCAATTGGGTGGGGGAGAAGCGAGGAGATCCTTTGCCCGGTAACACACTTTGCCGCCGTTGGGTGATAACACTGACACCAAACCTTTTTCGTCAAGATGAAAGACAGTTTCGGAAATATCCGTGCTTCTCTAGAATAGGGGGCTTGACAGATGAATAGAAGACTGCTATCCTATTTATGAGTTTGATAAGTATCATTATCAAACGCAATTAAATCCGGCGGATTCTGTGGAGGGAAACATGGCGGTCACTATTCAGAACGCAATTGAAGCTTACATCGACGCTGTGGCTTTGTCTCGCAGCGAAAACACTGCGCGCACCTACCGCAATGCCCTCACCCAATTCTCACAAGTTCTTGAGGCGCGCCACCTGCCAATTGAATCTACTGATATCACCGATTTGCCCGAAGATGCAATCGCCTGGTTTGCCACGCATTTGAAGGTTTTCTCACCCACTACCGAACGGCTCTATCTGACCACGGCTGCCGGGTTCTTTGAATATCTGGCGGCCGAGAAAATGGCTCCGGTCAACCTGCCCCGCATCCGGCTGCTGATCCGCCAGCGCGCCCGCCGGCCTGGTCAGCGCCTTCCACAGTTTCCCGAAAATGCAATTGATACCGTCCTAGATTATGCTATTAATCTTGCAGATATGGAGGCGGAAGACAAAAATGAGCGCTTGCGCGACCTGCGCGACCGGGCCTTTTTGATTACCCTGGCGGACACCGGGCTGCGTGTGCACGAGGCCTGCCAACTCCGGCGGGGAGACGTAGACTGGAACGAAGGGCGGGCGGTGATTATCGGCAAGGGCGACAAGCAGGCTGTGGTGCGTTTCTCTTCACGCTCCCTGCAGGCGCTAAAGGAATATCTGTCCGCAAGGGCGGTTCTGGACGGCGGCACAGGTAAACCGCTCGCCTCCCTACCCGTCTTCGCCCGCCACGATAAGGGCGCAGGGAAGAAGGTCAAACCGATCACCACGAAAACCGGTCGTAAGATTGTCGAGCAGCGGGTGCGGGAAGCCCTGGGGGAACAGGCGGTGGGGACGATAACCCCCCACTCCTTCCGCCACTATTTTGTAACCACCGTCCTACGAGCATCGGGGAACCTGAAGATGGCCCAGGAGCTGGCCAGGCACACAAATATCGCCGTAACGCAACGCTATGCGCATTTAAGCGATGACGAGCTCGACCGGGGGTATACAGATATCTTTGGATAGTAGGCTGACCGCATTGTACTCCCCTCCCCCAATCTACTCCTGGGGCAAAATATTAATGTAACACTGGATACTTCCAACAGTAGTGATGATACGGCGGGTGAGCTGAGCTATTACTGTAACCGTCGGTCTGCTGGTACAGGATCAGCATGGGCAGACTGGCAGCAACACCACTGTAGTGATCGTTGACAATGCTGCCCCTCTGGTGGAAGCCGGTGAGGATCAAACGGTCTTGGAGGGCGAAGGTGTTCACTTCTCCGGGTCGTTCACCGATCAGGGTGTGGCGGACACGCATGCTATCCTGTGGGATTTTGGCGACGGGGAGACTGCGGAAGGCAGCCTGCAAGTGTCTCATACCTATGCGAAAGACGGCGTTTATATCGCCACGCTACAATTTACTGACGATGATGGGGGTGAGGTGCTGATCAGCACCACCTTCAGCAATTGGGATATGCTGGGCTTCCGCCAGGCTTACCCGCGCTGTTATCCCGATGGCGACTATCCGAGCCGGGAAGGCGCCTTGGCCTCGAACATGCTGGCTACATGTTTGGGGACCAGGTGATGGATGCCACCTATCCCATGAGCTTCACCTTCGAGCGCACCGGCAGCACACTGTAACTGGTTTTTTCCGGCGCCAGACTGCAGGATATAGAAGATGAATCCTGGGGGGTTGGATAATTTCAAGGTGATCTTGAGAGGCGAGAAGCCTGGCCGAACCCTCTACCTGCCGCTGCTGAGGCGGTAAATCAGATTTGGGAGACAGGTGGCATTCGGATGTCCTGGAAATGCTAGTGGGTTTTAAATGGCTGGCCTCAGCCATTTAAAACCCACCAGTTTTCATACTCCCGAGAGAAGCAATCAGGCGACGACGAGTTCGATCGGGGATAGGGCGATTATTTGAACCAGATTTCTGTGCAGAACAGAACGAACAGCACCCAGGTCGCCGCGAACACCAGGACAATGAACAACCCGGCGAGGACCGAATGCCAGGTATACAATCGTCCTTCGGAATCAGTAAGCTGATCGCCCTGGGAGACTGACGGCGCGGCAAACCTTTCGCGGCGGAGGCGCCTGTTATACCAGGGCATGCCCTCCACATT
Source organism: uncultured Anaerolineaceae bacterium (assembly GCA_964391195.1). GTDB lineage: Bacteria > Chloroflexota > Anaerolineae > Anaerolineales > UBA4823 > JAAYXE01. The sequence continues at coordinate 44,295 of CAYMLG010000034.1, read as the reverse complement.
CATATTGCAGATGACCCGGCCGTCATCATCGTCATATTTCTCTGGTTCTTGCTTCATAAGCTTACCTTTACTAATCGTACAGATGGCAGGCAACCTGGTGCCCCGGCTCCACTTCCCTGGTCTCGGGGTAAACCTTGCTGCAGATCTCCATCCGCTGCTTACAGCGTGTGTGGAACTTGCAGCCAGATGGGGGATTGGCGGGAGAAGGAATGCTGCCCTCCAAGATGATCCGTTGTCTCTTGCTTGAGGGATCGGGGACCGGAGCCGCACTTAGCAGCGCCTGCGTATATGGGTGCAGCGGATTCCTGAAAATCGAAGTCTTACTCCCATACTCTACCACATTCCCCAGGTACATCACACCCACGTTGTCAGAGATGTGCTCGACTACCGACAGATCGTGCGAGATGAAGAGATAGGCCAGTTGGTATTTATCCTGCAAATCGCACAGAAGGTTGATAATCTGTGCCTGGACAGAAACATCCAGGGCGGAAACGGGCTCGTCGCAGACGACGAACGAAGGGTTGAGCGCCAGCGCCCGGGCGATACAAATGCGCTGGCGTTGCCCGCCTGAAAATTCATGCGGATATCGGTCCTTGTGGTAGGGCTGCAATCCGCAGGATTTCATGATGTTGTCGAGGTAGTCTTCGTATTCGTTAGCGGGCACGATGTTGTGTTCTCTGACCGCCTCACCGATAATTTCGCTGACCGGAAGCCGGGGCGAGAGGCTCGAAAATGGGTCCTGGAAGATGATCTGCATCTGGGGGCGCATGGTGCGAAGTTGATCGCGGTTGACAGAAAAGACATCCACACCATTGAAAAAGACCTCACCGCTGGTTTTATCGATCAGGCGTAAGATCGTCTTCCCAACGGTGGTCTTGCCACAGCCAGATTCGCCCACCAGGCCCATCGTCTTGCCACGCGGGATGGTAAAACTAACGCCGTCCACCGCCTTGACATAGCCAACAACACGCTGCAACAACCCCGCTTTGATGGGGAAATACTGCTTTAGATTGCGGACTTCGAGGATATTGCCGTTGGCCGGGGCGGTCGTATTGTGAGATTTTGCTACCATATCTATGCTCCCGTCTGGGCATCTATGTAGTGATAACAAGTCACCATGTGTGTGTTTGTCAAATACACTTCATGGGGGTATACGCCATCACATACTTCCATGCGCCGTTCGCAGCGATCTTTGAAATAACAGTAGTTGGGCATTTTGATGGGATTAGGCACACTCCCCGGAATGCTGTACAGCCGTTCAACAGAGCGGTTGATGACCGGCTTGGAAGCCATCAGGCCCACGGTATACGGGTGCAAAGGATTATGGAACACCTCGGATACGGTGCCTTTCTCGACGATCCGCCCCGCATACATCACGACGACATAGTCCGCCATCTCGGCGATGACGCCCAGGTCATGAGTGATGAGCATAATGCTGGAATTGATCTTGTCCTTGAGCGTTCTCAGCAAGTCAAGGATCTGGGCCTGAATGGTCACGTCGAGGGCTGTTGTCGGCTCGTCTGCAATGATGAGCATGGGAGAGCAGACCAGGGCCATAGCGATCATGATACGCTGCCGCATACCGCCGGATAGCTCGTGGGGGTACATTCTGTAGACACCTTCACTGTTGGCGATGCCTACCCGGTCGATCATTTCGAGCGTGGTTGCCTTAATCTGCTCGTCCGTCATACCGACCAGATGATTGCGGATGACCTCTTCGATCTGGTCGCCCACACGAAACACCGGGTTCAAGCTCGTCATCGGCTCCTGGAAGATCATGGATACCGCGCTGCCGCGGATCGATTCCATAACCTTCGTTGGCGTCTTGGCGATGTCGTAGACTTTGTTCCCCGCGTTGAAGCGGATCGCTCCCTTGACAATCTGCCCTTGCGGCCTGGGCAATAGCTGCATCAACGATAGGGATGTAACCGATTTGCCACAGCCCGACTCGCCGACCACACCGACCGTTTTCCCCTCGGGTATCTCGAAACTCACCCCGTCGACCGCCTTGACCGTGCCAATATCAGTGAAGAAATATGTGTGCAGATCGTCGAACTCCACCACATTCCGGGGGTCCTTCATCTTGGTCACATATTCACTTTCGGGAACATTTTTTCGGTTGCGCTTGCGTTCCAGCTCCCGGGTGATCCGGCGGTTTTCAAGCGCAATCTTCGCCATTTCCCGTGCGGATAAATGGCTATCGTCCTTTTGTTTGGCTCCGCTTCCCGGTTTTATCCAGCCCAATAGGGATTTCTTTTCTTTTTCCATTGTCATCACCTACACCTGCATCTTCGGGTCGTAAGCGTCACGAAGCCCGTCGCCAACGAAATTGAAGCCCAGCACGGTCAGCAAGATCAACATACCCGCCGGGATCCACATGAACCAGAAGTTGGTCATCACGTAGGCATCAGAAGCCACGTTGATGATGGCGCCCCAGGAGGCCAGCGGATATTTGATGCCAAGCCCCAGGAAACCGAGGGTAGCTTCGATGATGATGATCGAGCCGAGACCTGCGGTCGCATACACAATCAAGAGCGGCATCACGTTCGGGACCAGGTGCCTGAATATCCGGCGGCTGGTGCGGATCCCTGCCGCCTCGGTGGCAATCATGAAATCCTGTTCGCGGAGAGAGAGGATTTGGCCGCGGACGATACGGGCGATACCGGGCCAACCGAGCACCCCCAGGATTGCCATCAATAGGAAAATCCGGACCATCGGGAGGACTTCCAGGGCGTCCATAACAGAACCGAAGATGAGCACCATCGGGTAGAAAGGAATACTGTTGAACAGGTCGGTGAAGCGCATCAGGAATGTATCCACCGGGCCACTGAAGAAACCAGATACGCCGCCGATCAGGACGCCAATAAGTACTTCGAGCAGAATGACCACAAAACCAACCAACAACGAAACCCGCCCGCCGTACATAAGGCGTGTCATAACATCCATCCCGTTGTTGTCCAACCCGAGGGGGTGCTCGGCAGATGGCGCCTCATAGGTCCGGATGAGTTCTGTGGGAGTATCCTTTTTGATATTGTAGGTATTGTTGACGCGATTAAGGGTGTACTCGACCGGCTCGCCTTCTCCTTCCACGAGCGAAAAACGCCCTTGCCGGTTGTTGATCGCTTCACGAACAGCGGCCTTGAACTCCACCGGTAAGAACAAGGATTGATCTACGGGGTTGACGATGATGTCCGAGACCTCGGCAAATTCCTTTCCATTGGCGTCGAGGATCGTTGTTTGCCCCTCGTCATACCGGATGGTGTAGGTTTGATCGCCCACAGAAAACTGGTTTTGATCCTGGGCGAAGGCACGGCTGCTGGCCAGTTTGAAATCATACGAGGCTATGGTTTCGGCGCTGGTCCGGTCATATGCATCGTAAACGTTGAGCAGAGCAAGCGCTACATCGTGCTCGGTGGAAATCTGGAAGACCTTCTTGTTTTTGGTGATGCGATAAGTCACGCCATCCAATTCAAACGCATCCAACCCATTATCCGTAGCAGTTTGATAAGCTTCGGTGAATTCTTCCGATACAGGGTCTCCATTCAAGGAATGGATTTTACCCAGCAGCGCTTCCGCCACAGGATCGAGCTGGAGGATGCGATAAACGTCCTCGCCTTCGACCTCATAGTAATAAATGGCATCACCAACGCTGAAAGTGCTTACATTCTTCCCAAGAGCTAACAGAAATTGAGCGCGTTCCGCGCTGCCGAAGCTCTCACCCGCTGCGATGGTGTACCGCAGTTCTTCGTTATAAATTGCCCCGGCAAAATCTTTCGCCATACTACCCACGCCCTTGAAAACATCAGTCTGCCCGTAAGGGGAGAATAATGGTCCAAGGAAAGAAAAGGAGAACATGAAAAACAGGATAGCAAAGCCAACGACGGCAAGCCTGTTGCGAATGAAACGCTTGAAGACAAGCATGCCGGGAGAGAGCACCTTGACTCGACGGGCATCGTCGAGATGCATCTCTTCTGGTTCTGCACCGTGAGGGCCAAGTTCCTGGAAATTCTTTTCGTTCAGATCATTGGCAACAGACATATTCCACCACCACTAGTTGGCTCTTACGCGCGGGTCTACCACTGCGTACATAATGTCCGCAATAAGCAGGCTTATTTGTGTCAGCGCGAGGAGAAATGTTGCGTAGAACATCGCAAATGGGATGTCACCGCGGATGGTCGCTGTATAGGATATATAACCAATCCCAGGGATTTGGAAAAGCGTTTCCGTAATCAGCGAACCGCCAAACATGGACGGTAACAGGTAGCTCATATAAGAAACGAGCGGGATCAAGGTGTTCCGAAAAGCGTGCTTATTGATGACGACTTTTTCGGAAAGACCCTTGGCGCGCGCGGTGCGAATATAATCAGAACTGAGAACTTCGAGCATATTCGTGCGGGTATAACGCATCAGTCCACCGATTGAGAGCATCATCAGGGTGACGATGGGCAGGACCATGTGATACCCCATATCTAATACCTGCTCGAACGGGGTCATCGAGGAGAAGAATCGGCCGGTCAATCCATAGAGGTCGAACCAGCCAAGTTTTATCGAGAAAACGTACTTCAATATTGTGGCCAGGAAGAACGTTGGCAGCGAAATACCCATCAACGCGAAAACCGTGATGCCATAGTCTGTCTTACTGTATTGTTTTCTTGCTGCCAGGATGCCTAACGGGATGGCAATAAACATTTGAACGATCAAGGTGATGATATTGATAATGATCGATACCCAAATCACCTCCTTGAATTTATCGGTTACAGGGATCCCATAATGCCAGGATTCGCCAAATTCGCCCTGTACAGCATTTCTCAGCCAGCCGAAAAAACCAGGGATGATCCCAACGTCAAGACCGTAGACTTCATTTAATTGAGCTAACCATTCTTCGTAAGTCTTGGTGCTCAACGGGTTACTCGCCCTCTCCCTCGCAATGGCTTCAACATACGAGGTGGGAAGGCAGCGGATTGTGGTATAGATCACCATCGCTCCGAAGAACGTGATGAACACACCCAAAATTAGTCGCCTAAGGATAAAAATACGCATAGCGATCCTTCAAGACTGCTTCTCAACGATTTGGTTTAGGGAAGCGTATTTTGAATTTAGAATTGTGAGCCCACCCAGAGGTGGGCTCACAATCGTTTAGCGTAACTGAGGGTATGCCCTCAACTTACGGCTGGCGCATCTCCAGCAGTTGGATGTCGTTCATCCAGCCCCAGAAGGTGGTGATATCTGGAGTGATGGTGTCGATATTGATCCGCTGAGTGCTGAAGATGACGCAGTTCTGCCGCTGGTAGGTCGGGACTTCAACAGCCCAGTCGACGATGATGTCGAGAGCCTGCTTGTAAATCGCCTTGCGGTAGTTCTGATCGTCGCTCTTGCGAGCATCAACGATGAGCTGATCCAGCTCAGCATCGCGGATGTGATAGTGGTTCGAGTCAGAACCACCCTCGCCAACGATACCGGAGCTGTGGTAGACCTGGTACATGTCAGGATCGATGGTGGACTGCCAGGCAGCCGTCCACAGTTCCTGTGTACCGGCATCCAGGGAGTCCCACAGGATGTTGGTATCGGCGGGATCGTTGATCTTGAGTTCCATGCCGATGTTGGCCAGCGATGTCTGCGCGCCGGTCAGGATGGCGAACGCGGGGTGGTCGCCCGTCCCGCCACCCGGAACGATGACTTCGTAGCTCAGCTTGGCGCCTTCAGGAGCGGCGGTGAGTTTACCGTTCTCAACGGTGTAACCGGCAGCTTCGAAGAAGCCCAGCGCTGCAGCTTCGGCAGCCGCGTACTTTTCCTCAGGTGTCATGTCTGCCGTGTAGATGGGATTACCGTCGACATCCACAGAGAAGGCGATCTGATAATCTTCATCGGTCGGCTGAGGAGCAGCCCAGGAAGTGTTCGAGATCGGGTAGTTGATCACCGTGGCGGCTTCGCCGTAGTAGCTGTCGATGGCTACATCGCGATAGACGGCCAGGATGGTAGCGATACCCTTGCGCAGGTTCTTGGACGCCTCGGAGCCCGGCTCGCCGGCAACGTTGACCGTATCGGCATTGATACCGGCATAGCCATAACCAAGGTTGTCCACCTTGCTGGTGGTGATGACGTCACCGGTGATCTCGCCGTTGGAGTTGTACGAGGCGACCTCGTCGAAGCGAGCGCGAGAGCCGGTCATCTCGCCGGCATCCACGGTGCCGGTCTGGACACCAGACGCAACTTCAGCGTTCGTAGTTTCTTTGAACTGAATCTCCCTGATCTTCGGGCAGCCTTTGTAGTAGTGCTCGTTGGCCTCGAAGTACACGACCTTGTTGTCGTACTTGACGAACTTGTACGGGCCGGCGCCCATCGGGGTGGACTGCAGGCTTAACTGCTTGGACAGATCGCCGAAGTCAAAGCCGAACTTGTTGTTCTCGTAGTCGTACTTGGCGGGATCGCCGTAGTAGTGCAGCGGGGTGACGTTGATGCCCATGATCGAGTACACAGCGGGGGCGGAATAGCCGTTCACAGTGACTTCCACGGTGTACTGATCCAGCTTCTTGATACCTGCAATGTTGGGAACGCCCTCGCCGCCCATCTCTTCGTCCTGCGGGCCCCAGAAGCCGATGAAATCGGACTTTACGTTGCCGAGGACATCGACGCCATTGGGTGACTCAACAGACGCGTACTCGACAGGATCGCCTTCGTAGGCTGCGTAGGTCTCGTTGTAGTAATCTTCAACGGTGGGGAAGGTCTCGGTCAGGTCGAAGGTCGCGCCCGACGGAGCGGTCAGGACACCGTCCTGGACTTCACCAAAGCCCCACAGGACCATACCCAGAGCAACCTGGAGGCCTTCGCTTTCGGCAACTTCCTCAGGGGTCTTACCGAGGTACTCTTCGGAATAGGCCGAGCGGTAGTTGGCATTGACGTAGTCCACAATGCTCTGGACATCGGCCATCCACTCATCTTTGAGGCGGGTCCAGAAGTCCGCTTGCATTTCTTCGGTCCAGCCATCGCTCTCGGCCCATTCGTGGTCGGGGCCGGCAGCATAGATCGCCTCGGCGATCTCCAAGTATTTGTCATACACATCGCTGGTGGTCTGAGTCTGATAATCCTTCAGGCCAACGATGTCGTAAGACGAAAGGGTGGTCGAACCGACATACGACGGATCGAGGAAGGTGTAGTAGGTGAAGATGACGTCGTCAGCGGTGACGGGTTTGCCATCCGAGAACTTCATCCCGACGCGAAGCCGGGCGGTGTATTTGGTGGTATCCGTGGCCTCGTCGTACTCGACCTTAACGTCTGCGGGGCCCTTGTACAGGTAGTCCGTGCCGTTATAGTTGACGACTTCGCCTTCAATCGCATTGAAGATGATGCCGCCGACGCGGTCAGTGGTGAGCAGGGAGATCTGCGTCATATCGGCGACATCCCGATCATAGGCGGTGTCCGCATAGAACGGGCTGAACTTTTGCGAGAAAGCATCGTAGGCAACGACGAGCGGGGTATCGATCGTCGGGGCGGTGGGCAGATTCTCGCCATAGGGCTCTTCTTCGAAGACAACCTCTGCCCCTGAAGGTGGTTCAGCTACCTCAGGTTCTTCAGTGGGTTCTTCGACCTCGGGCGCCTCGGTAGGTTCTTCAACGGGCGCTGTGGTGGGGGCCGGCGCTGAAGTCGGTTCTTCAGCGGGCGCAGATGTGGGGGCCGGCGTAGGTGTTGCACAAGCGCTGAACACCATGCTTGCCATAATCAATATGGCAAGGACAATCGTTAATTTACGCATTTTTCTTCATCTCCTGTGTAATGTGTGTTTGGATGGCTGCTTTCTCGCGCGTAGATTTCCAGTCTGCCGGTCGGCACCTCCTTTTTATAAACATGATTCAACATTATTTGGCAAGCGGGGAAGCTAAATAATATCGAATCATCGTTTTAAAAATGTGTACGGGTGCCACCAGTATACCATTAATGGGTTATGACAAGTGCCGTATTTTTTGTATGATATTATTCCTATCGGTTAGGAGACTTATCACGTAGTTGTTGGTTACAGAACTGTCACGCTTTGCTATGGAAAACGCCCGAAGGGTGGCGCCATACTGCAGTTGTCAATCCCGGAACGGTTCAGATATCGCTCGCATAAACCGCCAGTGTCCCCCAGCAGCAGGTCTCGTATGCGCTCAGGCAGAGCCCGGCCTGCGCGAACTGGCGCTCAATATCATCCTCCAGAAATGATCCGATCCACAGCGATTCGTCGAATAACGTCGCCAGAAGCCGGTAAACCGGACGCAGGAATTTCTGCCGGGGCAACCGCGGCTCGAGTACGACGACTCTCCGCCGGGCAATCCTGTGCGCCTCGGCCAGCGCGGCCAGCATATCGGCCTGGGGCATATCGTGTAGAGCCAGGCTGATGGTCACTACCGCAAAGGATTTCGAGCGGAAAGGCAGCCGGACGGCATCTCCGGTCACCCAGGAGAGAGATGGATCCATATGACGCTCTGCGGCCACCTGCAGACGGTCGTGGATATAGTCAAGCCCGACAACCACGCGTCCTCCCCCGCTGCAGGCCGCGGCCTGGAACCCGGCGCCGGTGGCAATATCCAGGACCCGCTCTCCGGGCTGTAATCCGGCCAGGCGCAGCACAACCGGGCGAGCTGGCTGCCATTTATCTTCTTTCACCTGTTCCCAATGTGGATTGTTCTCGCGCCGGTAATAGTGTCGTAGATATTGGCGGTAATCCCGATCTGTCTCCCGGTACCGGGCTTTCAATCGGAGCGTTTCGACCAGCAGACGGGCAAAGCGCAATGTTGTGAACGGGCGCAGGTTGGAAAATTGCGCCAGCAGATCTGTGCTCATGGCTGTCCTGTAAATGGCAGTTTACTGGCTGCGATCAAATTGTAGGCAGTCTGGCGGCTGCCAATCCATTCGAGCGTGAAACCCGGCAGCGCTAACCGGAGCAGATCGTGCAGGCCGGGGCGGGTATACAGCGTATACTGGCCGATGCCAAGATGATGCGCCAGCCGGCTGGTCAGGCGGTTGAAGAGGTGATAGAGCGTGTGCGGTGCCGGACGCATCCCAGATGCAAAGGCATAGCGAGATAGCGATTGCTCGGGATGGATCACCACCAGCTTCCCCTCAGGAGCGAGCAGTTCCGCAGCCATGCGTAGGATCGCGGCCGCCTGGTCGGGCGGGTGGTAAAGGCTGCGTTTGAACAACACCAGGTCCAGTTTCCGGTTTTCGGGGATTAAGTGAGACAACCTGGTGAAGAGTTCTGTCCCGAATCTGCCGCTAACAAGCTGTACCTGGCCGCCTCGCACGGCGTCTGGCAGTCGCTGTTTCACCTGTCGCAGCATGCCTGGGCTGGCGTCAATGGCATAGACGACCGCTGCCCCACACCGGATGAATTTAGCGGTGACGATCCCGGGGCCGCTGCCGCAATCGGCGATATGAGCGCCGGCTAACCGGTCTCCCAGGTACACAAACAGGTCTTTATCTACCTGGTGAGCGATATCCAGGTAACAAAACCGGTAAAATGGAGCCGACAGGACCCATTGCAGTTCTATGGCGCTTTTCCTCACAGCCATGGATTGTTTCTCGGCCATGCAGTTTTACTCCCAGCGGAGCGCAAGGCGAACAAGTTCACTGAAGGGGAGACTCATGGCAGCCGCGGGTTGTTCATCGCACTCAACCTGCCCCACGAGATGCTCGCGGGGCTGCAAGCGGTACAGGTTAGCCTCGGGATAAATATCGAAGACCTCTCTGGCCCGCTCGATGGGAAATGATGCCGGGTTCAACGAAGAGATATAGAGTGGACGGCAAGGGGCGAGCGAGAGCGCCCGGTCCATCACCGCCGCGGGCATATTGTCCTGTGAGGCAAAGAGCAACATATCGAGGGTGATGTCTGGCCGCAATCCTTCCACCTTCTGAAAATAACGCAGCACCACATAAGTTTCCTGTTCGCTGGTCTTTGGGGTGAAAACCACTGCCCCAGGTGGGAGCAGATTAAGTGTACCTTGTCCGAAATTGGTCGCGGTATGGTCGCCGCGCTTATCGGGGTTGAGGAAGTATGCCAGGGTATCGCGAGCACCTTGGCCGGGCGAATGAATCCCCAGTGTGGTCTCATCGATGCCAAGGACGTTCAGCAGCGGTGGCGTGAGGCGATAAACCAGAACTGGCAGCCCGCCCAGCAGAAGGGACAGTCCAACCCAGAACGAAAAGGTTCGTACTGCTGTCTGAGGCGCCTCTTTCAGCACCCGTTGGGACAGGACCGCTGCACCGCAGGCCAGGCACAACCCAAAGGGCAGAAAGGAAGACAGGTGGTGACTGAACTGGTCGGCGATGGAGAAATTGGCCGAAAAAACAGTGTTTGCCGCGAACAACAGCAGCAGGTAGGTGGCTTCTGTGGGAGAAGATCGCTGCAGGCGGGCGAATCCCCATACCCCCAGGACGAGACCGGCCGGCAGGAACTGGTAGCCCAACCATAGCAGATAAACCCCCAGGTTTCCTATCAGCGCTCTCACGGAAGGCGCCAGCAGCCGGCGCCCGATCAGGGACGGCGTCAGGGCAAGTTGCAGCGTCAGCTCGAATCCGATCAGACGGGCCGTGCGCAAGAACTGCACCCAATAGGGCGCAGAACCGAGCAGAAAGCAGATCAGTATCTCCAGGGCAAGCCATAGGCCTCGGGCTCTCGGTGGTGTTCGAGTGTCCGGGCCTGGTTCCCGGTTGGTTCCAGGCCTCACAACTTCAGCCAGCAGGTACAGCGCGGTGATGCTGGCGGTGATCCCGTACAACCGGTGATTGGCGATGCCCAGTCCGGCCACAAACGCCGAAAGCAGCAGGTCGTTTCGCCTCCGGGTCGCTTTGTAGTGGATGGCAAGGCTGAGCTGCAAAGCCATGAACAGCAGGTGAAGGGTGTACACTTCTGTGGTCACTGCGTGATACCAGAAGGTGTGGGAGACGGAAAGGGCGATGGCGCCGGAGAATGCCGCGGGCGAACTGCCCGAAAGTTGTTTTCCCAGGACGAATACCACAGATGCAGTCAACGCGCCGAAAAATGCCGACATGAAGTTCAGCCGGTAAGCCATCCCTCCCAGGGGGAGGCGTAGAAAAATCTGGGCGAGCATCACCCACAGCGGGTGGTCCCAGGCTGCCGGGCCTAGGCGATCGAAAGGCAGATTGTCGGTGTCTAAATCGGACAACTCGTCCAGGTAGGCGTATGAAGATCCCGCCAGCCGGGCGTCCATCTGCATCCGGGCGCCATCTGCCCAGTTGACTCCAGGCGCCAGGGTGGACAGGTAAAACGCCAGGACCAGGGCGAACACGGCCGCCATTCCGAGCCAGACGGTGGTACGGTGGCGATCCAAGCTGCTGTTCATAGGCGCAATGTTGAGGTGGTCAGGAGAGGCCGGTGAGTCTGGCGAACAGGTTGGTGATAAGTGGGGCGAGCAGGTCTATAAGAATTGAGATAAAAGCCGGGATGAGCGGGGCGGTGATCACTGCAAAGAACCGGCGCAGGTTCTCGATATCGAACGGCCAAACCGGGAATTTTTCGGCGATCTCGTACAGCTTTTTCAGATAATCCAACCGGCGCATATCGGCTTCCACACTGTCATCACGGTTCTTATCCTGGTCCGATTCCGGACTCTTTTTTTCGGGATCGGTCTCCCTGCCAACCCGCAGTTTTAAGTTGGAATAGATGCGGTCATAGCGCCGGGCCAGTTCCAGCAGTTCGGCTTCTTTTGCGTTGCGCATGGCTTCGTGGGCGGTCCCCAATGGCCAGAAGAAGAACAGGGGAGCGAACACCAGGTAGGCCACGATCCCGACCAGGATGGGCAAGGCGTTGGACAAAGACCCCCGCTGCAGCTCGTATACCGTGGCCGCCGAGATGACCAGCCCGGCTGAGGCGATGGCGTAAGCGATTTTCACCGAGTAGCGGCTGATGCCTGCCAGCCCACCACAGCGGTCAGGGTGCAGGACAATCAGGTTCACACTCTGGCTGCGAAACAGATCGCGCAGGATCGTGACTGTCACATACACGTTGAATGCGCCGAAGAGCAGGGTATATAAATTCAAGAACCAGAAAGGGGCGCGAAAGAAGCTCATCGCCGGCTGAAGTTCCAGGTATCCCCCGGCCGACGACCAGGGCACCCATCCCATATAAGCGGCAACCTGGGAGAGGGCGTAGAGTAAAGAGACGATGGTGATCAGATAGTAGACCTTCCGGCTGGCGAACAGCGGCCGTCTCTGGTCCACTTTTTCAGCGACTAGATCTTTGGATTCGAACACCTCTGACGCCTGGAGCTGCCGGAAAAGGACCGTTGCCCCAATGGTAGTCCATAGGTAGATCCCGGCAATCAATGGCTGCGATACAAAGTCGACCACCAGGGCAGTCATATCCTGCAGCAGGCCGGGGATGAAACCAGGTTGTCCGGCGGGTGCGGTGTTGATGAACACACCATAGCGCCAGCCGAGGAACAGGTCGACGGCCAGGTTGGCCAGCAGAAAGAGAAAGCCAAACCCTACCGGGCTCAAGCGCCCATGCAGAGCTGCTGCCAGGGGATCAGCATTGCGGATCAGGGGGATGCGCTCCCGGGCAGCCTCCACACCACTCTTTTCTACCAGGTATAGCAGGTTCATCATTCCCCCAGTCTGATAGCCTTGACCGGAGGCCTGACCTCGCAGTCTGCCAGCCGTAGACTGATTCTTATAACTAAAGACAAAAAATGTGACAATGCTTATCTTATTTTAATCCGAAACAGGCAACTGTCAAGTGACCACCTGGCCGGGTATGCACGCACAACCTGTCAACAGAGAAGATTTGGTGTTGTGGGAGGTGAGCACTGCTCACATCCCACAACACCAAATACTATACTCTCCTGCACACCCTGGCCGGACTGCAGAAGGGTGTTGTAGAATCTAAGCGGGCGGGGCAATTGGGACATCAGCTCCAAAACCCTGAAAATTGGTGTGCGTTTGCTGCCCTACTTTGATGCCTACGTTGTAGGTGGCCAACCACGTGAGCTGCTCTACCCCGGTCTGGCCGCCAGGCGCGCCCTGTCTGGAGGGCAGGCTGGGAACTTCCAGGTGTTGCTTATCGACGGGATTGTCTCCAGTATTTGGCATCAGCGCCGCTCCGGGCGGAAGCTTGACATCACCGTAGAGCCGTTCATTTCTCTCACCTCATCCCAGCACAGCGAGCTGGAGGACCAGGTGGAGCGCATTGGTACCTTCTTCGATGTCCGCGCACACATGACCATTGGCCCGGTGACCACTGGCGGGCATGCTTGACCGGTACAGGTTGGTTGGCCCAGGGGATCGAGAGGATACGAAAAATCCCCCACTCGAATTCCAAACGTTCTAAAACTGCCGTTATAATTGCTGCGTGCGAGTAAAAAAGCAACTGCCTCGCTGGATCCTTTTGCTGGCCCTGTTGGCTGCCTGCCTGTACCCGGCAGCTGCGGGCTCGGCCTCTCACCCCCCGGCTCGATCCGCTCAGTCAGGCGAAGTAACCGCGTATGACCTGATCCTGGCCATGAACACACTGCGGATTTCAAATGGACTCCCAGCCCTGGTGGAGGATCCGATCGTCAATGCGGTCGCTCAATCCACTGCCGAGATCATGGCCGCCAACCAGATGTCCTGGCATATCGGCGATGTGAGAGGTCGTCTGGCTGCGGCGGGGTATGGGGGCGGCGCCCAGGTATGGGCGACCGAGAATTTCGCTGTGGGCGTCAACCACACCATCGATGAGATCATGCTCGTCTGGTCAGACGCCTCCCATATGATCCCGGCGGTTAACCCGGCGTACTGCCATGTCGGCGCTGGGGTAGCGAAATCTTCCAACGGCCGCACGTACTTTGTCTTGCAGGCTGCGTACATCGGCGGTAAAGCCTGTGGTGAATACCGGCCTTCAGAGGGGGTCCCTTCGCAGCCGGGTGGGAGCGCCGGGGAGGGGAATCCGGGTGTAGTCTCGCAGCTCATCGTCCCGGTCAAGATCGCTACTCCGGACGCAGATGGTAAAGTATTCCACGTGGTCGAGCCCGGGCAATCCTTCTGGGCTATCGCCATCGCTTATAAGATCACGATTAAGGATTTGGAAACCTGGAATAACATATCCAGGGAAGCCAAACTGCAGGTCGGCCAAAAGTTGTTTATTCCAGGCAGCAACACCGAAGGGTACGCCACTCCCACTCCGGTGGGGATGATCCATGTGAGCACGCCCGATGCGGGCGGGAAGATCATCCACGAGGTCCAGCCGTATCAGACCCTGATCACCATTTCCGAGGCTTATAAGGTGAGTCTCAATGCAATTCTGAGCCTAAATGGGATTCAGGAGGACTGGCCGCTGCAGATCGGGCAGAAGCTGCTCATCCACCCTGGCTTTGTGACCCCCAGCCCGACGCCTCGCCCGCTGACTGCGATCGAGATGCTGACTCCTGAGAGCGATGGTAAGTATTACCATACCGTCCAAAGCGGCGAGACCCTTTCGTGGATTGCCGGGCTGTACGAAATTAGCATTACCGACCTGATGAACTGGAACGGGCTCGATGCCGCCTCGATTCTGTATCCTGATCAAAAGCTGTTGCTGCAAGTGACACCGCCCGCCACCGAGACGCCCACCCCTGGCCCGGCGACGGCCACGCCCACCCCCACCAATTCGCCAACATCCTCACCCACGCTCAGTCCTACCCCAAGCCACACGGCTGCCAGTCCAACCGCCAACAGACTATCCACAGTCAGTATGGCAGGCAATACAGGTTTGATGGTCGTGCTTTTGGGGGTGGCGGCGGGTGGCGTCTTCTGGGTTGTGCTCTTAGCCAGGAAACAGCGGTAAGATCAGGTGGTCTCTCGGCGAGGAGAAAGAAAAGCGCCAGCCCAAACCAGGCTGGCGCTTAGGCCAAGTTATTTGATCTTCCCCGCCTTCTCCTTCTTCTGTTCCTTCTTGTTGACCTGCTTCTTCTTCCTCTTTTCCTTGTCGCGCGGACTCTTATCGCCCATATGAATTCTCCTTACTTATTCAACTCTGGACCGGACTGAATTCAACACGAACGCATCAACAATAGCATAATAAGTGGATAATGGCAAGGAAAAATATTCATTTGTTGACGAGCAACCGATTTCCGCTAAGAATGCACTATAATTATGGTGCTGTTATTTCTGGAGGGATTCAATGGAAATGGGTCTTGGAACCGTTTATCTTATCTGCGCGGTCGCAGGTGGGGCTATCTTAGTACTGAGGATAATACTGATGGTGATCGGCCTGGGGGATAGCGATGATGTGCTGGATATGCACACTGAGGTCGATGTGGATCCTGACGCAGCCTTCGACGCGGGTGATGGTCATGGCCCAGGTTTCAACTTTTTCTCCATCCAATCGATATCTGGCTTCTTTACCATGTTTGGTCTGGTCGGCATGGGCCTGCTGCAGGTGAACGCAACCGAGCTCTGGAGTCTGGTTGGCGCCCTGGCGGCAGGTACCTTCACCGCCTGGAGCACAGGAATGATATTCCTGAATATGAGGCGGCTGCACTCCGAAGGTACGCTGGTGATAGAGAACGCCGTGGGTGAACAGGGCACGGTTTACCTGACCATTCCCGAGCAGGGTACTGGCTCGGTCACGGTTGCCGTGCAGGGAGCGCTGAGAACCCTCGATGCGATGTCTCAAAATGGACAGCGAATTCCTACAGGCAGTGTCGTTAAAGTGGTCGGGGTTACCGCTGGAAAGATACTGGTGGTGACTGCGGATCCATCCGGTCTATCATAAAGTTCATTAGGAGTAACAAATGCCCAACTCTGTTCCAATTCTGGTGATCGCCGTCATCGTTTTCATCATCTTGATGTTCATGGCGGTGATGTTCATGGCAACCCGCTACAAACGCTGCCCTTCCGATAAAATCCTGGTGATCTCCGGACGGGTTGGCAAGGGTATGTCCAGCAAGTGTATGCATGGGGGCGGCGCCTTTGTGTGGCCGTTGGTTCAGGAGTATCGCTATTTGAGCCTGACGCCGATGACCATCAATATCCCGCTGCAAAACGCCCTCTCGCAGCAGAATATCCGTATCAACGTTCCCAGCACATTCACGGTCGGCATCAGTGTCCATCCGGATATCATGACCAATGCTGCCGAGCGGTTGTTGAATCTCGCCCCGGCTGCGATCGAGGCCATGGCAAAGGAAATCATTTTCGGCCAACTGCGTCTGACCGTTGCCTCGCTCACGATCGAGCAGATCAACCAGGACCGGGAAAGCTTCCTCGATGCGGTTCGTAAGAACGTGGAACCCGAACTGAATAAGATCGGCCTGTACCTGATCAACGTAAACATCACCGATATCACCGATGAGAGCGATTATATCGAGAGCATCGGTAAGAAGGCGGCGGCCGAAGCTGTGAACAAGGCGAAGGTAGACGTCGCCCAACAGACTAAGTTTGGCGCCATCGGTGAGGCTGAAGCCAAGCGTGAAGAGACGATCCGCGTGGCTGAGAACATGGCCGAGGCAGAGAAAGGTAAGAAATCTGCATTGGCCAGCCAGCGTGTGTTCGTCCAGCAAAAAGAGGCGGAAGCCGTGAAGGGCGAGAACACTGCTGCAGCCGAGATCGCTGAATCGGTCGCCAACCTGGAAGTACAGAAAGCGGCAGCCCTGCAACGCTCAGAGGTTGCCCTGCGTGAAGCCCAGCAGGCGATTCAGGATGCCGAGTACAAGAGACGCGTCGCTCAATTGAAAGCTGAGGAGATTGCCCAGCAAGAGATCGACAAGACCAAGCTCGAAATCGAGGCCGAGGCCAATGCAGAGCGTATCCGCCGGGAGGCCAGGGGTGAAGCGGATGCTATCCTGATGAAGTACCAGGCGGAAGCTGAAGGTTTGCAGAAGCTGCTGGAAGCGAAGGCGACCGGTTACCAGCGCCTGATCGACTCGTGCAACGGCGACACTCAGGCAGCTGCCAGCCTGTTGATGATCGAGAGATTGAGTGAAATCGTCCAGGCCCAGGTCGAAGCGATCAGCCACTTGAAGATCGACAAGATCACCGTGTGGGACTCAGGTTCTCACAACGGCGCCGGGAACGCTACTGCGGACTTTGTTTCCGGCTTCATCAAGTCGCTCCCACCGCTGCAAGAGATCGCCCGTATGGCCGGGCTGGAACTGCCCGAATACCTGGGGAAAGTTGCGCCCGATAGGGTGGTTGAGAAACCGAACGGGAGCGAAGAAGTACCCGCAGCCTAGGTCGGCCCAGGCTTAGTTGTGCCCAGTCTATGTGCGGCCTGGATCACGATTTGAGCCCGAACTGGCGCTCGTACAGGGCGGCGTAAAGTTTTCCCTGCCGCAGTAATTCCTGGTGCGAGCCCTGCTCCACAATCCGGCCACCATCGATCACACAAATCCGGTCGGCGCTGCGTACAGTGCTCAGTCGATGAGCGATGACCAGCGCCGTCCGGTTTTTAAGCAGCCGGGCGATCGCCTCTTGGATCAGCCCTTCTGAAATCGTGTCGATGCTGGCTGTAGCTTCGTCCATGATCAGAATGCGCGGCTCGGCCAAGATCGCCCGGGCAATGCTGATCAACTGGCGCTGTCCGACGGACACGTTCACCCCTCCCTCCAGTATCTGAGTGTCGTACCCACCGGGGAGCGAGACGATGAAGTCGTGCACGTTGGCCATACGCGCGGCTCGCTGCACGGCCTCAAGGCTGGCGTCTGGCCGGGAAAAGCGTATGTTGTCGGCGATCGAGCGCGAGAATAGGAATGGGTCCTGGGAGACGATGGCGATTTGGCGGTGCAGCGATTCTTGCGTAACATGGCGGACATCATACCCATCCAGGAGTACTGACCCCTCGGTCACGTCGTAAAAACGAGCAATGAGGGAGGCGATCGTCGTCTTACCAGCGCCGGTCGGGCCGACCAGGGCCACGGTATGCCCGGGTTCGACCGTCAGGTTGATCTCTTTCAACACCAGGGGGGTATCTTTTCGATAGCGGAACGAGACGTTCCGGAACTCGATCCGACCTTCCAGCAGCGGCAGTTCCACCGCATCTGGGGCGTCAGCCACCTCGGGGTGGGTGTCGAGCAGATCGAAAACCTGTGCCCCGGCGGCCATCGCCGACTGCCAGGTGGTAAACAGCCGGCTCAACTCCTGTACGGGCTGGAAGAAGCGAGTGACGTAGGTGAGAAAGGCGACCAGCACCCCGAGGGTGACTTCGCCCCGTGCCACAGACAGCCCACCGAACAGCAGCACGATCACCGTTGCCAACATCCCCAGGAACTCGATTGAGGGCAAGAAGACGAAAGAGAGGGACATGGCCCGGATGTAAGCGTTACGATTGGCCTCGTTCAATCGGTCGAAGCGCTTCCGCGTCTGTCGTTCCTGGGCGAAAGCCTGGATCACCCGCATCGCGGCCAGGTCCTCCGCCAGGTCTCCTACCACGGCTGCCACCTTCGACCTGGTGTCGGCAAAGGCAGCTTTGGCGCGGCGCGAAAACCAAAGGGTAGTCAGCGCCATCAGGGGTAAAACGGTGAACGTGTACAGGGCCAGCCGGGGCGACATCGAAAACATTACGATGATGATCCCGCCGAGCACCAGCAGGTCGCCGATCAGGGTGATCAGACCCTGGGAGAACAGCTCATTGATCTCCGCGACGTCATTGATCAGCCGCGATACGGTCACCCCGATGATATGGTTATCATGGTAGCTTTTGGAAAGCTGCTGCAAGCACCGGAAAAGCAGCAGCCTAAGCCGGGCCAGCACCTTCTGCCCGACCCAGGAGAGCAGGTAGCGCTGTCCCGTCGAGGCGACGAAAAGCAGGGCGAAGGAGAGCACGATCACCGCCGATACCTGGTTCAATCCCCGGATGTCGCCACCGGCGATGTGAGTGTCAACCGCTACCTTGAGCAGGTAAGGGGCGAGCAGGGTCAGGCCGGATTCGACCAGCATCAGTCCTATCGCCAGGAGCATCTTTTTCCAATGCGGGCGTAGGAAACCCAACATGCGCTGGACAACCCGGCCGGTGTCGGCTCTGCTCTGAGCGTCCGGCGTGCCGAATTTCTCCATCGCCCCGCGCGGCCCCATGCCCAGACCCGATGAGCCAATTGAAAAGCTCATGGCTGCGCCTCCGTCGGACCGATTTGAAGTTGGCGGTGAAACACCTCCGCATATAGCGGCGAGCTCTCCAGTAACTCAGAGTGTTTACCACGGGCAACGATGCGGCCGCGCTCCAGCACCAGGATCAAATCTGCCCGCTTCACCGTGCTCAACCGGTGCGCTATCACGAACGTCGTCCGCCCTTCCATCAGCCGGCTCAACGCGAGCTGGATCAGGTGTTCGGTTTCGCTGTCAACGGAGGCGGTGGCATCGTCCAGGATCAGTATACGAGGGTCCATTAGCATGGCGCGGGCGATCGCCAGGCGCTGTTTTTGCCCACCGGATAGGGTCACCCCGCGCTCCCCTACCCGGGTATCGTATCCGTTCGGCATCCGCCGGATAAACTCATCGGCCTGGGCGGCCCGAGTAGCGGCGATCAGGTCCTCCTCGCTGCAATCCCCGCAGCCGAAGATCAGGTTCTCCCGCACCGTGCCGGAGAACAGCACTGTCTCCTGCAGTACGATCCCGATCTGGCTGCGCAAAGAGTTCAGCGTCACCTCGCGTAAGTCGTAGCCGTCCACGCTGACCCGGCCACGGGTTGGATCATAGAACCGGGGGATCAGGTTGGCGATCGAGCTTTTGCCCGAGCCGGTTGCCCCTAGCAAGGCGATCACCTGGCCGGGCTTTGCCTCAAAAGTGATGTCGCTCAGAACCTGGTGAACGCCATAAGAGAAATATACGTTTTCGAAGCGTACGTGTCCTTTTACTATTGGGAGCTTCACCGCACCGGGAGCGTCTTTGACCTCTGGCACGGAGTCCAGGATCTCGAATACCCGCTCTGAGGCCGAAGCGGCCATGATAATCGCCGGGAGTATAAGGCCCAGGCGGCGGATTGGATCGACGAGCTGTCCCAGATAGGCGGTAAAGGCAACCATCTCGCCGATGGTCAATTCCCCGTTGATCACCAGGCGGCCGCCGTACCATATGATCAGCACGCTTCCCAAATTAGCCACGAATAGCAGCAGCGACTGGTTGACCGCTTGCATCCGGGCAGACAGGGCAGACAAGTCGAACCAGTGGTTGTTTTCCTGTTGGAAACGTTCGATCTCGCGCTCCTCTTGGGCGAAGGCTTTCACGATCTGGGCGCCGCGCAGATTCTGTTCGACCACCGTGGTCACGACGCCTAACTGCTGTTGGATGAGCAGCGAGAGCGGGCGAAAGCGCCGGCCAAACCGCAGGGCAAGGTAGATTAGCACCGGTAACAAGATCAGCACCAGGACCGCCAGACTGGAATTCATCCAGAAGAGGAAGATGGCGGTACCGGCTAGGAGCAGTATGGCCGAGACGATCCGCACGGTGGCTCGGCCGGTCAGGAAGCGGATCCGCTCAACATCCTGAATCGCCCGTGCCAGGATGTCGCCTTTTTCCGTTTGGTCGTGGAAAGAAAAGGATAGTAAAGTCAGCTTATGGGCGATGTCATTTCTCAGATCATAAGCGACGTTCTGGGAGGCGATTTCGCTCCACCGCCCCTCCAGGAAGGCCAGCGCGCCTCGCACCAGGTTGAGCCCGAGCAGCCCGAGGGCAGCCCAGACCAGCAGTTGCAGCTGCTGCTGACGGATGCCGCTGTCGATCATCCAGCGGATGAACTGGGGGATAATTAAATTGAGCCCGGCGGTCCCGGTCAGGGCCAGGTAAGCGCCCAGGGTCCTTCTCCAGTAAGGGCGCAGGTAACTGTAGCTGCGCCACAAAATGAAAGGAGTTTTTCGTGTTGCTTTGAAATCGATCTCGATGTTATTGTTTTTTGTACTGCCAGTTGCTCCCGCTGTCAAACACCACCTCCAATTGCGTGCCTTGTTGTTTGCTATACCTTTATTCCTGCCGTCCACCTGCTCCCTATTGCTCGTTCGATCTAACCGGCCGTGGCGTCCCTTGTCTATTATTCGCTCGCGCGCTTTGGTTTGTTGTAAAGGTTGTTTTGTAGTTGAAGATAAGGTTTATTAATTTTGTATTTATAGAAGTGTTAATGGCTATACGCATTTAATAAATTTCCAGAAGCTGTGCCACCGCAGGCCATTTTTCTACACGTACTCCTCAAATGCCTCCGGTCGGATAGTGTGTTCGTTCAGGTACACTTTTTCATTACTTTCATTTGCCGTAATCCGCAGATGTGCCAAAGCTGCCACGACCAGCCCCGATTACGATCTATCCGGCGCCTCATGCAGCTCATCAGAATATATCTCTACTTGCAGCGTATCGTCCAACATATACACCGGTCCGGCCACCTAGCGCCACCCGCGCCTCGATTACATAACAAGATGATTTTACCGCGCGCCTCCCCTATTCTTCTTTTGTGTAATAGCAAACGCTGGATTACATAGGTGTTTATGGCTATGCGAAGTATACAGGCGAGCGGGCTTGCGACTCTCATCTGCATCGAGCCGCAAGCCCGCTCCCTTTTGCATCTTACTATCACTTAGCTGCAGTTCATCTGCGCCGCCCGGCTCGCCCCATACACCCCCGAGTGCTGGCCCAACTCAGCCAGCTTGAGCTGCACAGCCTCAGCCGGGATGATCACATTGTGCCGGATGATCACCGACCGGATTTTCTCCTCCAACAGGTCATACGAGCGCAGGATCCCGCCGGTGAGCACGATGCAATCCGGAAGAAATAGCATCATCATCGTCACCAGCCCCATACCGGTGTACTCCCCTGTGCGGGCGACGATCTCTTGGGCCAGGGGGTCTCCCATCCGGGCCGCCGCAAAGACCTTCCCGGCATCGATCTCCTCGATCCGGCCCGCCACCATATCGTACATGGCGCTGGACCGCAGCCCGGCGCTTTCCTGGGCATAACGGGCGATCGCCGGACCGGATACCAGCATCTCCATGCATCCCCTGGCGCCGCAGTAACATTCCGGCCCGGAAGGGTCCAGGATCAGGTGTCCGCCTTCCGGATGTGCCCCGTGGAGGCCGCGATAGATTTTGCCGTCCAGTATGGCTGCGAAGCCCACCCCGGAGCCGATCGTGACCATCACCATGCGGGGCGCTCCCTTACCTGCGCCCATCCACGCCTCGCCCAGGGCTGCCGCATCTGCATCGTTTTCAAGCGCTACGGGCACACCGAACCGTTCTCGCAATGGGGTGACGATATCCACGTCCTCCCATCCGGGCAGGGTGTACGGATTTTGGATGCGCCCCCGCTCCCGGTCTAAAGGTCCGGTGGAACCGATACCGATCCCCAGCAGGGGTTGTCCGGCGTTGTTGGCCACCGCCTGGATCAGGCTCTCGATCCGTCCCAGCCCTTTCTCCGGGCCTTGGGCGGCCTCTGTCGGGGTCTCCTGCCAGGCAAGCAGGTCCCCATCCGGCGTGATCGCCCCCGCGCGTACGTTGGTGCCCCCCAGATCGACGCCGATGTAGACTCCCGTCTCTCTATCAACCATAACACTGCTCCGCCCACAGCGCTGCACCGATCACCCCGGCGTTGCCCCCTAACTGCGCCGGTACGATCTCGACCAGGTCCACCGGCATGACGCTCACCCTTTCTCGCATGGTCTTCTCCATCGGATCCAACAGCAGCCGCCCGGCGCTGGCTACCCCCCCGGCAAGGATGATCCGCCGGGGGCCGATCGCGGCGCAGATGCTGCTGGCGGCCACGCCGAGGTAATACCCGGCTTTTTCGAAGATGTCGCCGGCGATGGCATCCCCCTGCCTGGCCGCCTCGGCGATCAGCTCCGGCGTGATCCGGTTCAGATCGTACTCGCACAGCTCCGAAATGCGGGTGGTAAGTCCTTGAGAGACCGCCTTCATCCCCATGGCGGCGATCGCCGGGCCGGAGGCAAATGCTTCCAGGCAGCCATAATTCCCGCACCCACAGCGAGGGCCGTTGAAGTCGATCACCATGTGTCCCAGCTCGCCGCCGGTCCCGCCGATGCCCAGGTGCAGCTTCCCATCGATCACCAGCCCGCCCCCGATGCCGGTGCCTACCGCCAGTACAGCGACGGTATCGACGCCTCTCCCGGCCCCGAACCGCCACTCACCGTAGGTGATGGCGCGCACATCGTTCAACAGCGCCACAGGCAGCCCAGTCAGGCGGGAAATGGTGTCGCGCAGCGGTACGTGCGGCCAGGTGCCCGGCAGGTTCGGCAGGAACAGTACCTCCCCCCGCTCGAGATCCAGCACGCCGGGGACTCCGATGCCGATCCCTGAGATCACTTTTCCCGCCAGTTCAGAGGCGCCCGCGAGGCGAAGGATGAGCTCGGCCATGCGCTGCATCACCGCTTCATGGCCCTCCCGTGCCTGGGTGGGTGTGCTCAACTGCTGCAGCACGGTCCCGCTTCCGGCGTCCACCGCCGCGGCGCGCAGATTGGTCCCCCCCAGATCGCAACCGATGTAGATCTTCATCTTAGTGAATATAGGGCCTCAGCACATCGCGGGCGATGTAGAACCCGCGCTTCACCACATCCTCGCTGCCTTCAAAAGCCCGATCTTCGTGCTCGATGCTGATCACATAATCATAGCCGGCGCGGGTGAGGGCCGCGATGAACTTCGACCAATCCACATCGCCGAACCCGGGAAGACGCGGGATCTGCCAGCCCATCCCTTGCGAGAGTACCCCATGCTGGTAGAGGCCCTCCCGGTCGATATGCAGATCTTTGGCATGCACATGGAAGATCTTGCTTGAAAACTCGCGCACCACCCGCTCGTAGTCGATCATTTGCAAAATCAGGTGCGACGGGTCCAGGTTCAGGCCGAAGTTGTCGTCTGGGATGATCTCCCACATCTGGCGCCAGATGGCCGGGGTCGTGGCCAGGTTGTCGCCGCCAGGCCATTCGTCATAGGAGAAAATCATCGGGCAGTTTTCGATCGCGATCTTGACCTCATGGTCTTTCGCAAATTTCACGATCTCCGGCCAGATCCGGGCGTAATCCTCCAGGTTTTGGGGGACGGTCTTGTTCCTGTCCTTCCCGATAAAAGTGCCCACCACCGGCACTTCCAACAAAGCCGCCGCCTCGATCACCCGCTTGAGATGGCCGATCACGGTATCCCGGTGTTCCGGATCGGGATGGAGGGGGTTGGGGTAGTAGCCGAGAGACGAGATCGTCAACCCATAGTTGTCCAGCATGGCACAGATCTCTCTCGCCTTGGCCTTGTCCAGGTCGGCTACATCGATATGCGTCACGCCGGCATAGCGGCGGGCCGCTTTCTCATACGGCCAGCAGGCAATTTCAATCGCTTCGAACCCGCTCTCAGCGCCCCATTGTGCTGCCTGTTCGAGCGTGTTGTCGGGCAGCGCCGCGGTGAAAAAACCCAGTTTCATCGGTTAACCTCCTTAATCTCCCCTAGCTGGATACGCGCACCCAGGTTTTCTCCCGGGCGCTGCGCTCGATTGCCTCGCCCAACTGCATCTCATAGTGCCCGTCTTCGAAGGTCGGGAAATCGGGCTCGCAAGTATAGTCGCCGGCGAGGATGTAATCATATACTTTCTTATACAGCTGTTTGAAGGTGTCGGGGAAGCCTTCCGCATGCCCACCTGGATATGCGGCCGTCTCCCGCGCTTCAGGCGATAGCAGCGCAGGATCTTTAATCAGAACCTGGTTCGGCTCGCTCCGGTGTCCGATCCACAGTTCGTTCGGGCGCTCTCCATTCCAGGCTATAGAAGATTTGGAACCGTTGATTTCCAAGTAGGTCCTGTTCTTTCGCCCGGCGCACATCTGCGCCACGGTGACCACGCCTCGCGCCCCGTTCTCGTAATGCAGCAAGATCGTGGCATAGTCCTCGGTATCCACTACATGGTCGACCGTATCCGTCGGCTGAGCCAATTTTCCGGTGAAGGTCTCAACCGAACCGGCCGGTTTCTTACGGACGGGAAGGAAGATATGGAAATCCGCCAGTACTTCACGCACGCGCAACCCGGTGATAAATGTGACCAGATCGAGCCAGTGCGAGCCGATATCTCCGACTGTCCGCAGGCTGCCCCCCGCCTCTTTGTCGATGCGCCAGTTCCAATCTGTGGGCAGCAGCAGCCAGTCCTGGAGATACGAGCCCTGGAAGATGAATAGATCGCCGAGCTGCCCGCTGCGGACGATGCTGCGCGCCTGCTGCACCATCGGATACATTCGCAGGTTGAAGTTGACGGCGTTTACCAGCCCCGTTTCCTTCGCCAACTGCACCAACTCCGCCGTTTGCTCCGTATTCATGGCCAGCGGTTTTTCGCATACCACATGCTTCCCGGCCAGCAGCGCGGCTTTGGCCTGCGGGAAGTGCAGTGTGTTGGGTGTAGTGATATGCACGCAGTCGATATCATCATCGGCCAGCATCGCCTCGAACGAGTCGTACGCCCGGGGGATGCCCAATTCAGCCGCTTTGACCCGGGCTTTCTCCGGCGAACTGGCAACCAGCCCCAGCACCTGGAATCCGTTGCGTCTCAAGCCCTCCACATGCACCGGGCCGATGAATCCCGTCCCGGCCACACCGACCCCGATCGATTGTTTGTTCAGTTTTTTTGCCATCGCACCTAAGCTCCTCAATTTCAGACATAGAATCCCCCGGTGTACCTCTCACACCGGGGGTGCGTATCACGATCATGCAAGCTGCCCATTATCGAGGCGCTGCTTGAACTCATCCAGGATCGCGGCCGTGGCCGTCGCCCCACAGCGAGTGGCGCCGGCGTCGATAACAGCCAGCAAGGCGTCCAGGGTTCGCACGCCGCCGGCAGCCTTCACCTGTACCTTCTCGCTCACCGCAGCCCGCATCAACTTGAGATCCTCGATGGTCGCCCCACCTGGTGCGAACCCGGTCGAGGTCTTCACCCAATCGGCTCCCGCGGCCTCGCTCAGCTTACAGGCTTCGACCTTCTGCTCATCGGTGAGGTAGGCGTTCTCCAGAATGACCTTGACTTTCACCCCCCGAGCGTGAGCCGCCTCGCATACGGCCTTGATATCCTGGCGTACCTCATCGAATTTCCCCGAGCGGAGCTGCCCGATGTTGAGCACCATATCCAGCTCAACCGCACCATCGTCCATCGCCTGCTGCGCCTCGGCGACCTTGATCATCGTGCGGTTGCTGCCGTGAGGGAAGCCCACCACCGTGCTCACCAGCACATCCGAATCTTTCAGCACTTCGGCCGCCAGCCTCACGTGGCAAGGCTTTACGCACACTGTGGCGGTATGATAGTGGTCCGCCAGCTTACAGCCCGCGATCACATCATCTTCGGTCAGTTCCGGCCGCAGCAGAGAATGGTCGATCACCTTCGCCAGTTCTGCATAGGTGATCGTTTTACTGTTCAAAACGCGCATATCGGCTCCTGGTTCAGACTGGCTCCTGGATCACCTGGGAGATCTGGCCGGTGGTCTTGTGCTTGAGGATAAACTTCAATTTTCCATCCGGCATCTTCTCTTCCTTGATCAGGTAGTGCTCGGCGTCGAATTCTCGCATTGCAGTTTCGGCTGTCGCGTCTTCAAAGCCTTCACCGCCGCGCCAGTCCTCGATCACAACCGGCTCCCATCGCTTGGTCTCCGCCGCCTTGTAGCAGGCATCGATGATCGCGTTCACCACGTAGCCGTCGTAGAAAGTCTCCATGGGGGGGCGGCCGGCGTCCATGGCGTTGAACATATCCATGAACATCTCGACGTACCCCAACGAGCCGACCTCATCTCCCACCGGGAACAGCCACCCGGAATCCCCTTCGGTCTTCTCGGCCACGTAGCCCCCGAGCCCAACCCCGGTGAACATCTCGAAGCCGGTGCGCAGCCAGTGGTTAAGCCAGATCGTCCCCTCCGTCCCGGCGATTTCATCGCGCAGGTCCATCCCGCCCCGGAAGGTCCAGCTCACTTCGAATTGGCCGATCGCCCCGTTCTCGTAGCGCACCAACCCCACGGCATGGTCTTCGGTATCGATCGGGTGCACCTGGGTGTCCGCCCAGCAGGTGACTTCCACCGGGCGGTTCATCTTGCCGATGAAGTTCCGGGCGATCTCGATGCAGTGACAGCCCATATCGACGATCGCTCCCCCGCCGGAGTATTCCTTCTGCCAGAACCAGTCACTGTGTGGTCCGCCATGTGTCTCTCGCGACCGGGCCCACAGCACCTTGCCCAGCGAACCCTTCTGCGCAGCCTGCAGCGCCTTCAATGTCTTCGGCGTGTACACCAGGTCTTCCAGGTAACCGTGGAACACACCGGCCTTCTCCACCGCTCGCAGGACCTCAAGCGCCTCCGGCCCGCTGGTCGCCAGCGGCTTGGTGCACAAAATCGCCTTACCTGCCTCGGCTGCCAGCAGAGCCGCTTGTTTGTGAAGGTAATTGGGCAGGCCGATGATCACCACATCCACTTCAGGATCGTTGACCGCCTCGGCGATATCGGTCGTCCAACGTGGGATATTGAATTCCTGAGCGAATTGGGCTGTCGGTTCAGGCCGGCGCCCGCAGACCACTTTGATCTCGTCTTTTCCCCGAAACCCGAGCAAACTTTGGGTGTAAAAGCGACCAATTAATCCGGTGCCCAGCATTGCGATTTTATGCATAGCCGTCTCCTTGTATTGTTGTCATCTTTAGTAGCGAATGTTCGGACATTTGGATTATAAAGCAACAGGAAAGGGTCGTCAATTCTTGTCTTCATGCGAACAATAGGATACAATTGCCCTATTGTTCGTACATTTATCGGTGGGTGAATATCGGCATAACTGTGCACATAAGGGTGCAAACAGGATCAGATGACAAAGAAGGGAAAGCAATGCCTGCCTCAATGCTGCCTAGAGAGCGAGTCCTCGCTGCGATCAACCACCAGGAACCGGACCGGGTGCCCACCGCGCTAGGGGGTGGGCCGTACGGCCTGGTAGACGAACTCTACCTGCGCCTGGCCGAGCGCTTCAACCTCGAGCCTGTCCCTCCCTTCCGCACTGGGCACAGCATCTCCTATATGGACGACCGGTTGTTGGAAAAGATGGAGACCGATTTGCGCTACTGCTGGCCGGGCTTGCTGCCCAACAGCCCCATCCACCCGGGCGAGGATGACAGCACATTCTACGATTCCTACGGCCAGATCTGGAAACGCGCCGTGCCGTATTACTATGCCGGCCGGGGGATCCTGGAAGATACCGATAAGGTGGACGACATCGAACGGCTCGTCCGCTGGCCCGACCTCAGCAATCCGCGCTGGACTGCAGGGGTTGCCGAGCGGGCCAGGCTGCTGCGAGAATCGACCCACTACTTCATTGTGATGCGCATGGTCGCCTCGCACGGCCCCTTCCAGACTGCCTGCGACCTGCGCGGCACCGAGAACTTCCTCGTAGATCTGGCGCTCCGGCCCGAGTTCGCCCGGACACTGCTGGAAAAAATCACCGCCTCGATCGCCGGCCTGCTCCGCCTGGCCATGCAGGCGGGGGGTAAGTATTTCGACATGGTCGAACTCCCCGGAGACGATTACGCCGGGAATACCGGACCGGTCATCTCCCCCCGCATGTTCCGCACCTTCATCTCCCCTTGCCTGGAAATGTTGGTGAGGGTGATCAAAGAGGCCAACCCCCAGGTACGGGTGATGCTCCACAGCGATGGGGCCATCGCACCGCTGCTTCCTGACCTCATCGCCACCGGCGTGGATGTGATCCACCCCCTCGAGCCGCTCCCGGCCACCGACATCCCCGCCGTCAAGGCCCGGTTTGACGGGCAGGTCACCTTCCTGGGCGGAATCGACATATCCCACAGCATGACCGGGACCCGGGACGATGTCGTCGCCGATGTGCGCCGCTGTATCCGCCAGCTCGCTCCAGGCGGGGGGTATATCCTCGCCCCGTCCAACCACCTTCAGGCGGATGTGCCCCCGGAGAATGTCATCACCTTGTTCGAGACGGCCCGCCGCCTGGGCGCATACCCGCTGCAGGACGGAAATGGCGAATGAGCGATTAAGGTTCACTCAGGCACGAGCACTCAAGGATGGACGATGAGCGCTGAATCCAGGACCGATCTCCCATATTCGCAGGTAGACCCGCACGACCCGCTGCCCCTCTACTACCAGATCTATCTCGATCTGCGTGGGATGATCCAACGCGAGATCATCCCGCCCGGTGGGATGCTACCCCCGGAAATGGAGCTCTGCCAGGCTTACGGGGTCGGCCGCCAGACGATGCGCCAGGCCCTGGCCCGCCTGGTGGACGAGAACCTGGTCGAGCGCTTCGCCGGGCGGGGGACCTTCGTCCGCAGCCAGCCCGCCCACACCCAGTTTTTCCTGGATCGCAGCTTCAGCCAGCAGATGCGCGATATGGGGCGCGTGCCCCACTCCCGGGTGCTCAGCCTCTCCACCGGCATCGTAAACATCCAGAGCCCGCCCGCTCTGCAGACGGCCCGGGGCGCTCCCTGCCTGACCCTGGAGCGCCTGCGCTTCGGCGACGACGAACCCATCTGCCACCAGAGCAGCACGGTGATCATCGCCTGCTGCCCCGGCCTCGAGCAGCAGGATTTCTCTGACCAATCTCTCTACGAACTGCTCTCCGCCCGATACCACCTGGTCATTAACCGCATCGATCATGTGGTGCGCGCGGTGGCCGCCGATGGGTACCGCGCCGATCTGCTGGAAGTACCCGAGGGCGCACCGCTGCTCTTTGTCGGCACCACTGCTTACACCGAAGAGGGGGAGGCGATCGAATATACCGCCGCCTACTACCGGGCGGACCGCTACGAATACAGCACCACACAGACCTGCTGCCCGGATTAGGGGACCATACACCGAGGAGGTCAATGAGCGATTCTGCTTTTGTTTACCTGGAACAATCCCAGGCTATTCTCGAGCGCATCCGCACCACCCAGATGGAGCCCATCCGGGAGGCTGCTGAAATCTGCGCCCAAACCATCGCCGGAGAGGGGCTCGTGCATCTCTTTGGCACCGGCCATTCGCGCATCTTCGTAGAAGAAATGTTCCCCCGTCATGGGAGCTTCCCCGGCTTCCACCCGATCGTCGAGCTCTCGCTCACCTTCCACAACCTGGTCGTGGGGTCCAACGGTCAGCGCCAGGCGATGTTCCTGGAACACGTGGAAGGCCTGGGGCAGGTCATTCTGCGCAACTTCGCCTTTGCCCCGCCCGACTCCTTCTTGATCTTCTCCAACAGCGGGGTCAACGAAGTGGTGATCGACGTCGCCCTGGAGGCCAGGCGGATGGGACTGCCGGTGATCGCCGTTGTCTCGGTCGATCACTGCACGCGCTCGCCCGCCCTGCACAGCAGCGGCAAGAAGCTGATCGATATCGCCGACGTCGTTATCGACAACTGCACCCCGGCCGGCGATGCCATGGTGCGCGTCCCCGGCCTGTCCGACCCTGTCGGCCCCGGGTCGACGATTGGAGCGGCAGCCGTAACCAACGCTCTGAAGTGCCTGATCGCCGAAAAACTGACAGCCCTGGGTAAACCGCCTGTTGTGCTCACCAGCAGCATCTTCATCGGCGCCGAAGAATCGAAAAAGCGCTTCGACGAATGTTACGATGATTACCGGCGGCGGATTCAGCGGGTTTACGGGTGCGCTCCATGCAGCTAGATGGCCGTGTAGCGGTTGTCACCGGTGGGGGGAGCGGGATCGGCCGGGCAACCGCCCGCCTGTTCGCGCAGGAAGGCTGCCGGGTGGTGATCTTCGACATTGACGCGACCGCCGCCAACGAGACCCTGGCCGCCTTGCCCATCCCCGGAGATAGCGCGGTTCGGGTGGTGGATGTCACCGATCCGGAACAGGTGGAGG
The DNA here is from genome assembly GCA_964391195.1 of uncultured Anaerolineaceae bacterium. Lineage (GTDB taxonomy): Bacteria > Chloroflexota > Anaerolineae > Anaerolineales > UBA4823 > JAAYXE01. The sequence continues at coordinate 13,554 of CAYMLG010000034.1, read as the reverse complement.
CTGCCTTCCGCGATGTGTCTACGCTGTATGGGAAGCTGGACATACTGGTCAATGTCGCCGGCGGTTCAGGGCGGCGTTGGGGCGATGGTCCCGCCGCATCCTGCACGGTGGATGGATGGAAGCGCACCACCGCCCTCAACCTGGACAGCGTCTTCTACTGCAGCAAGTCCGCATTGCAAGCCATGCTCCCCCACCGCAGCGGGGTGATCATCACTGTAGCCTCGGTCCTCGGCCTGGTGGGCGGCGACGAAGACTTTGCCACCCACGCCTACGCGGCCAGCAAGGGCGGGGTGATCAGCTTGACCCGCTCGATCGCTTCCTACTATGCCCCCCAGGGCATCCGCGCCAACGTGATATGCCCCGGGCTCATCGCCACCCCAATGAGCCGCCGGGCTCAAGACAGCCCGCAGATCCGCTCCCGCCTGGAACAGCTCCAACCGCTTACCGGCGATTTCGGCTCCCCGGAAGACGTGGCCCGCGCTGCGCTCTACCTGGCTTCCGAGGCGGCTGCTTTCGTCACCGGGGCCGTCCTCACCGTCGATGGCGGCTGGACCGTCCGCTGACCCGCAGTTGCATCTTTCTTGGGGGAATTGATTTTTAACCGGGTCTATTATCTCTGTGTGGCTATGCGAAGTCTTAGGATATAATCACCGTGATAAGGAGTCCTTATGCAAACTTGTCCCCTGCGCACCACCGTTATCGGAAGTTATCCCTTCCCATCCTGGCTCGAGTTCGCCTCTCTCAACCTCGACCGCTTCGGTGCTAATGAGATCGCCGAACTTCAGGAAGACGCGGTGATCGTGGCCATCCACGATCAGGTCACAGCCGGCACCGATGTCATCACCGATGGCGAACAGTCTCGCCTGGATTTCAACCTCTCCTTTTATGGTTTCCTCGAAGGCATCCAGCCCAACGAGCGCCCGCTGCGCGTTTTCGGTCCCCCGGCTCACGATCAGCGCGGCAAGCACACTATCACCGGCGAGATCCGCGCCCCACGCGGCCTGGGCGTTGTGGAGGAGTTCAATCGCCTGAAGCGCCTCGCCCCTCCCGGCCCCACTCTCAAGGCCAGCGTACCCGGTCCCTTCACCCTCAGCGGGCGGCTGATCCCCAACGCCGATTATCCCGACCGGTACGCGGTGACCGAAGCCCTGATTCCCATCGTCCGCCGCGAGCTCCAGGCGCTGGTGGAAGCCGGCTGCACCGAGATCACCGTTGACGAGCCATCGATGAGTTGTTACGCCTACAAGGAAGACACACAGCGCTTTGTCGATATCTTCAACCGCACCGTAGCGCCGGTGGTGGGCAAATGCCGCCTGTCCACCCACCTGTGCTTCGGCAATTACAAAGCCCGCGCCGTGGGTCCCCGCCGCTATGCGCCCATGTTCCCCGACTTCCTGGCGTTCAACGTGGACGAAATCCACCTCGAGATGGCCAGCCGGGAGTTCAGCGAGATCGAGCGCATCGCCGAGATTGCCGAGGTGAAGGATGTGGCCGTGGGCGTCGTCGATGTCAAAAGCTACTACATTGAAACCCCGGAAGACATCGCCGAGCGGGTGCGCCTGTGCCTGCGCTACGCTCCCGCCGACCGTCTCTCATTCGCCCCAGACTGCGGCCTGAGCCAGACGGCGCGCTGGGCAGCCCGCTTGAAGTTGCAGAACATGGTCGCTGGCGTGCACGCCGTCCGCCGGGAATTGGGGTTGGCATGATCAAGCCCGCCCTGCAAGACGATGCCTTCCTGGCGGACGTGCGCCGGTCCGAGCCCGGAAAACTGCACCTGTGGTGGTTGGGCCAGAGCGGCTTCCTCCTTCGCTGGCAGGAGAATTCGATTCTGCTCGATCCTTACCTTTCCGACTCGCTCACCAAGAAGTACGCCGGCACCGAGAAGCCGCACGTGCGGATGACCGAACGGGTGATCGCCCCCGAAAGGCTGGACTTTATCGATGCCGTCACCTCAACCCACAACCACACCGATCATTTGGACGCCGAAACCCTGACCCCACTTATGCAGGCCAACCCTGACCTTACGCTGATCGTCCCCCGCGCCAACCTGGGCTTTGCCGCTGCCCGGCTGAATGTGGACCCCGCGCGCCTCACCCCCATCGTTACCGATGGCGATCCGCTCACCGTTGGGCCGTTCACCTTCCACGCCATCCCCGCCGCCCACGAGACGCTGGAGACGGACGAAAACGGTGATCACAAGTACACCGGATATCTCATCCAGGCCGGGCCTTACACCATCTATCACAGCGGCGACTGCTGTCCCTACGATGGCCTGACCTCGCGCCTGAAGCGTTACAAAATCGACCTGGCCCTCCTGCCGATCAACGGGCGCGATCCCAGCCGGGGTGTCGCCGGCAATTTTAGCGCCCAAGAAGCGGTCGACCTGGGCAAGGAGGTCGAGGCCGGCCTGGTGGTCCCCTGCCACTACGATATGTTCGCCTTCAATACCGTGGATCCGGAAGAGTTCGCCCAGCTCGCCCGTTCAGCAGGCGTCCCCCATCAAGTGCTGCGAAACGGGGAAAGGCTCACCTGCTGATCGTTGCAGGGCGCCAGGCATTACAGGAAAGTATGAGCTAGCCGGGGCAGTCTGCTCATCGGCCGCCCGGCCCCGCCCATCACCGCTCGTCCAGGCTCAAGCGTTTTTCCACATAGCGCACCAGGATCGCCAGGCCGAGGGTCATCACCAGGTAGAGGAAAGCGACCACGTTGTAGGTCTCAAAGAATAAAAAGGTCGATGAAGCGTACAACCGCCCCAGTTGAGTGATATCCTGCACCCCCAGCACCGATACCAGGGAGGAGTCTTTGAGCATGGCGATGAGATCGTTGCCCAGGGCCGGCAGAATGTTGCGCACCGCCTGTGGCAAGACGATGTAGCGCATCACCTGCCAGTTGCTCGCCCCTTCCACCTGCGCCGCCTCGGTCTGTTCTTTCTCAACCGACAGGATCCCTGCCCGGAAGGTCTCGGCGATGAACGCACTGTAAGCCAGGACCAGGGCCATCACCGCGCGGGCTGTGAAGTCGAACTGGCGGATGTTGATTTCCACCCCGGTCACCGGGCCGAGCGTCTGGTTGTACAGACTGACGATCGCCGGGGCTGCCGCAAAGCTGATGTAGTAAAGCAGCACCAGCATGGGCACACCGCGCATCAACTCGATGTAGAAAGATGAGATTTGCTGGAATATCTGTAGGCGGGAGATGCGCATCAGGCTGAACAGCAATCCCACGATCACCGCCAGGCTGAACGATATCGCGGTGACAGAGATTGTTGTCCGTACCCCTTTGATCACGGCATCGAAGATGATGCGGTAATCCTGGCTGGTCACGATTCCCCACAGCATGAGTACGCCGATCAATACCATGATTAGCAGCCAATACGGCAGCCGGGAGAGACGGTCGGCGACCGGGACCATGCCTGAATATCGGGGGCGGACTTGTGGTTCAACGCTCATGAAATCCTCTGGTAGCAAGAATATTAAGTTTCACCGGCTGCGCCGGTGGGTATTTCATTGACAGGGGTTTGTGGCCCATCTCGCTCACTGCAAACCCACAAAAAAGCGAATACATACGCCCCGGGAGAATGAGGGCGTGGCCCTCATTCTCCCGGGTCTTCCACTGATCTTGCGAGCAGCGCGCTAAGCAGAACGCTGACTCAGTGCTGGCACAACAGGGCCGTGCTACTGCGCCGTCGGATCGTACAGGAAAAACCATCGGGTGTTGAGATGATCGAAGAATCCATCCTCCGCCATGGTGGCGATAGCAGCGTTAAAGGGTTCTACCAGGTCGGAGTCAGGGGTGAAGATGAAGCCGAACTCCTCGCTGGCCAGGGCGTCACCCACGATCTTGAGCTGTTCGGGGTTAGCGCCGATGTACCCCCGGCTGGAAGCCACATCCATCAGCACCATGTCCACATCCCCCGAAAGCAAGGCCTGCACCGCCGCCCCGAAGTTGTCGAACACCTGGATGCGCGGGTTGGCCTCATCCCCGTCCAACACATCATAGACCGCCACGAAGAAGTTGGTCGTGCCGGCCACCGTGCCGATCAGCAGGTTCTCGTCAGCGGCGAACTCCTCGGGCGTGGAGAAGCGGTCTTCATCGGCTCGCACCAGCATGAACTGCTCGGACACCAGGTAGGGATCGGAGAAGTCCACCTGCTGGGCGCGCTCTTCGGTGATCGTGATCCCGTCCATGCCCACATCGAACTGGCCTTCACGCACCGCGGTGATCATCGTGTCCCAGGCGGTTACCTGCCAATCGACCGTGCAGTTTAGCCGCCGGCAGATCTCGTCCACCGCTTCGTATTCCCAGCCGGCCGCCTCACCGGTGTGGGGATCGACGAAGTTAAGCGGTAGATAATCGTTGGCGGTCACCGCCACCACAGAGCGGCCCTCCAGGTCGGGGAGCTGGTCGTAGACATCCTCAGCGTTGGGGTCCGCGAGGAAGAACCAGCGGTTGCTGAGGTAATCCAGATAGCCATCGGCCCGCATCTGGGCAATAGCAGCGTTAAAGGGTTCTACCAGGTCGGAGTCAGGGGTGAAGATGAAGCCGAACTCCTCGCTGGCCAGGGCGTCACCCACGATCTTGAGCTGTTCGGGGTTAGCGCCGATGTACCCCCGGCTGGAAGCCACATCCATCAGCACCATGTCCACATCCCCCGAAAGCAAGGCCTGCACCGCCGCCCCGAAGTTGTCGAACACCTGGATGCGCGGGTTGGCCTCATCCCCGTCCAACACATCATAGACCGCCACGAAGAAGTTGGTCGTGCCGGCCACCGTGCCGATCAGCAGGTTCTCGTCAGCGGCGAACTCCTCGGGCGTGGAGAAGCGGTCTTCATCGGCTCGCACCAGCATGAACTGCTCGGACACCAGGTAGGGATCGGAGAAGTCCACCTGCTGGGCGCGCTCTTCGGTGATCGTGATCCCGTCCATGCCCACATCGAACTGGCCTTCACGCACCGCGGTGATCATCGTGTCCCAGGCGGTTACCTGCCAATCGACCGTGCAGTTCAATCGCCGGCAGATCTCGTCCACCGCATCGTATTCCCAGCCTACAGCTTCGCCCGTCAACGGGTCTACGTAATTCAACGGGACATAGTCGTTGGCGGTCACCGCGACAACCGTCCGCCCCTGCAGGTCGGGCAAGCGCAGGGTGGGGGTGACATCGGCTGCGCCGGCAACCGCCGGCTCGGTCTCCTCCGGAGGAGCGGTTTCCTCCGGCGCCTCCGTCTCCACCGGCTCGGTCTCAGGCGTTGCTTCCGGTTCGGTTGGCGCAGCTTCCGTCGGCTCGGGCTCGACCGGCGCCTGGGTCGGCGCCTCTGCTGGAGCCTGGGTCGCAGGCTCGGCGGTGGGAGTCGTCCCCCCGGCGCAGGCAGCCAGCGACAGACTGAATAATATCAGTAAACTAATTAGGGTTGTGATTCTCTTCTTCACAGCAGTACTCCTTTGATTACTTAATTTTCGAATTCCCCTTCGTACGAACTTTTGCGGCGTTCCTCCCATTATAACCATCAATCTCGGCCCCTGGAATATGGTTCCTTTAGATGGTTGCGCGAAAAAGTTGGTTTCGATTATGGTTGCTGGCGACCTTTGGCCGGCTTATGAAGGTTAACAAATTAAATGCGAATATTCGTACAAAAATGGGTTATATTAGAATGGATATCGTTTACGAACGAGCAAAGGGGTGGAAAATAATGGACCCTCTGGCTTTTGTCGCTGCAGTAATCGATGCAATCGCCTGGCCGCTGGTGGCGGTGATCATCTTTCTCGCCTTGCGCCGGCCTCTATTCAATTTAATCCCGCTGATCGAGCGCCTGCGCTACCGGGACCTGGAGATCGGTTTCAACACCCAGGTGGAACAGCTTGCTTTCGCAGCCCGGGAAGCTTTGCCCGCCCACATGCATGCAGAGGAAGAAGACCGCCGTTGGCACGAGAACCTGCAGGAACTGGCCCAACTTTCTCCCAGGGCTGTGGTATTGGAAGCCTGGCTGGACCTGGAACGGGAGGCCATCGAAACCAGTCGTCGCTACGGTCTGAATTTAAGCAGCTGGGAGACGCGCGCACCCATCCTGCTCGGGCACGCGCTGGAACAGGCTGGCATCTTGGACGATACCACCCAGGAGATCTTCTACCGGCTGAAGAACCTGCGGAACGCCGCCGCGCACGCCTCCGATTTTGCATTCACCCCGGATTCGGCGCTGGAATATGCAGATCTTGCCTACCGCCTGACCGAACACTTGCGCCGCGCTCAACCGGCGCCCGAACCCGTTGCGTCTTCCGTCTCGCGGCACGAACGCAAGGAATAAACCCCAGCTCACTTACCGCCTGGCATTACTTCTTGGTGAACGCCGCCTGGTTCAGAAAATCGGCGAACGGCCCGCCTTCGAGCTCCTTCTCCATCGCCGCTTCCAGTTCGGCGACCAGAACTCTGCACATGGTTTCATCCAGGTCAACCTTCCCCAGATGCATATGCGGGTTCTGTGCCCGTGCGATCTTGTCTGCCAGATCGTTCAGCTTCTCGTAATCCGGATGACTCGCGTGAATGCGCCTTTCTGCCATTGGTTTTACCCTCACTATCCCCCTTAGGCGAATAATGGCTTAATCCCAGGCAGAATTGCCTGAGATTAAGCTTGATGTTCTATTATTCTACCATTCATTGTCATAATTTTGTGGCTCAAGCGAACGGCTCGAACAAGCTGAACGGTCGAAAAAGAACAGGTGGGGTTGAGCCTGCAATCAACCCCACCTGTTCCTCTGTTCTCCGCCAGGGTTTCCTCTGGCGAGGTCCCTCAATTCCACTCCAGTTCGCCGCGCCTCTTCCAGTACACTTCTGGGGGTTCGACCAGAGGCTGCAGCTCGTCCGCCAAGTCACCGGTCCAGCGCACCTCGAGCGCCTGCAGGTTAGAGCGCAACTGTTCGACCGTCGCCGCCCCACTCAACACCACGTGCGCCCAGGGCTGGGCGATCACTGCCGCCAGGGCCAGCGCATCGATGGACGTGTTTTGGCTCCGGGCAATTTTCTCCAGCAGCTTCCGGCTGCGGGCGAACTCCGGCTCCCGGTTACGGCTGGTCAGCCGCCCATTAGCCAGCGCTTCTTTGACGATCACCCCCATCCCGGCATCACAGGCTGCGGCCAACGCCGGCCCGATCGACTGCTCCAGCAGGTTCCAGGTAGCCTGCACGCTGGTGAAGAGCAGGCGCCCATCCGGGCGAACCTCCAGGGCCTTCTCCAGCGTCTCCCCCTGCCGTGGGCCGCTTAAGCTCAGGCCGATGACCAGCCCTTGCTCGCGGTAGCGGGCCAGTTCCCCCAGCACCTCGGGGTTTTCCAGCACCCCGCTCTCCAGCGTGGCCGAATGAACCTGGTAGATGTCCAGGTGCTCTCCCAACAGTTCGCCGCTCTCCCGGCGCTGCTGCTGCAGCACCCTGAGGGAGTGTTCCTTCACTTCGTGCTTCTCGGCGTTCACCCGCCATCCGGCGGTGTACGTATATCCCCATTTCGAGCCGATGACGGCTTCATCTGCGTGTATCCCCCGGGACCTCAGCCAGCTCCCCAGGAAAGCTTCAGCCCTGCCATAAGACCGCGCGGCGTCAAAATAGCGAACCCCACCCGCCCAGGCAGCATCCAGCACCTGGTGCGAATGTCGCTCCATCTCCGCCACATCATAGTTCCGGTTCAGGTCCTCGGCATGGCCGAGGTTGATATACCCTGGCCGCCCGAGGGCTGCCAGGCCCAGGCCGATCGGTGTGACCTCCAATCCGGTGGAACCAAATTTTCTCTTTTCCATGTTCTCTTCTTGCTATCTCTTTTTTCGAAACTTAGCGCCCCGTCCGGGGTGGATCTTTTTGCCTTTATGCTTAAACGGCCGGGCTGGCGGAGCATCTTCATCCCGCGGCGTTGCCACCCGGATGCGCGCATCCCGGCTGCGGATCGTCGCCCCGTCCATCCGCTTCAGCACCTGCTGCAGGTATTGAGCCGGGATATCTACAAAGCTGAATCGCTCGTAAATATCGATCGCCCCGATCTCCTTGCCCGGGATACCGGCTTCGTTGGCGATCGCCCCAACGATATCCCCCGGGCGGACGCCGCTCTTACGCCCGGCATCGATGAACAGGCGGACCATGCCATCGCCCACCGGCGAAGTCTCCTCCGGGACCGGCTCGAGCACCACTTCCAGGGGTTTTTCACCCCGCGCCAGCCGTGCTGCAGCTGCAGCGATCTCGCTCAAATCCCGTTCGCTCTCCTGGGCTAACTCTTCGACCAGGTTCAGGTACAGGTCTAAATCCTCTTCCTCGATGGTCTTCAAGATCTGGTTCTTGAACAGCTCGATCCGGCGCGCGGCCACATCGGCTTTGGTCGGCAGCTTCACAGGCTCGATCTGCTGCCCGGTGAAGCGCTCGATTTCCCGCATCATCCGCCTTTGACTTGGCGTGACGAACAGCAGCGCCCTCCCCGCGCGCCCGGCCCGTCCCGTGCGCCCGATGCGGTGCACGTAGGATTCGGTGTCGTAGGGGATATCGTAATTGACTACCAGCCCAATCCGATCCACATCCAGGCCGCGTGCGGCTACGTCTGTAGCCGCCACGATCTCCAACTGCCCATTTCGCAGCCGGCGGATGACGTTCTCCCGCTGGGCCTGGTTCATATCGCCGTGCATCGCTTCTACCGCATACCCCCGAGCCTGCAGTTTGTTCGCCAGTTCGTCGGCGCCAACTTTGGTGCGCGAGAAGATCAGCACCGCCTCTCCGGGCTCCGCCTCCGTCTCCAGCACGTTCGAAAGCGCATCCACCTTCTGCGATTCGTTGACGATCAAGTACCGCTGTTGGATCGTGGGCACAGTCATCGTCTTATGCTCGATTTCGATTTGCACCGGCTCCTTCAGGAAGCGGTCGGCGATCCGCCGCACTTCGGCGGGGATCGTTGCCGAGAACATCGCTTTCTGGATCCCTTCCGGGGCCTGGCTCAGGATCCATTCCACATCTTCGATGAACCCCATGCGCAGCATCTCGTCCGCTTCATCCAGGATCACGATCTTCAGCCTCGAGAAATCCAGGGTGCCCCGGCGCAGATGGTCCATAATCCGGCCCGGTGTGCCCACCACGATATGCACTCCCCGCTCGAGCCGGAAGATCTGTTTCTGGATCGACTGGCCTCCATATACGGGCAAGGTGTACACCCGGCCCAGGTGCTTGCTGTAGGTGTAAAACGCTTCCGCCACCTGTATGCCCAATTCCCGTGTAGGGGTCAGCACCAACGCCTGCACTTCGATCCGGTTGACATCCAGTCTTTCCAGGATTGGCAAGGCGAATGCCGCCGTTTTTCCCGTGCCGGTCTGAGCCTGCCCGATCACATCTCTCCCCTCCAACAATAAGGGGATCGTCTTCTCCTGGATCGGCGAAGGCGCCTCGTAGCCGGCGTCATCGATGGCTCGTAGCAGCGGTTCGCTCAAATCGAACTGGCCGAAAGACATCTCACTCTGATCCATAGCCTGCATCCACCTTCCGTTCGCGTATCGGCATTACCCCAAACAGTATTATACGCCAGATCGCTTTCCATATTTTCCGGCGGCGCATCTCTACCCCTTGCCCCGCCAATGTGTGAGTTCACCAATTGCCCGCGCCAGGCCTGTTCCGTCTGAGCTTTCCTTCCTTGCCCCCTCCCGCGACCCGATTGCACCAGGCCGATGCCTTCGCTAAACTGCCTGACGAACGTGCCCGTCCGCCACGGAGCGCAGACAAATGTTGTCAATCCTGTTGACAGGTTGTGCCCGCACATCCCCCCTATCCTTTATAGCCTGGCTCATGACCTTGAGGAAGCCGTGACGCCCCGCCGCGATATGCTTAGCGCGCATCAATTTTTCTTGATACAATTTCGTGGGATATTGACAAGAGGAGCCAGGAGAATGTTCATAGCAACCGAATCATGGAAATCGGCCTTCCCCGGAGCGTCTGTGGGTGTGATGGTCCTGCGCGGCGCAGAAAACCCCGAGGTTCACCCCGCGCTAGAGGAGCACAAACAAGCGCTGGAAGCCGGGCTGCGCCACCGATACGCGGGGATGGACCGCCGCGACTTTGCTACCCTCCCGCCCATTGTTGCCTATGCGAACTATTACCGGGCTTTTTCTAAGACGTATCACGTCCAACTCCAGCTCGAATCTCTGGTCCTCAAGAATAAATCCATCCCGCCCGCGCCCGCCCTGGTCAAAGCCATGTTTATGGCCGAACTCGATAACCTGCTGCTCACCGCCGGGCACGACCTGGCTGCCGTTCACCCTCCTCTTTCCCTGCGAGTCTCTCAAGGCGGCGAGGAGTACGTGCTAATGCGCGGCGATCCCCAGCAGTTGAAGCCCCACGACATGTACATCTGCGACCAGGCCGGCATCCTCTCGAGCATCATTTACGGGCCCGACGCTCGCACCCGCATCCTGCCCTCCACTCGCGATGTGTTGTACACCGTTTACGCCCCGGTTGGGATCGACAGAGATGCGGTCCGGAAACATCTGGAACAGATTCAGGGCTACGTGCGCCTGTTTGCTCCCCAGGCTCAGACCGAGCTGCTCGAGGTGTACCCATGAACGCAGACTCGAGATGACCGGCCGCCTGCCTGCCCAGCTTCGCCTCACTGCTCTCTTCAGCGCTCTCAGCTTCATTTTCCTGGTCCTTATCCCTCGCGACCCGGATACATCTTCCCTGTTCGGCTATTCTCCTGCTCGCCTGGGCATGATGGCGGGCTTCCTGGTCCTCTCCCTCGGGCTGCTGGCATTCTCCCAGCGCCTGGCCCTGCGCCCCATGAAGGAAGAGCGCTGGATGGCCTGGCTTAGCCGCCTGCGCGACCGCCCTGCCTTGCGCGAGGCGCTGGGGTCGTTGTGCGCCATCATCGCCGCCGTAGGTCCGGCCCTCATCTGGTGGTGGGCCTCCACGACCGACCTGCAAGTCAAAGGCATCCTGTTCCGTCTGCTGCCGGTCCTGCTGTTTTTGACAGCCTTCGCTTACCAGGTCCTGCTCAACGAGCCCAGCCCGGCCAGTAGGCTGCGTTGGCTGCTCTCCGCCGGCCTCGCCATGGCGTTCGCCGCTCTCAGCCAGGTCTTGCCGCCCTTGTTGGCAAGTCTGCTCGACGAACCTCCCAAAATCACTTACGGCATGCGCCTCGCCAGCCTGCTGCTTCCTACCGGCGCAGCCGCCCTCCTCTTCGCCCGGGTTCTCGGCCTTCCCTCTGCGGAGCGGCGCGCCTGGGTTGGGGGTCTGCTTTTGGCTGCCGGGCTCTACGCCTTGCAGTGGGTTCTGCTCACCGACGCCTACGCTTCCCTGCGGGCCCTGCTCACCCAGTTCGGCGTGGCCCTTGTGCTGGGCGCGGTGCTGTTGACCTACTTCATCGCCGGTTTACTGGACCGCGTGCGCCTGGATGAGTATATGCGGTTGAAGTGGTTGCTCAGTCTCAGCCTGCTAGTGGTTTGCGTCCCCCTGGTGTTAATTTATTATCAGGCGGCTTCTCTCCACGCCCGCCAGGTAAATGTGACCACCATCCATCACGACCAGGGAGATTACTTAGATTTCGCCAGCGAAGCCCGCCTGCGGAATTTCCGCTACACCGGCGACCACAACCGCATGCCCGCTTACCCCTTTTTGCAGGGGCTCTTCTACCGGGTGGGCATGAGCGACGAGGCCTTTTTCGAGCAGGGCAAACAGGTGAATATCCTGCTCTCGCTGGCGTTCCTGGCCGCCCTTTCCCTCTTCCTTCACCGTTGGCTCCCCCCAGCTTTAGCCTTGCTGCTAACCGGGATTACAGCTTTTTCCTTCTTCATCTTCAAAGCCGGCTACTTCCAGGCCGAGCTGCTCTACTATTCCCTGGCTTTTACCGGGTTCGCCCTGATGACCGAACTCCTCCACAGGCCGAATTGGAGAGTCGCCCTTTTCGCCGGGTTCATCCTCGGCCTGGCCCACCTGACCAAGGCCTCCGTCCTGCTCGGAATAGGGGTCTTCATCGCAGTGTACACTCTGAAGGAACTCCCCGGCCTGTTCTCTCGCCGGACCTCCATCTCCCCTGGGCAAGGGGGCTCAGTCCACTACCGCTGGGCTGCGTTGTTGGCGCTCATCCTGGCATTTACCGCCATCATCTATCCCTATATCCATACGGTGAAAGCCAGGTTTGGGCGATACCTGTACAATGTGAACACAACCTTCTTTATCTGGTACGACTCGTTCGAAGAGGCCGCCGCAGACGAAAAACTCCACAACTTCTCATCCCAATGGCCCAGCCACCTCCCTCCCGAAGAACTGCCGGGCTTACGGAAGTACCTGCGTGAGCACAGCCTCTCACAGATCGCCGCCCGCATGTGGACCGGCGCGATGGCACAGATCAAGAATATACTCATCCCCTTCAGCATCACCAACTACTGGGCCGGTTACCTGCTGGTCCTGCTGGTCGCCGCCTTGCTCGACTGGCGCAGCGCCTGGCGCCTGCTTCGCGGATCACCTTACCCCCTGCTCTTCGTTCTGTTGTACCTGGCGGTGTACCTGGCCTCCTTCGCCTGGTATGTCCCCATCGGCGGCGGGCGGCGCTTTACCTACACGGTCTACCTGCCCTTCCTGTTCTCCGTCTTCACCGGGCTCCAGGCCCTGGCCGCCCACCAGCCACCGGGCTCCCGCACCAGCCTGCCCACATTCGTCCGCCTCGCCCACATCCTCATGGGCCTTACCCTGGCTGCTTCCCTTCACCCGATCCTTACCCAGGGCATCTTCTTCGACCTGTACGGCTCGTAAACAGGGTACCTGCGCAGCCCCTCCCGGCTGAGATCCCCCAAATCAAGATCACCGATTGCACGCAGTCCGGGTCGTCGCAGGCTGGCTGCCCCCACCCGGTTCCGGCTGGCGCCAGGCGAGTCGAAGCCCTGCTGCCTGGCAGATCTGGCAGCAGGGCTTCGACTGCGATTGTGCACAGATACCTACTGGAGGTCTAGCTCCTCGATCTCCGGGACGCAGCTACATTCATACCCCTCAGCACAATCCCGGCAGCAGTAATGGTAACCGTCGACGACCACCGGAGCAGCCAGGATCTCTACTCCACAACCGTCACAGCGAAGTGTGTCATCAAAAAAGGTCATCACGTCCTCCTTACTGTCTTTATCTAGAATCGAGAGGGCCCCGGGAATCCGGGGCCCAGTTGATTGGCTCATTATTGAGTGTTGTCCTCTGCCGCGTTTCATCTAAGTTTTCGGGCTCCGGACGCTCACTAATCCTAACTTAGCACAGCAAGATAAATTTCACGTAAGAATCGATTTAAACTCCGATAAATCTCCATTGATACCTGCACAGCTTTCCACCATACTCCATCCTTCTGAATAGCTCCCTCTTATCACCAATCGCGCACCTTGCAAGTTTGTCAGGCGTGCTGGCTGCCCATATCAAATCGCACAGGTCCCCCGTTGTGATTATCGAAGGGCAGTTGCTAAAGTTGATTGGCCCGTGAATGGTTGGCTTATCGTAGAGGAGAACAGTTAATGGCAGGATGGGACCTGAAGATTTGCATCAGTCTGGTCTTGATGGCCTTCCTCGTCGCGGCCTGCGG
>CAYMLG010000033.1:0-57098 GCA_964391195.1 uncultured Anaerolineaceae bacterium | reverse complement strand
CACGAGAGGAAACTGAAACAGGCAATATCGCCCTTCTTGAACTCGCTCATGGCTAGTTTTCCACCAAACGATCCACGAGAGGATACTGAAACGACTATAACAGCATGGTCGGGTAGTATAGGGATATAAGTTTTCCACCAAACGATCCACGAGAGGATACTGAAACTATGGGTCGGGTAAGGAAATGCTTCCCGCTGTGCGTTTTCCACCAAACGATCCACGAGAGGATACTGAAACATTAGGTCCGCCAATGGCAGATGGGCGGACCTACGGGTTTCCCACTAAACGACCTACGAGAGCATTCTGAAACAGGTTGATCGGTTGCTTACGAAGCGACTTTTCTGCCTGGTTTTTCACTGAACGGTCCACGAGAGGATACCGTACCCTGCTCCGGCGTAAGCATCGCTGCCCCAAACTTGAAGATCTACGGATAAATGTTATCCAGCATAGTGACTTTTTACACTTGAAATCAAGGACCAGGGATTGTACAAACAAATTGGCCTCTTGAAGATTCCCGTTTTGGGGCCCGAGGGATCATCCAGAAATCAGATTCGCCAAAGGAGATGCTATGGCCAGATATCATTATTTCCGATTAGCCCATTGTGGGGATTATGTGGATCTTTTTACGACGGATGAAGCCATTATCGATACAATCCTGGAAAAGCTGAAAAGCTCGATCCCTCGATTGGATGTCAGAAAATTTTATAAGGGGAATGCCAGGATCTTTAAACTGGAGGGGGATGGTCTGCGGTATTGGTTGTTCAGTTGGCTGCTGGAGAATGAATGGGAGCCCTACGCGGCCTCCAGCAGCGCTTCTGAGGCCGAGGCCCACCACTTTAGGAAGCTCGTGTAAGCTCAGGCGCCCGCCGGTTTAGCCCCTCGAAACCGGCGAAGACAGAGACAAGATTAGCACGCCCGCCGGTAAATCTCCCGGCGGGCGTGCTAATTGAGGATGTGTTTTCACCCGCCGGAGCCTTGCGGAGCAGAGCGCTCGCGTGAGTGGCGGTGGACCGCCGGTTGAAGGGGGCCATCTGGGTGAGAAAGCGCCTGGCAGCGTTCGCCGGGCCGGCGCCTAGCTTGCCGGGGAACGGCCGTCCAGGACCGCGTTCTGCAGTTCAAAATCTCGCCGAGCCGCGTTCGCCGGGCTGGCGCTTAGCTTGCCGGGGAACGGTCGCCCAGGACCGGGTTCTGCAGCTCGAAATCTCGCCGGGCTTCGTCCACCAGGCGCCTCACCTGTTCCATAATCTCCGTAGTTACCAGGCGCAAATTGAGCTGGCGTTGGCCGTTCTCTCTATTCGGCTCGACCAGCATGGGGTCCCCAAACCGGAGCAGCAGGGCGCCGCGCCATTGCCAGCCGCCGGTGCTCACATAGTCGCCGAAGACTCTGCGTTTGATCATGAGGATGTTGTCCCTGGCGACGTAGAAGCCCAACGGGACCACCGGGACCCGGGCTTTGGCGGCCAACATGGCCGCGCCGTTGCCGGCTCTGTACAGCCCTTCGTTGTTGTTCAGTTTCCCTTCCGGGTAGATGACGATGCTGCGCCCCTGCGCCAGCCGGGCTTGGGCCTCGCGAATCATCTTCAGCCCCTGCCCGGCATAGCAGGGCACCTGGCCGGCCCAGTACAGCAGGCGGCCCAGGACCGGCAGGTCGAAGGCCGTGCCCTGGATGATGAAGGACAGCTTCTCCTTCAGCACGAGGGGTAAAGCGAAGCTGTCGGAGACGTAGGCGTGGTTGGCCACAATGACTTTCGGCCCGGGGGGCAGCTTCTCCAGCCCGCGCACGTCGATCTTGTGGATGAATAGAAACCGGTAAAGGTTGAGGACTTGCCGCGCAAACCAGTATCCAAGGTCCAAGGTCTTTCTCCCAATACGAGTTGCTCTACTCCCCCCTCGAGCGCCGGGCTCCCGGGGGGTTTTGTTTTCTGGCAGCCAGGGGTGTTTAGGGCCCAGCCGGTGGATTCAACTCACATTCCTGGTCTGAATACAATATAGCAGAAAAAGGACCAGGTGTCATGAAACCAAAGTGCCATAAAAGTGGTATCCGGACCGGCCGCCGGTGTGTTGTGCACCGAGCGAGGCGCAAGCACGCGGTGAGGCCGGTTTATTGAAATGAATGAGCCAGAATGCGGGCGCATTCTGGCTCGAGCAGCAAAGATCTGCGATTATTAGGCGGCAGCCGTGCCGGCTTCAGGCGCTCACTACGGGCAAGTTGAGGTAGAGAAAGACGCTGTAGACGAACAGGGCGATGGACGCGATGGAGAACACCAGCCGGATGACGCTCTCTTCATCCAACAGAGAGGCCCAGGCGGAGAAGGCCAGGCCGAGGGCGCTGATCAACATGATCATTTGCAGGGCGTCGCCGCGCTCGCCATACTCTTCGGCTTTCTGGAACAGGCTGTCCGCTTCGTCGAACATTCCTTGGGGAGTCTGGTACATGGCCTCGTAATAGGCATCGCTGAACGGGTCTTCTTCATTGGCGTCGATGGAGGCCAGGAGTTCATCCGAGAAATTGGCGTGATAATACTCGCTCTTCTCCTCATCTTCGGCAGTGTACCAGCCATCGTACAGATTGTAATCGTAGACGATCAACTGGTTGGCCGTCAGATACTCGGCGTTGGCGTCGGTCAGCATCTTCTGGCCCAGGACGTTGTACTTGGTCTCGTCGCCATCGACCAGGGAGCCTTGGTAACCTGAAAAGGCGGTGATAACGCTCAGAATAGCCACCAAAGCCCCGAGGACCAGCTCGGAGGTCAGGAATTTGAATCGTGCTACCATGTTTTCTCCTTCAAGGATATCGATTTGATGGATTGGGTTTGATCCGCATATATCTGCGGGAGGTTAGTTGTTTTTGGAGGGCAGGCGCGGGATCAGCCAGTTCAGGAAAGCATCCTGGCTGCGGGACTGGATCAGCACCCGGCCGGGACCGGTCAGTTCGACGATCAGGCCTTCGCCGCTGAAAATGGTGGCCTTCAGCCCACCGACCTGCTGCACCTCGAAATTCATGCCCTCACTGAAGGCGACCAGGTGGCCGGTGTCAACCCGGTATTTCTCTCCGGCGGCCAGGTTTCGCTCGTGGATGGCGCCATAGCTGGAGAATAGCAGGGTGCCGTGCCCCTGAGCTTTGAGCATGATGGCGCCCTCACTGGCGAAGAAAGTCTTGGCGCCCGTCCACTTGGTGTCCAGGGTCACCGTTTCGGCGCAGGCGAGGAACGCGCCGGATTGGAGCATCAGGGTCTCCCCCGCTAATTCGACGCAGAAGATATCGCCAGGCAGAGCGGGGGCCAGGGTGATCTCGCCGCCCTGCTTGCCGGCGCGGTACTTGTTCTGGAAGAAGGATTCACCGCCGAGCAGCGAGCGCCCCAGGGATTTCAGCAGGCCGCCTTCGGCTTTGGTCTCGATCTGGATGTCTGCCGAAGTGCTGACCATCGAGCCGGATTCGACGCGAACCGCCTCATCCGGTCCGAGGCTCACAATGGCCAGGGCGTAAGCCGGCCGGTACTTGATTTCCGTTTGCATATCGTTCTCCTAAATGAAGGTGGTGGTTGAGAGCCAGAGCTCAATGCCTGGGAGAGGGTGGCTAGGGCCAGGTTTGGGTGACTGCTATCGTGCTGTACAGGTCTTCGGCGGCGAAACCGGTCAGCAGCACGGTATGGGCGCCCTCCTGGATAGCCCGGCGTTCTTCGGCCGAGTTCTGGGCGATGACACAGCAGTGCACCTCGGGCCAGCGCTGGCGGAGCTGCCTCAATAACGACCAGGCCTGGCTGCCAGGGAGATTGGTGCTCAGCAGCACCAGCCCGGGGGAGCCCTCCGCTACCATGCGCAGGGCGGTTGCACCGTCTTCGGCCTGTCCGGCGAATTCGATGTGGCGGCCGGCGCGTAGCAGCACCCGTAAACCCTCACTGAGGCGACCACGGGGGGCCACGACCAGGATTCGGATGTGCTGGGTCATGATGGGCAAACAATAGCAGGAAACTGCTTCCCTTCCAAGAGGGTTTTTAGGAGTTTTCCGCCTGACAAAATTGACCGTTCCCCGGCCGGAGAATGGTCAAAATTGACCAGTTCTATAGCATTGCATAACCAGTATGGTGAGGTATACTTTTATAACCCACCGAGAGTTCGGTATTAAGTATTTAAGAGTTTTGAGGGGACGGAACACCTGGCTGACCTCATGTTCCGTCCCCCAAAATAGCGGTTTATACCTTTGGCCAGTACGATGCAGTACGCGGTTTTCCTCTTCCTTGCCCCAATCGCATTCTTTATTTGCGGTATTGTCTTATTTGCCATTGCTCGTTCATGGCGCGCTTCTAGCCAGGACCTTTTGGGCCGGGCGCTGTTCCTGTATCTGGTGGTGATCGTCGGGTTCCTGGTGACGAACACCTGTGAGCTGTTGGCGCCCACCGCAGAGGCTACGCTGTTCCTGGCCCAGTTCGATTACCTGTTCATCGCTTTCGCCCCGGTGACCTGGTTTGCTTTCGTGTTGGCCTATACCGGCCGTGGGCGATGGCTGGCTCCACGGCGGTTCTGGCCGTTCTGCATCTCCCCGATGATCACCAACCTGCTGGTATGGACGAACGACCTGCACGGGCTGGTGTGGCAGCATTTTTCGTTCAAGCCGGCCGGGCCGTTTCTGATGTTGAGGGTGGGCGCTTACGGCGGCTGGTTCTGGATTCACACCATCTACTCTTACAGCCTGTTCCTGGTGGGGGCGGTGCTGGTGGTGGTGGCGTTTGTGCGTTCGCAGCGCATCTACCGCCGCCAGGCGGCGTGGGTGCTGGCCGGAGCCCTGCTCCCGCTGTTGGTAAACCTGGTCTACATCTTCCGCCTGGTGCCGGGGCTGCAGAAAGACTTTTCGCCGGTCACCTTTGCCATGGCGGGCCTGGCGTTTGCGATCGGGATCTTCCGCTACCGCCTGTTGGATCTGGTTCCGCTGCCGCGAGCGGTGCTGGTGGAGGAACTGGAAGGCGGGGTGATCGTTTTGGATCAGGACGAGCGCATCGTCGATCTGAACCCGGCCGCCCGCCGGGTCCTCAACCTGCCCGGGGAAGATGGAATCGGCCAGCAGGCGAGCGCCCTGCTGCCATTCTGGGGCGAAATCACCGCTCAAAGCCGGGGAGAGAGGGACAGGCCGGCCGAGTGGTGTTTTGAAGTGAATGGGGTCGAACACGTTTTCGAACTGCACATTTCACCCTTGCCGGGGCAGGGCAGGCGGTTGGTCACCCTGATGGATATCACCAGGCGCAAGCGGGCACAGCAAGAGTTGGAACGGGGCATCCGGGAACGGACGGCGGAATTACGGGCTCTGAATGCTACCCTGGAGGAGCGGGTCGCCCGGCGGACGCGCGAGCTGGCGGTGCTGTATGCAGTCTCGTCCGTGGCGAGCGAGGTGCAGGATTTGGACAGCCTGCTTTCGAGATCGCTGGCGCGCGTGATGGCCTCCCTGGAGAGCGATGCCGGCGCGGTTTATCTCCTGGATGGGGACGCGGAAAAGGACCTCCCAAGTCGTTTGCGCCCGGCAGTGACCCAGGCTGGATCCCCTACGGCGCTGCAGCAGATCCGGGTTGAGGTGGAAAACGGGCGCCTGGCTGAATGGGTGATCGAGCATGGAGAGCCGAGGCTCGTTCCGAACGGGCAGGACGAAACCGTTTCGGGCGAATTCACCCGGCACTTCGCCCTGCTGGTGGTGCCGATGCGGGCCGAGGGGGAGGCGGTGGGAGTGATGGCCCTCTCGCGACTGGCCGAGCCGCTGTTCAACCTGGAGGAGGTGGCGCTGCTATCTACGGTGGCCGACCAGGTGGGGGTGGCTGTGGCCGCCGCCCGGCTGCGGGAGATGGCCAAACAGGCGCAGGTGCTGGCTGAGCGGCAGAAGGTGGCCGCCGATCTGCACGATTCCATCACGCAGTCGCTTTATGGGTTGGTGGCGTTTTGCGAGGCGGGGCATGTGCAGATCGAGCGCGGCGACCTGGCGGGGGTGGAGCAGACCATGAGCCGCGTCACCGCCGAGGCCCGGCAGGCCTTGAGGGAGATGCGGCTGTTCCTGCACGAACTGCGCCCCTCGGTGCTCGAGACCGAAGGCTTGATGGGGGCGCTCCACCAACGGCTGGCGGCGGTCGAGGGCCGGTCGGATGTGCGCGCCCGTCTGCTGGCCGACGAGAGCCTGCGTCTGCCTCTGGAGCAAGAAGAAGCCCTGTACCGCATCGCGCAGGAAGCGCTGAACAATACTTTGCGCCACGCCCGGGCTTCGACCGTCACGGTTTACCTGGGCCGGGAAGGGGACCAGGCGTTGTTGGAAGTGTATGATGACGGCTGTGGATTCGACCCCCAGGAGGCCGGTGAGGGCCGGATGGGCCTGGCGAACATGCGAGCGCGGGCGGCGGCGGTGGGCGGCGAGCTGAAGGTTCGCTCCCAGCCTGGTTTGGGAACACGGGTGCGGGTGACCGTGCCGCTCTCCTCCTGAAGCAGCCGCCAGGTGCGAGCTGGAGTGAGAAGCGGTGAAACCCGGTGAGAGATGGAAGGAAATGAGCATACGTATCCTGATAGCCGATGATCATATGGTGGTGAGAGACGGGCTGGCGGCGATGCTGGCGACCCAGCCCGATATGGTGGTGGTGGGGGAAGCCGCGGACGGGGCCCAGGCGGTGGAGCTGGCAGCCCGCCTCGCGCCAACGGTGATTTTGATGGATCTGGTGATGCCGGGGAAAGACGGCCTGGCCGCCATCCATGAAATCAGGCTCGCCAATCCAAACTCCCGGATTCTGGTGTTGACCAGCTTCGCCGATGACGAGCGGGTTTTCGCGGCGATCAAGGCCGGGGCGTTGGGCTACCTGCTCAAGGATGCCACCCGAGAGCAGCTCGTGCAGGCGGTCCGCGATGTGGCGCAGGGCCGGGCTAATCTGCACCCGGCGATTGCCTTGAAAGTGATGCGCGAGCTGAACGGTGAGAACCGTTTTGCAGACGCACAAGATGACAACACGCGTCCGGCGCCGCTGACCGCCCGGGAGCTCGAGGCGCTGCGTCTCATCGCTCAAGGGCTGACCAATCAGGAGATCGCCCAGGCGCTGGTTCTCCAGGAGCGAACCGTGGCGAAATACGTGAGCAGCATCCTCGAGAAGCTGCACCTGGCGAACCGCACCCAGGCGGCGCTGTATGCGCTGAAGCAGGGGCTGGCGAAGCTGGAATAAATGAGCGCATCGATCTGGGGCTGAGCTTGAGGAGATGATATGAACCCAACCTGGCATGAGAAATTGAGATACCGGTTCGACAATTTCATGTCGAAAGGTACCACAGCACTCATTGGTGGCCTGGGGCTGCTTTCGGTGGCCTTGATCTTTGTGATGGCCGCCATCATTTCGATCAGTGGAGTGCGGCCGGCTGGCTCCGGTGAGTCGATCCCCTTTTGGGAAGCCGCCTGGCAAAGCCTGATGCGCACCCTGGATGCCGGAACGATGGGGGGAGATGAAGGCTGGTCGTTTCGTTTCGTGATGTTCGTGGTGACTCTGGGGGGTGTCTTTATCATCAGCACCCTGATCGGTGTTTTGACCAGCGGCATCGAGAACAAGATGGAAGATCTGCGGAAAGGTCGCTCCCGGGTGATTGAGACCGGGCATACGGTGATCTTGGGTTGGTCATCCCAGGTGTTTACCATCGTCTCCGAATTGATCATAGCCAACGAGAATCAGCAGGACTCCTGCATCGTCATCCTCGGCAATAAAGACAAGGTGGAGATGGAGGACGAAATCCGCTCGGCGATTGGCGATGCGGGCCGCACGCGTATTGTATGCCGCACGGGCAACCCCATCGATGTCAAAGATCTGGAGCTGGTCAGCCTGCAGACCGCGCGGTCGGTGATCGTCCTTTCCGCCGATCAGAGCGATCCGGATGCTCAAACCATCAAGACGATCCTGGCCATCACGAACAATCCGAAGCGCCGGGCTGAGCCCTATCACATCGTGGCCGAAATTAAAGATCCCAAGAACACCCAGGTGGCGAAAATGGTGGGGAAAGACGATGTTGAAATCGTGCTGACCGGGGATTTAATTTCCCGGATTATCGCCCAGACCTGCCGCCAATCGGGGCTCTCCGTGGTCTATACTGAATTGCTCGATTACCGCGGTGACGAGATCTATTTCAAAGAAGAACCGGACCTGGTTGGGAAGACTTTTCAGGAGACGCTCTCGGCTTATCGAGACTCGGCGGTGCTTGGCCTGGAGCAGCAAGGGGTGGGTGTCCGCTTGAACCCGCCCATGGACACCCGTCTTCAGGCTGGCGATCGTATCATCGCCATCTCGGCCGATGACGACACAATCATCCTGGATCAGTCAGGTGAGGCGGAAATCCAAACCGAGGCGATCATCTCTACCCAGCCCGAAAAACCAACCCCTGAGCGCACCCTGATTCTGGGTTGGAACTGGCGTGTGCCTTCCATTATCAATGAGTTGGATCATTATGTGGCTCCAGGTTCGGAAATCCTCCTGGTAGCCGACTATGAAAAAGGCGAAACTGAGATCGCCTGGAAGTGCCCCGACCTGGCCCATCAGAAAATTACCTATCAGCAGGCAGACACCACGGACCGCCGTGTGCTGGAAGCGATCCGCCCGGCAAATTACGATCACGTCATTGTGCTTTCCTATTCGGACAGCAAGGAAGTTCAAGAGGCGGATGCCTGCACCCTGATGACCCTGCTGCACCTGCGCGATATCGCTGAAAAAGAGAACAAGCGGATCCCCATCGTCAGCGAGATGCTCGACCTGCAAAACCGTGCTCTGGCGGAGGTGACTCAAGCCGACGATTTTATCGTCAGCGATGTGCTGATCAGTCTGATCATGACGCAGGTGTCCGAGAACAAGGCGTTGAATGCGGTCTTCACCGACATCTTCGACCCCGAGGGGTCAGAGCTTTACCTGAAGCCGGCCGGCGAATATGTGAAATTACATACTCCGGTCAACTTCTATACCGTGATCGAATCCGCCGCTCGCCGGGGTGAAGTGGCGGTCGGTTACCGCCTCGGATCCGCCGCGGGGGACGCCGCTCGATCCTACGGGATTTCCCTGAACCCCGATAAAACGAGAAAGATCAGCTTCTCGGCTGATGACCGGATGATCGTCCTCGCAGAGCACTAACCTCTCTGTTCTGCCAACCCTGGCGTGAAAACGGGCCTACCTCCGGCGCCGGGCCGGACCCAATCAAGGACAGCCCGGCCAGAGCCGGGGCGCGAGCATCGAAAAGACCAACACTATCCAACACCCATACGGAGGAAAACATGAAAATTCGTCAAGCCATCACCATCCTCGTTATTGCGCTCCTCTTCCTGCTGCCCGCATGCAGTGAAAACGAAGGGGCATTTCCGAATGGGGACATGAATGAAGGAGAAAACGGCGAGTTCTACGAATATCCGGCCGAGGAGGAATTCGAGTCAGAAGAAGGTGACGAAATTATTGAAGAAGAACCGGCCGAGGAGGAATTTGACGAACAGGCAGAAGAAATAGAAGAGGAGCCGTCGGAAGAAACGACGGGCGAACCTCAAGGCCCGACCTCAGATTTAAGCAATCTGGTGGCCGATATCGGGTTCCGCCCGGAGGTGAACGGTTTCGGTTTCGAGAACTACGGGTATGATGTGGGTGTAGAGAACCTGACCCCGGCCGAGATGCAGCGCATGTTCGGGGATGAAGTTTGTGCCATCCTGAATGACGATGGCTGCGTGCTAACCCCACCCGCTGAACAGTGGATGGGGCAGATTAACGAAGCAATGACCGGCGGCCACTGCGAGGGAATGGCCACCCTGAGCCTGCTGATGCACAGCGACCTGGTGGAAGAGAGCCAGTATGGGGCAGAAGAAGTCGTGGAACTGCCTTTTGAAGATAGTGATTTGCAGCGCGAGATTGCCTATTGGTGGACGACCCAGACTGTGGAGCCCACCGTCTCCAGTGTAATCCGGAGGACCCCGACAGAGATCCTGGACATCCTGCTCGCTATGCAGCCGGGCGGGGAGACATACACGATCGGCATCTTCAAATGGGACTTCAGCGGCGGCCACGCGATCACCCCGTTTGGCGTGGCGGACCTGGGTGATGGGCGGTATGCAGTGAAGGTATACGATAACAACTACCCGGGCGAGGCGCGCGAGCTGATTATCGATACCAACACCGATACCTGGCAGTATGAGGCATCGATCAACCCTCAGGTCAAATCGGTATTGTATGAGGGGGATGCCGAAAGTATGACCCTGGAGCTCACCCCGACATCGGCGCGCTTAGGGCTGCAGGTGTGTCCGTTCTGTTACCATGGCGAGAGCGCCCAATTGGGGAAGGGCCGCGGGGTCGCGATGACGACTGCCCAGGAACCACAATTCAACGAGATCTTTTTAGATGGCGACGGGCATTTATTGATGGTGGACGACGATGAGCGTTACCTGGGATACCTGGACGGACAGTTCGTCAATCAGATCCCTGGAGCGCGAATCGTCTCGCCGCGTACCGGCGGCCCATTGGAGGACGACCCGGAGCCCATCTACTGGCTGCCGCGCGGGATCAACAC
This sequence comes from uncultured Anaerolineaceae bacterium, assembly GCA_964391195.1. GTDB lineage: Bacteria > Chloroflexota > Anaerolineae > Anaerolineales > UBA4823 > JAAYXE01. The sequence continues at coordinate 46,568 of CAYMLG010000033.1, read as the reverse complement.
CACCATCCAACTGGACGGCAGCACCCTGAACGAGGAATCCCCATCCGACCTGGTGCTGGTTGGGCCCGGCTATACCTTCGGTGTGGAAGGGATATCGCTGGAACCCGGTCAGGTAGACCTGATCTACTTTGCGCCGGAAGAAGGCTGGCTGACGTACGAGACCGACAAGAGCCAATCGCCGAATATTATCATCGGCATCGAAGAGCCCGAAGCGGACTTCTACTTTGAAATCCAGGGCGCCGATATGGAAGGCGGTGGGACGATCAACGTGCTGCTCGACACGAGCAGCGGCGATATGATCATCAACGCCGAAAAACTGACCAACGAAGGGGCGTTTAACCTCGTCCTGACCCGTATCGACGATGAGCTCGAGCAGGAATTCTATGCCGATGACCTGGTTTTAAAGGCCGGTTCGATCCTCTACATTAATTACGAGGAATGGGAAGGCGACGGCGCCGGGTTGTTGATCGGCGTCGATCTTGACGGCGACGGTGAGATCGATGAGACCTACGAAGCCGTGGATGAGTAAATGAAAATACGCATCCGAACTGCTGCTTGAAATTGGTGCAAATACTATCTATAATGGAGGAGTTAACCGCAAACGGTCAAGCTATCGAGTGACGGCGGGCCGGCAAGAAAATTGTGGAGCAGCGCCAACGATCGGGGAGGTTGATATGGTCGCTTCCTTTTCGCAGCGGGTCATTGCTGGCTTTGCCAGGCTGAGCGCAGGGCCAGATGACCCGGCGGAAGCCCGGCTGCAGAAGACGGTGCTGCTGCTGAGCTGCCTGATCGGGATGGTGGTGACGGTCATGTGGGCGGCGGTCTACCTGTTCTTTCGCGAACCGGAGGCCGCCGCCATTTCTTTGCTGTACACGGCGGTCACTTTTGTCGCTACCCTGCGCTACGCGCTCACCCGCCGCTACCGGTTCCTGCTGTACAGCCAGCTAACGCTTGGTCTGGTGCTGCCCTTCCTTCAAACCATCGCTTTGGGCGGGATCCTCGATTCAGGAGCGGTGATCCTGTGGGCGCTGACCAGCCCGCTGGGGGCGCTGCTGTTGTTGGGCCCTCGCCCGGCGCTGCGCTGGTGGCTGGCTTTCCTGGCCCTGGTGATGCTAAGCGGGGCGGCAGGGCCGGTTGCGCGGGCCGGGAACAACCTGCCGGCATGGCTCATCACTGTCCTGCTGGTGGGCAATATCAGCGCGGTGGCGAGTATGGCCATCGTGATGCTGATGTACTTCATTCAGCAGAAAAACCTGGCCTTCAGCCTGCTGCGGGCTGAGGAGGAAAAAGCCGAGGCCCTGCTGCTCAACGTGCTTCCCGTGGAGATCGCTGCTATTTTGAAGAATGAGAGCCGGACGATCGCCGAGCGCTTCGAAACGGCGAGCATCCTGTTCGCAGACCTGGCCGGCTTCACGGAGATGACGGCCAGGGCCGCACCGGAAGAGATGGTGGAGGTGCTCAACACCATCTTCTCCCACTTCGATGGGCTGGTGGAAAAGTATGGGGTGGAGAAGATCCGCACGATCGGAGACAACTACATGGTGGCCGCGGGGGTGCCGGGGGCCAGGCCAGACCACGCCCGGGTATTGGCAGCGCTGGCGCTGGAGATGATCGAATACGCCGGACGCCACCCGGTGGTGCAGGGCATGCCGGTGCAGTTCCGGATTGGAATTAACTCGGGGCCGGTGATCGGCGGGGTGATTGGACGGAAGAAGTTCGTTTACGATGTGTGGGGCGAGGCGGTGAATATCGCCAGCCGGATGGAATCGCAGGGGCTGCCGCAGAAGATCCAGATCTCGAAAACGACCTATGAACTGATCCGAGACGGGTATCGCTGCGAGCCCCGGGGGAAGGTGGCGATCAAAGGGGTGGGGGAAATGGAGACCTGGTTCCTGGAGGGGAAGCTATCGGGCGGGTGAGCGGGCTTAACTCAGGAGGATGTAAGCCAGGGCGCCCAGGGCGGCGATGACGATCAGGATCACCAGCCCGAGGAGGACGATCTTGAGATGATCGACCGGTTTGACGCCGCCCACCTTTCCGGTCTGGCCGTTGACCAGGATGCGGTAGGTTTGGCCCCGGTAGTTGAAGACGCCCGTCCAGATTGGGAGCAGGACGTGCTTGTAGGTCATCCCGCTCCATTTGCCGGGGCTCATGGCGAAGCCGCGCTTCTCGCGGCCGGGTTCGGCCCGGGCTTCCGCCTCGCGCCGGAACTCGCGGGCGACTTTTTCACGGGCCAGGAGGGAGGCGTCGGCGAGAGGGCGGTCGTAGATCAGGGTGGTGTAGCCGGCCAGGTACTCCGGGGTGAACTCCACTCCCTGGCGCAGGTCGAAGGGCTCGATGCTCGCCAGCTCGCTGCCCGGCATGGCCTTGACGCCGGGCACGAGGATGTCATCGAAAAATCGAGCGTCTTCGCCGCTGCGGGTTTCCCAACGGGCGGAGGCGCCCGAGCCATGCTTCACCTCGCAGGTCCAGCGGGCTTCGATGGTGCCGTCGAAAGTCCAGGCGGAGTAATAGACCGGGCGCAGTTTGAGCCCCTTGACCTGGGATAAGAGGTCATCTGGGGTGAAGAGCCCCTGGCGCAGCCAGGCCTTGACAGCCGCCGCGGCTTTTTTACCATCGATCTGGATAGGCAGGATCACCTGGGGGTCGATCACCGCCGGAGGCTCCTCAGGCTCAACGATCTGGTTCGAGCCGCAGTAAGCGCAGCGTATCGATTTTTGCACGGCGGGGAGCAGGCTCACCGCGCCGCACCGCTCGCAGGCCAGGGAGTACTGCCCTTCCGCCCAGCGATGCCCTTGCTCGGTGGGGAGGGTGAAATCCAGGGCCTGCTCGGCGCGCTCGGCAAAAGAGGAAGCCCGGAAATCATCGCCAAAGGCTGTGCCCGGGGGCGGGGCGACGGGCTCCGGCAAGGGCTCGTAGCCGCAGTACTCGCAGGCAAAACGCCCGTTCTCGGCGTTGAAGGACATGCGCCCGCCGCATTTTTCGCACAGGAATGATCGGGTCCCCGCCTCCTGCGGCTCGTCTGGACGGCGAGGAGCGACCCCGGCGCCTTCGGGCAAGATGCGCTGCGGGTCGAGCTTGCCTTTGAGCAGGGCCAGCCCGCGCCGGGCGGCCGCGTTGGATGGCTCCAGGCTCACCGCGTGTTCCAGGTATTCGATCTGCTCCCGAGGGTCATCGGTGGTGGCCGAGAGCCACAGGTAGGGACGGGCGTCCGAGGGGTTTAGCTGGATCGCCTGGTTCAACAGCGATTCGGCTACCTGGCGGTTCCCGTTTTTGGCGGCCAGGATACCGTCCTGCAAGATCCGTTCGAAGCTGTTGATCGACATTGATCGTAGTTTAATCGGGGGCTAAGATCTTGTCCAGAATCTGTCAAGGGCCAGAGGGGGGATTGTGGCAGTCCTTGCGAAAGTGTTAACTATGGCAATATTTGTGACGGATCCATTTGCAGCCAGAGCGGGTTCTTCTCGACGTTAAAAATAACAGGTGATCCAGATTGTCTGAATCACCTGTGCGCTAAGAAAATGATCGTGGTCCACCCAGGAGCTAAGCGAGCCGGTGGCTCGCCTCTCCCGGTTACTTTGAATCGGACTTCTTCAGCACCGGCAGCCCGTTGGGGCTTTCGCTCACCTCGTAGCCTGCAGGGACTTTGTCGAGGACCCCCTCTTTTTTCTCTTTCGAGAAGAAGTAGAGGGTGCGTTCTTTGCCACTCTTCAGCGGAGTCGTCCGGCCATGCAGATAGTACTTGGTACCCTTCGAATTGGTATACTCAAAAGCCATCGGTATTCCTCCTATTTCACAAGTCAAAGTGCACTTCCCCCATGGGAGGTGCCCGCCCCATAGAGAAGGGCATGATGGTAATCTTACCATAGCTATCTAAAAAAACATGTCACAGAATCTGGAGAGAAAGCCTTTCCACACAATAAAAGGGGCAGGCTGCGAGATACCTGCCCCTTTTATTGGACGGTTTATCTTGGCGATCGGAATGTTCCTGCCGGCGCACGGCCGGCGCTTTAAATGCCTCAGGCGCCGGCCGGACTGCAGGAGCCGCCTGAGAAGCTGGAGGACCCGCCGCCTATGGCGGAAATTTTGGAGGCGAAATTGGAGATTTTCTTTTTTACCTGGCGGCTGCCGCACTGCGGACAAACGACCTGATCGAGGGCGCTGGCGCTACGCAGCAGTTCTTCGAAATCGTTTTTACAGTCACTGCACTCAAACTCAAATATCGGCATAATGCTCACCTCGGTCCGAACTACGCCCACCCATCGGGGTGACCTTCCGGGGCAGGGCTGGGTTTGAAAGTATGCATTCCGACTCTATTGGATGCAAGACCGGCGAAAAGGTTACCGGAACCGGTAAACTAAACCGTCAGCGCAGCTACATTCCTGACCAGGGGGGTGATTCGCTCGCGGATCTTTTCCCAGTTGTGGGAGATTTCTACGAAGATCGAATCTTCGCTCTTCTTGATATCTTCGATGCCAAAAGCTACCCCATAAGGCCACTCATCTGTGGCGCCCACGATGCGCATCTGCACCGAGGACAGGGCGGTGGCGATGGGATCGAGCAGCGCCGATTTGTAGTAGGAGACGGCGCTTTCGGTCTGCCCGCCGTGGGCGACGATCCCCACCGGTTTGCGGTACAGCGGGAAGCGGTAGTTGGGATCGTCGGTGATCTGCAAGAACACCATCTCTTCCAACTTCTCGAACAGCATCACGAGCTTGGAGGGGATCGGCGCATAGTGGGGTGAGACGATGAAGACCGCGTCAGCTTCGAGCAGTTTTTCGAAGATCTGGTTAAAGGCCGGATCGCGATCGCAGTGCAGTTTGTTGAAGCACTCCCCGCACATACGACAAGGGTTCAGCTCGTAGTCGATCAGGCGCACAATCTCAACCTCCGCCTGATCGCCGAGTTCATCATGTAGGAGGCCGGCGATCAACTCACAGGTTCGAGTGGAGGCGCTGCGATTGCGGGCCCGCTCGATATTGGCGGCGGAGATGCAAATAAACTTCGGCATAGGATACTCTTGATGTAGGAGTTACGCTAACATTGTATCCATTTCAACCGGTGAAGGGGATGGACAAATATCCCTGATTCGGACGCCGAATGATAGGCAGGCAGGCATGACCGGTGTGACAGATGACCAGAGCGAGACGGTGAATTATAACCGGCGGGAGATGAGATGATAGGTGAGCCCGGCGGCGGTGAGGACGCCGCTGAGGGCCATCAGGGCGCCGGCAAGCAGGGCCCTCCCCAGGGCCGGGTCGAGCTGCAGGCGCTGCAGCCAGTAGAGCGCTTCCTGGCGCAGGTATACGTCAAAGTAAGGGGGCAGTGAGCGGGAGACGACCACGACCAGCAGCCCCATGAGCGCGAAGAACGCAGTCAGGGAAAAGTCCAGCCAGGTGAGGCGGAAGCGTGGCCTGGAGGCCCTGCTGATTTTCTGCATAACCTCGACCGTGAAGCGCGGTGGTGTCTCGGCCAGCGGTAGGCTGCGCAGCCCTTCTGCCAGGCGTGGGTCTTCGACTTCGAAAGCAGGGTAGCTCTCCTCATTCATAGCACTGCCTCCTCGTACTGCTGCATAGCGCGGCGCAACTGCCGGTGGGCGCGGTGTAGGCCGGTCTTCACCGTGCCCACCGGCATCTCCAGCACCTCGGCGATCTCGTTATAAGCCAGATCCATCTGGTAACGTAAGGTGATCAATAGGCGGTGGGCCTCTGGCAGGCGGTCTACCTCGCGCTGCAGGATGGCCTTGCGTTCGGCGGACAGGACTTCATCCTGGGGGTTGTCTTCCGAAGTGAGCGGCGGATCGCCGCCGCCCTGGTCTTCCTCTTCCATGGCGGGCATAGCCAGCTCACGGCGCAAGCGCGGCAGGCGGGTGTAGCACAGGTTCATGACGATCCGGTAGAGCCAGGTGCGGAATTGGGCCTTCCGGCGGAATCGGGGGAGACCTAACCAGGCGCGGACGAAAGCCTCTTGGGCTACGTCTTCGGCCTCCTGCGGGTCTCCGACGCCGCGCAGGGCGAGGTTGTAGACGAAGCGCTGGTGGGCGAGCACCAGTTGGGTGAAGGCGGCCTGGTCCCCGGCCTGCGCCCGCCGGACCCATTCATCCTCTCTCCCTGGAATTGCTTCGCTTTCATTCACCGGCCTGCCCTCGAACCTCAGGTGTCTTCCCTCTTGATTAGACTGGCGACTACCGAAAAAAGTTTCAAACGTGTCAGGTCAATTTTAACCGCCCAGACCGGCTCTCCGGAACGGTGGTTTTCCGAAAAACGCAAAATGGGTGAAACTTTTTTCCGCGAACACAGTCTCACTAGATGGTTGGGCTTTCCAGTATCTCTGGCGGGCCGCGACTGAGTACTCTGCCCATGCCATCCTGAGCGAAGCGAAGGATCTGGGAGCGAAGCGACCATAGACCTCCCCTACCTGGTGAGGCGATCCTTCACCGGGCGGTATTTTCCGGCGTCGCCCTAGCGATGCTCGAGCAACGCTTCACCTTGCCCATCGCCCATCGCCCGTCGCCGCTCAGGATGACATACGTGAGGGTGGCCTCCTGAAGGAACTTAGTGAAGGCATTTAGTTTGCAGAGTACTGAGACAGCCAACGTATTTGTCCAGTTATCTGAACTGGTTATCTTTTTGAAGGAGTAAGGGAAATGAGTACAAAATGGATTATCGTCATCATCGCCGGAGCGCTGCTGCTCTCCTGCGTGGGGATTGGGGTGATCGCCTTTTTCGTGTTTTTCCCAACCGGGATCAACTCGCTGCAGATCCTCCCCGATCGGGTGCCCGGTATCTCGGCGCGGGCCACCGAAGAGCAGGCTTTCGCCGTGGACGGCCCAGCCTCGCTGGTGGTGGAAAATCTCTTTGGAGATGTACAGGTTCAGGCCGCCGGGGAGGGGGCGGAAGGGCAGATCCTGATGGTGGCCGAGAAGACCGCCTGGGGATACAGCCAGGAGGAGGCCGAACAAGCCCTGGAAAAAATGGTCATCATCACCGAGCAGGACGGAAACCGGGTGACCATCCGCATTGAGCGCAACCGGCAGCTGCAATTGGCAAATACGAACCGGGCGAACTCGATTGACTTCACCATTACGGTCCCGGTGGAAACCGCGGTGGAGGTGAGCAACCAATCGGGCGACGTACAGTTGAACGGCACGCAAGGACCGGCGCAGCTTCGCTCCGCTTTTGGGCAGGTGGTGGCCAGTGATGTAGATGGCGCCCTCGATCTGGAATCGCGCAGCGGGGCGGTCTCTGCCCGGCGGATCGATGCCGGCAGCGGAAACCTGGTCTTGAACTCGGCCTTCGGCAACGTGGCTCTGGAAGACGCGACCGGGGGCCGGGTGCAGGTGAGCTCGCGCAGCGGGGGACTCACCCTGAACAACGTGCAAGCGAGCGGGGATATCGTGCTGGACAGCGACTTTGGCGCCATTACCTACCGGCAAGGCCAGGGCGCGAACCTTCAAGTGGAGGCAGGCAGCGGCGCAGTCGAGTTGAGTCAGATCGTGCTCGAGGGAGAGCTTTCCGTATATAGCCGGTTTGGGAATGTAACCGTAAACCGTGTGGATGCCGGGGGGTACGAGCTGGAGGCGGAGAGCGGCAAGGTGTCAGTCACTGGTGTGCAGGGCAAGGTTACGGTCCGCTCCAACTTCGGCGATATCGAGGTGACGGACGGTATTTCTACGACCCTGGATCTGGAGACTCAGTCGGGGGGAGTCACGTACCGCGGCAGCCTTGGAGAGGGCCCGCACCGCCTGCACACCGACTTCGGCGACGTGCGCATCACTCTGCCGGCGGACAGCGCGTTCGATTTCGACCTGGAGACGGGGTTCGGCGACATCCACTCGGGGTTCGATGTCACCCTCAGCGGTGAGCTCAACGAGAAGCATTGGGTTGGCAAAGTGAATGGCGGAGGGTCCCGCCTGGCGATCTCGACTCGCAACGGTGGCATTTCAATCGAGAAGTCGGCAAGGTAATGCGGCTGCGGGAGGTTGGCTATGGTGGGATCGCTCGAATTGTTGATCTGCCTGGGGGTGCTGGTGGCCTTCTTCTTGACGGTGGTGCTGGTGATCGGCCTGCGCTACCTGAGCTACCGGGAGGCGCTGGCCTTAGCGGAAAAAGGGTTGGCCCGGCCGGAGCGGAACCGGGATGGGAAAAACGCCCTCCGCTGGGGGATATTGCTGGTCGCCCTGGGGGTGGCGCTGTGCCTGGGGCTTTACCCCCTGGGGGCGAGCTTCAGCGATCTCTACCCGCTCGGGTTGGGCCCATGGATGCTGCTCGGCCTGCTGCCCCTGTTCTTCGGCCTGGGGCTGATCCTGATTTATGTGCTCACGCGTGAAAAGGATTAGGGGCGGCAGTCGAGCAGCGGCGGCGCGGTCAGCTCTCCTCCTGCCCCGAGAAGCTGGAGAGGAAAGTATCTCGCTGGTTCCACAGATTTTCGAAGGCCTCCACCGCTTCATCCAGCGAGGTCACGCTGTACCATTCATCCGACCGGTAGGAGACACCGCCGCCGCTGTTCTGTCCGATAATGCCAACCCTGGCTGGGAAAGGCATGTCCTGGGTGGTAACGAACAGAGCGGCGTCCTGCGCGGGGTGGGTGGTTGCCAGGTCGGCATAAGCCCGCACTTCGGGGTTGCGGGCTTCGATCTCGTCTACGGACGTGTTGCGTTCAATGAGGGGTAAGATGACTTCTCCGTTTTCGTCCTCGCGAGCCCTCATCCCCCGCCGGTTCAGCGCCTTGATCAGCAAATCTTTGTCCTCTGCCATTCCGACCTCCGTAACAATTTGACTCCCCTTCTTCTGTCCGGTGGTGAGCAGGGCGCACTCAAGCAGGTAGAAAATGCGCGGCCGGGAGGGGGAAGCCCACGCATCCCGGCCGCAAAAATGGAAGTGTGCCTATCCTAATTATACCCGGGGGATATGGTCCCTGAGCAGGAATAAGATACGATTCAGGCCCTAAAGGTGCAGGCAAATACTATCTGTAGTAATTGTTTCGGCCGCCAGTGCCGGCCGCCTGCTGACAAAGTTGTGCGTGCGTGCGGCCCTAGTCGCCGGGGCTGGCCTTCGGGCTGGAAGGCATGGGCTCCTCTCCGGGGACGGATGATCCGGCGTGGACAGAGCGCCCATCTTCGATGTGCCGGATGACCGGAATGAAAAACGACCAGACGCCCATGAAAAGGATAAAGATCCCGGCGATCAGGAACCAGAACTGGACCCCGAAGCGTTCTGCAACCGGGCCGGCAATGATCAGGCCCACGGGGGTCATCGCAGTGGCCACACTGCTCATCAGGGTGAAGATCCGGCCCTGCATGTTTGGAGCGACTACGGCCTGGACCACGGCGGTGAGCGGGCCGTTGGCGATGGGTATGGCGATTCCGGTGATCACCGAGGCGGCCACGGCCTGCCAGAATGCATCCGCCGGGGCGAAAGCCAGCGCGCAGAGGCCAAAGCCCAGGAGCACCAGGCCCGTCAGGGTGGTGAGAATCCGCCGGCGGAAGCCGCCCCAGGCGCTGAGCAGCAGCCCGCCCGCCAGGACGCCGCCGCCTATCGCCGATTCGAGCAGGGCCAGGTCAAAGGCCTGGCCATTATAGATTTTCGTCACCAGGATGGGGATCAACGACCCAACCGGGGAGGCCAGGAAGTTGATGGCGGTGGCCATGAGAATGACCATGAGCAGGCCGGGCCAGGTGACCAGGTAGCGCACCCCGGCCACCAGGTCTTGCCAGACGGTGGTTTTGCCGGCGGGACCATCGCCGGCTGAGGCGCGGGCCGGTTGGGGGATGGAGATGATCGCCAGCGAGGAAATGGCGATCAGGGCGGTGATTACATCCACGCTGAGGACCCCCTGCATGGGCAGGATGGAGAGCAGCAGCGCGCCCAGGGGAGCGGAGCCGATGTTCAAGACGCCGCTGAGCATCTGGTTGAAGCCCTGTACGCGCGAGTAGTGTTCCTTGGGCACCATCAAGCTGGTGGAGGCCTGCATGGCGGGCCAGTGGAAGCCGCCGCCCACGGAACGCAAGAACATCAGGGCGTAGATGTGCCAGATCTCGACCACGTCCATCCAGAAGAGGGCAGCCAGGCCAAGGATGGCCAGCGCGATCAGGGCATCGGAGACGATCATCACCAGGCGGCGGTTCCAGCGATCGATCAGGGCTCCGGCGAGGGGACCGATGAACACCTGGGGGAGCATACCGCACAGGGAGGCGGTGGTAAGCACAATCGCCGAGCCGGTCCGTTGGGTGAGGTACCAGATCAGGGCGAATTGGACGAGCTGGCTGCCGAGCAGAGAAAACGCCTGGCCGGTCCAAAAGATGAAAAACCGGGATTTCCAGTTTACCGGTAATGAGATTTCTGTGGTTTGGTTGGTATCCATCGCTCGATTTCTCCCATAAACCTACCCAACGAGAGATAGGGTGATTGGGTGTGGCGCCGGCAGTTGAGCGCACCTCGGAGCCTGGCTGCTCCATGGCTAACTAAATTTGATTGGTAAGGCAGTCATTTTGATTTATTATACGGAAAACTTTAGAAAAGTCAATGCAATATTCAAAAAACTGAAAGATCAAATGGGGTTTGTGGAAAAGACGATAGGGCTAATATATTTATTGTTAACCCCGGTTGCAAAGCGCAAGCAGGATCAATAAACAAATTCGCGGATATCGTAGCGGCTGATATGGGGGACGCCTCCCCGGCGGGAAAAGCGCAGCCCGGCCTCGATCGCCTCTTCCTGGGCAAGGCGCTCCTCCTGGCTCAGGGGCCGCAGTTGAGCCCGGTAGGCATCCTGGACGTACTGCATGTTCTCAGCGGTGATCAGCTCGGAGAAGTAGATGATGTCGTCCGCGTCAAGGCGCATGGCGTTGAGCGCGGCGATCGTATCTCTCACATGCTCCCGGGCGTAGGTATGGCCCCCGGCGCCGAGCAGGACGATGACTCCCACCGCGACCCCGCCGGCCTTCATGGCCTGCACGGCTTTGACCGCGTCTTTTGGTTTCCCTGGCTTGCGCAAGAACTTCAACAGGTTTTCGCTGCCGCTCTCCAGGCCCAGGTATACCCGCTTGAGGCCCATCTCGGCCAGCAGGCGGTAATCGCGGGTCGATTTCTTTTCGCCGCTGAACCCATCCAGGAAGGCAAAGATGCCGCCCAAACCTTCGACATCGTACACCTGGTGCACGCCCTGGATCAGCGGCAGCAGGCGCGGCATGGGGACGACCAGGGCGTTGGCATCGCCCAGGAAGATGGTGCGGCGCAGGCTGAGCCCCGCGCCGAGGAAGTTGCGCACCGCGTTGGCATGCTCCAGGAAAGCGGCCTCGGGCTTGATGCGGAAAGGGCGATCTTTGTAGAAGTCGCAGAAGGTGCAGGTGTTGAAGGCACAACCTTCGGTCGCCTGGAGGACGACCGCCATGTACTGGTCGGGGGGGAGGATGCCCACCGGGCGGTAGATCTGGTGATAGCGGGCAATATCGGCTGCCCGGCGCGCTTCGTCGTAGCCGCGGATGCGCTCGAATGCTGTGTGACCCAGGTCGGGCAGCGGGCTGTCGAGCGCAGCAGCCCCCGCCTGAATGGCGTGGTACAGGTCGAGGCTGGCCTGCCGGGCCTCGGTTTCGATCGTCATTGCTTCAGGCGGGTGAACCCAACGCCGTTGGCGCCCTGGCTCGCCCTCCTGAGTTTCCTGCCACTTGGCGACCATTTTCCCATCCAGGCCGCGGCGGTAGGAAACCCCATCCAGGAGGGCCGTCCACAGCCGGCCTTCGAAGTCGAAGCTGAATACCCGCGTCTGCGCACCGGCAGACAGGCTGAGGGTCAGGCAGTTGGGTTTTACGCTCAGAGTGAATGGCCGTCCGGCCCAATTTCCGTTAATGACCATGGCGTATCCTGGTGATGAGAAGTGGGTTTGTTAACCTGGGGGCCGTCCTGCTGCCTGGGCGGCTCCCAGGGGCGGAAACCTACCTTGTCTCGTGAGCAGGGCCTGCCCCGGTTGGTCCTGGAACAGTCTACCACAAAGAGGGATCATCGTCGCTTTGCCGGAAGGCAACTTATGGCTGCTCAAGAATCGTGGTTTGGGATAGGTTCATATCCCAAACCCGCCTAATTCTATGCCTGGCTTACGATTTTGAACCAGTCATTGAATGCAGCCGGCCGGCATGGCTTTCTCAAGATTCGAGGTTGAGTGGATCGATGGGCTGCCCAGCCCATCGATCCACTCAACCCAATTTCTCATAGCTTGCGCCTTTGAGCAACCCGTACGCGCCCAGGCCCAATCATGGCTTCATAAGAATTTAGAGGATATGGACACGGGGGGGTGCATACCCCCCGTGCCCATATCCTCTGAGTTTTGTTTTTCAAGCCTGGCTTGCGACTTTGAAAAAGCTACGGAAGACAGCCGTCGAACGGCCAATGGGGATACGTTATAATATTTTAGCAAGGATTGTGAGGTGAAGAACAATATGGACCCCGGCCTCATAGAACCCTCGACTCTGGAACCCCAGCTCCGGCCCTGGTGGGTGTATATCGCCGTCCCTTGCCTGGTTGTGGTTGGGATCGTCTGTATTTGTGGGGCGATTGGGCTGTCGGTTGCGGGGGGAATTGGGGAATTGATCGCAGATCCTTTGGGTTGGCTGCGGGAAGAAGAAGCGGACGGGCCCAGCCTGGCGGAGGTTCTGGACAGCGGAGAGAGCGCTGCCTTCGTCCTGCGCGAACCCTGCAGCTTTTATTCGGCGGATGGCAGCGTGGTCAAGTCCGATCCCAACCTGGGCGGTGGCTCCGGTTTTGCCCAACAGTTGGGGCGGACTGATGTGGTGGCATCGGTGTTGGAGGCGATGCGCCAGGACACTTACCTGGTCGAGGATGGAGAGATCCGTCTGGAAACGGGCACGCAAGTGGAAGCCAGCCAGCCGTCTGAGGGGCGGGTTTCGTTAGGGTTTTACGAAGAAGAAGTGACCGATATTGGGACGGTGACCCGCAGCCTGCAAGGGGTGGTAGAAGCGGACCGCTTCCGGGGGAAATACTATTTCTACCGCAGCCAGTCTGCGGTGAACCAGGGCCAGGGATACGAAGAGGAGACGACGATCACCGCCGACTTCACCTGCCGGCTGGAGTGGGTAGCGGCCCCTTAGCCGAGCACGCTGAGCATCACCCGGCGGCGTTGGGGGGAGGCCCGGTGCTCAAACAGGTAAATCCCCTGCCAGGCGCCCAGCGCAAGACGCCCATCCTCGATGGGGATCGCCAGGCTGACCGGGGTGAGCATGGCGCGCATGTGGGAGGGCGAGTCGTCGGGCCCCTCCAGGGTGTGGCGGTGCCACGGCTGGCCCTCGGGGGCGAGCCGCTCCATGTAGGCTTCCAGATCGGCTCTGGCGCTAGGGTCGTAGCTCTCGCTGATCAACAGCGAAGCGCTGGTGTGTTGGATGAAAAGGAAGCACATCCCTTCCCGCACCGGCCACCGATTGAGACAGTTTTCGACCTGTGCGGTGAAGTCATGCAATCCCTTCCCGCGGGTGCTTATCTGCAGAGTCTCCCGGTACCATTTCATTTTGTTCACCCGCCGGTGAACTTCGTTTTGTAGCCCAGGCTGCGCAGGCGGGCGGCGATCTTGTCGCGGTGATCCCCCTGGATCTCGATGGCGCCATCTTTCACCGTCCCCCCGGTGCCGCAAGCCTGCTTGAGCTGGGTCGCCAGGGCTTTCAAGTCCTCGGGGCTGAGCTGCAGGTCGCGCACGACAGTGACGGTTTTGCCGCCCCGGCCTTTGGTCTCGCGGCGTATGGCTGCGGTCTGTTGTTGAGGCGGCAGGCTGCGAGTCTTCTTCGCCGCGCAGCGACAGGGGGAGGATTTGCAGCGCGGGCAGAAATCCTCTGCGGTGGAATAGACGGTGGGACGTTCATCCCGCGGCATAACTGCTCCTGGTTCTCTTACTTTTTACGCCACTCGCCGTTCTTCTCGTCTTTCTCATACACCTTCTTGACGGCTGCCCAGGCGACTTTGTGGGCTGTCTCTTCGCGGGAGGCATCACCACGGCGCTCTTCCGGTTGGTCGTACTGTTCCCAGGCGCTGTTGAAGGCCTCTTTGTAAATTTCCTGGGCGTGTTTGGGCAGGTTGTCTTTCACGCTGTCGGGCAGTTCACTGATTTTATTATACGGCATCTGGATCTCCTTCCTGAATCCGGGTGAAATCTCTGTGCCCGTTATAAAGTGAAAGCAAGCGCCCGGCAATGGGGGAATTTCCCCGTGAGCAGGCGGAATTTCCCTACCCAGGATCAGGCAGCCCGGCGGCCGCCTGGCGCGAGCGGCGGTTGAGGGTCAGGAAGGCGATGACGCTCACCATGCCGATCAGCCCGCCGACATACCAGATGGCCTTGGGGCTGACGTTGTCATTGACGAAGCCTCCCAGGACGGATCCGAACCCGGAGGCTACTCCCCAGGTCAGACCGTACAGGCTCATATAGCGGCCGCGCATATCGGCCGGAGCGAGATTGGCGGCGTATGTGGTGGCGGTGGGGGAAAGGATCAGCTCGCCGATGGTCAGAATGACCATGCTAACCCAGAAAGCCCAGAAGCCCTCTCCCAAGGCCACGCTGCCCACGGCGACCGCGTAGAACAGGCTGCCGGCCGCCAGGGCAAGCAGCGGCGCGTGGCGTTTGGTGTAGTGGGTGACTGTCACCTGTAAGAAGACCACCATCAGGGCGTTCGTGGTGGGGATCAGGCCGTACTGGTCTTCGGGCACCTGGTAGTTCTGCTTGGCGTAGACGGCGAGCAGAACCCACATCAGCGAGGCGCAGACCTGGGTGAGGGTGAAGGAACCCACGAAGGAGATGAAGGGCCGGTCGCGCAGGACCCGGCCGTACCCGCCGAAGCGCTCTACCGGACGCGCCTCGCCATCGGTGGGCTGCCTGGAAAGGGTTTCGGCGGCCAGGAAAGTTACCAGCAGGCTGTAGATGATCATGCCGGTGGCAGCCAGGTAAAAGGCGATGGCGTAGGAACTGGCAGCGATGAAACCGCCTACCGCCGGCCCAACGGCGACGCCGATGTTGTTGCTGGTGCGCAGCAGTGAGTAGGCGTCGGCGCGCTTCTCGGCGGGGATGAGGTCCGCCATCATTGCATCCGCGCCGACCCGGTAGAGGGGGTTGAAAGCGCCGCTCACCGCCATCAACAGCGCGAATGCCCCAAAAGTGTCCGCGTGACTCATGAACAGGTAAACCACGCCGTTGATCAACAGGCTGATGGCCATCACCCACTTACGCCCGAACTTATCGGTGATAGGGCCGGCGACGAACGAGGCGATCAACCCCATGACCGAGTTCAGCGTGTTCAGCGCCGCGGCCGCAGTTAACGGTAAGTCCAGCTTCTCGCTGACATAGATCATCAAAAAAGGCCAGATCATGCTGGCCCCGACCGTCGATATCAACAGGCCGAAGAACAACAGCCAGAACTGGCGCGGATATTGGGTTGATACACCGCGCAGGCGGGTAATCATAAGCAGAGAAGCCCTTTCAGCGACGAGGGTTCACGGTGAGCGGTGGACGCAGGCGCCCTGGCTCAACGAAGCGCAGGTTTGTCAGCAGGTAAACGCGTAGATTGTATTCGAGAAAAGGTAGGGACGCAAGTAACCTTTATGAATCGTAAGTGTACTCTAAGCCCATAAAGCTCAGAGTTTAAGAGGGATTTACCCCGTATTTATCCACATTTTATCCCCACTTGTGGATAAACCCCGTCCGAATGAGGGTAAAGCAAGACGGCGTGAACCACGCCGTCTTCTTAAAGCGCAATCAGACGTGCTATCAGAACATAATCCCGTGAAGCAACCCGAGATTACAAGGGTTCAGCTTCGCTGGTAATTTTGGCCCAATCCCTTGGATGAGGGTCAGGGCTCAAATCCAGGTTGAGTTTTCGCCCAGTTTCTCCTGCTGGAAGGCGATCAGAAAGAGGGCGCAGCGGGAATCAAAGGAAAGCCGTTGTTCCCTGTGCTTTAGACATGCTTGTTGGCTTCTGCGATGATCGCCTCCGCTTTTTCTTTGGTCAGACCAAGCTGTGCGGCTTGTGGCATAGCCAGGAGCGAATTGAGGGACATCCCTTTGACCATAGCGACCATTGGGTTGGTGGAGATCCCCGGCAAATATTGGTCAAGCAAAGCCTTGGCTTGAGGATGGTCCAGTAAATCCCCGAGAGTGGAATCGAGCGTGAAATGCATGGTTTCTCTCCTATTCGTGTAATGGAATCGAATTTTATCAAGCCAATCTTGCGATGGCCCTTCGCTTAAGCGGATGGTTGAGGGGCTGGCGCCTCACCTTCCATTCTTCCGGCAGTCCCCTGATACAACTCCCATCCCTGAGTGAGAACAACGACCTGGATGGCGAGCAGCCAGAGCAGGAACAGAGTCAGGACCAGGAAAGCCCCATCTACAATGGGTATCAGGTTGCTCTGGATGTTATTCAGCATCGAACCCAGGCTTTCCATCGAAGCCTGCGACTGGCCGATCATGGACACGTACTCGTTAAGGCTTTGAGAGATCACCTGGACGCTGGTGGACATAGTATTCAGGCTGGTTTGAATCGTCTCCAGGTTGTCGTCAGCCCGGTCCATGTTGGTTGACATTTCAGTCAACATAGCGGGAAGGGTTTCGAGGTTGGATGCCACCTCGCCTAACGATTCGGCCAGTGGTTTCTCGGGGTTATATTCTTCTGTGGGTACTTGGACGAAGGAACTGATCAGGGGGACATCGCTCATGGCAGTCTGGAAAGCCTGGAGCGACTTGATGGAGCTATCCAAAACGACCGCGGCTTGCTGTGCAGATCTCAGAGAATCTGTGGCTGACTCAAGCGTCGCCGGCAGATTTTCGCCCATCAGCAGGTTCGCTTCCTGGATCACCGGCGTTGTGTCTTCAATCGATAAGGCGGTCGAGGCCAGCATCGTTGAGAGAGCATCGACGCTATCAACCGTGGCGCCCAACGCCTGTTTCGTGACCTCCATCGCCTGTTGGCTGGTGTCGATGGTTGTATTGAGGGTGCCGATGGTCGAGGTGAGCGAATTGACAACCATTGGTTTCGCCATCCACAACCCCACAAGCCCGGCTACACTGAGCACCAGGCCCAGGATCCCGGCAATCATCACCAAAATACCGAGGATGCGTCGTATAGCTTTCACCGGTTCTCCTTATTCTGCTGTCTGACGAGTTGTGCAGGGCCGCCACTGTGCTTGTGATTCAGGTGCATGGACCCAAACTTTCGCCCCTGATCGGTTACCTGGGTTCCAGGCGGCAAGGTGAGTTTTTTTGGAAACGTCCACATGATTATAGCAGTTATTTAGAAACAATTAACCTTAAATTATAGGGTTGAATGCGTAAGTGTGCGTGTTTGACCATATTTTTACCAGTTGTATGAGCCAACTATTTACTCTATAATCAATCTGGTTCTTATTGTTGCCTGGCGAAAAAGCGAAATAGCATACCGGTCTGAGCCCGGTCCTGATCGGCGGAAACGGGCTCGGCCAATCTTTTCTGAGGCGGCTGGAGCGCCGGCCTGCGTGCCGGTATCCTGGCTGGAAGGCCGATCCGAGGCGCCTGCCGGAAAAAAGGCGGCCACCGGCCCGAGGCCGGGCTCGAATAGGTGTAATGCGGCTGGAATAACAACTTTTTCAGGGAGATCAGGGATGATACAAGCAAGGCAATCTCCATTGTATGAAGCGATCGATGCTTACATCGAGGATCAGATGCGCCGGTTGAGCATCCCGGGCGTATCCCTGGCGATTGTGGAGGGCGATCGAATCGCTCATCTGCGCGGCTTCGGCACAGCCCGCCCCGGCGGTGGTACACCAACACCGCACACGCCGTTCTTCATCGGCTCACTTACGAAATCTGTGACCGCTCTGGCAGTGATGCAACTGGTCGAAGCGGGGGAAGTCGAGCTGGATGCTCCGGTGCAGCGCTACCTGCCCTGGTTCTGCGTCGCCGATGCGGCGGCGAGCGCGCAAATAACAGTACGCCACTTACTGAACCAGACCAGCGGCTTGCCCATGTCTCTCGGGATGGCGGGCCTTGCCGATCTCGACCCGAGCCAGGATGCCGCCGAGCGACAGGTGCGCGCCCTGTCCACGCTCAAGCTTACCCGGCCAGTGGGCGCCGGGTTTGAATACAGCAACACGAATTTCAACATCCTGGGGTTGATCATCGAAGCAGTCACCGGGATGCCTTATGGTGATTATGTCCGGCAGCGCATCTTCGCCCCCCTGGAGATGCATCACAGCTACACTTCCAAAGCCGCAGCCCAGCAGGACGGGTTAGCGATGGGACACCGCTACTGGTTCGGCGTGCCAGTCCCCGCCCCCGGTCTCTCCATCCCGGCCGGTTCGCTCCCCTCCGGACAGCTCATTTCCTGTGCAGAAGATATGGCCCACTACCTGATGGCCTATCTCAATGGGGGGCGCTACTGCGAGACGCAGATCCTCTCGCCGGCGGGCGTCGCTGAGCTAACCCGTGGGGCGGCGGAAATCAACGAGATGGGGGCAACGTTGGGCAGCTACGCCATGGGGTGGATCAGCCAGGAGAGCGGCGAGACGAAGATCGTCTGGCACAGTGGCATCGTCCCCGACTTTGGCGCATTTATGGCCCTGGTCCCGGAACAAAAGAAGGGCCTTGTGCTGCTGTTCAACGTAAACCATGCGATGATGAAGATGACCTTCGATGAGTTGGGGATGGGCCTGGCGCAGCTGCTCGCCGGGAACGCCCCTTCCAGGCAGACGTTCGGCTGGGCGCCCTGGGCGATGCGCGCGATGCTGCTCATCCCGGCGCTTCAGATCGCCGGGGTTGTAGCTACGCTGCGCCACACGCCGCAGCGCCTGCGCCACACAGCGCAGCGCCTGCGCCACCGGAAGGCGGACCCGGCGCTTCGTCCCGCCGGTGCGCGGTTCTGGGGGCGGGACATTTTGCTTCCACTGATCCCCAACCTGCTGCCGGCCCTCGCCCTGGTCCCTATGCTGAGCAAGATGCGCGGCTTTGTGAGTCTCTTTATGCCCGACTTTGCCTGGCTCGCCTGGATCTCGGGGGGCTTTGCGCTGGTCTGGAGCCTGCTGCGGACCCTGCTCGTACTGAGTGCAAGTAAAAGGAAGCGCGCATGAACAGAGAAACCGGGCCTTACCAGATCGTCGATTTCCCGGCAGGACGCCGGATATGGGTGAACACGCTGGACCTTTCCTGGCCTGCCCACATCATCTACGGCCTGCTGGAAGTGGATGTCACCAACGCCAGGCAGCGCATCGCCGAGTATAAGCTGCGCACCGGCGAGAGCCTGTCCTTTACCGGCTACCTGGCCTACTGCCTGGCCCGCGCGGTGGAGGAGGACAAGACGATCCAGGCCTACCGGAAGGGGGACAGGCAGCTTATCCTGTTCGAGGATGTAAACATCGGATTGATGGTCGAAGGGAAAGCCGCAGGCAAGCGA
This sequence comes from uncultured Anaerolineaceae bacterium, assembly GCA_964391195.1. Classification (GTDB taxonomy): domain Bacteria; phylum Chloroflexota; class Anaerolineae; order Anaerolineales; family UBA4823; genus JAAYXE01. Next base: position 27,161 of record CAYMLG010000033.1, on the reverse strand, counting down.
GCCCTGATGGGGCACGTCATCCGGGCTGCGAACCGCAAGACTTACCGGGAGATCCACGATGAGATCCGCAGGGTGCAGTCCGAACCGGTGCCACCGGGTAGAGGGATGCCCTCCTGGTACCGTTCGATCATGCTCCTGCCGTGGCCGCTGTCCCGATGGGTTATTGCGTTGCTGCGGTTCATCTTTCGCCGCGACCCAACAGCCGCTGTGGCAATGGGTGGCACGGTCGGCCTTTCTTCAGTCGGTATGTTTGGTGGAGGCCACAGCGGCTGGGGGCTGAGCCCTACAACCCAACCGCTTTCCCTGCTCGTAGGGGGCATTGCCTGGAAGCCGGTCGTCATCCAGGGGCGGATTGAGCCGCGGGAGATGCTCAGCCTGACGGTAGCTTTCGATCACGATATGGTCGACGGCGGCCCGGCAACCCGCTTTACGAAGCGGCTGGTGGAACTGATCGAGAGCGGCTATGGACTGGACGAGCTCGTCCAGTCCATAGCCGCAGAAGAGAGCGGGACGGTGCGTAGCAGTTGACACCTCTGGCCGCAACTGGTTTAATGGGATCTGTGGGGGAGCCCAGGCGGGCATGCTGGATAATTCTATTCTTTTATAGTAATCTGGAATCTGACCGGCAGGGTTGGTTGAGAAGGAGTGGGGCGATGCGGATCATCCTGAGTATCCTGGGTATTTTGTTTATCCTGGCGGGCGGCGTGTGGTTCTTACAGGGCATCAACGTCCTGCCCGGCAGCTTTATGACCGGCCAAATCCAATGGGCAATTTATGGCGTAATCGCCATCGCCGTGGGCGCCGGCTTACTGGTGATTGCTAACCGCCGCGGTGCCTCCCGGCGGAACTAACCACATTTTCTCGAATAATCACGGCTATCTGAAATATCGGAGGGATGGGTATGGAACTGGGCGCGTTTTCAATCAGCCTGGCGGTGAAGGATATTCATGCGTCGAAGGCGTTTTACGAGAAGTTTGGCTTCGAACCTATAGGCGGGGATATCACCCAGAACTGGCTGATCATGAAGAATGGGGATACGATCGTCGGTCTCTTTCAGGGGATGTTCGATAAGAACATGCTTACCTTTAATCCCGGCTGGAACCAGAATGCTGAGAAGCTGGAGACTTTTGCAGACGTGCGCGAGCTGCAGCGGCGGCTCAAGGAGCAAGGGGTGGAGCTGATGACCGAGGCGGATGAGAGCACAACCGGCCCCGCCCATTTTATCGCCATAGACCCCGACGGAAATCCGATCCTCGTCGACCAGCACGTATAAGCGACAGCTTGCGATGGCGGCGAGGGGGTACGGTATGAAAGTTTTAGCCGCATCGTATCGTTTTGCTAAACTCCTCTATCACTTTTAGTGATTGTCCTATCTCTAAAAGTGATAGTTGGCCAGCCTGGATTCTTCCGGCCTGAACGAAAATTTGCGGTAGTTATGGGGGTTGCAGGCTGGCCGCGCCAGCCTGCAACCCCCATAACTACTTTTTGCCTCGCGGGGAACGGAAGCGCCACATACCTGAGAAGTGATACGGAGGATGGAAATTTTTCGATGACTTTCTCAGGCTAATGAGAACAGGTTAAAATGAACCTATGGGCGCAATCAATCTCCCCGTCCAAACCACCCCTTTCGTCGGCCGGGATGAAGAACTGGCCGAGATCTCCGCGCTCCTGGCCGATCCGGACTGCCGCTTACTGACCCTGATCGGGCCCGGTGGGATTGGGAAAACGCGCCTGGCGATTCAAGCTGCTGCGCAGATATCCGAGGATTTCGCTGACGGGGTCTATTTCGTCGCGCTAAATCCCCTTACCTCACCCGACTATCTGACGCCGACCCTTGCCGAGGCGGTGGGTTTTTCGTTCTCCGGGCAGCAAGATCCGCTCCACCAGCTTCTAAACTACTTGAGCTCAAAGCACATGCTGTTGGTGATGGACAATTTTGAGCACTTGATCGAGGCAGCCAGCCTGATCACTGCGATCCTGCAGGCTGCACCCAGGATCAAGATCCTGGTTACTTCGCGATCTGTGCTTGATTTGCAGGAAGAGTGGATCCGCCCGGTGCAGGGCCTGAAATTCCCGGAAGAGGGGATCTCTCAGCCCATCGAAGCATACAGCGCAGTGCAGCTATTTGTCGAACGCGCCCGGCGCGTGCAGGCGCATTTTTCCCCCAGCCGGGAACAGGAATGTATTGCCCGGATTTGCCAGCTCGTCCAGGGTATGCCGTTGGCGCTGGAACTGGCGGCCACCTGGCTGAAGACCCTGACGTGTGCCGAGATCGCCGCACAAATTCAGCGCAGCATGAATTTCCTGGCAACCACGCTCCGCAATATACCGGAGAGGCATCGCAACATGCGGGCCGTGTTCGAACAATCTTGGAACCTGCTCGGATCGCCGGAAAGGGAGGCCTTCAAGCGCCTGGCGGTCTTCCAGGGATGCTTTCACCACCAGGCCGCCCAGGCCGTGACGGGGGCCGACCTGCTAACTCTGCAGGCGTTGGTGGACCAGTCTTTGCTCCGCATGTCCCCGGATGGTCGCTACGAGGTCCATGAGCTTCTGAAGCAGTACGCGGCTGAACGCCTGAGCGAGAACCCCGAAGACGAAGAATTGGCCTGTGAACGGCACAGCGATTACTATGCTGACTACCTGTCTCGCCAGGAGAAGCGCTTCACCGGCCCGGATCAGCTCGCAGTACTCGATCTAATCGATGCAGAGATCGATAATATTCGCTCCGCCTGGCGCTGGGCTGTGGAGAAGGGGAAGGGTGACGCTGTTCGACGGTTCATGGGCTGCCTGCTGATGTATAACCAGATCCGCACGAGGATCCATGAAGGTGCGGATATGTTCAACCAGGCGGTGAAGCGGTTCGAAGGTCAGGGTGGCCAGCTCCTGGGCGACCTTTGCTTGCATGCTGCCTGGTTCGAAGCCACGTGGGGTAGTTACGACAGTGCCGTTCATCTCTATCAAAAAGGCCTTACTCTTCTGAAGGATGGTTGTCCCCAAGGATCATCTGCCATGGCGCTGGCAGGGATCTCTTTTTTAGATAATTTCCATATTCGGCTCAAAAATGAAGCAGAAGTCCTGACCATACTCCGGGCATATTGCGAGGACTGCCGGGAGGCAGGCGAACGATGGGGTGAAGCCTGGCTGGCTTATGCCTTGGGAGCCTTCGCCTTTTACGATAACCGGTCTGAGGAGGCTTTGAGTTGGTTAAGGGCTAGTCTGGATAACTTTAAAGCCCTGGGAGACCGGTGGAGTTCGACTCACGTTTTACACCTGCTTGGGATAATTCTTATCCGGGCCAAGTCGTATCCTGAGGCGCAGCGCATTTTTCAGGAATCAATGGCGATCTGCCAGGAAGTGCGCGATCTGGGCGGGGTAGCCTTTTCTCTCGGGCATTTGGGCGAGATTGCGGCGCACCAGGAGGAGTACGAGAGCTCGCGCCAGTACATCCTCGAAGCGGTCAAGATCATGTACGATACGAAGCAAGAGATTTTCTTGTACTGGAATCTGTTCGACCTGGCCGAGTCCTTTCACCGGACCGGCGATCACGTACGCGCCGTTCAGATCCTCGCATTCATTCTAAGCCGTAATGATGACCCGGAAACCAATTTGTACATCCGGCCACGCCTTGAGGCCTATCGATCAGAAATGAAGCCAGATGTATTCACGCGAGCGGTGCAGGCGGGCGAGAGCACAGACCTGGATACCTTGATCCGGGGTCTGTGGGCGGAGTTTTCTCAGCAGAAAGAACCTGCTGCGCACGGATTGACTCCTCAGGCCCGGCCCCTCAGCGGCGACTCATCCCTGGTTGAGGAGCTGAGCGCCCGTGAGCTGGAAGTACTCACGCATGTCGCCGCTGGTCTTTCGAACCAGGAGATCGCCCGGAAAATGGTGGTGACGGTGGGGACCGTCAAGAAGCACATCAATAATATCTTCGGCAAGTTGCAGGTGAGCAGCCGGACTCAGGCTGTGGCCAGGGCGCGTGAGCTGGGCATCCTTTAGCCCGGTCAAATCAACCCCCTTCTAACCGGAAATCAACCATCGAATACTACTTTGGGTAACTGACAGTTCACCCTCCTGTTTGCTATTCTACCGGCAGCACTGGAAAGACAGGAGGTCGGTCATGCTGTCAATGCAAGAGAACGTTGCCATTCACAACCAGACGTTGGGACAGTCGGATGCCAGGCACCGCGCGCGTCGCCAGGCCATCCAACTATTCAGAAGAGTCTACTCCCAGGGGCCGCGCCTGCGGTTTTGGAATAGCCTGATCCACGGCGGGAATCCCCTGCGCGAGCTAAGTGAAGCGCTGCAGACCGCGCAAGTCAAGTCGCGTCATGCTGCCGGCCTGCAATCTGTGCCCATCGCCAGGATTCACGGCAGCGAGGGGCGCAGCCGGGATTTCGATGCTGCTTTTTACCCCACCCACGACCGGACGGCGGAACGCTGGGTGAGCATTGCGAAAGCTCTGATGCTGGATGAAGCCTTGCCGCCCGTCGCGCTCATCCAGGTGGGCGATGTCTATTACGTCCGCGACGGCCATCACCGCATCTCGGTGGCGAAGGCGCTCGGGCAAATGGTAATCGAGGCCGAGGTCACGGTTTGGGAGATCGAGCAGGCCTGAGTTCGAAACCAATCCGGCGGCTTCTGCCAGGGCGGGGAAGTTTGCCTCGATCCCCGGCAGAATACACGCCGTTGGATCATATCCCATCTTATCTTTCCGTTTCCACCCACATCCCTCTCCGTCGGCGGTGACTTGGATCCAGCCGTTCAAGTCGGTGCGTAGGAGAGGGTAACCCGCCGCGACGGCGAGGGTTTCCGGGTCGGGGCGGCCGCGGCGGTCGCCGGGCTGGACGCTGAGCAGCAGGAGCTGGGGTTGTAAACGGTCGATCAGCTCCGGCGGCCAGCGCGCCCCGTCGCTTGCCCAGCGTTCTGGTGAACAGCTTCGTGAGCAGGCCGGAGAGCACGGCGAAGTTGAACCCGTGATGTAGAACCAATCTGGATGTGGTTTTCGCGCTGAACGGTACTTTTGCTTAAACCAAAAACTGTTCCCTTAACTGGATTTAAAACAATCGGAAATGTGTTGGCGAGCTTCAATTCAAAATTCCCCACTATTCGCTCCGCCGGAAGCCCTGATTGCAGTGACGGTTCATGACCGTCACCACCAGCAGATCTAAAACGGTTTGTACCAGGGACCGATCCATTCGCTTGTGCAGCGCTTGCAGTGTCGTTTGGGCTCCTGCCGCCTTCCGGTCACGAAGCTTTGACAGAGCAACACATCCTCTTTTGACGATTCGCACAGGACACGCCCGTCGGCTCTGGCGGGCCTGTCATTGGACAGGGCAGAGATCGGTCAAGCGGGCGACCCAGCGTAACGAAGTCGCCATCTAACCATTGTTCTACTGGCGCACAAGACGTAAGTACATCGCTCCGCGCGCATCCACATAATAAGCATCGGGAGCCACGACAACCCTTAGGACGATGTTCTCACATTCCGGGCAGCGTAGAACCAATCCGGGTGTATGGATGAAAGCCAGAAGCTCGCCCATTTCGCCCTGCTTACCGCAATTGGCGCACTGGGCCATACTGGTGGTCATTTCCATGGCAAACACCTCGTACAGGGTACCCGCAACCGCGTTGCCATCCATCATCAAAGCCCGATTTATATCCGTGTGAAAATTGTCTTCCATGGATAAATTATCCTTCTTTATTATGTGCCTCCGGTCGGCCCAAATCGCTCAGTGCGAATGCGGGCCGGCGGGATGTCGATCTGCACCAGATGGTTGGCGACCGATTCGACCATCAGGGTCGGGCCGCAGACGTAAATGAGTGGCTCTTTGCCGAATGGCTCGACCACTTCGCTCAACATATGCTTATCGATTCGCCGGGCGTAGCCGGTCCAATCCGGCGGCTGGGAGCGGGTGAAGGTGAAAAAGATCTCCAGCCCCTGGTTGAAAGCCCGGAGCCGCCTCAGTTCCTCATCATAAATCACGTCTTCGGGTGCGCGAACGCTGTATAGCAGCCGGGTCGGAACCTGAGAGCCGGCTCTGGCGCGGTGGCGGATCATGGACATCAGCGGTACGATGCCCGACCCACCCGCGATCAGGAGCAGCGGCCCATTCATAGACACCTCCCAGACAAAATACCCGCCGATCGGCCCGCGTACCTCGATCTGGTCTCCCAGGATAACCACATCGTGCAGGTACGCGGAAACCTCTCCGTCCTCCAACCGTTCGACCGTCAAGTCGATTTCCCCTTGCCGCTCGGGCTCTGAACCGATTGAATAGCTGCGCTGCGCCTGATAGCCATCTGGAGCGGTCAGCCGGACATCGTAATGCTGGCCTGCACGGTGTGGCATCCAGGCCGGGACCGCCAGCGTAAAGGTTTTGACGGTGGGCGTCTCTGCTTGAATGGATTGGATGGTGGCAATTTGCCATTCCAACGTAGTTCTCATCGACTCTCCTTCCCTTGTTCAATCACCTTGGTAGCGTTGCTCTTTCCACGGATCCCCCCGGTCGTGGTAGCCCAGGGATTCCCAGAACCCCCGGCGGTCGAACTCCATAAACTGCAGGCCGTTGACCCACTTGGCGCTTTTCCAAAAGTAGAGGTGGGGAACGACCAGCCTGGCAGGACCGCCGTGTTCCGGCGGGAGCGGCCGGCCGTCATATTCGTAGGCGACGAAAGCCTGTCCGTTGACGATATCGGACAGGGGCAGGTTGGTAGAGTAACCGCCGTAACAGGTGGCGGTGACAAACCCGGCTTTCGGATCCAGATCGACGTGCTCGAGTAGCACGTCAATGCTAATCCCTTTCCAACGCGTATCCAATTTGCTCCATTTCGTCACGCAATGGATATCCACAGTATAGACCTGCGCCGGGAGACTGGTGAATGCCTCCCAGTTCCAGGCGACCGGCTCACGCACCAGCCCTTCAACAGTAAATGTCCAATCGTCCAGGGCGATACGAGGCGTAGGGCCTGCCGAAAGTACCGGGAAATCCGGTGTGATATATTGGCCGGGTGGCAGGCGGCCCGCAGCATCGGGCTGGCGGCGCCTGCCGAAAAACCCTCGGGAAATTAAGCGATCAGCCATCTTTCCTCCTACTCGATAAGCTTTTTTTCTCAATGGTTGCCACAAAATGTGTCAGTTGATTTCCGTCCATCGGCTTGATCCTGGAGAGGAAGTTACAAGCCCATAAATTTCACCCCATTCCCGCTTCTTATATTCTTATCCTTTCATTATGTATTGGGTCTTGGGGATCTTTCCAGCGCTTCCCGATCCCAGTTGCCCGATTGGAATCCTCACCAAATCTTTCTTTTTTTAAGCGTACTGGATACCCATGTTGGACAAGCATCACAATTACGAGCGACGCTGTTTACGAGCTAACATTCGTACTCTCGATGCTGGCCACCGTATGTCATTGCCCGTATCCAATTTGAGGCCACCGATCTACAAGGTCTTCTTCACCTTTGAGCAAGGATCATGAATCTATCACCCGCAGGACAATCTTGCCCCGTGCGTGGCCTTTCGCTGCTTGCTCGTAGGCCTGGCGCGCCTGGGCAAGAGGGTACACCGTGTCGATGATGGGCCGGATTTGTCCCACATCAATCAATCCGCCAATTTGAATGAGTTCATCGCGGTTGGGTTCGACCACAAAATAGGCAAAGCGCACGCCATGTCCCTTTGCTATATTCGCGGGCGGTTTGGGACTAACAATAGAGATAAGCAATCCTCCAGGTTTGATCACCTGCCAGGAGCGCTGCAAAGTGTCGCCGCCAACCGCATCGAAGACCAGATCGACATCATGGACCTCATCCTCGAAGCGTGTAGTGGTATAGTCGATGATTTCATCGGCCCCCAGTTCGCGCAGAAGGTCGCGATTGCGTGACGAGGCAGTCGTGATGACCTGCGCCCCCGCCCAATGAACAAGTTGGACGGCAAAGACCCCGACGCCTCCTGCACCACCATGGATCAGGACGGATTGTCCTGCAGTAAGGTGTGCGTGGTCAAAGAGAGCCTGCCAGGCTGTCAACGCCGAGAGCGGCACGGCTGCAGCTTGAACAGGATCGAGCGTGCTTGGTTTGGGAGCCAGCTCATTGGGCAGGGCAAGGGTATAGTCGGCCTCAGCGCCGTCGCGACCATAGCCGAGCATGGCAAAGACCTCCGAGCCTTTGACGACCGTCGTAACCCCAGGACCCACCTCCTCTACCACTCCTGCGAGGTCGCGTCCTGGAATCGGAAGTTCGCGGGGGCTTCCGGTTGTAGTCTGGTAGGTCACGTCCCACTTCAACTCGTTGGCGATGATCCCTGTCGCGTAGACGCGGACAAGTACTTCACCCGAGCCTGGATATGGTCGAGGCGCATCTTCATAAACCAGGTGATCTGGACCACCACGGCCATGGATATGGATCGCTTTCATTTCCTTGATTCCCTTAGTTTCACGCTGACTGTACCGCGTTTGTTCTCCAAATGTGATTTGAAGGACACATTATTGACGACAATGGGCTGGGATTTTCCAAGTTTGCCTTAACATGCTTCCTTATACTAATGGCTCTATTCATAATTTATTGTAAACTGATTATATACTAAATACTACCCTAATAATCGATATAACTTCTCTGTGGCTCTATCAAGCATGGTTTTCACACAGACACTGGTGATAATCAATACCTGTAGTAGCCTGCCGCCAGGCTCAGCAGCGCCGCCTGCAGGTGAACTCGCTCGATCCACTTCGTTATGCGCGCTCTGATGTGAGCCTCATCAGCGGATGGAAAAATAACCGGCGATAATCGGATAAACAGGATATAATTTATGTGTGAATAGGGGGGAAATTGTCCTCCAGAAGTCCAATGATGCTCCGGCAACCGCGATATATTCGGTCGAATCACCGAAAGAAAGGATCATACCTATGCTTAACCTGAACTCTGTCATGATCGGAACGAAGCAGCCCAAAGTCCTGGCTGCTTATTATGAAAAAGTTCTCGGACAGCCAGCAGGAATGGTAGACGAAGAATATGGCTTTTTTGGCTGGCAAGTAGGGGCGACCAATTTAGCCATTTTGGACCATTCTGAAATGGGCGGACGCACAAAAGATCCTGGACGCATTCTGTTAAATTTTGAGACTCGCCAGGTCAAGGAGGAATTCGAGCGCATCAAGGCCTTCGGGGGCACGGTGATCAGGGAGCCCTACGAAATGGAGGGCGGATGGATTGCCACCCTGGCCGACCCGGATGGAAATTATTTTCAATTGGTAACCCCTATGGAAATGGAATAAGAAATTATCGCTGGGTTAACTCCGGATACTGCACACTGGATAGCGCGCATATCAGTGATGCTTTAATTGAATTTTGGTACTATTCAAACACAGGATTTGGTGGGCTGGAAAGAGGAGTCGTGGGCTATGCAAAAACAAAAATTACATTATTCAATCTTAATCAACGCGCCGAAGGAAAAAGTGTGGCACGCAATGCTTGATGACCAGCCATACCGCGAATGGACAACTGCCTTTAACCCGGGCTCATATTACAAGGGAGACTGGAGCAAGGGATCAAAGATACTTTTTCTTGGGCCTGATCCAACAACCGGTGAGGAAGGAGGCATGGTAAGCCGGATCGCGGAAAACAAACCGTATGAGTTTATTTCTATTGAACACCTTGGGATCGTTCACAATGGTGTTGAGGATACCACGAGCGATGTAGCAAAGAGATGGGCGCCGGCCTTCGAAAATTATACGTTCAAAGAAAGAGATGGATTAACCGAAGTTCTGGTAGATATGGATGCTGATGAAGAGCAAGCAGAAGCGTTCAACGAGATGTGGCCCCAGGCGCTGCAAAAGTTAAAAGAAATAGCTGAAAAACGATGATTTGCGAAGCCCCACCGGTGGGGCTCGAAGGCGGCTTCCACCGGGGCGGGGATGTTTGCCTCGATCCACGGCGGAATACCCGCCGTTTGAGCACATCGTTTCTTATCTTTCCGCTTCCACCCACATCCTCTCCCCATCCGTAGAAATCTCGATCCAGCCGTTCAAGTCGGTGCGCAGGAGGGGGTAGCCCGCCGCGGCGGCGAGGGTTTCCGGGTCGGGGCGGCCGCGGTGGTCGCCGGGCTGGACGCTGAGCAGCAGGAGCTGGGGATGGAAACGGTCGATCAACTCCGGCGGGTTGGCGGGGGCGTAGCCGGCCTCGGCCAGGAGCAGAGCGCTGAGCGGGGGGAGAGCCGGATCGGTCAGCAGGGTTTCCATAGTTTCGAAATCTAATCCAATTGGGAGCAACAGGCGGAAGCGGTCCCACTTGAGGAGCAGGACCGCGCCGCGGCTGCCCACGGCAAGCACATCCAGGCGGGCGCCGTCGCCCAAATCCAGGCAGTGACCGGCCTCGGCTGTGATCACCGGGATTTGCTCTTCGGCCAGCAGGCGCTGCAAACGGCGGGCGGAGGCTGAGCCGGCGGGCGGGCCGGACCAAAGCACGAAGCGGGGCGGGAAACGGCTCAGCACGTCGGGCAGGGCCGAGAGGTCTTCGTCTTCGGCAGAGGCGATGACCCAGGCATCCAGGTGGCGCTGTCCGAGCGGCAGGCGGCGGCCGAGCCCATCGGAGAGCAGCCGGGGGCTGGGGCCGCCGTTGATCAGCAGGCTGCGCCCGGTCGGGGTGCGGATCAGCAGGGCCTCGCCGGAATGGGCGGGGAGCAGGGTGAGCCTCAGCCGCCCGTCGGGGCGGTGGAGCGCCTGCTGCCAGATCAGGGCGGTGACCAGCCCCAGCGCCGAGAGCAGCAGGCCGGGGCGCAGGGCCTGTGAACCGATGGATGCGCCCATCCGTTGTTCGAGCCACTGGCCCAGCGGGCGGCGGGCGAAGGTGAGCAAGAACAGGATGGCGTAAAAGGCGAGCACCAGCCACAGGGGGACGAACCCGGGGGATAGGTCGCCCGGCAGGTGGGCGGCGGCCCATTCGACCAGGCGGATGGTGTAAGCGACCAGGGGCCAGCACAGCCAGGCCAGGAGCTGCCCGGCGGGTTGGAAGAGCAGCCCGGCGAGCAGAGAGGCGCCACCCAGGGGCAGGAGCGGCGGCTGGACGGGCAGTATCAGGGGGTTGACCAGGAAAGAAGCCAGGGACAGCCGCTGGAAGTGGTAGAGGATCACCGGCAGGGTGGTGAGCTGGGCGGCCAGGGTGAGCAGCAAGTATTCGCTCACCGGGCCGGCCAGGCGGCGGGCGGCCTGGGGGGAAAGTCGGCGGCTGGCCAGGCGGATGAAGCCCTCCTGGAGCGGGGTGGCGTACAGGATCAAGCCCAGCGTGGCCATGAAGGAGAGCTGAAAGCCAACGTCCCAGAGGACATTGGGGTTGGCCAGGGCCATGACGGCGGCGATGAAGGCCAGGCTGTTGAGGCCGTCCTGGCGGCGCCCGAACTGGCGGGCGAGCAGGGAGAGCCCGGCCAGGAGGGCGGCGCGCACTACGCCTGCGCCGGCCCCGGCCAGCAGGGTGTAGAAGGCGATGCCCAGCCCGGCGGCCAGCGCGCCTCGTCGCTTGCCCAGCGTCCTGGTGAACAGCTTCGTGAGCAGGCCGGAGAGCACGGCGAAGTTGAACCCGGAGATGGCGATGATATGCGAAGTGCCGGTGGCCTCGAAGGCGGCTTCCACCGGGGCGGGGATGTTCGCCTCGATTCCCAGGAGTATCCCGGCCAGCAGGGAAGCTTCGGGGTCGGGGTACAGGCGGTAGATGAGGTCCAGCAAATGCAGGCGGGCGGAGGTGACGGCGCCCAACAGCGGGTTCCCCCGGCCATGGCCGAGCAGGTGTGCCCGGGCGCTGGGCAGGTAGGTTTGGATCTCCTGGCGATAGAGATAGGCGGCAAAGTCGAAGACTTCACCCGCAGGCGGGGCGCGCAGCTCGCCTTCCAGCCGCACCCGGTCGCCGTAGCGCCAGTCTCCGGCGGGGATGTATGCCAGCGCCCGGCCGCGTACCTCGGTGAACAGCAGGGAATCCTGCGGGCGGAGGCGCTCCGCCTGCAGGCGGATTTCGGTGTACCCGTCCTTCGCCTCGGGCAGGGAGACGATGACCCCCTCGAGGATGAATGGAGCGGGCTGTTCGTTATACCAGGCGACATCCTGAGGTGTGAAATGGGGTTTCGCCGCCGAAGCGCGGGCCGCTCCGGCGCCAAGGAAGATGAGCAGCAGCGGCAGCGGCAGCCCCAGCCAGGCGGGGCGGCGGGCCCATAGGCGGCGCAGGTCGGGGTGGGCGAAGGACGCCAGGCCCAGGGCGCTGAGCCCCAGCCAGGCAAACCAGGGCCAGCGCAGCGCGTCGCCCAGCACGATCCCGGCCAGGAAGGCGATCGACAGCCAGAAGAGGGGCACATAGGTATTTTATCCCAAGTCAGTAATAGAAAAGTACAGAGATGAAAATTTATTTGTATTTAAAAAGTGATTGACAGTTTTCCCGAAATATTGTATAAACTTATTAATTAGTGGATACAATAGTCCTGCATCCACCAAAGCCTTGTATTCCAGCCGTAATCCATCCAAATAAAATCTGATTGAACAGGAGCTGAAATGAAGCCAAAGTCTTGGTCCGCCCTTTTCCTTTTGTTGTGCTTCGCACTTCCGGCGCTTCTGTCCGCCTGTGCGAGCGCCGCGCCTGAGTCTGAGCAGCAAGCCTCTACCATTGTCAACTCCTACAACACGCCCGAGCAGTGGGCAAACTGGGGAGCCGTGCTGAAGGCTTTCACCGAGAAGACGGGCATTCAGGCGCCTTCCGACCCGAAAAATTCCGGGCAAACTTTGGCTGCATTGGAAGCTGAGGCAGCCCAGCCTCAGGCCGACACCGCTTATTACGGCATCGTGTTCGGCATTCAGGCGGTAGAAAAGGATCTTGTCGCTCCATACCAGCCGCCCGGCTTCGAAGAAATCCCCGCCAACCTGAAAGAACCGGAAGGCAAGTGGTTTGCCATTCACCAGGGAGCAATCGCCTTTTTGGTGAACACCGATGAGTTGGGTGGAGCCCCGGTCCCGCAGTGTTGGTCTGACTTGCTCAAAGATGAGTATCAGGGTAAGGTTGGATTCTTGGATCCAACGCAGGCGGCTGTCGGTTACTCGGTCGTCACCGCGGCCAACTTAGCGCTGGGAGGCACCCTGGATAACTGGGATCCGGCGATCGAATACTTCTCCCAGTTGATGGATAATGGCCTGATCCAGCCTGCCCAGACGGCTACCGCCATGGTGCAGCAAGGTGAGATCCCCATCCTGATCGATGCGGATTTCAACGGCTACAAGCTGCGCTATATCGATGAGGCTCCGATCCAGATCGTTATCCCCTGTGAGGGCTCTATTTCCATCCCCTATACGATCTCGCTGGTTAAGGGCGCTCCTCATCCTGATGCGGGGAAGCAACTGCTCGATTTCGTCCTCTCCGACGAGGGGCAGAAGCTGTTTACCGAGAGCTATCTCCGGCCTATTCGCCACGTCGAGATCGACCCGCAGATCGCAGAGCAAATGCTTCCAGAAAGCGACTATGAGCGGGTAATGGATCCGGATTTTGCACAGATGCAAAGCGCCCAGGAAGCGGCGATGAATCGTTGGAAAGCCGAGGTGCTCCAATAACCACCGCACAAGTTGACACCCGGACGAGGGGAGCAGGGGGCGCCGGCCGGCGGAAGGGGCAGGCGCTGACGATCGGCAGTCTATCGCTGCCATTCCTGATCGTTGTTCTCGCGCTGCTCTTTTGGCCCCTGCTCATCCTCTTTCAGCGTAGTCTGATCGCGGCCGATACGCAGCAGATCGGTCTTTCCCACTATGCGGAAGTGCTGCGCTCGCCCTTATACATCCGCGCCTTCGTGAATACCGCCATCATCTCCGTCCTGTCCACAGTAGTGGCGCTGGTGATCTGTATTCCGGCAGCGATCTATGTGGAGAGTGGGTCGGGGCGGGGGCGAAAGCTGCTGGCTGTCGCTCTGACCATACCTCTCAGTCTGCCCGGGATCGTTATCGGCTTCTTCGTTATTCTCAACTTTGGGTTTACCGGGGTCGTTCCCCAGTTGATCGAGTCGATAACCGGCGAGCGCAGCCTGACCTTTGCTTATACCTTCTGGGGGATGCTGCTGGGGTATGTGTACTTCCAAATACCGCGGGTGATTCTTGTCATTCGCGGCGCGGTATCGGGGATTTCGCAAGATGCCATCGATGCTGCCCGTACCCTGGGGGCATCTCCGCTGCGGGTGTACACGGATGTCATCCTGCCGGCCTTGAAGCCGGCCATCGTCAGCGCTTCCAGCCTCAGCCTGGCCACCGGGTTTGGCGCCTTTGGGACCGCAGCAACCCTCTCGCGTGGTTATCGGGTCGTGCCTCTCGAAATCGCTGCCGCGTTCACCGAGAATTTCCAACCGGCCACAGCCAGCACGATGAGTATCCTGCTGATTGCGATCACTACACTCATCCTGTTCGGGGTCGGAAAAATCGGCGAAACCGGACGCAAGAACGGGCGACCGGCCCAGAACAGGAAGTCTCCCCATGGCTAACCAGGCACACTCGCGAAAAGGGGCAGCCGACCCGGTGCAAAGTATCGGGCGGACTTTCGCCTGGATCACCGCGCTGATCTGTTTGATCCCCATCCCCCTGGTTTTTGCTGTGGCCACCAGCCGCGTGTGGCAGCAGGGATTCTGGGCCGGCGGGTTCACTCTGCAGTGGCTGGCCGCCGGTTGGGAAAGGATCAGCCCGAATGCGATGTTCAGCATCCGCCTGGCCGCACTGATCCTCGCCTTAGATATTCTCATCGGCCTGCCCACTTCTTGGGTGCTGGCCCGTTACAATTTCCCCGGCAGACAATTCCTGATGTCGCTGACCATGGTTCCGGTGGCAATCCCCGGGATTGCGATGGCGCTGGCGCTCATCCTCTCCTACCCGTATCTGCGCGGGAATGGGGTCCTGCTCATTGCCGGGCACTTGCTTTACACCCTCCCATTTTTTATCGGTGCGCTTACCCCGGCGCTCTCCAACCCTGAATTACGGGAGCTAGAGGCGGTGGCCGCGACTCTCGGCGCCAGCCGGCTCAGGCAGCTTCTGTTCGTTGTATTCCCCCAGGTGAGGGGAGCGCTGTTAGCGGCCACGATCATGGTAGTTACGTTATCGATCGGGGAGTTCAATGTTTCGTTCTTTCTCTTTACCCCGATCAATAAGCCCTTACCGGTAGAGCTGTACGCCTCGTATATAACCGGACGGTTGGAGGTTGCGGCTGCTATCACTCTGTGCTTTTTATTGTTCGTAATCCCAGCAACCATCGCGCTGGAGAGATTAGGTGGAGGCAAAGTCGGACAGGCATGAAACAAATGGATACACCAGCGTCCCTGGTTTACGAGGATATTAACTTTACCTATCCGGGTTCCGAGGAAACGGCGGTTCGAGATATCAATCTGGTCATCCAGCCGGGTGAGTTGATCGTCCTGGTTGGTCCTTCGGGATGCGGGAAATCAACTCTGCTAAGAATCGCGGCCGGCCTGATCTTCCCTGATCGAGGGCGGTTGCTGATCGACGGCGCAGATGCGCTGAATCTCCCCCCCGAGAAGAGAAAGATTGGGTGGGTGCCGCAGAGTTATGCGCTTTTCGACCATCTCGATGTCAACGGAAATGTCGCCTTCGGGCTGCGTATGCTTGGCATCCCCAAAGACCAGCGCGAAAAGCGAGTGCAAGAGATGCTCCGCCTATGCCGGATTACCGAGTTGAGCGGCCGGTCGGTGCGCGAGTTATCCGGTGGGCAGCGGCAGCGGGTGGCGATCGCTCGCGCCCTGGCGATGAACCCGCGAGTACTGCTGCTGGATGAGCCCCTGGCCGCTCTGGACCCACAACTACGGGTGGCGCTGCGCGCGGATCTGGAAGCTCTACTCCGGGAGAGCGGGGTCACCACCCTGTTTGTGACCCACGATCAAACCGAGGCCCTGGCGGTAGCTGACCGGGTTGTCATCCTGCGCGCCGGCCGGATCGAACAGTTCGATACCCCTGAAATGCTTTGGAACCATCCGGCGAACTCCTTTGTGGCCGAATTTCTCGGGGGGGCGATTACGCTGACAGCCAAACGTTTGGATCAGGACCGGGTGCTGATCGACCAGGACCTGATCGCTCATTTGCCCGCCGCTCAAAACGAGTCTTCTGCTGACATTATCCTCACCCTACGCCCGGGAGATTTTGTCTTGGATTCGAATGGGACGCCGGTGGTCGTGTCTTCATCCGAATACTCGGGCGGAGCCTATCTGAATACCGGGAAGTTGATCTCCGGCAAGACCGTATCGTTTTTCAGCCAGGAGAGGCTGGTTCCCGGAGAGACGGCGCGGATCAGCATCCGCACCGATAGAAAGCTGACAATGGTGCGAGTATGAAATCTGAGTTGATCGTTATCGGTTGTCGAGCCGGTTCTCCGGGGGGAGATATTCCCGCCTCCGGGTATCTGTTGAATCTGGATGGCGCTGCGTATCTGATCGATTGTGGGCCGGGGGTGGCAATGCGCCTGGCGGAAAATGGCTGGATCGATAAACTGGCGGGGGTCATTATCACCCACGGGCACGCCGATCACTGCCTGGATCTGGTGGCGTTGACCTACCACCGGTTATTTCCCCAAGTCTATCCACCGATCCCGCTCTTCGGCCCCCCATCTTTGCTGCCGGTATTGGAACTGATGGATCAGGCCTTCGGTATTCCTACGCTTCCCAGCCTGGCAAAACCGATCATCCAGTCGTTCCAATTTATCCCGGTGCGGCCAGGCGAGCGCTTTTTTCTTGGAGAAACGCCGGTCGATACGATGCAGACCAGGCACCCGGTGGAGACGCTGGCCCTGCGGCTGCCAAACCTGGTCTACACATCCGACACTTCCATATCAACCGAGCTTATACAGTTTGCACACAATATCCCGGTGCTGCTGGCTGAAGCAACTTATCCTCATCAGGACGGTCACGACCTGGAGGGCCACGGGCACATGACCGGAGCCGCGGCGGGAGAGCTTGCGAAACAATCTGCTGCCGGGTGCCTGGTGCTGACACACTTATCTGATTTTGCTCAGGCCGGCATCACGCGGCAGGCGGCGGAAGAACAGTACCAGGGCAAGATTCTCATCGCCGGGCCAAATTTGTGTATTCCCATTTAAAGGGAGTTCGTTCACCGAGGGTTCCGTCAGCCACCGCTCCTCCGTTGATTTACGAGGTCTACGCTTGAGCGATGACAAAATAAGTACACGCCGGAGAGGTAGAAGATGGCCGAAAGGTTCATCTCTGGAATCACGCCTTCCACCGGTATATCAACTGCATAAAACTGGCTCAAAAAAACCGGTACATGATGCCGTTTACGAGCATTTGCGCGGCTTGATTCTTCACGGGCATGTTGTTCCAGGAGCCTGGCTGCGGCAGGATCAACTGACGAAGGCCCTGGGCGTATCCCGGACGCCGGTTCGTGAAGCGCTGCGAACGCTGAGCCAGGAGGGTCTGGTGGAGTTGATGCCGAACTATGGCGCCAGAGTCACTCCCCTATCGATGGACGAATTCGAGGAGTTATATGCCCTGCGAGGCGGGATTGAAGGCCTGGCTGCCAGGGTAGCGGTGAAATCCCTCACGGTCGACCAGCTTACCGAACTCAAGGCGAAATACTGCCGTCTCGAGCAATTGGCCGTTGAGGGGGATATTTCTGTTTATTTGCGTGAGGAATGGCTTTTCCGGTTGTACCTTTACGAAGCATCGGGAAGGGAAAGCCTGGTGAACCATATTAAATCCTTACGCGAACGGGCTGAACGCTATTTGCGTCTGGCTTATGATGCTGAAGGCCGGGTTGGCGAATCGTTAGGCTTTCATCTCCGGCTGCTGAAAGCTTGTGAGCGGGGAAATTCAGAGGAAGCTGAACAGATCGTCCAGGCAGCGCTGCGCTGGACGCTGGAAAAGGCCGGTCCCATCATCGCCGAAGGTATCGAGAAAAACGAATAGGTAGCTGAATACCGGCTAGCGAAATTTGGTCGAGGTTGGCAGGCCGAGACGGGGCTCTTCACTCTCTCCATTGGGGCGGAAGACTTCGTCTGCCTCGCGCACCAGCTCGGCCAGGCGCTGGACCAGGTTGGCGACCTCGGGCGGGGGCGGTGGATCGGCGGCCTCGACCCGCTCGGTGACTTTCTCCAGGCGGAGCTGCAGGCTGGCGACTTGCGTTTGAGGGCGGACGGTCTCCTCTGAGGTTGCCCGGCGGAGCAGGCTGTTGAAGGTAATCTGGATTGCGGCGGCCAGGGGCGGGGCGATCAGCAGGCCAAAGATGCCGAAAGCGTCGGCCAGCGCGATCATCAGCACCACGATGAGCAGCGAACTGTAACGGTGGCGGTTGTACAGCCGGGGCTCCACCCACACTTCCAGCACCACCAGCACAATCAGGGTATAGATCGCCGCACCGGCGCCGAGCAGCGGGCTGACCATCAGTCCGGCGAGCAAAGGCAGGATGAGGGCCAGGACCGCCCCCAGCCAGGGGATCAGCCAGAGCAGGGCGCCGATGAGCGCCAGCGTAACCGGGTAGCGCAGGCCCATCAGGTAGTAGCCCAGCCCGAGCAGGGCGGCGGCCAACAGGCTTTGTGTCAGTTCGCTGCGCAGGTAGGCGCCTACCCCGGCCTCGATCGAGCGCCACACCGCCCGGGCTCCCACCCGTCGCTCGGCAGGCAGCATCGAGATCAGCAAACGCTCGAAGCGCACCTGGTCGGCGGTCCAATAGATGCTCAGTACAATCACGATGGCGAGTTGGCCGATGATGGAGAATAACCCCTGGGCCACCCCAATCACATTTTGGATCAGGCGCGTCCCCTGTTCGCCGGCAATCGCCGAATACAGGGCCTGGGGCGGCGGGAGCTGCTCGGCTACGGCCTGCTGGAAAGGCGTCCCGTCGGGCCAGGTGTCGGTGATGGATTGGTAGGTGTTGGCGAAGTCATCGGTAGCCAGTTGGATTTCCCGCAAGAACTGCCCGCCGGTGAGGAAAATCAGCCCGCCGAGGATGGCCAGGACGGTGAGGTAGGTGAGGCCGATGACGATCACCCGGTTGATCCCGCGCCGGGCCCAGTAACTGGTGATGGGGCGGAACATGGCGGCGATGGCCAGGGAGAAAAGGAAGAGCACCAGCGCCAGGCGCAGCTCCCAAACGATGATCACCCCGGCCAGGGTGGCAAGCACGACAGCCGCGGCCACGATCACCCGCTTCATGGTTGGGCCTCCTCCGGTGAGGCAATTTGCGACAGGATTTTGTTCAGATCGTTGGCCAGCGCTTCGATACTCTCTTCGATTGTCTCTTGATCCGGTTCGAGCTCGGCCTCTCCGTGGTCGTCGCCGTCCACCGGGCGTTGGTTGATCAGTTTGCGCGAATCCTGGGCGAGCTCCTGAGCGCGCATGCGGAGCAGGCTGAGGTAGTCGCGTCCCTCGGGCTGGGGCTGCTCATCGCGGATCGGTTCGAACACCATGCGGTTGATCATTAACTGGAAGATCGCTGCCAGGGGGACGGCCAGCAGAGCTCCGGTGAGCCCCAGCAAGGAGGAGAGCGTGGCCAGGGAGAGCAGGGTAAGCAAGGGGTGAACGCCCACCGAGCGATCCATGATGCGTGGCACGAGCAGATTGTTCTCCAGCAGTTGGATGATTACGCCGGCCACCAGGACCCAGATCACCTTGGACGGGTCTGCGGCGATGGCTACCAGCACGGCGGGAATGATCCCCAGGACGGGGCCGAGCGTGGGCACCGCCTCCAGCACGCCGGCGATGATCCCCAGTACCAGGGCGTTGGGCAGCCCGATGAGCAGATATGCGATCAGAGAGAGGATGCCGACCACCAGGCAGAGGATCGACTGGCCGATGAGAAAGCCGCCAAGCTTACCCTCCACGGCCTCGTACAGGCTGCGCACCTCCTCGCGGTAGGCGGAGGGGATAATCAGCAGGATGGAGCGGACGGCTCGGTCGCCTTCCAGCGTCCAATAAAAGGCGACCAGGACCACGGCCACCAGGGCGAACAGGCTGCGAGAAAAGATACGGATGAAGTTGAACAGGCTGGCGACGGAATCAGCCGCTGCCTGCGCCGCCTCTTCCGCCGGTTGGGCGGGCGGACTCCCCCCGGGGGCCTGGTTCTGCATCAGGTTCTCCACGTCGATGAGCGGCGAAAGCCGGATACCAAGATCTCGCAGCAGTTCACTGGGGGAGCTGACGAGCAATATGCGGATGCGATTGTAGTATTCGGACAGGGTTTGCAGCAGCAGGGTGCCTTGCTCGAGGACCAGCGGCAGGACCAATAGCAGGAAGGCGATGATCAGGGCGGCGAGACAGGCATAGATCAGGATTTCGCCATATACGCGCGGCAGCCCCTTGCGGGCAAGCCAGCTCACGGCCGGTTTGACTCCGGTGCCGATCAGCATGGCGACAAACAGGATCAGAACGATCGCGCGGAACCGGTAAAGCAGGTAAAAGCCGGTGGTCACGAAGACGATGAACAGGGTTGCCTGAGCGATCTGCTTCGGCGTCCACAGGCCAGGAGATTGTGATGTTTCGGTAGCCATACCCCTTCGCTTTACAAATACCAGTAAAAGTTGCGCCGGTGCGCCAGGGCACAGGCAAGGCAAACCCGGCGCCGGACCGCAGCTATTTTATGCCTGGAATGAGCATGGGGGTCGTCTGGCGATAGCGGGCGTAAGCCTCGCCGAACTCGTGCTGGAGTTTGCGCTCCTCCAGAATGGCCCCCAGGATAATGTAGATGGTTGCCCCCAGGTTGAAGGCCAGCAAATTTAATGTCATCCGCGGGACCAGCCAGATGAAGACCAGGCCGGCGGTGTAAAGAGGGTGGCGTACCCAGCGGTACAGCCCGGTGACGACCAGCCTGGGGGCTGCGCTCTCCCGGTCTTGTTCGGGGGTCAGCAGTTGGCGGATCCCGAAAAACGAGGCCGGCCCGGTTTGGAGCAGACCTACGACGAGCGCCAGGACGGCCAGGAGTTGCCCGACCAGGGTGATCCCCACCCAGGGGAAAGGGATCGAGTACAGCAAGCGGTCGGGGAGGAGGCCGGTGAGGGCGAGTACTGGGAGTAAGCTGAGCACTGCGAACAGGTTGTACAGCAACCGGTAAGTCCTCTCCCCCAGATTCCCAAACCAGCGCCTTGCCCTGGCTTTGGCAGCCAGTGAGGCCAGGGCAGAATGGACAGCTCCGTACACGAGCACAGCCAGAAAGACAATGCCGGCATACATAGGAAATTTTATCATATTACTATGCGATCAGGCCCGGCTCTCGGCTCAGCAAACATGGCTTTCTTAAGACCAGGGATATGGGCGCTGCGCAGCGCCCATATCCCAAACCCCTCTATTTCAAAGCCTGGCTTACGACTTTTAGAAAGCCATAGCTCAACAAACCGAGGCGGGCCGCAGGCCTGTTACTCGTGAACGTAGGCCGGCAGTTCGATCTGTTCATCCCCGAGGCGGGCCAGGTAGACCGGCATCCAGGCGACACCGAACAAGTCGATCAGCACGTCCTTTTTGTACGGCGTCACCGAAATCTCGGTGATTTGATTGGCAATTTCCCCCCACCGTTGGCTCACTTCTTCGAGCGCCTGGGCTTTTTCGCTCTCCAGCGCGGCGATCTGCTTGCGGTACTCCTTGATTACGTCGAGCGACTCCTCCACCTCCGCTTTTGCCCGGGCGGTCATGCGGCGCTTGCCAAGGGAAGTGGAGATGCGCCGCCCGCTCTTGCGCCCCCCGAACAGGCCGAACAGGTTCTCGGCATGGGTGCCCCACTCTTCCATCTTGCGCTGGGAAAGTTCTTCCTGGTCTTCGGCCAGCTCGCGTTCTTCGCGGGCGAGCTTCGCCTGCAAAGATTCGATTTTTCGATCGAATGTCGCAGCCAGTTTCGCCGCTTCCTCATCGCGCCCCCGGCGGGCATGCTCAGCGGCGAGCTGGCGGAACTCGGCGGCAGAGGTATCGGGCCCGGCGTACAGTTTGAGAGCCTCGTTCGCCCGCACGCTCACCCGCCCGGTGCGGTACGCCCAGTCCAGGAAATCTTTCTGCAAGGTGGACATCAGGCGGGCATCGGTGAGGGGTGCCTGCGGGGCGGCGAACCGGGCGCGCGGATCGGGTTGGGATTCCAGCCTGGGGGAGTCGATGGCGGCAGTGAGGTAATCCTCCCATCGCACCACGCCGCGGCGGTCTGGATCGGGCACCAGGGCCGTGCGGCTGTCGACCAGGTCCAGGTTATATTTACGGTTCAGGTAGCGGACATGGGCCTGGGCCAGGAGCACGGGGCGCAGCACCATCCCGTCCAGCTCCGCCTGCTGGGGGACGGGCCGGCCGGCCAGGGAGAAAGCCCGGGTGAAGGAACAGTTGGCCGGCAGGAAGTATTCGGCCACCCCGGCGGGGAGCGCCGGGCGGGTGGAGCTGTAGGCGGAGAAAAGAGACGAGGCGGGTTTGGCGGGCTGAGCTTCGATGTGCGGCGCACCCTGCGGCCGGTTTTCGACTGGCCGGACAGGAGCGGATGGCTCAACCCCCATTGTCGCCTCTCCCTGCGAGAGGCGGTTCAACGCCGGGATCTGGGTGCGGGTGAGCGGCCCGGGCAGGTAGTTCAGCGCCCAGCGGGTTTGGAACAGGACCGGTTCCTTGTTGTGGATGTTGTGCAGCAGGAACATGCGCTTCCCGAGGCGAGAGATCAACTGGTCGTAGCGGCTGCGGTCCAGGGAGCCGCCCACCACGCCCTGCAAACCGTCCAGCAGGCGCTGCTTGTCCTGCTCGGTCTGCAGCTTACCGATGAACCAGGACCCGGCGTTGGATAGGCCTTTGTAGTCCACGTCGACCGGATTCTGGGTGACCAGCACCTGGCCCACACCGAAGGCTCGGGCCTGCTTGAGCATGCGCAGGATGGGCTGCTTGGAGGGCGGGTTGCCGAGGGGCGGCAGGTAGCCAAAGATCTCATCGAAGTAGACGATGGCGCGCAGGGAGGTTGTGCCCGGCTGGCCGCGCATCCAGGTTTCGATCGCCGAGTAGAGCAGGGTGACGAAGAACATACGCTCGGCATCGGTGAGGTGGGCGATGTAGAATACGCTGTGACGCGGGCGCCCGTCCGAGGTGTAGAGCAGGCCGGCGATGTCCAGGGGCTGGCCTTCGGTCCAGGTCTGAAAGCTGGGCGCGGCCAGGATGTTGTTGAGCAGCATGGCCAGCTCGAAGCGGTCCTTCTCGGGGAAGAAGGTGTTGACGTCGAACACGCCCAGCTTGGGGAAGGGCGGGGACTGGGTCTGTAGGATCAGCTCACCCAGGTCGAGATCTTTTCCCTGGCTCCAGGCATGTTCGAAGATGTTGGCTAGCAGGATGTGCTCCCTGGAACGTACCGGGTCGATGTCCTTCAGCCCTACCAGGCCGAGCAGCGCAGTGACCGTGCCTGAGATCTTCTCGCGCAGCATCTCCCGGTTGCTCTCCCAGGGGATCAGAGGCGCTTTGAGAGAAGCGAGGATGTTCACCGGCACACCCGCGTCCGAGCCTGGGGTGTAGACGGTGAATTGGGCGGCGTTCTTCAGGGCGAGAAGCTGCCCGGGACCCAGGCCCCATTCTTCCAGCCCCTTTCGCCAGGTCTCGGCCGCTTTTTGGGCGGCCTGTTCTAGAGACAGCCCCGCCCGGCGGGCTTCATCCGGGTTGACCCAGGGCTGAAAATCGGCGGGGAGCAGGTCGGGGAAGTGCAGCAGCGTATTGGTGATATCGCCCTTGGGGTCGATCATCAGCGCCGGGATCCCCTCTAAGGCAGCCTCTTCCAGCATGGTCACACACAGGCCGGTTTTACCGGACCCGGTCATCCCTACGACCACGGCGTGGGTGGTCAGGTCTGCGGGGTCATAGAGCAGGGGCAGGGTCGATACCTGCCCGGTTTGCGGATCGGCCAGACGGCCCAGATAGAACTCTTCGTTTGAAGGCATGCAATTCCTCCTAGGGTGTGGGCAGCACGGCGCCGTGCTGCGGAAAGCGAGATGATGATCCCCCAGCGCCCGGCGGACAGAGGGCGTGGGCGTTATTTGGCGGCGGCAAAGATTCGTTCGAACTCGTCCAGAAAACCGGCTGCGATCTCCGGGCTGTGGATGACGAGCACGTTCTCATCGTTGCGGTTCTCGGCATTGTAAGAAAAATTATACGACCCGGTGATGACCGTATGGTTGTCGATGATGATCA
The DNA here is from genome assembly GCA_964391195.1 of uncultured Anaerolineaceae bacterium. Lineage (GTDB taxonomy): Bacteria > Chloroflexota > Anaerolineae > Anaerolineales > UBA4823 > JAAYXE01. Next base: position 3,031 of record CAYMLG010000033.1, on the reverse strand, counting down.
CTTTATGGTGCATGTTGTTCGGGTTGCCGTCCAGGCGCACATCCAGGCCGGCCGCCTGAAAATTTTCGAACTCGGTTCCCACGTTCGAGCGCACCTGCGTGGCCTCCATCACGCCCCTGACCGCCACTCCGTCCTGTGAGCGGGCGATGATGGCCGCGGCGAGTTCGTCGGAGGTGAAGGAAAAGGCCAGGAAATGGATGCTCGTCTGCGCCTGGTTAATCAGCTCGAGCAAACGAGCCTGCACACCATCATCCGGAGAAAAGTAATTCTCGAGCGCAATGCCGCCTTCCTCCAGCCGCGGGTGGGGCGTATTGGCGGGTGAACCGCTGCCAAACAGATCCTCGCCGGCCATCTCTTCGAACTCAACGGCGTAGTTCTGGGCGAGGCGGCTCGAGCGAATACGGACTAAGTTGTTGTTATTGCGGTAGGCCCCGTTTACCGTCATGTTCATCGACCCGGTCCACACCTCTTGCCGGTCGATCACCACAAACTTATTGTGCATCAGGCTCTCCCGCCGGTCGCCGAGCACGGGGATTCCGGCGTCGATCAGGTCCTGGATCTCCGCCTCGTCCAGGTAGTCGCTGTCGGTGACCACCCGCACTGCCACCCCCCGGCGATGGGCTGAGGTCAGGGCGTCGCGCAGGCTAAACAGGTTGAATTCCATTGCCGCCAGATCGACGCTGAGCACGGCCTGTTCGATGGCCGCGGCCAGGTGGGCGTCGGGCCCGTCGCGAAAAGATCTGGCCGCCGGTTCCGGCCGGGTGAAGTAGAGCGAATACCAATCTGGAAGTGAATCTGCCAGTTGTGTGGCCCCGGCGGGCGGGGTATACACTACCGGCTGGGGCGCCTCGCCCGACGCGAGCAGCTGGTAGATCAGGTACGCGCCCACGAACAGCGCCAACAGCAGCAGGCGCACCAGGGCAGTTTGCGACGAATGGTTCCTACGTGGTCTTTTTTGAGGGCTCATCTCGAGTAGAACCGGTCTATTTTCAAAGGTTGGTCCGATTATAGCAGAAGGGGGCTCGTTTCCGGAGAAGCGGCGGGAAAAGTGGAATATCCTCTTTTCCGGCTCGCAACTATCGGGGGCAGAGTAGAAACTATGATAAACTTTGCAGGTGTTAGAGCAGGATTAGGGGCCCGGCTCGTATTTCCACTGTCTGTGAGGAATTAGAGAAATGGAAGCCAAGCGAGACACCTATCCGATCGATGTAGCCGGACTGCACCGGGAGCTGCCCCTGTTCGAGGTTGCGCCCGGGATCCGGATCGCCGTACTTAATATCCTGGGAGATACCGAGCTGGTGCAGGCAGCCGCCGCAGCGCTGAGTAAGAAGCTGGCGGATGTGAAGTACGATCTGCTCGTCACCGCTGAAGCGAAGAGTATTCCGCTGGCCCACGCCCTTTCGGTCGCGACCAAAAAGCCTTATGTGGTGCTTCGCAAGTCGTACAAACCCTATATGGGGGAAGCAATCTCGGCGGAGACCCTGTCGATTACCACGGGGCAGCCCCAGACCCTCTACCTGGATGAGAAGGACAAGGAAGCAGTCCACGGCAAACAGGTGGTGCTGATGGACGACGTGATCAGCACCGGATCCACCCTGCAGGGGATGCGGCTGGTGATGGAAAAGGCGGGGGCCGAGGTGGTGGCCGAAGCGGGGATTTTCACCGAGGGCGAGCGGGCCCAATGGCGGCATATCCTGGCGTTGGGGCACCTGCCGCTGTTCACCGATAACCAATAGGCGTTAGCGCCGTACCTGGAGCGTGCGCCAAGGGGATCAGTTAGCGCACACTTCCTGCGGAAAGCACAGGATGCAAATTGGGCGACCCTGCAGATGGGTGAGGAACACCACCCGCTGCTGGTCGCCTTTTAGTTTTAAATCCCGGATCAGTGCTTCGGGTTGCAGGGGGGAGCCGCGCTTCTTCACCGTCACCTGCCCGACAGCCCGTTGGCGAAGGGCCTGGCGCAGGCGCTTGAGGCTGAACGGGAACCAGGCCTCCACTTGCCAGCAGCGGGCGAAGGGGGTGGATATGGCGTTGGAAGCGGTGAGATAAGCGATATCGGGATCGAGTTGAGATGCGCCGAGGCGGTGGCCCAGGTCGGCTACCAGCCCGGCGCGCAGCACGGCGGGGTCCGGCTCGTAGAGATAAGCCTGAGGCTCGGAGAGATCCAGCCTGTGCTCTGCCATCCCCTCCCAGCCCAGGTCGGATTCGAGGGTATGCCCGCCGGGGAGCAGGGTAGCGCGGCGGCGGGTGGTCCGCAGGGGCCCGAACCAGAGGGCCCCTTCTTTCAACTCGCCTCTGAGGGAGATGAATTCCACTTCGGCATCGTAGGGCTGCAGTTCTTGCACGTCCACCCCGGGCGATATTTTCACGCCCAGCGCCGGGAAATGCGCCCGCCATTCGAGCAGGATGGAGAGCGGGGGCTGGTAGTCGGCGACTGAGAAAATACGCCGTCCCTCAGACCGGCGGGCAGGGTCGAAGAACAGGGCGGTGTCAGCGTCGGGGTGAATAGGCAGGGGCGAAAGCAGATCGGCCTGCACGAATCTGGCCCGTTCGCCCAGGCCCAGGGCGTCGAGGTTGGCCCTGGCCATCGTCAGGCGCACCACGTCCCGGTCCAGTCCCAGGGTGGGGGCCATGCGGGCCAGGGCCTGTGTATCCCCACCAACTGAACATCCGAGATCGGCCAGGCGGCGGAACGAGGCGAAGCGCTGGGCCCGGTAGGCCGATACCTCGAAGGAGGATGCCTGCTCCAGCGCCGGGCGGGTGAAATACATTTGCCCGGCAAATGGGAACTTCTCCCTTGCTTCGCGGCGCAGGATGGCGATCTCCAATGCGGGGCGGGCCAGCTCCGGTGGAAAACGGCGGCTGAGGCGGGTAAAGTGGCCGAGAAAGCCGGATTCCTGCGGCTGGAGCGCTTCGGCTTCACGCAGCGCCTCCTGCCCGCCAGGGGTCAGCAGGAGCCGAATAGAGGCGAGATCCATAGCCTCGATTGTAGCTGAATTGCGGCGGACGGGGGGTACTTAACCCAAAAAGG
>CAYMLG010000032.1:17440-57721 GCA_964391195.1 uncultured Anaerolineaceae bacterium | reverse complement strand
ATAAGCTCCCCTACTTTGTTTACTCGAACTTGAACCGCCAGTGGGCCAGGAATTAGCCGATCGAATTGTGGGGGAGCAATAAGCTCCCCTACTTTGTTTACTCGAACTTGAACCGCCAGTGGGCCAGGATTTAGCCGATCGAATTGTGGGGGAGCGATAAGCTCCCCCACAATTCTGTCTACTCGAATTTGAACCGCCAGCAGGCCAGGAGGAAGAACAGCGCAGCGTAACCGAGCAGTGCTGCGGCGGGCAGCAGGGCCATGCTCGCACCCAGCCCTCGAATGAGCACGTTTTGAAAGCCGTCCATCGCCCAGGCGAGGGGGGACATCCGGCCGATGGCCTGGAAGATTTCACCGGTAGCTTCGAGCGGCACCCAGGCTCCACCCAAACCGGCCAGGAGGAACATGAAGATCATCGAGAAACTGATGGCCTGTTCCTCACCCCTGGCCAGGGCCCCGATGAGCAGTCCCAGGGCGGCGATGCACAAGGCGGCGGTGAGGGCGATGAGCAGGGTAGCCAGCGGCTGGGCCAGGTAATTCAATCCAAGCGCTATCTGGCCGAACCCGATCAAGATCGCGAACTGGAACAAGATCAGCAAGAAGATCGCCAGGTAATGCCCCAGCAAGATCTGCGCCCGGCTGGCCGAGGTGGTGATCAGGCGCTGGAGGCAGCGGTTTTTGCGTTCGGAGACGATCACCTGGGCGCAGGTGAGCAGGCCAGCCACCGCAAATTGCAAGATCATCCCCGGCGAGCTTTGGGCGAATCGATTGGCCTCGCCAGGTTCACTGGTTCCGGCCGGTTCGCCGGCCCCGGCCGGCTGATTGGTTTCGACAAGTTTAACCGGCGGGTTACTCCAGGCAGCGAGGGTTTGCTCCAGGGCCGAGTCGAAGTCTGATCCACCCTGGGGTGCGATTGCCCGGGCGGCCCGTACGGCGCTGGCCAACCGGCCGGCGGAGGCTTCGATCTCCGTCCTGGCGCTTTGCGCCGCGCTTTGCGCCGCGGGAGAGGAGAGCACCACCAGCTTCAGCGGAGCGCCGCTCCGCAGGGCGGCATCGTATCCCGCCGGGATGATAAGGGCCGCCGCCAGATCCTCGCCGGACAGTTCCTGTTCAAGGCCGGCGGAATCTTCCCGCCGATCGAGGCGGATAACCTGCGAAGACCCCAGGAAGCGCTCCAATTCCAGGCTGAGAGGAGAAGCACCATCCTCATTCACAAAAGCCACCGGCAGGCGGGGGTCAGACTGTGCTGAGTCGGAGCCGTTTAAAGCATAGCCAAACAGCAGGGTGAAAGCGATGGGCATGATCAGCAAGAACATGAAGGTTTTGCGGTCACGCAGCATTTGCATGAGATCTTTAGCGGTAATGTCGAAGACCGGTTTCATAAGAGCCTCCTGTGATCCCGCCTCCCGCCCCCTCCCGGGGAAGGGCCTTCCCCGGAAGGGGGCGGGACGCGGATAAAGGTTTGAAATCAGGCATAGCGTTTCTGAAAACGCAGGTTGCCGAGGATGAAGAATGCAAGGCTCAGGGCCAGCAAAACCAGGGCATAAGGTAAGACCTGGGCAACAGAGGCGCCGTTCATGGAAAGGAACAGGCTGCGGATGGCCCACCCTTGAGGGGTGAGCAGGGGCACGAACCCGGATGGGCTGCCGGCGGCATTGCCGGCGGCATTGCCGGCGGCATTGCCGATAGCGCTGCCGGTGAAGACATCCATCATGCCCAACATCCCGGTGACGGAGAGCACAGCGCCGAAGACGATGCCACCCTGGCGGGCGTCCCTGAGCAGCGAGCAGATGAGGATGCCGAATGTGGCGGCAGAGCAGACGATCATGGCTGCCGAGAGCGCCACGGCCGGCAGGGCGCCCCAGTCGATGCCAAAAAGCAGGCGGGCGGCGACAAGCAGGGTGACAACCTGGACGGCCACAGTGAGGCCAACGGAAAGGAACTTCCCGCCCAACACTTCGGCCTGCGTGGTTGGCGTGGTAAAGAGCCGTGGCAGGGTGCCTCCTTCATGCTCGGAGAGGATGCTGCTGGCCGTGTTGACCCCGGTGAAAAAGGCGAAGAAGATCATCATACTGCCCATGATCGAGCCGATCATCTCCCGCAAGGTGTTGTCTTCGCCGGCGGCTGCCGCGGAGCGCCCTTCGATCAGGGCCGAACCCGGCCCTCCGGCCGGGGCGGCTGCCAGGTAGGCGTGGACGATGGCTTCGATTTGGGCGGGATCGATTTCTCCGGCGCTGGCCTGCTGCATGGCGACCGCAGCCGTGATTTTTGCCCCAGAGAGCTGATCGGTCAGATGCCGCAGCAGGGTTTGGACGATCGCGGGCCCGATAGTCTGGGCAGGATCGGAGTAAAGCTCAATCTCCACCACCGCCTCGGGTGCGGCGAAGGAAGCAGAGAAATCTTCCGGGATGATGACGGCGACCGCAGCCTCCCCGGCGTCGACGATCTGGCGAGCGGCCTCCGGGCCGGCAGCGATGGATACATCCATGAGGCCGGCGAAATCCTCGCTCTGTAGGGCATCTTGAATGGCCTGGCCCACCTGCCCGGCCAGGGGATCGCCGCGGTCCAGGTTGGCGATCACCACGCTGGTGGGCGGCAGGTGGAATTCGCTGCCGCCGGAAGCGGCGCTGCCAAACATGAAGTGAAACATCCCCGTTACCAGCAGCGGTATGCCGAACATGAAGACCAGGGCAAACGCGCTGCGGAACGATCGGGTGAGGTCTTTGAGAGCAATGGCTACAGGTTTCATCGGAGCTCCCTTTATCAGTCGCGCAGAGCGCGGCCGGTGAGGTAGAGGAACACTGCTTCCAGGTTAGGTTCCTGGATATCGACAGAGGTGATCCGCACACCGCAAGCGGAGGCAATTTCGAACAGGCGGGGGAGCACCTGGTTGGAGTCATCCACCAGCAGCGTCAGGGCGCTATCCGTGTGGGTGAGGTTGCTGACCCCGGGGACCGTCCGCCATTCATCGAAGAGCCTTTCCACTCCGGAATTGACGGTCAGGACCAGGCGCGCCTTCTGCCCGCCGAGCTGGATCAGTTCTTCGTGAGTGCCGGATGCGATCAGCTTCCCGTGATCCATGATGCCGATGCGGTCGGAAAGCTCCTGGGCTTCCTCCATATAGTGGGTGGTGTAGAGCACAGTCATGCCCTGCTCCTTGAGCGCGACCACCCCATCCAGGATACTGCGCCGGCTTTGCGGGTCGATGCCCACGGTGGGCTCGTCCATAAAAATTACCCTGGGTTGGTGCAGCAGGGCTACGCCGATGTTCACCCGGCGCTTCATCCCACCTGAGAACTTGCCGACCCGATCGCGAGCGCGGGCAGACAGGCCGATCAATTCGAGCACTTCATCCACGCGACTCTTGAGCTGTGCGCCGCGCAGGCCGTACATCTTGCCCCAGAAGTTGAGGTTTTCACGGGCGGTGAGATCCTCATAGAGGGCGATATCCTGCGGCACAACGCCGAGCTGGCTTTTGGCAGCCCGGGGGGCGGATAAGAGGGAATGGCCCATGATGGCAATCTCGCTCCCACCATCAGGGCGCAGCAGAGTCGAGAGCATCGAAATGGTGGTCGTCTTACCGGCTCCGTTGGGGCCGAGCAGGCTAAAAATCTCGCCCGGCCAAACATCGAAGCTGAGCCCGTCAACAGCCTTTACCGTGCGGCCGTTGCGGAAGGTTTTTTGCAAATTGTGGACGTGAATAGCAGGTTGCATATCGATCTCCTGTTTCGCTAATGGATTGATCTAAGCAGTAGTTTATCCGTTTCCCTTCAGCCTGCCATCGTGCATTTGGAGCATCTCGGGGTGTCCATTCGCACAATGTACGTTTGGTCAGTTGTTAACTGGTCAGATGGGCATTACAATATAGCTAACATGAAGCGAAACCTTATTCCCATTGACACCGAGCGCGAGACGCGCAGCTTTTTCTTGTTTATGACCGTGGTGCTGGCCGGGATGGCGGTGTGGGCGGCGAGCTCACGGCCGGACCTTCACCAGTCGCTGCGACTGATCTCTTTCCTCTCTATGATGACCGCCCACATCGCGCTGCACTGGCTGATCGAGCGTTTCCTCTCCCGACCGAGGTGGCTCGCCGGTTATGTCGTGGCGCAAAGTGTGCTGATGGCGGGACTGGTTTATCTCAGCCGCGACCTCGGGTTGACTTTTGCGATGGCGATGGCGCTGGTGGGGGAAACGATCGGCCTGTACGGGATCTCAAAGCGCGGCCTGCTGGGGCTGATCTATTATCTGGCGGTGGCGCTCGGCGTTTATCTGTTCGTTACCGAGGGAGTCGAGCTAAACTGGTGGACGATCGGCCTGGCTCTCTTTATGGTGATCTTTGTCGTCATCTACGTTGAGCTGTATTCCCGGCAGGCGAACGCCAACCAGCGCGCCCAGGAGCTGCTGAAAGAGTTAGAAGCCGCCAACCGCCAGCTCACCGAGTACGCCGCCCAGGTGGAGGATTTGACCATCGCCGCCGAGCGCCAGCGCATGGCCCGAGAACTGCACGACACGCTCTCGCAAGGGCTGGCGGGGTTGATTTTGCAACTTGAAGCGGCCGACGCTCACCTGGCCGGTGGGCGGACCGATAAAGCGCAACAGATCGTGCAGCAGACGATGGAAAACGCGCGGTCTACCCTATCCGGCGCCCGGCGGGCGATCGATAACTTGCGGCAAGGGGGACCGGAAGGGCTTGTGGAGGCGCTGCACGGAGAGGCGAGACGTTTCAGCGAAGCGGCGGGAATCCCTTGTGCGCTGGAGATGGACATCCCCGCGGGACTACCGGCCCACTTGTGCGACACGGTCTTAAAGATCGTGGCCGAATGCCTGGCCAATATCGCCCGCCATGCCCGGGCCACACAGGCCGGCGTGCGCCTGAAAGTGGAAGACGATAGCCTGTCGGTGACCGTGCACGACGACGGGGTCGGCTTCGACCCGAGCGCCGTGCCCGCCGGGCATTATGGGCTCCTCGGCATGCAGGAGCGGGCCCGGATGGCGGGAGGAAGTCTAAGCATAGAAAGCTCCCCCGGCAGGGGCACTACCGTGCTATTCAAGGTGAACTACCCATGACCATTCGAATCCTGATCGCTGACGATCACCTGATCATCCGCCAGGGGATCCGCCTGATCCTCGAGACCGAAGAGGAGTTCGAACTGGTGGGCGAGGCAGCCGACGGAGCAGAAGCCCTCCGGCTGTGCGCCGAATTGAAACCAGATGTGGTGCTGATGGACCTGCGCATGCCCGGTATGGATGGGCTGACGGCGCTCGAGCGCTTGCAGGTCGAAATGCCCGAGATCGCGGTGGTCATCCTGACTACGTTCAATGAAGACGAACTGATGCTGCGCGGCCTGCGCCTCGGAGCCAAAGGCTACCTGCTCAAAGATACCAGCCGCGAGGCCCTGTTCAACGCTATCCGGGCGGCTAAACATGGGGACACGCTGCTGGCCCCCGATATTCTCCACAAGCTGCTCAACCGGCTGGAAAACCCGCTGCAGCCGGCCGTCGGTTCGACGGCAGCTGGTTCGACGGCAGGCGAACCGAGCAACCTGAGCGAGCGCGAGCGTGAAGTGCTGGCTGCCGTGGCGCGAGGCGAGCGCAGCAAAGAAATCGCCTTTCGCCTGAAGATCAGTGAACGCACGGTAAAGGCCCACCTGGCGAGCATTTACAACAAGCTGGGCGTGGATTCGCGGGCCGCAGCCGTGGCTGCCGCGGCGGAAAAAGGGTGGTTGTAACCGCTCGCTTCACCATTCAACGTTCTGGGGTATAAGCAAAAATGGGCGGTGTTGGCCGCCCATTTTTAGCTTATGTGGCATCGATTATGTGTTAAGCTGCCTCATCCGGGACGATTTCCCAACGCACGAAGTGACGGATGACGATATTCTCCCCCACCTGGGCGATGGCCTGGTTCAGCAGTTCGGCGATGGTGAGCTTCTCATCCCGGATGTAGGGCTGGCGAAGCAGCACGTGCCGGTCCTTATATTTCTCCAGCACACCCTGCACGATGCGCTCGATAATCCCCTCGGGCTTGCCGGCCTGGCGGGCATTTTCGGCGGCCTGCTGGGCCTGCTCGTCCAGGACCCCTTGGGGGATCTCCTCGTCGCGCACGTAGAGCGGGGCAGCCGCGGTGATCTGCAGGGCGATCTCCCTGGCGAAACTGCGGAACGCATCCGACCGGGCGGCAAACTCGGTCTCGGTGTTGATCTCCACCATCACCCCGATCCGCCCGTCGCCATGCGAGTAGACCTCCACCCTGCCCTGCTGCGCCTCTCGCCTGGCCTGTTTCTCCGCCTTGTCCACCGCTTTCTCTCTCAACACGGCGAGGGCGGCTTCCAGGTTATAGTCCGCCCGCTCCAGGGCAGCCCGGCATTCCATCACCCCGGCCCCGGTCTGGGCGCGTAAATGCTTGATCAGATCAACCATTGTATTCGTCATTTACTGTTTCCATTTTTATAGTTTCCGGACCCCAGCCCGGCGATCAATCCCCGCCTGGTCTGGCGGACCCATTCGAGCTCGGCCTGGTAGGCGGCGATGCGATTGGCAAAGATCCGTCCCCAGAGATATTTCTCCCGAGGCGAACGCTCCGGACGCCCGGCGGTATCCGCCGCCTGGGCCTGACGCATCCGCATCTGGTTTTCGATTTCGGCCTCGTATTTCTCCAACAAGGCCAGGACTTCTTCGTCTGACAGGTCTTCCGCCCAGGCCAGTTGGATGAGGAAGCCGTTGCGGTGTTCCGGCGGTTCCGGGTCCGCCAGCAGGCTGCGGCACAACTCCGCCCGGCCCGCCTCGGTGATGGAATAGATCTTCTTGGCGGGCAGGCTCTCCTGGACCTGGACCTCGTAGGCGACCAGCCCCTCCTGCTGCAGGGCGATCAGGCTTTTGTAGATCTGGTTATTGTTGCCGGACCAATAAAAAATATCGGAATTGGCGATGATGCGCTTCAGATCGTACCCGGAGAGCGGCTGCCAGTTCAGCAGGCCGAGAATGGTGGAGCGCAGATCCATCCGCTATCCTCCTATCGGTTAATTCGTACATATGTTATTAATAACATAGATATGGTTCCAGGTCAAGACTCCATCTGTTCCAACGGATTCCTGGAAAAATTCTCCGCCCATGGAGCGGCCGTAGCGGTTAATGCATTATCCAAAGGGAAAGCCTCGCATTGACCCGCACCACACGCGCAACAACCAGCCCGTCCGGCCAAAAACCGGCCCTGCCCAACCTACAGGGTGAACCATCCGAAAATGGCATGCACCGTACCATCTCGACGGAAACATCCCCAATCCACGTAGGGGCGAGTCATTGAGTCAGGCCAGGGGCTCTAAACCAAAAAGCACGATGGCCAGGCCAACCCCGCCAGCCTACCAACCCAGACCCGCCCTGGACCGGAATGCACCAACCCGCCAATCCACACCCTTTGTATAATCTCTGATCATAGCATCCATATCCATCCTGCCATGTCCACCGGCACCAAACCCGAATACCGGCACGATGAAGAATACCTGCGTATCACCGAATATATCCGCACCAATACATTGCGCCGGTGGTCAGGTACCGTCTGTAATTGCGGCTTCGATTAAGGCGAGGACGAATTGTTCAATTTCTAATGCTACACTTGTATCCATGAACGAAGACGAGGACACATACCGTCCCTTCGAGGCGCTGGCGCGGAAAGTCGCTCCTGGAGGCAGGCTGCTGCGCCTCTGGGCGCTGCAAGGCGGGATCTCTGCCGAAACGACCGCGCTGGAGATCCAGAAGGAGGATGGGGGGACGGCCAAGATGATCGTCCGCCGGCCGGGTAAAGCGGCGCTGAAGCACAACCCCCAGGCCGCCAGGGATGAATACAGGGTGCTGGAAGTGGCGCAGGCGCTGGGGTTCGCTGCGCCGCGGCCATACCTGCTCTGCCCGCCCGGCGAAACTTTCCCCACCCCCAGCCTGGTGATGGAATACGTGGAGGGCGAGCCGGAGTTCGACCCCGCCGACCATGAGGCCTATGCCATTCAGTTCGCATATCACCTGGCGCAGATCCACCACGCGGGCGTAGCGCAGTTCGACTTATCCTTTCTCCCCCGGCCGGAGGATGTGGCCGCCCGCCAGCTTATGAAACGGCCAGCAGCTTTGGACCATTCCCTGGCCGAGGGGCGCATTCGAGACACGTTGGAGCCGGTCTGGCCGTTGGCGCCCAGGAATCCGCCGAGGCTGCTCCACGGGGATTACTGGCCGGGAAACACGCTGTGGAAGGGGAACCGGCTGGTGGCGGTGATCGACTGGGAGGATGCGATGTACGGCGACCCACTGGCCGACTTCGCCATCAGCCGCCTGGACCTGCTGTGGATCTTCGGCCCCCGCGCAATGGAGGCCTTCACCCACCACTATCTCTCCAGGATATCGCTCGACACTGCCCACCTCCCCTACTGGGATCTGTACGCCGCTCTGCGCCTGGCCCGCCTGGCAGGAGCGGATCTGGCAGGTTGGGCGGCCTTCTTCCATCCTTACGGCAGGAGCGACATCAGCGAGCGATCCATCCGGGAGCATTACCGCTATTTCGTCGAACAGGCATTTGAGAGGATCAACACATCCCGATAAAGCTCATCATGGCAGGCCCCGGAGCGCTAGATTAATTTTTACGGGAAAACTGGCCACTCCTGGTATACTTCTCTGCACCAATGCCACGTCTGATCACCCAATTGAAAATGGCATAGAACGGTATGAGGTGGGTCTCATGCAGCAGGCCCCAACGATTCTTGTCATTTTACTGAACTTATCCGCGCTCCTGTGCGCCTTTATGGCGGCATGGGCGCACTTGCATGCCAGGGTTCCTGCAGCGCGCGAGTTCGTTTACCTTGTGCTGGGCATCGCTATCTATTCGCTCGGTTACGCGCTGGAAATCACCCGTCTCGATCTGAATGGCATGCTCGAAGCCATTACCTTTGAATACATCGGGTTGGCTTTCATTCCCACTCTGCTGCTGCTCTTTGTAATCCACTTCATCCGCAGGGAACCCACTCCCAAAGGGGTCACAACCTTGTTCCTGGTCGTCCCTGTGATCACGCTTGTCCTGGTGTTCACCCAGGGGACTCACACCTTCTACTACATCAACCCGCGGGTCATCCATACCGGCCTTTTTCCGGCCCTCAGCTTCGAGCGCGGGCCCTGGTATTCCATCAATGTTGTTTATCTGTTAGGCTGTTTATTCGTCGCCATCAGCCTGTTATTGATCTATGCCTGGCGGACGGGACGAAAACTGAAAACACAGGCAATCCTACTGGCGACCGCCGCCGTGGTCCCAACGATCACCACGGTGCTGTATTTCGGAGGTCAGATTCCATACCAGATCGACCCAGGCCCGATCAGCCTGACCTTCAGTGGTCTGTTGATCGCGTTTGTCCTGTTCAAGATGCAGCTCTTCGAACTCGTCCCGGCGGCGCGAGAGCTGGCGCTCGATTCGATCCAAGAGGCTTTTCTGGTGATCGACAAACGGGGCAGGCTGCAAGACCTCAACCAGGCGGCCCAGAACCTGCCCGGAGCCAGTGGGTTAAGGATCGGCGAAACCGTGGCAGGTAACTCGCATCTGGGAGAGCATCTGATTACCCTGCTGCAGGAGACGCACAGTGAAGTCGAATTTTTTGCCACCGATCCCACCAGAGGCGAACGCTGCTTCCAGGCCAGGGCTTACCCGGTGCTGACCATCCATGGACAGCTCGATGGCACCGCCGTGTTAATCAGCGACATCACCGAGACCGCGGGGCTGCTAAAACAGCTCAGCTACCAGGCCAATATGGATGAGTTAACCGGGATACTGAACCGCAGGCAGTTGATGAAACTCGGCGAAAGCGAAGTGAAAGTGTCGCAACGGACAGGCCAACCGTTGGGGGTGATCCTGATCGACCTGGATCATTTTAAACAGCTCAATGACACCTATGGCCATGCGGTCGGGGATGAGGTGCTGCGCAGCGCGGCCCAATGCTTCCGAAAAGTGCTGCGAAACGTGGATATCCTGGGACGGTATGGGGGCGAGGAGTTTGTGGTGATTCTGCCCGGCGCCAATCTCTCAGTTTCAATCAGGGTCGCCGAGCGGCTCAGGAATTCCTTAAAGGATTTATCTATCCTCCACCAGGGCGAGCGGATTGCGATCACTGCCAGCTTCGGGGCCTATGCCGCCCTGGCAAAAGAAGGAACAATGATCGATGATCTGCTGAAAGCAGCCGACCTGGCGCTCTACCAGGCCAAATCCGGCGGACGCGATCAGGTAGCCCATCTCTCATCTCTGGAACCCTGACCCAGAAACGCCACAACCCTTGTCTGATTCCAGAAAACTGGGTTATAAAGGTCTGGTTAGCCCGGGCGTATTACACCAGTGTAGGCCAACAGGAGGGTGGCTATGGACATGCAACTTCTGGATCAATTCAAGGAGAATCTGCTCGAAAAAAAGCAATCCCTGCTCGAGTGGCTCAGGATCACCCCACCTTCAGAAAAAGAACTGCGCCTTGGAACTGCTCCGCAAGCAGCGGTGCAGGAGCATGTAGAAGCCATCGATGAAGCGCTGGAAAAGGCGGAGAAGGAGACGCTGGGGATCTGCGAGGTGTGCCATGAACCGGTCGAGCCCAGGCTGTTAGCCATGGACTACACCGCCTGTGTGTGCATAACCCACTTCTCGCCTGAAGAAATCCGCAATCTGGAGCACGAGTTGGAGCTGTCCACAATCGTGCAGCGGAGTCTGCTGCCGCAGTCGGTGCCGCAAATCCCCGGGCTCGAGCTGGCCGCGTTCAGCCGCCCGGCTCAGATCGTGGGGGGCGACTTCTTCGACTTCCTGCAGTTCCAGGATGGAAAGCCGGGACTGATGATCGCCGACGTGGCGGGGAAAGGGATGTCTGCCGGGCTGATCATGGCCAGCGTTCAGACTGCCCTGCGCTCCCTGGCGCCCAACTGCCATTCGCCGGACTTGGTGTTGCAGCAGCTCAACCGCATCTTCGCCCACAACATCCGCTTCACAACCTTCGTCACCCTGTTCCTCGGAGCTTACGATGCGAAAACCCGCACGCTGAGCTACACCAACGCCGGTCACAACCCGCCCTTGATCCACCGGAAAGAGGGCAGCGAGGCGGGTTCAATCCGGCAGTTGGATCCTTCCGGCGCAGCGATCGGCCTGCTCGAAAACCCGCAGATCGAGTTGAAAACCGTACAGCTCGCTGCTGGGGATATCCTTCTGCTCTACACGGATGGAGTAACAGAGGCGTTCAGCCCGCAGGACGAGATATACGGCACCAGGCGGCTGGCTGAGTTTCTGAAAAATAAGGCCTCGCTCCCGGTCCCCGACCTGGTTCGGGAACTGGTACAGGAGCTGGAGAACTTCACCGGCGGGCAGCCATTCAGGGACGATGTCACCATCATCGCCGGTAGAGTCGGCGAGGGGTGAGATTGCGGAACATAGCCTAACAGGAATGAAAAGATTGTTGAGTTTTCATCGGGTTTAGATATAATATTTGTATATTGTCCCTTTTTCGCTGCATTTTTCTTTCATCAAGGAGTACATCATGAGAGCCATAGGGCAGGAGGATTCCAAAGGACAGGGCCTATTTGAGTATGCCATGGTCATCGTGCTCGTCGCGGTGGTGGTGATCGTTCTTCTGGCGCTGTTCGGTTCCGAAGTTGGGAACATGTTCAGCAACGTTGTCGCCAGCATCTAACTATTCAATAAAGCGAGGGGAATGAAACGTGACCCATCGGAAAATCAGGATGGGTCACGTTTCATTTATCCGAGGGCCGGGATCTGCCCCAGCGGATCAGGGTGAAGAGCGTTCAATGCCCCGGTAAAGATTTTGACCACCTGTCTGTTTTCCAGAATGCTATACCCTTCCAATCCAGACACACTCAGGTATAATTGGCCCATGGTTGAAATCTTCCACCCTCCCCGTTGATATTACCGGCGCTATCACCCCTCGCGCGCGCCGCCTCTCCGTTTCGCAACCCTGGAACTGGTGTATTTACAGTGAGTTTCACAAAACAGTCAAGGACATGCGAAAACGGAAGAGGTTGTTGTGTTTACCCGAACTACACTTGAAAATGGACTCCGTAACGCCGGCCGGCAGGCTGCGAGACTGAAGCAGCTCGCCCGGCAGCGTATCCCTGCCCGCTTGCGCTCCCAGGCGATCGCCTTCACATTGGTACTCCTCGCCATCGAGTTCTTCGATGAGCTTCACTATGGGATCACCGGCGCGATCTTACCCGCGCTGAGGACCGATCTGGGGTTGTCTTATGCCCAGATTGGGATGCTGCTCGGTATCCCCGGGGTAATTTCCAATTTCATCGAGCCTGGGTTGATGCTGTTAGGAGATACCCGCCTGCGAAAACACCTGGTGGTGGGCGGCGGTCTGGTGATCTCCATGTCGCTGCTGTTGCTGGCAGGCAGCAGCGGTTTCTTCCCGGTGGTGTTGGCCTTTATCCTCGCCTATCCGGCCAGTGGGGCGTTCGTCACCCTGGCGCAGGCGACCCTGATGGATCTCAACCCGGGGCGCGAGCCGCAGATGATGGCGCGTTGGACGGTATCTGGCTCGTTCGGTAACCTGGCCGGGCCCCTGCTGGTTTCCGCCGGTTTCTTTCTCGGTTGGGGCTGGCGCTGGATCTTTCTCGCTCTGACCGGCCTGGTGCTGGCGCTGGTGGCAGTGGTCGTGACCCAACCCTTCCCCACCAGCCCCCATCACGAAGAGAAAATCAGCCTGAAGAGCATGGCAGACAACGTGCGGGTTGTGCTGCGCCAGGACGGCCTGATGCGCTGGCTGATCCTGTTGGATACCTCGGACCTCCTGCTCGATGTATTCACCGGGTACCTGGCCCTGTATTTCACCGATGTGGTCGGAGCGACCAACGCCCAGGCGGGTCTCATCCTGGGCGGGTTGATGCTCGTCGGGCTGCTGGCGGACATTGTGCTGATCCCCTTGCTGGAGAAGGTGCCGGGGCGCACCCTGATGCGCGTATCGGCCGTCGTCGCCCTGGTTTTGTACACGGCCTGGCTCGTCCTCCCCTGGCCGGCGGCAAAAGTGATCCTGCTGGTCCCGATCCGGCTGGCCACCTCGAGCTGGTATCCGGTCCTGGTGGGCGAGGCCTACGCCGCGGCCCCCGGGCGCTCCGGCACGTTGTCGGCGATCAGCGCGTTCACCGGGCTGCTTGGGGGCGCGTTCACCTGGCTGGTGGGCTGGGCGGCCGGAGAGGCCGGGCTGCAGTCCGCCATGTGGCTGCTGCTGCTGGCCCCGGTCAGCCTGGCCCTGTTCGTGCCGCCCGCTCGCCGGGAGGCGTAAGCCAGCCAGGCTTTGAATGGTAGAGGTTACGAAGCGGGCGGGCTGCACAGCCCGCCCGCTTCGTTAATCCATGTTCGGGGTGCACGCCTGAGTTGCGCGTACCTCCAAACCTCAATTACTGCTGATAGAATAAGGCGGTAGTACTCGCGCGAAGAAGGGGAATGTGAAACCAGAAATCTAGAAAGGGAGAAGAGATGGCATCACAGATAACAGCGCCCTACGGTTCATGGAAATCGCCGGTGACGCCCGAGTTCATCACCGCCAACACGGTCAATCTGAGCTCGGTCGAGTTTAGCGGAGAGGATATTTATTGGGTCGAACTGCGGCCGGGTGAAGGCGGGCGGCAGGTGTTGGTCCGGCGCACCCCCGATGGACGGACCCACGACATGGTCCCGCCGCCCTACAGCGTCCGCACCCGGGTGCACGAGTATGGGGGGCGGTCCTATGCCGTCGCCCCCGGCGGGACCGTGTATTTTTCCAATTTCAAGGACCAGCGGCTGTACCGGGTCCGCCCGGGAGAAGAGCCGCAGCCGCTCACGCCCGAAGCTCCTCTGCGTTACGCAGACCAACAGATCGACCCGCACCGCGGACGGCTGCTGTGCATCCTGGAAGATCACTCCCAGTCCAACCAGCAGGCGGAAAACTCCCTGGTGAGCCTGCGCCTGGAGGACGGCGGCGGGCTGATGGTGCTGGCCTCCGGCAACGACTTCTACGCTTCTCCGGCGCTCAGCCCCGATGGAGAGCGCCTGGCCTGGCTGACCTGGAACCACCCGAACATGCCCTGGGATGGGACGGAGCTCTGGCTGGGCAACTTGAACGCAGATGGCAGCCTGGCATCCAGCCAGAAAATCGCCGGCGGGATCGACGAGTCGATCTACCAGCCGGAGTGGTCTCCAGACGGGACCCTGTATTTTGTGTCGGACCGCACCGGCTGGTGGAACCTGTACCGCTGGAACGGCGAAGAGGCGGAAGCCCTGTATCCCATGGAAGCGGAGTTCGGCCAGCCGCAGTGGAACTTCGGGCGCAAAAGCTACGGCTTTCTCTCTGCGGACGAGATCCTGTGCCGGTACATGGTCAAAGGGATCTCCCACCTTGGGCTCCTGGACGTGAACCGCAAGAGTCTGGAACCGGTCGAGATCCCTTACCAGTCGGTCTTTGAGCTGTGCGTCACCCCGGCTGGAGCGATATTCATCGGCGGCTCGCCCACCGAAACGCCGGTCGTCGCCCTGCTCGATCCGGAATCGAAGCAGCTCACCGTGCTGCGCAGCACCCAGGAGATGAGGCTGGATCCGGGCTATATCTCCATCCCTGAAGCGATCGAGTTCCCGACGGAGGGCGGAAAGACCGCTCACGCCTTCTACTACCCCCCGGCGAACAAGGATTACACCGCGCCCGAGGGAGAAAAGCCGCCCCTGATCGTAATGAGCCACGGCGGGCCAACCGGTATGGCAGATACCACCCTGGACCCCAGAAAACAGTACTGGACCAGCCGGGGGTTCGGGGTGCTGGACGTGAACTACGGCGGCAGCTCCGGGTTCGGGCGCGAATACCGGGAGCGATTGAAAGGCCAATGGGGGAGGGTGGATGTGGAGGACTGCGTGAACGGAGCGCGCTACCTGGTGGAGCAGGGGCGGGTAGATGGGGAGCGACTGGCGATCCGCGGCGGCAGCGCAGGCGGCTACACCACGCTGTGTGCGCTGACGTTCCAGAACCTGTTCAAAGCCGGCGCCAGCTACTACGGCGTAGGCGACCTCGGTGCCCTGGCTCGCGACACGCACAAGTTCGAATCCCGCTACCTGGACGGCCTGGTTGGGCCCTATCCTGAGCGCGAAGACCTCTACCGGGAGTTCTCACCGCTTTTCAATGTAGAGCAGCTCAACTGCCCGATTATCTTCTTCCAGGGGTTGGAGGACGAGGTCGTCCCGCCGGCGCAGTCCGAGGAGATGTACCGGGCTGTTAAAAGCAAGGGGCTGCCCACAGCTTACATCACATTCGAAGGGGAGCAGCATGGTTTCCGCAGCGCGGCGAACATCATCCGCAGCCTGGAAGCGGAGTACTGCTTCTACGCCCACATCTTCGGATTTGAGCCCGCAGACGAAATTGAACCGGTCGAAATCGACAACCTCCCCTGACCGGCGGTGTGTACCCACAACGGTATGCATGCACAATTAGCAGCAAAAAAGAATTGGTGTTTTGGATGTGGGGCGACTAGCCCCACATCCAAAACACCACTCAGTACTGACCGGCGATCTATACTTTGAAGTATGTGGGGATTTGGGCAGGAGATGCGACCCGCCCAAATCCTTTTTTATCAGGCGAGCGGTAAACCTCTTCCCTATTCGATGGCCTTTTCTCCAAGCCTGATCGGTTCGCCTTCCCGTTCGTCCAAATCTCTCAGGATTTCCAGGTCTTGCTTCAGGTTACGGCTGCGAACGTACAGGCTGATCAGGTAAACGAGCATCACGCCAAAAATCACCACATATCCGGCGATCATGAAATCGAGGGTATCGGCGGGGCCTTGCAACAGAAACTCCATCATTCTACTCCTCTCTAGGCCATGGTCTTCAGCTTGAGCTGTTCGACCTTATCGGAAAGCCGGCCCAGGCGGAAGCGGTGCCAGAGCAGGTCGGCGAACAGGACCGAGAAGGTGAGCAGGCTGAACATGAAGGTCTGGAGCATCAGGGGGGTCATGTCGAACTGACCTTCCGCCCCCGGCTGGTTGGTGCCGATGACAACTGGATGGATGGTGCGGTAGAGGCGGGCGGAGAAAAAGGTAAGGGGCACACTGAGAAACCCGAGGATGGCATATACGGCGCCGAAGCGCGCCCGCCGGTTGGGGTCCTCAATCCCGGAACGCAGCATGAGGTATGCGGCGTAAATCAGCTCCATAATGGTGGCGGTGGTCAGGCGCGGATCCCAGGTCCACCAGGTGTTCCAGATGGGACGAGCCCAGATCGAACCGGTGACGATGTTGATAAAGGCGAAGACGATACCGATCTCAATCGCCGACAGACCGATTATGTCCCAGCGGCGATCTCCCTTCGTCAGGTAGAAAATACCGGCAATGGCAGCGGTGAGAAAGGCCAGCATCCCGACCCAACCGGTGGCGACATGGAAATAGAATACCTTCTGCACCAGCCCCATAACGGCTTCGACCGGCGCGTAGAAGAAGACCATGGCAGTAGCCGCCAGGAGCAGCATCGCCGTGACACCATCCAGAATAGTAAGTAAGCGAGGTTTTGGTTCCATTAAATACTCCTGAAATCAAGCGAATGTAACCGGGCTCATTCTTCGACGATGAAGTCGAAGACCATGAACGCGACCGCGGTGAAGATCACGTCGTAAACGATGAGCAGGTTCAGCCAGGGGCGGATATCGATCATGTCCAGGCCCTGCAGGTAGCCGGCGCTGGCCTTCACCGAAGCGATGATGACCGGAATAATGATGGGGAACAGCAGGATGGGAAGGAGCACATCCCGGGTGCGCGTCTGGACTGCCATGGTGGAGAGCAGAGTGCCCACGACGACATACCCGAAAGAACCCAGGAAGATGACCAGGATGAGTCCCCCATTGAACAGATTCACGTTATAGAGGATGCTGTATACCGGCAGGACAATCGCCTCGACCAGGAACATGAAGATCAGATTGCCGATGGCTTTGCCAAAATAAATGGCGCTGCGATCCACCGGCGCCAGCAGCAGCCCATCCAGGCAGGCGCGGTCCTTCTCCATGGCCATCGAGCGGTTCAGCCCGAGGGTCCCGGCGAAAGCGAAGGTCGCCCACAGGACCCCGGAAGTCAGGCTCTCTCGAGCACGCGATTCCAGCTCCAGAGCGAAGTTGAAGATGAGGATCACCAGCAGTGCGAAGACCAGCATGGCCGAGATCAGCTCCCGGCTGCGCAGTTCAGCAGCCAGATCCTTCCAGACCACAGCTCCAATGGAGCGTAAGTAGCCAGAGGAAGGGCTTAAACGGTTCGCCCGAGGGGTGGTTTCAAGCTCGAGGTCGGTCTTCAATTTCTGCTGCCCTCCAGCAGCGTCTGGCGGTAGAAGCCAAGCAGGGCGTCCGGTTCGATCTGGGAGCGGGAAATGGAGGCGGCAATGACGCCGCGGGAAAGCACGTCGAAGCGGGAAGCCAGATCCCCCACCCGGGCCAGGTCGTGCGAGGTCATGACGACGGTGCGCCCGCGGGCAGCCACTTCTCGCAAAACCCGGTCCAGCATCTCACTGGCATCCTGGTCCAGGCCGGTATGCGGCTCATCGAACAGCATGACCTCCGGATCGTGGAGGACGGCCCGGCCGATCGCCAGGCGCTGCTGCATGCCGCGCGAATAGGTGCGGACGAGGTCACGGCGACGAGCTGCAAGCCCGACGATTTCCAGGACCTGATCGATGCGCTCATCCAGGTTGAGCACGCCGTACATCCGCCCGTAGAAGCGCAGGTTTTCCTCCGCCGTCAGGTCGCCATACAACAGGGGCTGGTGCGAGACCACACCCAGGCGGCGCCTGACCGCGCCGGCCTGTTCCGGTAGGCGATAGCCGGCTATGCGCACATCCCCCAGCGTCGGCCGGCTCAACGAGGATAGGATCCGCAGGAAGGTGCTCTTCCCCGCCCCGTTCGGCCCCAATAAGGCCACAAACTCCCCAGGCTCCACCCGGAAATCCAGCCCGCGCAATACCGTCTTCAGCCCAAACCGTTTGATCAGCTTACGTACTTCAATCATATCCGTCGCTCTGTGACGTAGGCGTCTGTGCCTGGCATGATCGGTCGTTTGACTGATTACGCCAGCCTCCCAACCCGATCGTCACTCCATCAGTTCCCTCAGCCGGGCTTTGAGCTCGGCCCGCCGCTGCAGATACGCCTCTTCCGGAAGCTCCCCAGCCTTGTACAGGTCGTCCAGGGCAAGGATGGCATCCATCAGCGTGTCCGCATCCTCTTCTTCCCCCTCCATACTCGCCGGAGCTTGCTCATCGATCCACTCTTCTTCGTCACCGAGGCGCTGGCTGCGGCGATACAGGTATACTCCGGCGGCGACCAGCGCGACTCCAAGTGCTCCTACGCCAACGAGGAGGTTCGAGGTCGAGCCGGTCGATAGAGTCGCTCCCACACCGGTCGGGCGTCCGGTAACCACCAGATCGACCGATTCACCTGCGGCCAACCCGGCGCTGTTGTACATGCGGTACTCGGTGCCTTCTACCGGGCGCACACCCGCGTCGACCAGGTCTTCTCCATCGACCTTGACGCTGCCCTCGGGGACCAGCACCACGACCGCGTTGGTGGGTAGCTGCACCGGGTGGGAGATCTCCAGGCGGCGGTTGTAAGGCATTTCATAGGCAAACAACACCTGGTAGCTGCCTGATCCGGGGCGCACGGCGAGCGTATCCCCAAAACCGGTGTTGGTCTGAACGTACCGGTCCCCAAGGGCGCCGTCCTGGAACTGAAGATTCACCGCACCTTCAGGCAGGGAGAACTCCAGGGTTGGCTCCCCTTCCCCAGGCGAGACGACCGTCTTTGTGCTCGTATTGGAGACAATATATAGTTCGATCACCCGCACGGTCTGCTCGTCTAAGAACTCGAAGAACAGGTGCAAGCGATCGACAACCAGGACAGAGCGATCTGTGGTGGTGTCATAAACGACAATGGGCAGATCCACCTGCTCGGTGCCCGCCTGGACCCGGCCGATCTCCGATCCATAGGTAGCGCCCTGATATTCGAGTGTGGCCAGGAAGGCGCGTCCCTCCGGCATCTCCACGCCGGTAAAGCGGTAAACGCCGTCGGCGCCGGTCGTAGTCGTCAGCGTGGCGGCCATCTGCATCTGATCGAAACCGTGTAGAGTCACCTCAACCCCTTCGGGGACATCGCCGCCGCTGGCGTTGGTCACCGTGCCCTGCACCACGCCCATGTTTATGCCGGGGACGGTGCCGGTCATCACTGCGGTGGAGGTGAGGGGCTGGGTCAGGCTGCTCTCGGGGGATTGAGTGGCTTTGGGGGGGAGCGTGGTGGCCTCGGCCGTGCCGCCCAGAGGAGCAGCGGCTACCTGCCCGGCCTGCCCGGCGGCAAAGCTGAGCCAACGCACATATTCGCTCACCGACCAGCGCTGGTCTTCGCTCAACTCCCCGGCGAACGCTGGCATCGAGCTGGAGCCCTCACTGACCACCTGGTAGAAGCCGGCGATGGTCGTTTCCGCCATAAATTCTGGGTTGCTGAAATCCGGCAAGGGGGTGTCTAAAGCCGCCGCGTCCGGGCCATCACCGAAGCCCTGCGGGCCATGACAGGAGGCGCAGTTTGCCTCATACACTTCTCGCCCCAGATCCAGCCTGTCCTGTGGCATGCTCAGGCTGAAGCTGTAGGCAACCACATCCCAGCGCTCACGATCGGAGAGGCTGTTGAAGGGGGGCATGAAAGCGTCCAGGTTGCCCTGGGTGACGATGTTATACCACTCGGCGGGGGTCTTCTGGCGGGCGAAATTTGCATTGCCCAGGGGAGCAGGTTGGTTGGGGAGCTCGTTTCCCTGCGGCCCATCGCCCAAACCCAATTCGCCGTGACAGGGGGCGCATTTCTCAGCGTAGATTGGCTGCCCATTGGCCGGGTCGGGTGGCACAGGAGGGAATACAGGGCCGCTCACTGCCACAGGCTGGGCCTGTCCGGCGGGCGGCTGGTAGCCGGGAGGAGGGGTGATATCTTCAGCCAGGGAAACATTACAAGCTGTGAGAAAGAACGCCAGGGTGATCAGAATGAAGGGCAAAGAACGTTTCATCGAATTCCTCGACCAGCGGTGGGATGGCCAGGCAATGAGATCAGTGGGGATAATTTGCGCCCCGAAAGCCGCTAGTTTTTCACCGAACACCCGCACTTGGGGCAAAATTGATCCGACATATGCACCGGGCCACCACACTGGGGGCAAAAACCGGCTGCCTTCTCCTGCCGCTGGCGGCGACGGTTGGCCAGCAGCACTTCCAGGTCATCTTCAGCAAGCGCAGGCCCGCCGGCAGCCACTGCTCTCGAGGCCGCGGTTCTGACCCGGCCGGCGTCAGCTCTCCGAGCGGCTATCATCGCCTCGATGCGATCCTCAGCGTTCTGTCCTTTCAGGTCCGGTTCGATCGCATCCAGTTTGCGAAGCACATCCGCCCCGCGTTGGAGCAGGACGGACCGTTGGAGTGGGTAATCTTCTTCCGGGATTTTGCCCAAAGCATAGTCAAAATCCAGCTCCTGTAGGGCATTCAGCAGGCGGTCACGCTCCGCTAACAGGAAAGATAATTCATGCTCTTCCTCGCTCACCGGCCCGGAGGTGCGGAACGCTCGCTGGTCGAAGAACGGGCGGCTGATGAACAGGCTCACAACAACGAGCAGGGCGAGGATGAGAAAGATCGAACCAAGATCCATAAATCAGTTCTCCAGTATGGAGTCAATTGCTCTCTGAATTTCACTCAGGCTGGTGAATGGCCCCTTCTTGAAATAGGTCAGTTTGCCATCCGGACCGATGAAGTAAGTCTCGGGAACGCCGGTAATACGATACACCTGTGAAATACGGGTGCCCAGGTCCGGCCCGTTGGGGTAGGTGATTCCGAAGCGGTCTAAATAAGCCAAAGCCTTGGTCTCGGTATCCGTCCAATCCACGCCGATGAAGACCACATCGCCCCGCGACTGGTACTGTCGCCAGGCGGCTTCCAGGTCGGCCGCTTCCTGCTCGCAAGGTTTGCACCAGGAAGCCCAGAAATTTACGACGATCACCTTGCCGCGCAGCGCCTCGGTGTCGATCTGTTGGCCATCGAAAGTGGTCAGGGTAAAGGTGGGCGCCCTCTGACCGACGGATACCGGTCCTTGCTGGACGCGTGCCAGGCCCAGGCCGACGATGACCAACAGCAGAATCAGCCCGCCCCAGGCGAACAACCGTCCCCAGCGCAGGCTGCGAGGCGCGGGTGACGTCCCCTCGGCGTCTTCAGCTAGCGATTGCAGGTTTGCTTCCCTCTCCATAAACTCCACCAGTCTCCTCGGTAAACTTTCTTCCACAGATGCACTTGATTCCGGGGACCACCCACCGGCTACATCTTGCGCAGTTCTTCCTCCAAACGGCGGACGTATTCATCGTCCGCAGGCAAGCTCTCCGTCACCTCGCTGGCGACTTCAGGCAGCGGCCGTCTCCAGGCGAGGAAGGCCCGGTAAAGTAGATACACTCCGGCCAGGATCGCTACCGGCGGCACGATATATACCAGCCAATTGAGGCCGCGCGCGGGTGGCGTGGCCAGCACCCGATCGCCGAACTGATCCACGAAATACTGCTTGATCTGATCTTCGCTCCAGCCGGCAGCCAATTTTTCGCGGATCAGATCCCGCCATTCGGCGCAGGCCTGGGTGGGGCAAACATCCAGGGGAATATTCTCGCACACCGGGCAGTATAACTCCCTGGCAACGGCGTTGATCTGGTCATCGGTGATCGCCTGCTGTGGAGGCGGGTTGTCCTGGGCCAGGGCTGCGGAGGCCAGAATGAGGGCGATTGCCAGAGCTAACAGCAGGGCGAAATATAAGTTCCGGTTCATCATCTGTCCTTTGCCATCTATTCAACAGGCAAACCGGCCGGGGGGCTATGCCTTCGCCTGAACGTAAGTTGAACGGCGTGCGGCCGCGGGGACCCGCTCGGGATCTTTGTCAGGCCAGGCGGCGACAAAGGTCCCCAAAATAAAGACCAGGCCGCCCAACCACAGCCAGTTCACCAGCGGGTTGTGGTAGATCTTGAAGGTCGCGCCTTGAGAAGAGATCGGCTGCCAGTCGACGAGGAGCACGTAAAAGTCATCTTCCCAGGTGCTGCGTACGCCGGGGATGGTCATGGGCTGCTGGGCCTCGTAGTAGTAGTCCCGGCGAGGGTGCAGTTCGCCGGCATATTGGCCGCGCTTAAAGACGCTGACCACCGCGCGGGCGACGTTACGGCCACCGGGCGCGTCCCATTCGGCCAGAGAATCGTAACGGATGGTGTACTCACCCAAATCCATGCTCTGGCCCTGGGCGAGGGTCCCCTGGGTCTCGGTCTGGAACATCTCAATGCCGATGATCCCGACCGCCATCAACACCACACCCAGGTGGATGATATAGCCACCGTAGCGACGGCGGTTGCGCCCGGCCAGGTTCCACAGGGCCAATGGGAGACTCTCTCCAGACTTGCGATGCCGGGCCAGCGCACCGCGCCAGAACTCGTAGAGGGTGACCGAGGAGACGAAGGCGGCCAGCCAGAAACTGAGCAGGGCGGCCCAATGGCGCACGCCGGAGAGGAAGATCACGACCAGGATGACAACCGAGAAAAGGGCAGGTTTCCAGATCGCTTTCCCCAGGGTCTTGGCGGTGGAATGACGCCAGGCGGCCAAGGGAGCGACCCCCATCAAGAGCAGCAAGCCGGCAAACAGGGGGCCGGTCGCCCGCTCGTAGAAGGGCGGGCCGACGGTCACTTTCTGGTTGGTGACCAACTCGGAGATCAGGGGGAAGATCACACCCCAGAAACAGATGACCAGGATGCCGAGGAAGAGCAGGTTGTTGAGCAAGAAGAGCGCTTCGCGGGAGAGGAGCGAAGTCATGTGAGAGGTGGACTTCAATTCATCCCAACGGCGCAGCAGGAGCGCCATCGAAGCCATGAAGGTCAGGCCGATGAAAGCGAAGAACAGGGGGCCGATTTCGCTCTGGGCGAAGGCATGCACAGACGAGAGCACGCCCGAGCGGGTGAGGAAGGTGCCGAAGATGACCAGGCAATAGGTGAGGATGATGAGCACCATATTCCAGTGCTTGAGCATCCCACGCTTTTCCTGGATCATGACCGAGTGCAGGAAGGCGGTCCCGGTGAGCCAGGGCATAAAGGCCGCGATTTCCACCGGGTCCCAGGCCCAGTAACCACCCCAACCGAGGACATCATAAGCCCAGCGACCGCCCAGCAGCAGGCCAAGGGAGAGGAACAGCCAGGCGACCAGGGTCCAGCGGCGGGTGATGCGGATCCAGCGGTCATCCGTCCTTCCGGTGGCAAGGGCGGCGATGGCGAAGGCGAAGGGGATGACGAAGGAGACAAAGCCCAGGTAGAGCATGGGCGGATGGATGATCATCCCGGGGTGGCGCAGGAGGGGGTTGAGGCCGCGCCCATCGGGCTGTACCAGCAGCACCGAATTGGCGGGTTGGAACATGCTGACGGTTATAGTGGAGGGGGTCTGCCAGATGCGGGCGAAGGGGTTCTCGAAGAACACGATCAGCAGCAGGAAAAAGGCCAGCGTGATCAGGGAAACGACGATCACCCAGGGAAGAAATTCCCGGTCACGGTCCCACTTACGCAAGGTGACGGCGGAAGTGAAGGCCGACATCAGCCAGGACCAGAAGACCAGCGAACCGGCCTGCCCCCCCCACCAGGCGGTGACCTTCAAGTACAGCGGCATGCTGCGGCTGGTCACCGCGGCGACGAATTCGACCTCGTAGTGGTTGTTCACCAACAAATAGATCAGGCTCAAGGCCGAAAGGGTGAGCAGCGGGAAAGTGAGCAGCATGGCCAGGCGGGCGCTCTCCACCCAGGCATGATTGCGACGGGTGGCCCCATAGACCGCGGCCACGATGCCATAGATTGAGATCAAGAAAGTGATGACTAAAGCCCCAAAACCAAAGTTTGCAACCATGAATCCTCTCCGCTAATCCTCCAGCCCGTTGGCACGTCCTTGCGCACCTGCGGGGTGTAAACTGCCGGCAGTTTACACCCCCACGCGAACTAAACACAAACTGACGTAAACCTGGAACGAGCCTGCTGCTGCGTCTTTGGTTTACGCCAGCATCGATTTCAGCATAACCGACAAGCCACAACGACCTCAGCTACCCGCTTGTTCAGGGACAGCTTCCTCATATTTGGTCGGACACTTCAGCAGTAGTTCGTCGGCGTGAAAGACGCCGTCCTGGCCCAGGTAGCCGGTCATAATCGCCTGAGCCTCGTCCCGGAGCAAATCGGGCATCACATTATTATAGACCACCTGGATCCGGGTCCGGTTAGGATCGACGACCGCATCGTGGAGAACCTTCGCCAGCCCACCCTGAGCTTCGATTTCACTGTTATCGCCGGGGATGTCTGCCACGGTAAATTTCAGAATCATATTTTGAGGATCATAATCGATGGTATCACCGATCACAGCGCCAGAGACTCGAATGATCTGCCCACTGGCAACGAGCTCATCAGACCGGGCTTGCATTTCACTGATGGTGAGGAAATATTGAGCGCTTGCCTGTGTGGAGGAGACGATCAGATAAATTACCGCCGCAATGATTATCAGTCCTCCGACAATGAATTTAATCCGGCTGGCTGAACTCGTGTTGATGGTCGCACTTTGTTCCATGACTAAGAATTTACCTCCATGCTTCCGATTCGATCCACAGCTATTATTCGGTAAACGCTAAACCCGCTTCTGAATTCTGTCATAGGAAGATTAAGAGAACCTGAGATACCGAAAAAAACACTATGAGAAAGAAATTATTAATGCACAAGAGTATGCGGAATTGAAATGGAGCGCGCGCTTCACCGGTACGCGACAGGAGCCGGCAGCACCGGCCTGAAAAACATCGGGTATCAGGCAGCGGCCGGGTGAGGAGCGCCATGACCCACACCTTTCATTCGGCGTCTGAGTATACGTCAATCAATCCCTGGCGAATGGCGAACTTGACCAGCGCCGTGCTGGAGTGCAGGTTCAGTTTTTTCATGATCCGCTCACGGTGGCGGGCCACTGTCTTGGGGCTGATCCCCAATTCTTCACCGATTTGGGTGTTGGTGCGACCCTCGGCAACCAGTTCCAGCACCTGGCGCTCGCGTCCGCTGAGCACGTCGAGCCCGGCCTCGGCAGCGGGATTACCCCCTTCGCTGCCAACGCTTTTGGCGGCCTCTGCCGCCAACCGGCGATAGTCCTCGAGAAGCCAGCCGGCCAACGCCGGCTGCAGATATACGTTGCCCGCCGCTACCGCCCGGATTGCAGCAACCAGTTCCTCGGCGGCTGCCTGTTTGGTGACATAGCCCGCAGCGCCGGCGGCCAGCATCTCAAAGAAATACTGCTTATCTTCGTGGACCGTGAGCGCCAACACCTGGCATTCCGGGCAGGCCTGGCGCAGAAGACGGGTGGCCTGCAGCCCGTCCATTTGGGGCATGGTGATGTCCATGACGATCACATCCGGACGCAGGAATTGCGTCCGCAGTTCCTGCACCAGGCGCAGGGCGCTTTCCCCATTGCTCGCTTCTGCAACCACCTGGAGACCTTCCTGCGCTTCCAGGAACGACTTGAGCCCCGTGCGTACCACCTGGTGATCGTCAACCAGCATTAAACGAATGCTCATCGATCTCACTTCTCCTCAATCTCTGGGTGAATGGCCGCTTCACGGTGAAGCGCACCTTCACGGTGGAGCTGCGCTCCACTAGGCGTATTCACTTCCACTTCAACCACCGTCCCCTGCCCAGGAGCGGATTGGAGGCGGAAGATCGCGCCAATCGACTCGGCCCGTTCGCGCATGCCCGCTAACCCCCAGCCTTTCGGAGGCCGCAGGTCCGCCAGGGGGTCGAAACCTGAACCTTCGTCGCAGACGCGCAGCAGGGCTTTTTGATCGGTGAATATAAGCTGCACGTCCGCCGTTTCAGAGCCCGAATGACGGGCTGTGTTGGAAAGAGCCTCCTGGGCTACCCGATAGAACACCGTCTCGACCACGGAGTCCAACCGGCGCGGGCGGCCCGCCAGGCTCACAGTTACCCACAGGCCGGTCCGCTTATGCTCTTCGCTGGCCAGGGAGCGCAGCGCGGGGAACAGGCCCAAATCGTCCAACTGGGCCGGGCGCAGGTCGTGGATCAGGCGATACACGCGTTGGGAGATCTCACGGCTCAGATCTTGCAGCCGGCCGATCAGCTCCTGGACCCGGGAATCATCCGAGACCGAGTCGCGGAGGGCGGCGAGGTTCAGGCTGAAGCCGGTCAACAGTTGGGCCGCGTCGTCGTGCAATTCGCGGGCGATGCGCCTCCGTTCGTCTTCCTGTGCCAGGACGATATGGCGGAGCAGCTCGCTGCGCAGCGCCTCGCGCTCGACCAGTTCACGCTGCACCCGCTCCAGGGCTTCCAGGCGGCCTTCTTGGGCCTCGCACAGTTCCTTCTCTCGTTCCCGCTCCACGATCTGGATCGCCTGGAGCAGGCAAATAGTGATCCAAACCGCGGCCGCCGCCCGCAGGAGCTGCACCGGGAAACCGGCCGCTGCCTGGAAGACGCCGGTGTTCAACCAATTCGCGGGCCAGAAGCCGGCGGGGGAGACGAATAACTGCGTGAGGCCGTAGAGAACAAAGCCCAATGCAGCCCCCGTAAAACGCCAGGCCAGGCCAACCCGCCCCTCCCGCCTGGCTTGCCGGCCGAGGGTCTCGAGCGCCCACCCGGCCAGCAGGCCGCCGGGTACGGCCAGCAGATAGCGTGCCAGGGCGTCCATCCGGGCGAGGAGCTGCTCCGGGAAGCGAACCCCGGTGATCAGGGAGGACGCCAGGTAAGCAGCCAGGAAGCAGAATCCCAGCAAAGCCGGGATTCGGGCGCGAACGCTCGGTGAGGTGAACGTGATCACCGCGAACACCACCAGGGGGAGAAAAGAAATCGCCAACCAGAAAACCCGGGCGGCTGCCAGTTGGAAAGGGAAGGCGGTTGAGAGCCAGACGCCCTGCAGGAAGATGATCTCGATCCACTCGTGCACACCGTGCAGCAAGCCGAACACAGCCAGCGGGCGTAGAATCCGCCGCTCGGCCAGGCGCGGGGATCGGCTGGTCTCCAGCATAAGGGCCAGGCCCATACTGAAGAAAGCCAGCCCATAAATAAAGAAGATCAGGACCAGAGCGACCTGAGTGTTTGTGAGCTGCAAATTGACCTGTTCTTGATTTCTACAATCTTCGGATTGTGATAATTGTACAGCATATTGGGCTTAAATGACTATTCATCTTGACATTAACGTGGATTAATATTAGGATAATGAACCCAATTGTACGTCCAATCAGCGGTCGAAAGAAGATCGTTGCTACAAATCCGACCTGGTAAGACCCTTCCGGCATCCGGATGGTATAAATAACTCATTTTTCCTTAACTTTTATAACACTATAGGGTACAATTGCGGCGTGTAATTGGACATTAATGTCCGATTCTCACGTCGAACGGTGGGGGGACCATTACACCAGGCA
The DNA here is from genome assembly GCA_964391195.1 of uncultured Anaerolineaceae bacterium. Classification (GTDB taxonomy): domain Bacteria; phylum Chloroflexota; class Anaerolineae; order Anaerolineales; family UBA4823; genus JAAYXE01. Next base: position 30,252 of record CAYMLG010000032.1, on the reverse strand, counting down.
GGATATTTATATATGCGCTGGGTACATCCGGATCGACCTTCCTGGTCTCTTAACGAATAAGGGGACACTCATCAAGCGAACTGCACAAAACGGTGGGAGGTGCAATGAAGGCAAGTCGGCTGGCGATCCTGCTAATCGTGATTAGCTTTGTCTACCTGTTAACCGCCTGTGCGGGACCAGCTGGTGAGGCCGGTCCCCCAGGACCGGCAGGGCCGGCAGGGCCGGAAGGGCCCCAGGGGCCGCCTGGGCCTACGGGAGAGCCGGGCGCACCGTCCCCCGCGTTCAATGCTGAATACATTGGCAGCGAAACCTGCTCCGGATGCCATGCGGATATTGCTGAAATCTTCCGCCAGTCTGGGCACGCGTGGATCCTGAGTCCGGTCATCGACGGGCGGCCCCCAGATTACCCTCACTCCAGGGTGCCCAACCCACCCGAAGGATACTCCTGGGACGAGATCAGCTACGTAATCGGCGGATACCGGTGGAAGGCGCAGTTCCTCGACAGCCAGGGCTATCTGATCACCGGTGAGTCGGAAGATTTTACCAACCAGTACAATCTGCCCAACGAGCAACTGGGCGTGGATGGGGGTTGGGTTTCGTTCCATTCTGGCGAGGCGGAGATGGCATACTCCTGTGGGGAGTGCCATACCACCGGTTTTTCACCGAACGGCAACCAGGACGGCCTGCCGGGGATCAGTGGAAGTTGGGCTGAACCGGGCGTGCAATGCGAAGCCTGCCACGGGCCGGGCAGTCTACACGCGCAGAACCCGCAGGCGATCCAAATGCTGGTCGATCGGGATGCGGAGGCCTGTGAGGGATGCCACGTCGCCGGGCCACCGGGAGAGACCGGCGAAACCTTTATTTTGCACCAGGACCAATATGGGGGTATGTTCCAGGGCAAGCACCAGGCGCTGGATTGCGTCCGCTGCCACGACCCACATGCGGGGGTGGTTCAACTGCAAGAGGCGAATGAGCCGATTTTGAGGATCGAATGTGGGGACTGCCATTTCCAGCAGGCCCATTTCCAAAAGGTGCAGGTACACCAGGCATTGGGCATCACCTGCGCACGCTGCCACATGCCTCACCTGATCCAAAGCGCCTGGGGGGTTCCAGAGTATTACACCGCGGACGTGCAAACGCATGCGGTGGGGATCTATCCGTATCAGATGAGCCAGTTGGATGCGGAGGGTAAGATCATCACCAACCAGATCACGCTCGATTTCGCCTGCCGCCAATGCCACAACCCGCTGACCGGGGTGCCCCGGCCCGAAGCGCAGCTCAGGGAAAACGCGGTCGATTACCACATGATTCAAACGCCAGAGCCCGAGGACGAGCCAGAGCAAGAGCCAGTAACGGAGCCTTAGTATGCATCCGGGGGGCCGTCTATGAACGAGGTCAATCCAGTCATCATCGCGCTGATGTTCGTGCTGCGCTGTGCTGTGCCGCTGTTCATCATGCTGGGAATCTCTTATCTGTTGAAACGGCTGGGTTGGGTCAAAGAACCGCCCCCTCAGCCCCCAAACGGAGAGACAGAGCAGGCTAACAACCTCAATTCTGAAGGAGAAGTCTTGCATGGCAAGGTTTAGTCACCGCAACACCACAGCGCCTCTGCTCGCGGCCCTTCTGCTCGTTGTCATGCTCAGCCTCGCCTTCGCCACAGGCGCCTTGGCCCAGGACGAACCGCCGCAGTCGACCGAGGAATACTGCCTGTCGTGCCATGCTAACCCCGATTTGAGCCTGACACTGCCCAGCGGGGAGACCGTCTCGCTGCATATTTCTCCTGAAGTATTGGCGACCTCGGTGCACAGCCCGCTCGGCATCGAGTGCGGCGCCTGCCACACCGACATCGACACTTACCCGCACCCGCCCATCGACTTCGAGAACCATCGCCAACTGCAGATGTCCTACTACCAGGCATGCCAGCGCTGCCACCGGGACAGGTACGAAGAAACACAGGACAGCATCCACGCCGAAATCCTCCAACAGGGGAATCTCAAAGCCCCCATCTGCGTGGACTGTCACGGAGCGCACGACATCCAGCCGCTCGACCAGCCCCGGGCGCGCATCTCGACTACATGCGGCCAGTGCCACCAGGACATCTATGCGGAGTATGAGAACAGCGTGCACGGGGCGGCCCTGATCGAGGAGGATAACCCCGATGTGCCGGTCTGCACCGACTGCCACGGTGTGCATGCAATCCACGACCCGCGAACGGAGATCTTCCGGGTGGAGACGCCCGAACTGTGCGCCGGCTGCCACGCTGACCCGGAGCTGATGGCAAAATACGGGCTGCCGGCAGACGTTTACAGCACTTACGACCTCTCCTGGCACGGAGTGGACGTGCGGGTTTTCCAGGCCCGCTGGCCTAACCTGTGGCACAACAGCGCCGTCTGTACCGACTGCCACGGGGTCCACGATATCCTCAGCACGGATAATCCGGCTTCGAGGGTTTCTGAGGAGAACCTGCTGAGCACCTGCCAGCAGTGCCACCCATCGGCGGGCCCGTTGTTCGTCAGCGCCTGGACCGGCCACACCGAAATCAGCCTGGAAGAGACTCCGTTCGTCTTCTACACGGAAGCCTTCTACAACTATTTTGCCTATTCAGTTCTTGTAGTGTCCGCCATCTACGTCCTGCTGCAAATCCTGCGCCAGACGGTGGCGCGGGTGAGGAGAAGCCTGGAATGAGCGTCAACCAACCACCCCAGGGAAAGTCTGCTACCCCGCCTGAGATGTACCGTCCGGAAGCGACTGCCACCAGGGCCCCCGTGCGCATCGAGCGCTATTTCCAGCGGTTCACCCTGGCGCAGCGCTGGGAACACGGCCTGCTGATGGTTACTTTCACCATCCTGCTGCTCACCGGGCTGCCCCAGAAGTATTTCGAGCTTTGGGGGCATTTAGTCCTGACCGAACCAGATCGGATTTTCCTGGTAAGGCGCATCCATCACATTGCCGCGGTGGCGCTGATCCTGGAGGTGATCTATCACCTGGCCCACGGGATTTATCTGATGACAAAAGGCAGGTTGTCCACTGCCATCTTCCCGAACTGGCAAGATGTGCGCGACGCCTGGCAAATGGTTAAATACCTGCTGTTCATCAGCCGGGAGAAGCCGGCCTTCGGAAAATACAATTTCGAGCAGAAGTTCACCTACTGGTTCCTGTTCATGGCGATCGGGATCATGGTGATCACCGGGATCATCCTGTGGTTCCCAATCCAGTGGACGTATATCTTCCCCGGGTCGACGATACCGGCCGCCCAGCTCGCCCACAGCGATGAGGCGATCATTGCCACCATTTTCCTCATCATCTGGCACTTTTACCACGTCCACGTAGAGCGCCTGAACCTGAGCATTTTCACCGGCAGGCTCTCGGAGCGCGAGATGCGCGAGTATCACGGGCGGGAATTCGAACGGTTGACCAACGAGCCGGCGAATCCGGCCGTTAGCTCGGGGAGGAGTCCGGGACAGGTGGAGCAGGGAGAAGGGGTGCGATGAGCGCGAACCGCCTGGTCCTGGCCACCGCGGCGCTCCTGGCGGCGGCGCTCGCCACCGGGCTGGCGCTGTTCGCCCTCCCGCACATCACGCAAGCCGGTGGGCCGGATGCGCCGGCCGCCCAGGAGACCGCGATCCCTGACCTTTCGATCCCCAATGAAACCTGCCTGCGCTGCCACAGCAACCCCGGGTTATCGATGGAGCTGGAAAACGGAGAGGAGTGGAGCCTGTACGTGCCGGCCGAGTTGTTCTCCCGATCGGTGCACGGCGAACAGGGGTACGCCTGTGTGCAGTGCCACCGGGGGGTCGGGGACTACCCGCACCCGCCGTTTACTGCCGGCAGTGAACGAGAAGCTGAACTGCAACTGTTCTCCCTGTGCGCGTACTGCCACCCGGCCCAGTTCCAAGACTACCAGGACAGCGTGCACACCGCCGCGCAGGCAGCGGGAAACCTGGACGCAGCCGTGTGCACCGACTGCCACACCGCTCACCTCACGCGCCGCCTGACAGAACCCGGACCGAGCCGGGAACACCTGGCCAATACCCGGGTTTGGGTCCCACAAACTTGCGCCAACTGCCATTTCGAGATCTACAGCGCCTACGCCGAGAGCGTTCATGGTGAAGCGCTGCTCGAAGGCGGAGATCCTAACGTGCCTACCTGCACCGACTGCCACGGGGTGCACTCGATCGAAGATCCCACCACCAGCGCCTTCCGCCTGCGCTCCCCGGAGATCTGCGCATCTTGCCACACGGACCCGGAAATCATGGACCAGTACGGGATCTCGACTCAGGTGCTGGACACCTATGTGGCCGATTTCCACGGGACAACCATCACCCTGTTCGCCAAAGAGCACCCCGATCAGGAGGTCAATAAACCGGTATGCTTCGATTGTCATGGGGTCCACAATATCAAGCGCACCGATGATCCGGAGTACGGTCTGCAAATCCGGGAAAACCTGCTGGCCCGCTGCCAGATCTGCCATCCGGACGCGACGGAGAACTTCCCTACCGCCTGGCTCTCCCACTATATCCCCTCGCCCGAGCGCTACCCGATCGTCTTCTGGGTGGATATTTTCTACAAGTTTTTCATCCCCACAGTGCTGGGAGGGATGGCCGTACTGGTGGTGATGGATGCAGGGAAACACCTGCGCCGCTTTGCCGGGCGCCGGAAACCCGTCGAAGGGGAGCGGGCGGGAAGTACGGCCGCCCCGGCAGCGCCTACAGCGACAGATATCGAGGACAGAGCGGCTGTAGGAAACCCATCAACCGAGTCTGAAGTTGAGCAGTCTGAAGCGGAACAACCGGCGACCGGCCCCCTGGAGGCCGAGATACCGGTGGTTGAGGAACCTGAAGTCGAAGAGGAAATGGAAGAAGAACCGGGGGAGACGACTGGTGAACCAGGCAGCGAGGATGACGCCGAGGAGCCAAAACGATGACGAGTAGCATCCCTGTTGAGCCGGCCCAAGCCGAAACAGCCGAAAAGGAAGAAGAGGTATACACCCGCTTTAGCCTGTCACAGCGGATCGAGCACTTCATCCTGCTCGTTTCGTTCACCACGCTGGGCATCACCGGCCTGGTGCAGAAATTTGCCGCTTCCCCAATCTCACAGGGGATCATTAGCCTGATTGGCAATATCGAGCGAACGCGCATCGTCCACCGCGGGGCGGCGGTGGTGCTCATGGCGGTGAGCGCTTACCACATCGTGGCCGTCCTGTACCGGCTGCTCGTGCTGCGCTCTTCCCTGTCGATGCTGCCCCTACCATCTGACTTTCGCCACCTGATCGACGATGTGATGTTCTATCTGGGCCGGCGCAAGCGAAAAGCATACTACGGGCGCTACTCCTATGCCGAGAAAATGGAGTATCTGGCTGTGGTGTGGGGCACGCTGATCATGGCGATCACCGGTTTTATGATGTGGAATCCGATCGCCACCACTCAGCTACTGCCCGGGGAATTCGTGCCGGCAGCCAAAGCCGCCCATGGCGGCGAAGCGCTGCTGGCCGTTCTGGCCATTATCCTGTGGCATTTTTACCACGTCCACATCCGCACCTTTAACAAGAGCATGTTCACCGGAGTGCTCACCCGGGAAGAGATGGAAGACGAGCATCCGGCAGAACTGGCCGAGATTGAAGCCGGGCGCGCCGGGATCAAACCGCCGCCGGAGGTGATACGCAAGCGAGAAAGAGCGTTTTTTCCGTTCGCCGTAGTGCTGCTGCTGATCTTCACGTATGGGCTGTTCAGGTTCGTCACCTTCGAAGAGACGGCGCTCTCTTTTGTGCCTCCTGGAGAAACGGCACAGGTCTTTGTCCCGATCACACCGACCCCGCTGCCCACCCCGCTGCCGACGGCTACACCGCTTCCCGGGGAGGCCCCGCCGCTCATATCCTGGGAACAGGGCTTCGCCCAACTGTTCGCCGGGCGCTGCGGTACGTGTCATGTGCAGGGATCTTTCGGCGAGCTGTCTCTGGCCACTTATGAGGGGTTGCTCGCCGGTGGAGTCAGCGGCCCGGCGATCATCCCCGGAGAGCCGCAGGACAGCGTGCTGGTGCAGATCCAGCAAACCGGCGACCATCCCGGGCAGTTAACCGCCAGCGAATTGGATGCGGTGATCGCCTGGATCGAAGCCGGCGCGCCAGAGGAGTAACCTTCGAGGGCGAAAACGCCGGGATAAGCGAGTAGTGCAAGGTGGGAGGAAATATAAACGACCAGAACCAGGGTTCAACCAGGATTAATCCAGCCGGGCAAAACATTGCTGCGTCTGGAGGATCCTTTTTTAGGGTAATAAGCCAATCGGATGAGGGGGAATTGCTCATCCTGCGCTCATAATTGGGGTATAATACCCAACGCTACCCGGTGAATATGTACTGGATCTAAGAATAGTTGGGGGATTTATCCCAAGCGAGAGGTTGGACTTTGATGTTCGTCCCCAAGGCTTTTTGTGCTTAACGGATCGTATCAAGCACACGAATTGCTGCGGGACAGGTGGAAGGAGGTGAGGCCAGAAGAACTAAAGCGGCAAAAAAACATTTCGTCATCACAATGTGCCGTCTCTCTTGATGAAGAGGAGAATGAACATGAGAACAAGATACCTGTTTGTTGGAGCTCTCCTGATCTTCTTCGCCCTGGTGCTTGCGGCCTGCCAGCCGGGACCAGTAGAGGTGGATCAGCAAGCTCAAGCCGAAACACCACAGCCGTGTCCCACGGCGGCACCTTGCCCAAACTGTCCTACCTGCCCTGAGCCGGAAGCGGCGGTGGATGCGCCCTTCCTGGACGCCTGGCAAAACTCGCCACATGCCGATGCGGAGGCCGAGGCCTTCGTCCATTGGAACGAAGAAGATCCGCAAGAGATCCCGGTGGGATGCGCCAAGTGCCACAGCACGCCCGGATATCTGGACTATCTCGGAGAGGACGGGACTGCTTTCCGGGAAGTCAACAACCCCGCGCCGATCGGCACGGTGGTTAGCTGCACCGCCTGCCACAACAACACCGCATCTACCTTGAACAGCGTGGTCTTCCCCTCAGGGGTCGAAATCGCGGTGGAGAACGCCTCCGCCCGGTGTATGGAGTGCCACCAGGGGCGAGCTTCCACAGCTCAGGTGCTCGCCGCCCTAGAAGGAGCCGGACTGGCAACAGAGCCAGACTCTGTCAGCACCGATATCGGCTTCATCAACATCCACTACTATGCCGCCGCGGCCACCCTTTATGGTGGAGAGGCGCATGGTGGGCTCGAGTACGAGAACCGGGTATACACCCGGCGGTTCGAACACGTCGAAAACTATGACTCTTGCGCCGGGTGCCACAATCCGCACACGCTCGAAGTCCGGGTAGAATCCTGCGCCGCCTGCCATGACGGGGTAGACAGTGTGGAAGCGCTGCGCGACATCCGCATGCAGGGTTCGCTGGTCGATTATGACGGAGACGGTGATATCGAAGAAGGGATCTACTACGAGCTCCAGACCCTGGAGGAGATGCTGCTCCAGGCGATGCAGGCGTACGCCACCGAAGTCACCGGCTCTGGCATCGTCTATGACCCCGGCACTTACCCGTACTTCTTCGTTGACACCGATGCGGATAACGAGTTAGACGAAGATGAGGCCGCATTCGCCAATGCTTACAAGACGCTGACCGGGCGCCTGCTGAAAGCCGCCTACAACTACCAGGTGGCTCAGAAGGACCCTGGGAAATATGCCCATAACGCCAAGTACATCGTCCAGCTTCTGTACGATTCGATCGAGGATTTGAACCAGGCGGTCTCCACGCCGGTGGATCTGGCCAACGCGGTGCGGGATGACGCGGGGCATTTCCATTCAACCGAAGAGGCATTCCGGCACTGGGATGAAGACGGGATGGTCGAAGCGGCCTGTGTGCGCTGCCACAGCGCGGCCGGGCTGCCCATGTTCGTCGCCAACGATGGCAATACCATCTCCGTCCCGCCCAGCAACAACCTGCAGTGCACAACCTGCCATACGGAGCTGCAAGACTTCACCGTGCTCGAGGTGGAGGAGGTCAGATTCCCGAGCGGCGCAGTGCTCGGCTTCGCCGACAGCCCGGAGAGCAACCTGTGCATGATGTGCCACCAGGGGCGCGAATCAAAGGTCAGCATCGATACCGCTATCAGCCGGGCCGGGGTTGGACCAAACGAGCCGTCGGAGGTGCTGAACTTCCGTAACCCGCACTACTTCGCCGCCGGGGCTACCCTGTTCGGTACGGAAGCGCGCGGCGCTTATGAGTATGAGGGCCGCGAGTACAACACCCGCTTCGTCCACATCCAGCCCTTCGACACCTGCGCTGAATGCCACGACCCCCACGCGCTCGAGCTGCGGGTGGAGTTGTGCGCCAACTGCCATCAGGGTGTTCAGACCCAGGAAGATTTGCACGACATCCGCCTGGAGGGCTTGAGAGATGCGGTTGACTATGATGGCGACGGCAACCTGACCGAGGGAGTCTACTTCGAGATCGAGACCATGCACCGCTCCCTCTACCAGGCCATCCGGAACTACGCCAACCAGACGGCCGGCGCCCCCATCGCGTTCGGGTCCGGCTACCCGTACTGGTTCGCGGATCCGAACAACAACGGTACGGTCGATCAAGGCGAAAATGGTCGCTACTTGAACTGGACGCCGGAACTGCTCCGGGCCGCCTACAACTACACCTGGGTGGCCAAGGATCCGGGCGCTTTCGCTCACAACAACGAGTACGTGCTCCAATTCCTGTACGACAGCATACAGGCGCTTGGCGGCGATGTGAGCGGCATGACCCGCCCCGAGGTCCGGCAGAGTGACCAACCATTTGAATAGTTTTCAGGAGTCCAAAAACCGGGCGGCTCGCAAGCCGCCCGGTTTTCATTTAATTTCACCCGCTTTTGATTACACCCGTAAGGCCGTCCCACAGGTGCGGCAGAAACGATCGCCAGGGCCGGCCCGCCTGCCACACTGGTGGCAGTACACGTGTCCGGCCTCGTCTGCCTGATTCGGCCCGCCCCCCTGTGGAGCGGCAGGTCGCCGCCGCCGGCGCGACGTAGCTTTCACCTGAGAACTCTCACGCCCCGACCGCCAATACCAGACACTGCCTCCGGCGATGAGCAACACTCCAAGCCCCGCCAGGATCCAGGGCACCATGGATGAAAGATCCATCCGCCCGGCGGTATTGGCGTCGATGGGAGCGCTGGGCTGGACTTCGACCGAGGAGGCGCTGAGGTTATCCCCCACCTTGGTATAGCTCACTTCAATGTCGAACGTCTCACCCTGAGGTACGGCTCCAAAGTTCGAAGAATAGTAAATTAACCCATCGGCGCCGGTCACAGCATTCCCCAACCGGGGCGAGATGGTCAAATCCTGCGCGCCAGACGGCTGCTGCACCTGCAAGACCAGCGTGTCCACGGCGTAGTCGCCCGGCCAGGAATAGGTGAAGCGACGCTGGTTTCCCTCTCGTGACAAGTCGTAATCGTAATATTCTAATTGCATCTCAAGGGTAGTGGCCCGGAAGCGGATGACCGCCCAATCGCCGCTCACTTCCCGCTCGTAGGGGGCGGTAAACAGGGCCCCGTCTGGCTGGAGGGCTGCAACCGCATTGGGCTCGCCTACGCTGGTAGGAATGCGCAGCGCCATCTCGGCGGGGAGCTGCACGCTGGGGGGTAAAGTGAGGTGATAGATCACCAGCAAAGCCGGTTGATCGTATTCCGGCCACAGATCCACCTCCACCCGCGGCAAGCTGATGGCCTCCTGAGCTCGCCCCAGCCCCGGCGCCATGACTAGAAGGACCAGAATAATAACCAGAACAACGCCTTTCTTCATCGGCTCTCTCTCCATGACAGGCTATGATTTCGAATGATGCAGTCGAAGACAGAATGGTTAACGGCAATGCGCTGGTGGCCGCGTATCCCGCTGGAACGCCGCCATCTTTTTCGGTAGATCCTAAGTATAACCAACACTCAATAGATTATACGTCCGGTTTTACCCCGGGATGGAGCCGCTCTCCTCGATCGCTGCGCGCAAGCGCCGCGCCAGGGCTCCAAATTCGGGCGTGTAACGGATATCTTCCGGGCGCGAGCGAGGCAAGTCCACCTCAAGGTCCAGGACCACCCGGCCGGGACGGCGGCTGAGCACCAGAACGCGATCGGCCAGGAACAGCGCCTCGGAGATCGAATGGGTGACCATCACCACCGTTTTGCGCCGCAATTGCCAGATCCGCAGCAGTTCGGCGCCCATGCGCTCCCGGGTCAGGGCGTCCAGTGCGCCAAAAGGTTCGTCGAGCAGGAGCAGATCGGGGTCATGGATCAGGGCGCGGGCGATCGCCACCCGCTGCGCCATCCCACCGGACAGGTCGCGAGGGTAGGCATTCTCGAAACCGGATAAGCCGACCAGTTCCACCATCTCCTGCGCCTGGCGCAGGGCGCTCTCGCGGGTGAACTTCCCGGCGCTCTCGCCCACTTCCAGGGGCAGCAGGATATTCTCCAGCACCGTGCGCCAGGGCATGAGATTTGCCTTCTGGAAGACAAAACCCACCCCGGCCTGCGGCCCGGACAAAGGCCTGCCTTGATAAATCACTTCCCCCTGAGAAGTTGGCAGCAGCCCGGCCAGGAGGCGCAGCAGGGTGCTCTTACCGCTGCCAGACGGGCCGAGCACGCACAAAAACTCCTGAGGGCGGACGCTGAAACTCACACACTCCAGAACGTGCAGCCCGCCGTTCCCGTTGGGGAAGGTAAGGCTCAGGTTCTTGACGATCAGCACAGGTTCCACACTCATCTATTCCTGTTCCAGGAGTGCTCGCCAGGTGCAGCTCCGGAGCTGCGCCTGGCGAGCACCCAACTCACTTTATGGACGAACAAACTCGTTTGAATACGCGGCAGAGAGGTCCAACAGTTCTGCCAGCAGTCCCATATCCAGCAGCACGGCCTGCATATTCTCCCAGGCTTCGGGACGGCTGCTCCCGGGGTCCTGTCCCTGGGGCATCTCCCAGAACGGCAAGGTCGCCTCTAACACCTTACGCTGAATCGCAGCGGTCTCCCCTTCCAGACCTTCGACGTACTTCTTGCTGATCTCGAAAGCCTCGTCCGGGTCGGCTGTCGTGTCGGCAATCCCTTTCAAGATCGCCTGCACCATACGGCGGATCAGCTCGGGGTCCTGGGCCATGGTCGCTTCATTGGTGACCAGGCCGTTCGAAGCCAGGCTGACATAATCGGCGACCGGCATCACCTCGACCGGGTAGCCGCGCTCTGCCAGTTGAACCGGTTCGTTGTTGACGTAGATGACGATGGCATCCTCCTGGCCGGCGACCAGGGCTTCGACCTGGTTGAATCCGATCGAATCCAGGACAACATCTTCTTCCTCGAGCTCGCCGGCGTTCAGCAAGGCGCGCAGACCGATATAGCTGGCCCCATACAACCCGGGGATGCCGATCTTCTTCCCGGCCAGATCATCCGGCCGGCGGATATCCGCCTCGGCAAACGAGGCCACCCCAACCGGGAAATCCTGCCACCAGGACAGGACATATACGACCGGCAAACCCTGCGCCCGCGCCAACAGCACCTGCTCGGCAGAGGCGATTGTGAACTGCAGTTCATTGGCGCCGACCAGGGCAATTCCGTCCGTCTCCGCAGAGTAATCAAATTCGATTTCAATCCCTGCCTGGCGGAAATAGCCTTTATCCACGGCCACATAGAACGGTGCGTACTGGACGTTGGGGATATAGCCCATCGGCAGGCGGATGGTCATCAAAGGCCCTGGGGACGCCTCCCCAGCGGTGGGGTTTGCCGTTCCTCCACTCGCGCAGGCAGTGAGCAGTAAGGCAGCGGTGATGATCAAAACAGCTAAACGAGACATGTGATCCTCCAATTCTGCGGGGGTTCAGCCTTGAAGCGGCCGGTCGGGCTCTCGCCGCCAGGCGAGGAGGCGGTTTTCCAGGAGCAGCACCACGCCATATAACCCCAGGGCCATCACCACCAGGGCGAGCACGGCCACAAACACCAGCGCGGTGTCGAACTGGCCGCGGGCGCGGTTGATCATGAAGCCCAAACCGCGGTCGGCGCCAACGAATTCGCCGACGACGGCCCCGATGACAGACAGGGTGGCGCCGACCCGCAGTCCACCGAGGAAAACAGGCAGTGCAGCCGGGGCTTCCAGGCGGATGAAGGTTTGCCAGGGGGTGGCATGCAAAGAACGCATCATATCCCGCAGTTCTTCAGGCACCGAACGCACGCCGACGATGGTGTTCACCAGCACCGGGAAAAAGACGATCAGGGCCGAAATCAGGATCTTGGAAAGCAGGCCATCGAACCAGATCACCAACAAAGGAGCGATGGCCACCACCGGCACCGACTGGCTGGCGACGATATAGGGCGCCAGCAGTCGCTCTACCGTCCGTGACTTCGCCAGCAAATAGCCCAGCGCGGTGGCAGTGATGCCTCCCAGGGCCAGGCCGGCCAGCACTTCCCCCAGGGTCACCAGGGTATGCCGCAGCAGGGTGCCGTCGGAAAGCGCGGAGACGAACCGCTGCCATACCAGGCCCGGAGGCGGGAGGATGAAGGAGGGGAAATCCCCGGCCCGGACGATCAGAGTCCAAATGACCACTGCCAGGGCCAGGGACACCGGCAAGAGGATGAGCCCTTGCCAGCGAAACTGGCGTAATGAAGGCGTTGAAAGTTGTTTCAGTTGAGGTCGCTCAATTTCCATCGCAGTTCACCATAAAAAAGCGCCCCGAAGGTTCGATAAACCCGGGGCGCCGATAACCGAAACCGGCAAGCTCTCCCACCCGGCGCGCTTCCTGCATTTGCAGCCTGCAACCGCAGCCTGCAACCGCAGCCTGCAACCCGCAGCCTGCATCTCG
>CAYMLG010000032.1:15020-17340 GCA_964391195.1 uncultured Anaerolineaceae bacterium | reverse complement strand
GCAGCCTGCAACCGCAGCCTGCAACCGCAGCCTGCAACCCGCAGCCTGCATCTCGCAGCCTGGCATCAGCCGGCCGGAAGCTCGCCTGGCGCCCCACAGCCGAGGCATATCGGCCGTGGTCTCACCTTTAAATCAAAGCCCGAATACCGTTGAGGACGGAATTCGGGGCGTGCTAAAGGAGAGTTGCCAGGAACTTACCACTTTCCCGCGTTTCAAACCCGGCCGTAACCGAGTTCAAAAACACAGGAAAAACCTTCTCCCATCCGGACTGTACCGTCGGCCCCGGAATTTCACCGGATCGTGCCCTGGTGTGCAGGACTCGCGGGCTTTACCGCCGGTCGGGAATATTCCGGCCTTTGCAGACCGGCCTTCACCCTGCCCCGAAGGTTTTCAGGGGAGGGAACCCTCCCCTGTATACAATTACCTAAATTATAACGAATCTTGCGCAGATTGGGGAGTGTCATCCCCCCTAAACCTATTTTCCGTAGAACCGGCAAACCAGAACGCCGTCATTCGACCACCATACCCTCTCGCAGGGCCTGAATGTTTTCGGCAATGCTGGCATAGGGGTTGAAAATCGCCGAGCCGGCGACGAGCACATTCGCCCCGGCACGGACCACTTCGGCCGCGTTTTCGGGCTTGATCCCGCCGTCGACTTCGATATCCACATGATCCAACCCCCGGGCGTCCAGCATCTGCCGTAATCGAACGATCTTCTCCGTGCTGCCCGGTATGTAGGACTGCCCGCCAAAGCCGGGATTGACCGACATGATCAGCACCTGGTCAACCTCCTCCAGGACCTCTTGCAGGCTCACCAGGGGGGTGCCAGGGTTGAGAGTGACCCCGGGGCGGACTCCGAGTTCGCGGATCTGCTGCAGCGTGCGGTGCAAGTGCGGGCATGTCTCGACATGCACGGTGAGGATGTCCGCCCCGGCCTGGGCAAAAGCGGGGATCAGCCGTTCAGGCTCTTCGATCATCAGGTGCACGTCCAGGGGGATGTTGGCCTCAGCAGTGACCGGCCGGATTGCAGCGACGACCAGAGGGCCGACAGTCAGGTTGGGCACAAAGTGGCCATCCATGATATCCACATGGATGTAATCTGCTCCGGCATAGATCGCCGCCTGAACCTGATCGCCCAGGCGGGAGAAATCGGCAGAGAGGATTGAGGGGGCTATCTTTACCTTCATTCACTGCGCTCCAGAATATGCAGGCCCGCTTTACCGGCTACCACAGCCCGGCTCGCCATCCGTAAAAACAGGCCATGTTCGACAATCCCCGGGCGCTCGGCCAGGGCCGCAGCCAGGCGGTCCGGACTGGCGATGCCGTCCGGGAACCAGCAGCGGGCCAGGTAGTTGCCGTTATCGGTGACGTGCGGGGCTCCCCCTACGTCTTCGCTGCGCCACAGCTCGGCCCTACAGCCCAGGCTGGCCAGCCAACGGACGTGCGCCTGCCATTCGAACGGCACGATCTCCACCGGCAGCGGGCCGCGGCCCAACCGGGGCACCAGCTTGGATTCGTCGGCGATGACCACGAACTGCCGGGCGTGGATTTCGATAATTTTCTCCCGCAGCAAAGCCTTGCCCAGGCCTTTGATCAGGTTCAAGTCCGGATCGATCTCGTCGGCTCCATCCACCGCCAAATCCAGCTCAGAGCGGTCCGCCAGGGAGATGAGGGGGATGCCGGCGGCCTGAGCCAGGCGGGCCGTCTCAGTAGAGGTGGGCACACCGCATACATCGCGCAGTTCCCCCCGGCGCAAGCGCTCACCCAGCAGTTGGATAAATATGGTGGTCGTCGATCCAGTACCGAGGCCCAGGCTCATACCGTCGTGCACGTATTCCAGCGCCTGCTGCGCAGCTTGTTGTTTCAGATCCATCGAAGCAATGCCTTTCTGCAATGAGAGGTGTTGTGCCGAACACCTCGAATGCCCGGTTATTTTTTCCCTGAACAGGATTGTATTGCATTTCACCTGTTCTGAGTAGATGCACGCCGGTGATACACCCATTCCTTTCTGCTGGCAAGTTGCGTGCTCACACCGGGGCTGCATGGCTTTATGGAAGAGGGGGGGTGGGATATGGCCAGGCTGCAGCCCGCCCATATCCCACCCCCCATTCTCGAGAAAGGCATGCGTTGATGCCGCGATTTTCTTGCCAGATTGGGAGACATCGTGTATAATGTGGGCCGCTCAGTTGGAAAACAACTGAGGCAAAGAGAATGGGCGCGTAGCTCAGCTGGTTAGAGCGCACGGTTCACATCCGTGAGGTTCGGGGGTTCGAGCCCCTCCGCGCCCACCAAGACTCCCGGTCTTTTGACTGGGGGTTTT
>CAYMLG010000032.1:0-14920 GCA_964391195.1 uncultured Anaerolineaceae bacterium | reverse complement strand
GACTCCCGGTCTTTTGACTGGGGGTTTTTGTTTTCGCCACAGAGCTTCGGCCACATCCGTGAGGGTCGCTCCGCTACAAGGGTTCGAGCCCCTCCGCGCCCACCAAGACTCCCGGTCTTTTGACTGGGGGTTTTTGTTTTCGCCACAGAGCTTCGGCCACAATCAATGCTAAAAGGCCCAGGCCGGTGACAAGGCCGGCCTGGGCCAAATATGCGCAGAAGAGATTTTAAAATAAAGCGGGCTTACACGTTCAACGGGCCACAACCGGCGCCTGGCGGCCCTTACCCGCTCAGTGGTCGTCGTGGCTGTGCTCCATCAGTTCATCTTCCGGGACCGGTTCTGCGCCTTTCTGCTGCAGCATCTCCTGCATGAGGCTGATCTCGCTCAACTGGGCATCGACCATCGATTGTGCCAGGCCGCGCACTTCAGGCCGCTGAGCCCGCTCGACCGCAGCCTGCGCCATCGCCACCCCACTCTGGTGATGGCGAATCATCAACTGCAGGAACAGGATTTCTGCCTCGCGGCCCCGCAGCTCGCGCAATTGATTGAGCTGCTCGGGGGTCGCCATACCCGGCATCAGCCCGGTGGTAGGCATACCCATCCATTCCATTGCCGGACCGGTCCTGGCGATGGGACGCCCCCAAACCGTCAGCCAACCCTGCATCTGGCCAATTTGCGCCTGTTGGGTCAACATAATATCCAGTGCGAGCTGATCCAACTCCGGGTCATCGCTGCGATCGCGCAGCAGGTTCGACATATCGACCGCCTGCGCGTGGTGAATGATCATATCCCTGGCAAATCCGACTTCTGGAGAACCTTCACCCGGCACAGGCATCTGGCGGGCGCCGAACCAATAGCCCAGGAATGCCATGACCAGCGACAGCGCGATCCACGATATGATCGTCAACATATCCAGGGGGCGCGAGTCTTCCTGCGCCGGCGGTTCCATCACGATGGATTCGTCTGACATGGCGAACCTCTAGCCCGGCGTACCGATCCCGCCGGAGCAAGAAGCGCCCGGCTCCGGTCCCAGGGGATTCTGCTCGTATTTTTCGATAAAAGCCATCAGCCGCGGATCATCGACCTGTTCGAGCTGCAACTGGTAGCCCCAGGCAGACAGCACAATCGGGGCGGGCAGATCCGGGTACGGGCTCAAGAGACGGTAACTGCTCTGGCGGGTGATCTCCTGCAGTTCTTCAAGCTGCCCGGTATCCAAATCCGGATGGTACGTGATCCAGACCACACCGTGCTCCAGGGAATGAACGGCGTGCTCATTCGTGACGGGCTGTGTGTATACCCCGCAGTTCTGCCAGATCGGGTGGTGAGGACCACCGGCAGGCGGGATCTGGGCATAGTTGACCGCCTGGGTGGTGTGGGAGCGGTCCAGGTTGGTGAAAACCTGCACCCCTTCGATATTGGCGCTCGCCCCCGCTCGCCCATTCGAATTGAGGAAGATCACCAGAACGACCAGGCCGGCTAAGGCGCCCAGAATGGCGATGAGCTGGATCGTCTGTGCTCGCTGGCGGCTTCGCTGTTGAGCGCCGCGCCTTGGCTTCTTTTTCGATGTAGAGAATGATTTTGTTGGGTTAGCTTTCATAAAGGACCTCAGAGAAAGATGTTGCTGACAGGGATCAGCAGTGAGTGTATTATGGTCTCTCCCCCTTCTGCGCGCGTCGATGCGGTCGCTTTCTACCAATGGGATAGTGGCGTGTGCTTACGGACGGTCCATTCAACGCCAGATGCGGGAAAGGATGATCCCCCCTGTGCGGCGAACGCTTCAGCTCGCCTTCCCCAATTATACGGTAATTTAGACTAAAAATGATGTGTTTTAGATTAAACTCCCCCGGCCTGCCGGGCATCCAAAGCTGAGGGCAGGCTGCTGCGCCGGATGCGCGAGGAATGGTCGTCCCCACCCGGCGCAGCATTTTCTCTTTGATCAACCGATATGGGGCAATGAAGGATAGCTCAAGAAGTGGCGCTGGATAGGCTCGTCGGAAGCACCCGGTGTCTGTAAGACCAGCAAAAATTGGGCTTCCTGGTCGGTTGTGTTGCGCCAAATGTGAGGCAGGTGCGCCTCGAACATCAGGAAATCCCCGGCTTTCAGGTGGTAGATATTCCCGTCGATAATATATTCAACCACCCCCTGCAAACAATACACCAATTCGTGGCCGGTGTGAACTACCTGGCGGTCGCCGCTGTGGGATTGAGGGGCCAGTGTGACTCGGAAAGGCTCTAACTCCTGGTGGCGCAGCTTGGCCCCGATGCTCTCAATCTTCACCCCCTTGCCGGAAATGAACGGGCGCGATCCGGCCTTGACGTGTAATACTTCCTGGGGTTCTTCCTCCTCAAAAAAATAACTCATTCTGACATTGAGGGCCGCGGCCAGGTTCTGCAGCGTGGCTACGCTGGGCGAGTTCTCATCGCGCTCGATCAGGCTCACCGCGTTGGGTGAGATCCCCGCTTTCTGGGCCAGCTCTCGCTGTGATAGATTGCGTTCGTCGCGGATGGCGCGCAGTTTTGCTCCGATTGAAAACTTTTTTTCCATATCCTTCGCCTACGTTTCAATAATGTGTGCGATCCAGTTTATTCTATATGATTTTTTGACGTTTTACAAACCAAGTTCGGATTGGATAGAAAACCTTTATACGGGCAGGAAACCGGTCACTCCGGTCCGCCTGCGCATCACCATCACCAGGAAAGCACCCAGACTCCAGGACTAAATCCTTTTCTTGACAAATATAAAGAATAATGTTATTTTTAAATGGATATAACGAATAAATTCACAATATTTTGGTTAATTGGGATAATAGAATGAAGGATAACGAATCCTGGCTCGGAGTCGGGACCCGAATCCGAAAGCTCCGCAAGGAGAACGGACTGACCCTTAAACAGCTCGCCGCCGGCTGCGATCTATCGCCAAACGCGATCAGCCTGGTGGAACGCGGGGAGGTAGCGCCGACGGTGATGACGCTGTGCAAGATTGCCCACGCCCTGGGAGTATCGGCTGCATCCTTCTTCCAAGATATCTGCCCGACAGAAGTGATCCTCCAGCGGGCAGGGGAGCGCCCAGACTCCGCCCCACCAGAGGCCGCTGTCCGGGCCCTGGTTCACAGCCGGTTTCCGGTAGTTTCCTCTCCGGACAATCATTCCGTGTGCTCCATGCCTAACCGTATGACGCAAATGGTCCTGTGTGTTTCCGGGTCCATCGAGTATCAAGTCGACGATCAACGCTACCTGCTGAACCCTGGCGATAGCCTGACCTTCAATGGGGATGCCTCCCACCGCTGGAGGAATCCGGGCCAGGCAGCCGGTGTAGCCGTTATGGTCTTAATCCCCCAAACCAGATCAACTGCTCAGGAGGTTGAATGACAATTCCGCCCGCTGCCAACACCGGACCGGGCTCTCCCCAACCCGAAAAGGTGAACAAGACTTTCTATCACATCGAGCCCTCCCCCATATCGACCCGTTACGGCGACCGGGTTTCGAGTTTCCTGGCCGCTTTCGCCGCGATTTTGCGCCATAGTAATTACCGCTTCCTGCTGGATATGTACGCCCTTACCAGCAGTAAATGCGGGCGCTGCTCGGTGACCTGCCAGGTATACCAGGCGACCGGCGACCCGCGGGATGTGCCTTGTTACCGCACAAATCTGCTGCTGGACGTCTACCGCAGCTACTTCACTTCCAGGGGCGCCCTTCAGGCCCGGCTTTTCCACGGCAAACAGCTCACAGAAGCCGGGCTGGATGAGATGGCCGAGCTCTTCTACCGCTGCAACGCCTGCCGTCGATGCAAGCTGGAATGCCCGATGGGCGTGGATCACGGACTGATCACCCACCTTGGACGCTACATCCTCAGCGAAGCCGGGATTGCCCCCAAAGGCTTGGTGGTCTCGGTGCGGGAGCAATTGGAGGGCAAGACGGGCAACACGTCTGCAATCCCCGTTCCGGCCCTGCTCGATAACCTGGAATTCCTGGAAGAAGAGGTGGCAGATATGAAGGGCGCCGCGGCCTCTTTCCCGGTAGACCAGCAGGAGAGCGAGTTCATCTTCTTCCCGGCTGTCAGCGACTTCCTCATGGAAGCCGACACGTTGATGGGGATCGCTGCGGTGCTCCAGGCGAGCGGAATCTCGTGGACGATTGGCTCGGGATACTTCGATGGCATCAACTACGGGCTGTTCTATAACGATTGGGTGCTGGAGAGAATCATCGGCAAGCTGGTGGACGAAGCGCGGCGGTTGAAGGCCGGCAAGATCCTGATCGGCGAGTGTGGCCATGCCTCCCGTTCGGCCAGGCATTTCGTGCCGGCCTTTGCCCAGGAACGCGCGCTGCCGGTGGTGAGTATCCTGGAGCTCACCTGGAACGCCATCCGAGAAGGAAAGGTTGAGCTTGATCCCGAGGCGATCTCCGAGCGGGTGACTTACCACGACCCGTGCAATCTCGCCCGGACGGGTTGGATCGTGGACCAGCCGCGCCATATTTTGCACGGTATTGTCAAGAACTTCGTTGAGATGGAGCCACACGGTGTCCGCAATTACTGCTGCGGCGGGGGCGGCGGGCTGGTCTCCCTGGACGAGACCTACGAATTCCGCATGCAGGTATCCGGCAAAACTAAGGCAGAACAGATCAAAGCCACCGGCGCAGACATCGTCGTCTCGCCCTGCGCGAACTGTAAGAAACAGCTCCGCGAGCTGGTGGATTATTACAAGCTCCCAGTGCAGGTCGTCGGCGTTCACGACCTGGTGCTGCGCGCGATAAAACTCTGAATCGGAGGCGCTTTTCAATGCCAACCTGGTTAGTCCTAGCAATAAGTCCCATTTCTCGTTTTGCCCTGGCGCTGGTCGTCCTGGGGCTGCTGCGGCTGGCGCTGCGCTACATTTGGGATATGAGTGTTGCCGTGCGTCGCGCCGGAGACCGGCGTATTCCTTACGCACAGGTATTGCGGGAAGTCATCGGCTGGAGTTTCCCGGTCACCCGCATCCACGGCGCACGGCGCTTGTACAGCTATGCCTCGTTCACTTTCCACCTGGGCATCCTGGCCGCGGGCCCCTTCCTCGGGAACCACATCGATATCCTGCAGGCTAATTTCCTGATAAGCTGGCCTGCGCTTGCCAGGCCTGTGGTGGATGTCCTCACCGTGGTCACCATCATCTCCGGGAGCTTCCTGCTCCTCTACCGGGTCTACGTAGCCAGCTCAAGAAAGCTCAGCGGAACAATGGATTACCTGCTGCTGATCATGATCTTGAACCTCTTTGTCTCCGGATTTCTGGCAGGGCAAGCCTGGAACCCCATCCCCTACGAAGGGCTGATGCTGTTCCACACCATAAACGGCATTCTGCTGCTGGTTATGATCCCCTTCACCAAGATTGCCCACTGCATCCTCTACCCCCTCATCCGCTTTGGCACAGAAATCGCCTGGCATTTCCCGGCGCAGGGGGGCAGTGAGGCGATCAAATCCTTGCATGGGCCTGAAGGGAGAAGGATATGATCGGTATTCTCGTAGATACCACGAAATGCACCGGCTGCAGCGAGTGCGTTGACGCCTGCGTGGAGGCCAATTCGCTGGGGGAAGAAGTGCACCAGGCACAGCAAGTTGGGGATGGTCTCTCCGCCCGGCGCTGGTCGGCAATCGTTGAAAGCCCGGAGGGCACACCGGTACGAAAGTTCTGCCGGCACTGCCTGGAGCCGGCCTGCGTCTCCGTCTGCCCGGTCGGCGCGATGTATAAGACAGAAGCGGGCCCGGTGATCTATGACAGCCGTAAATGCATGGGCTGCCGCTATTGCATGATGGCCTGTCCTTTCGGGATCCCGCGCTACGAATGGGAGAAAACCGCTCCCCTGGTGCGGAAGTGTACCTTGTGCTACGAACGGCTGCAGCAGGGGCAGATCCCGGCCTGTGTCGAGGCCTGTCCGGAGAAAGCGTTGGTCTTCGATGACCGGGATGAGTTACTGAAGCAGGCCTACAGCCGGATCGCCGCTGAACCGGGGAAATACCTGCCAAAGGTCTATGGTGAGCGTGAGGCGGGAGGCACATCAGTTCTCTATCTCTCCGCGGTGCCACTCGACTTCCTGGGGCTGAACGGCGGGCCTGGCGAGGCCCCGCTACCGGACCTGAGCTGGAACTGGCTCAGCAAAGTCCCGGGTCTGGCCCTTTCGACCGGCGGGCTAATGACCGGGCTGTTCTGGATCATCGGACGGCGGATGCAGGCCGAGGAGGCCAGAGCACGCCGGGCCGGGAAGGAGGCCTGAATGGAGAACCAGGCTTTGAACCGGACCAGGGATGTGCTTTGGGCGGTTGTATTCGCCGGTATTGTGGCGGCCGTCCTGCGCTTTGGACTGGGGCTCGGAGCCTCCAGTGGCCTGAACGACGCGACCCCCTGGGGGTTATGGATCGCCTTCAAGCTGGGCTTCGTCGCCCTGGCTGGCGGCGGGTTTACCCTGGCGGCGATGGTTTACATCTTTCACCTGGAGAGCTACCGGCCGGTCCTGCGCCGGGCAATCCTGCTGGCTTTGCTGGGCTACGGCTCGTTTATCGTCTCCCTGATCTTCGACCTGGGCCTGCCCTGGCATATTTATATGCCGGTCATCAGTTGGCAGCACCACTCGGTGATGTTCGAAATCGCCTGGTGTGTGATGCTCTATTTCTCGGTGCTGATCATGGAATTTGGGCCGGTGATCCTGGAATATCCCTGGTTCCAACGCCCGTTGTTCCAAAAAATCTACCACTTCCTGCGCCGGGCCACGGTCCCGCTGGTCATCGCCGGAATCGTGCTTTCCACCTTACACCAATCTTCGCTCGGCTCGCTCTTCCTCATCATGCCTCACCGGGTGCACTCGCTGTGGTACAGCGCGTGGATCCCGGTTCTGTTCTTCATCTCGGCTATTGCCGCCGGATTGATGGCGCTGATCGTGGAGGGTTTCCTGGCCGAACGGCTTTTCGGGACCGGGCTGCACTTCGATCTGCTCGGAAAGCTGGGCAAAACTGGCGCGATCACCCTGTGGCTCTATCTGGGCGCACGCCTGGGCGACCTGGCCTGGCGTGGCGTGCTGCCGGGAGCGCTGGACGGGAGCTGGCAAAGCCTGTTGTTCGGGGCCGAAATCCTGATCGGCGGTATCTTACCGGCCATTCTGCTGCTCTCACCCAAGATCCGCGGCAGCCGCCTCGGCCTTTTCACCAGCGCCCTGCTGGGGATCGGCGGCATCCTCAGCCAACGCATGTCGCTGAGCATGTTCACCTTGTGGCGGCCGGAAACAGCCCCCTATCACCCATCGGGGCTCGAAATCACGATCGCCTTCGCCATCCCCGCCGCAGCCGGCCTGATCTACCTGCTTTTCGTCGAACACCTGGCCGTGATCCAGGGCACGGCCCCCGGACCGGTCCCGGAGGCTCCCATGCAGCTGCAGTTACGGCCTGGGAGCCTGGTCCTGGCAGATGACGGCTGGCAGCAGATTGCCCGGCGGAGCGGGATTGCGGTGGTGGTGATTGCCCTGACCGTTGCGACCCTGCCCAACTGGACGGCGAGCGGACAGCCTGCCCCTGCCGCCCCGGTGAGCCCTGCCCTGGGTTGGGAAACGTTGAGAATCGATGGCAACCGTGAGGGGATGCTGGTGCTTTTCCCGCACAGCGAACACCAGGAACGCCTGACCGAGGAGCAGGACAAAACCGAAGCCGCCTGCCAGACCTGCCACCACATCAACCGGCCAGATGATATGGGCACCGCCTGCGCGGATTGCCACCAGGACTATTTCGCTGCCAGCCCCATCTTCAACCACTCGCTCCACACTCAGGCGCACGGCGGCAACCGGTCCTGCAGCGAATGTCACCAGGGAGAGCATCGAGCGAACACTGCCGTCGCCTGTGGCGAATGCCATGAGGAGATGATCCCCGCGGCCGGAGAGCCGGAGTTCAACCGCCTGGCTCCCGGTTATCAACAGGCCATGCACGACCGGTGCCAGGCCTGCCATGAAGAGCAGTCAGTCCTGGCGGGTAATCCGGATTTACCGGGCTGCTCGACCTGTCATTTCGGCGAAAAAGTCGAATCGGAAATGGCGAACCGGGATATTCAATCGATTGTAGACTATTCACAACAGTGAGGAGGCAGCAATGACAACTCTTGGTTTCTGCACCCATTTTTCCCAAACAGATGAATGGGCTTTTGATTATGCGCTCCGGCTGGCGACGGCCCATGACTGGCAGTTGAATATCTGTCATTGGCTGCGCTCTCCCTACCTATTGCGGCGAGACCAGGTCCAGGATGACCTGTTCAGCACCGGAGAGACCGTTTTGATTACCCCTCATTTGATCACCAAACTGGAAAAGCAGTTGCGGATGTACTACGATCCCAAACTTGGCGACTTCACCAATGCAGCCTTCAAACTGTGCGAAGGGCAGTACCAGGTGGAGCTCGTTCGCTGCTTCCGGAAACATCTTCTAGACCTGGTGGTGATGGGCTACCAACCGTCTGGAGAGGAGAGCGGACCGGGGAACTTACCCCTGGAAGAATTCGCCAAAAAGCTGTCCTACCCGCTGATTATTGCCGGACGGGATGGGCCAGGCACCTATTTGCTGAACCGGAAGGCGCTTGAATGGCTGGACAAGCTGGACCTTCCAGATGGGTCCTGGCAATCTCTGGAATTGGAGGGGGCAGCCGCCTAGTTCAACGGGCCATCTTTCCGGGGAAGATCCTCTGTTCGGACAGCAACATACCCTGATTTGCGACAGCAGAAGCGCAGTGTGAAACCATTGGATGCAGAAGCCATGGGATGCACACTGCACTTCTGCTTGATCATTCACCGGCATATTCAAGTGGACCCAGACTTTTTGATTGATGTTTCCTACTGATGGACCCAACACTCAACGGGGGACTCAATCCAATTTCCGGTGTTCTCACAAACTTCATATACAAGAATAATGGAAAGGGTACAGAATTGTTATATAATAAAAATGGAATTCAAAGCTGTCCGGGCGTCGGACGGATGTGATCGCACCGCACTTTTACTACTGATAGTATTCTCATCTCGCTAGAGGAGATACGGCACTCCGCCGATTGCCGGATTCCAGGGTCAGGCTGAGCCTGGAGAGCAAGGATGCGGAGGGACAACTCACCGAAGGGTGTTCGAGGAACTCTCGAGGCGGCCTGAGCCAGACAGCGCCAAACTACCTGGAGGTGAGAGATGTCCCAAACGAAAGTTCCTGGCGAACAACAATCTACCAGAGGATCAGAATCAAATCTGGAGCGGCAGCTCATAGCACAATACCTGCGGAGCAAAGGATACCGCCGAGCCGATCTGCAGAATTTGCCCGAAGCTGAGAGAAAGGCTTTGATGAAAGAAGCCTGTCTTTACGCGGCTATGAAACTGGCCAGCATCGAAGCCCGGGCGAAATTCAGGCGCGAAATCGAGGCGCCGTAACAGGCAGTAGGGCGAGGGCGGGTTCGGAGAGGATGTGCGTGCAATTCGTATACGGTCCTATTCCATCGCGGCGGTTAGGTCAATCCCTGGGGATCGATGTAATCCCATTCAAGACCTGCAACTGGAATTGCGTGTACTGCCAGCTCGGCCGCACAGCCCCGGTGACCAATGAACGCAGAGACTTCTTTCCGGTGGATGAGGTCGCGGCAGAAGTGCGATATGCCCTGCAAACGCACCGGGAAGGAGAGATCAACTGGGTCACTTTCGTCGGGGCCGGGGAGCCGCTGCTGCATGCCAGCCTGGGCCGGCTGATCCGGCAGGTGAAGGGGATGACCAGTCTGCCGGTGGCGGTGATCACCAATGGCTCTCTGCTGTACATCCCCTCTGTCCGCCGCGAACTGGTCGCGGCGGACGCGGTGCTGCCGTCGCTAGACGCGGGCACAGCGGAGTTGTACCGCCGGATCAACCGACCCCACCCGGAAAACACCTTTAACCGATTGGTCGAGGGTTTGATCAAGTTCCGGGAGATCTACTCGGGTAAGCTGTGGGTCGAGGTGATGTTGGTGCGCGGGGTGAACGATACGCCGCAAGCGCTGAGGGAGATTGCAGCGATCCTGCACCAGATCGGCCCCGATGCCGTTCATCTCAACCTCCCTACCCGCTCGCCGGTTGAAACCTGGGTGCAGCCCCCGCCAGAGGAAAGCCTGGCACAGGCTGTAGATATCATCGGGAGCATCGCCCGGGTTGTGCGTCCTTCCGAGGGAAGCTTCGGCTTCAGTAAGTGCGAAAATCCGCTTGAGGCAGTTTTGGCCATTATCACCCGCCACCCCATGCAACAGGAAGAGCTTGAACGAACCCTCTCCAACTGGACGCGGGAAGATGTGAGACAGGTGCTGGAAGAGCTGAAGGACGGCAAACGAGCTCAGGTCGTGGAGCGTGGTGGCGTCCAATTCTGGAGCGCGGCGCCAGCTCGCTATCCGGAAGAAGCGCATCATCTATAAGGGTTTCTCCCTATAGAAAAACTTCCACTAGATAGATATACTGTTGCAACAGAATAATAGTTACTATTCATTCAGTTTGCCCTGTTTACTGGACGAAATCCTGTATTGTGATACAATTCGAGCGAAGTTGCGTGTGAGCATGCCTCGAGTAGCGCGGCGACGCGCGGCCAGGAGGCGGGCAGAACCTGCCACACCACACCCTACCTAAGAGCCCAATATGGTGGAACGAAAAGAGAACCTGCCTCAACCCCCCGGGATCGGTGAGAAGCTGAGATCGTTCAGAAAGGAACGCGGCCTTTCTATCCGTCTCCTGGCCGAACTCGCCGGATTATCTCCCAACACGATCAGCCTGATCGAGAACAATTCCGCTTCACCGACGGTCACAACTCTGCACACCATCGCCAATGTGCTGGATATCCCCCTGTCGGCGTTCTTTGTCGAGGATGAGATCCACGAGGCAGTTCACCTGGTGAAGGCGCAGGATCGAGAAAGGACGGTCACTTCCGGGGTGCGGGTCAGTGTGCTTCCGGGGGATGTGCTGGACCGGCGCGTGCACATCCTGCACTTCATGGTGGAGCCGGGCAAGGGGAGTGGGCAAGACCAGATGGTTCACCCGGGCGATGAATTAGTCATCTGTGTCCAGGGCGAGCTGGAATACCGGGTGAAAGACACCATTTACCATTTGAAAGAGCAGGACAGCCTGGCCTTCAACGGCGGATTTCCCCATTCATTTTACAATAGCAGCCAGACGGAAACACACTTCCTGGTGCTGATAACCACCGAGACCGATCAATCCTTCCGGTTTCACCTGCAGCCGGGCGCCCACAGGTGACATAAACACCCTTCAGCCAGGACCTCCCTTTATTCTGTTACTTTAATCCTGTTTTGTTACTATATTTAGTAACTTGTGCTATATTCCCCACCGGCTTATCCTTGGTTATAACGGTTTTCTGGGTGATCGGCTCTGTTCAGTCGATATACACCG
The DNA here is from genome assembly GCA_964391195.1 of uncultured Anaerolineaceae bacterium. Lineage (GTDB taxonomy): Bacteria > Chloroflexota > Anaerolineae > Anaerolineales > UBA4823 > JAAYXE01. The sequence goes on along the minus strand of CAYMLG010000032.1, from coordinate 3,529 downwards.
GGTGCCGCAGTCGGACGGGATGATGCACTGAAACGCGTATTCCCGATCCCCAGCCAGGCCGAAAATTACAACCATCCCATTGGACGACATTTCGATCCGGAGTAGAGCTTTCTACCCAGCATCACACAAGGAGTAAAAAATGAAAATTGCAGCAATTACCGACGACGGAAAAACCATCAGCCAACACTTCGGACGAGCAGGCTACTACCTGGTTGTCACCATTGAAGATGGGCAGATTGTGGATCGCCAGCTCAGGGAGAAGCTAGGACACGCCCATTTTGCCAATCAGCCTCACACGGCACAGGCTCCCGGCCAACCGCATGGGATGGACCCGGCCTCGCACAACAAACATCTGCAGATGGCGGAAGCCATCGCCGATTGCGAAGCGCTGCTGTGCGGCGGAATGGGAATGGGGGCCTATCAGAGCATGGTGATGCGGGGGATCAAACCGGTGGTCACCGACCTGCATATGATCGAGGAGGCAGCCCTGGCCTACGCCGAGGGGAAGCTCGTGGACCGGGTGGAGCGGCTGCACTAAACCCGGAGAGGATCGAGAGAAGTGCCAAGAGGCAGGCTGCTGCGGCAAGATGAAGATCCAGTTCACATCTTGCCGCAGCAGCAAGTAAAAGGAGGCAAATCATGCTAAACCGGATGTTTCGGAGAAGGGGCGCCAGGGGCGGCGGCCGCGGGCGTGGCGGCGGCAATAAGCCCGGTTCCGGCCCGGGTGGTGATTGCATCTGCCCCAAGTGCGGACACCGCACCCCGCACCAGATTGGGCAGCGATGCATGGATCAGGTCTGCCCGAAATGCGGCACCAGGATGATACGGGAATAAAATAATCATGGAAATCCTACTGACAACCGTTACCGCCGGGATCGATTCGGAGATCGACCCCCGCTTTGGACGGGCGGCGCACTTTCTCATCGTCGATCCGGATACGATGGTTTGGCGGGCGGAGCCAAACCCGGCCCTGTCCGCTCCAGGAGGCGCCGGCGTCCAGGCTGCGCAGTTCGCCGTGGACCAGAAGTGCAGTGCAGTGATCAGCGGTGATTTTGGTCCCAATGCTTTCGAGGCGCTCTATGCGGCCGGAATAGCCATGTACCAGTATGGCTCATGTCGCACTGCCCGGGAGGCGATCGATCTGTTCAAAGACGGGCAACTTCCCCAGACCAGCGCCCCCACGCCCGGCAGGCGCAAACGCCATTCCAGGCACCACTAGAGAAACCGGCCTATGCGAATTGCAGTTGCCAGCGGAAAAGGCGGCACAGGCAAGACGACCATCGCAACCAGTCTGGCGCTGAGCCTGGCGGGCCAATGGGAACCGGGCTCCGCCCCGCCCATTGGTCCGCTCTTCCTGGATTGCGACGTCGAAGCGCCCAATGCGCACCTGTTTCTGCAGCCAGAGATCGGCCAGCAGCGGGAAGCCGGTCTGCTTATCCCCACTGTTGATGAGAGCCGCTGCTCGCACTGCAGCAGATGCGTCGAGGTGTGCCAATACCACGCCATCGCGGCGATCGGCAAGAAGACGCTGGTCTTCTCTCAACTCTGCCACGGCTGTGGAAGCTGCGCCCTGAACTGCCCCGAAGGGGCGATCCGGGAAACATGGGATGTCATCGGTCTGCTGGAGCGCGGCGTCACCCCGTCGGGCGTCGACTTCGCCCGCGGGGCGCTGAATATCGGGGAGCCGATGGCCGTACCGGTTATCCGGCAGCTAAAGCAGTGGGCGAAGCCAGATGCAGGCCAGATCGTGATCGTGGATGCCTCTCCTGGCACTTCATGCCCGGTCGTTGAGGCAGTGCGAGGCGCAGATTTCCTACTCCTGGTCACCGAACCGACCCCGTTCGGGCTCCACGATCTGCGGTTGGCGGTTGAGATGGCCGGCGAACTCCAAATCCCGGCCGGCGTAGCCCTCAACCGCCATCAGGACACTAACGGGTATGCACGCCTGGTAGAGGCCTTCTGCCGGGAACAAGGTCTCCCCATCTTGCTGCGGATTCCATTCGAGAGGGGAATCGCGGCCGGTATGGCGCAGGGCAAAAACCTGATCGAGATCCACCCCAAGTACCGGGAACTTTTCGTCGAGATGTTTTACCAAATTTCACACCAGGTGGAAGGTAAAACGGAGTTAACGCCTGCCGGCTGCGAGCGACCGAAAGCATGACCGGCAACAAGAAGGTGTTATGGCAATCCAACAGTTGGTGATCTTGAGCGGGAAAGGCGGCACGGGCAAAACGAGCGTGGCGGCAGCCTTTGCTCACCTGGCGCATGCCGGCCCGCAGCCCATGCAAGCGGTGCTGGCCGACGCCGATGTGGATGCCGCCAACCTGGAGCTTGTCCTGCAGCCGGACAGACTAGCGGAACATGACTTTCTGGGCGGACAGGTGGCGGTGATCGATGAGACCCGGTGCCAGCGATGCGGCATTTGCGAGCAGGTCTGCCGGTTTGAGGCGATCTTGCCCCCCAACCCGGAAGCCGGCCCGGCTTACCGGGTGGACCCCATCGCCTGCGACGGCTGCGCGGCCTGTGTTTACCAATGTCCGGAACAGGCCGTTCATATGGAGGCTCAACTCGCCGGAGCCTGGTTCCAATCGCAAAGCCGATACGGGCCGTTATTCCACGCCGCACTCCGCCCGGCACAGGAAAATTCCGGCAAGTTGGTGACACTGGTGAAGCAGCAGGCGCGGCTCCTCGGCCTGGACAGCGGCGCTCCACTGCTCATCGTCGATGGCCCGCCTGGGACCGGCTGCCCGGTGATCGCGGCAGCTTCGGGGGCCAACCTGGCGCTGATCGTAGCCGAACCCACCGTCGCAGGCGTCCACGACATGGAACGGGTGGTGCGGCTGGCGCAGCACTTTCGCTTGCGGACCCTGGTGTGCAACAACAAAGCCGATATCTATCCGCAAGGAGCGGCCCAGATCGCCGATTTCTGCGCCCGGCAGGGTATCGAGCTCGCTGGACGGATACCTTTCGATGAAACGGTGACAAAAGCCATGGTCCAGGGCGAGCCGGTGACCGCATATCTGCCCCAGGCGCCGGCCAGCCGGGCGATTGTGGAAATATGGAAGCGGGTCGTGGAGATCCTGGCTCCGGCAAGGGCTGAAACCAGGCAGTTGGCCGGACCACGAACGGTGTGATGATTGGAGAGAGCGATGGCTGAAAACCAAGCGCTTCGAACGGCAGTATTGGAAAGGCTGTATTGAAGGATGGGAAAGATGAAACTGATCGACGAACTGCTGGCCAACCTGCCAGATGACGCCCCGGTGCGTTCGGTGCTGGCCGGCGCGCACTGGTCGGTCGTATGCAGCCGCGGCTGCGGCATGGCCTCCACCCTCATGGGAACGAAGCCTCACGGGCACGAAAAGGTTCGTGATGTTGGCCGCCTGCACGAGAAGAGCGCCCGCGAATTGGCCGAGTACGCCCGGTCGGACAACCTGCTGGAGGCCAGCCTGGGGGTGGCAGCCATCAATTCCCTGCTGGAAATCGACTCCCGGCACGCGGTTGAGCTTAACGCCGCCGAGGTGCTCGCCAG
>CAYMLG010000031.1:21700-58589 GCA_964391195.1 uncultured Anaerolineaceae bacterium | reverse complement strand
GAGGGTGACAGAATATTCCAACTGGCCGGCGGGGATGGCCCCGGAGACGGAGCTGGCGGTAAAGTCGTTCGTAGGCCCCATCTCAGCCGTGCCGCTAAAGAGGTAATCGAAGGAGACGCCGCGCCCAGAAACCTGGCTCAAGCGCGCGGTCACCTGAACCGTGGTCCCTTCATCGGCCGACTGGCTGGCCTGGGTGAAGGCAATGGTGGGCGGCGCATCGTCGTCCCGTATGCGCAGCGTATGCGTCCCGAGGTGGATGCTGGCGTTCACCGCGTCGCTCAGGGTCAGGAAGGCTTCCTCCACGTCGTTTTCATCCAGGTTGTCATTGATGAAGTTCAGCCGGAAGGTCTGTCTTACCGAGCCGGGCGGGAAAACAACTTCGAAGGAGCTGCCGGAGACACCCTGGATGTTGAAATCCTGGCCGAGAACCGCGGTGCCATCCGCTGCATTGACCCGCACCCGGACTTGCTCCGTGTGCGCGGTGCTCAACACCACGGCCACTTCCACCTGGCGGTTGCCGGAGGACTCATCATACACGGTCTCCAACGTTTCGAAAGACACCAGCTTGCTGCTAATTACCACGGTGTGGGTACTGGCAGCGCCTATCGTGGCATTGGAGGCGCCATCGATCACCAATTCGATCGTTTCATCTTCTTCCGCCACCGAATCTTGTACGATGGAGACATCGATCGCGCCGGTAGATGAGTAGGCAGGGATGATCAACGGGCTGGGGGGCAGGGAATAGTCGGCCGGGCTGGTCGCCGTGCTGCTGCCGGCGGCGTGGAAACCAACGCTGACCTCCTGGCCGGAAATGGTCGGTGTGTGGAGCACCGGGTGCAGCAATTCCACCTGGACCGGGTGCACCCCGATCGATTCGGGCACGGCTGATTGGGGGATAGAGAATACCACCTGCGGCGGATCATCGTCATCCACGATGGTGTGGACGTAGGTGGCGATCGTCCCGACTAGAGCCTGTGGAGAGGAGAGGCGTAGGGTGAACACTTCGTCAGCCTCATCGAGATCGTCATTGCGGACGTACAGCACCTCGTCGGGGAAACTGGTGGGGATCGGCTTCCGCCGCTCGCCTGCAGCAAACGTCACCGTCCCCGAGAGACGGAAATCCCAATACGGGTGGGGATCTCTCTCCGCAAATGGCGCGGGGCTCCCCAGGCTCACCAGGTTGACTTCGATAGGAAACGGCGCCGGGACCGGGTTCCCGTTGTGATCGGTGATCGCGATCCAAATCTCGGGCTGCGTGTTTTCAGGGGAGGAGCCGGAGGCTTGTTCGAAGGTCACGAAAGGCGGCTCGTCATCGATAATGTGGACAACATGAGACTGGGGCGAGCCGATCATGCCGTTATCCACGGCCACGATGGTCATTGTGATGGTCTCACCCGGGTCGTAATCCAGGTCGTCGATGGCGCACACAGGGATTACCGGATTGTCCATCGTTGTGTTGTATAGCACCCCGGTGCCAGTATTGCCGCCCACGGTGTAATCATCGTTCGGGTTCCCGTCATCTGCAGCGGAGCTCTCGACGCCAATATAAGCCGTCACTGTGCCGGCTACCGTGGGTGAAATTGCCAGGGTGACATCCACACAGGTGGGCCCATCAGCGGGGTTCTCATATACATAGGGGGGATTACCGAAAGCGAAAAAGACTCCGGATGTACTGCCCGCGGCCCCCTCACCAACGACAATATCCTTGAGGATGGTGCGCGCGGTGACCGATCGTACCGGGAAATCACGGGCAAAAGGCACCAGGGGCACAATCGGGTTGTAAATGACCGAGGTGGTCACCACCACACGCGGGGCAGGGTCGTTTAAAACCGGGCCGGAGCTTCCTGCCGGGCAGCTCCCGCGCCAATTGCTCGCATCGCCATTGTCATAACCCACCAGCACACCGGAATTCGGGTCGATGCCGGCAATGGTGCCGATACGTTGGGCCGCAGCGCGAATCCCATCACAATCGCGATAGCGGGCCACCCCTCCCCCGCCCAGGCCCGCAGCGGCCCCGTAACGCGCGGCTTCCCTGCTGGCGGAGCTCACCGAGACATAGATGAACAGGAAACGACCGGCCTCGATCGTGCCCCACATAACCAGGAGCAGAAGCGGCAGCACCAGGGCGAACTCGGTCATCCCCTGACCCTGAAATTTCCGTGATAATGAAGAAAAAATGCGCTTCATGGGTCATCACCTGCTCGCCGCAGCCGCGGCGCAAGAAGGAATGCGATTTATTAATGAAACTTAAAATATTGCACCCGCCTCTACGCAGTAGGGCGTATATCTATTTTAATAAAATTGATGCAATTTGTTTTGGGCAATTGTGCTCACTTGCATTTTTGAAAACCCCCATTCACACTATCGACTGGCGCGAAAAACCCAGGCGGAGACCGCCTGGGTTCGTTCGGCCCTTGCCTAAGGATAATGAGGACTAAGAGTAGGCAAGAGGCGCTCAGGAGGGCCTGGGGTGGAGAGGCCATCCGGCGGGGGGTCATCCCCGCCAGGGAATCCAACGGTCGGCGGTGTTGTGCTGGTTGGCCTGGTCGGGCTGGGTGTACGCGTGGGGAAGACCTCAGGCGGGGCAATAGTGGGGGTGGGTTGACCGGTGGGCGTTGGAGTCGGTGAAGGCCCTGCTGTAGGCGCCAGAGTTGGAGTGGTCAGCGGTGTGGGCGAAGGGGTGCGCGTGGGCGGCTCGGGGGTGGGCTCGTCCTCATCCTCCCGGGTCGGCTTAGGCGTCGCGGTCGGGATCCAAATCTGGGTGGCAGTGGGAGTCGATGTTGACACACTACCCTGGATTGGAGCGGAAGTGGCGGTCGGGACATCCAGGGTGGGGGTCAGCGTGTTGGTAGGCATTGGGGTCCAGGTAACGGTCGGATCGGGAGTTGCCGAAGCGGTGGCCGTGGGGACAGCCTGCGTCGGCTCCGGCTCCTCTTCTTCATCTTCATTCTCGTTTTCGCGAATCACCGTTTCGGCCGCTTTTGCTGCCGATTCCGAGACCCGGCGGGCACGGTCCAACACCGGGCGGGTTTCAGCCGGCACCGCATCTTTCAGGAACTCGATCAAGGTAGCCTGCTCCTGGAGCGTCTGCCGCAGTGTGGAGGCCAGTTCTTTGGCATTTCCCCCATCCTGGTTCGCCACTTGATCGATTGTTGTCAGCGCTTCGGTCACCTGGTTCTCCAGGTTGGCGACGGTCTCCGGGAGGTACTCGAAACGGCCTTCCATCGTTAGCCGTTGGATCTCGACCAGCCGCCGGCGGGTGTAATCGATCTGCAACTGAGCGTCTTCATTTTCGGAGACGGCGACGGCCACTGCCACCCGCTCCAGGCCGATCTTCACCGGGTAGAGGGGCTCACCGGGCAGCGATTCCTGGGAAGCCCGGGCGACTGTCACCGTGCCCCCGAAGAGCAGGCTGCAAACGAGGATCAACGCCATAATCGCCCAGCTCAGGCGTCTTTGAAGGCGCAAATTCTCCAGCCAGGCCATCAGGCTGGCGCCTACGCTCGCCCGGCGCTGGCGGCGGATTTGAGTGAGCAGATGCTGGCGGGAACGGGGGACAAATTCGGGGGTTGGTTCTACATAGCTCTTGAAGCGCCCCATCAGCAGGCGCGCCTCCAGGAGAGGACGCAGCTCTTCAGCATATTCCGGATAGCGACTGAGAACCGCGTTCAAGCTGGCAGGGTCCGAATCCAATAATTCCAGGCACTCCTGCAAAGCACGTTCGAAATGTTCGCGTGGCGGTTCCATATAACTAGCTGATCCTACTTACTCATCAGTTTTCGCAGCGCAGCCAATGCTCGATGCTGCAGCACCCGCACCGCTCCAGAGCTTTTACCCATCACTTCGGCAGTCTCATCCGGCGACAGGTCACCTAAAAATCGCAGAACCAGCACCGTTTTATACTCATCCCGCAGCTCATTAAGTAGAAGACGAATTTCCTCGTGTTCTAACCCATCGCTCACAATGCGGCTTGGGTCGGGTTGCGTATCGCGAATAACCGTATCTTCAATCGAGACGGTATTCTTCGAGTACCGGGAACGGCGGTAGTAATCGATTAACCGGTTGCGGGCGACCCGGAAAACAAACGCGACGAACGGGGTGCCCTGATGCCGGTACTTAGGCAATGACTGCCACACCCGTAAGAATACTTCTTCCGTCAAGTCCTCCGCATCGTGACGATCGTCGAGATGCGAGTACAAGAAGCGGAAAACTGCCGGGGCATGGCGCTCATAAAGGACCCCAAAGGCTCCTTCATCGCCTTCCTGGGCCTGCTTGATCAGATCAATATCTTGATCCTGGCTCTCATCGCCTTCGTGCCAACCCGGCATCTCTTACCTTTATAAACGCAAATTAGAATGGTTTGTTACATTTATCCTGGGAACTGGCTCCAGGATCACCAAAATCTTGGGGCACGGGATACTCTCGCCCCGTTTTATTCTATATTGTACCCAAAATTGTGAGGGATACCACAATACACCCCATGACCGTTTATCGCCCCAATCATATCAGAGAATTGAGATGAAACAAGATAAAGAGATCTGTTAGAATCGATCCTCGATGAAATCGACCTATCTGCGCCTGCTGGGCCTGGTGCTGATCGTCGTTGGGGCCGGACTGCTGGGGCTTTACAGCCGGAAAAACGTCACCCTGATCACAGATGGCCGGCCGCTGCGTATGGCCACTCTGTCCGGCACGGTGGGCGAACTGCTCCGGGCTGAGGGCATTTTCCCCGGTCCGAAAGATCTTCTGTTCCCCGGGCCAGAGGCGCCTCTGCGAGACGGCGCCGTCGTACAATTCCGGCGGGCGATGCCGGTGGTGATCGCCGCCGGGGACCGGGTCATCCACCTGCTAAGCCGCGAGCGGCGCCCGGCCAACATTCTGGCCGAAGCCGGTGTACCGCTGTTTTCAGGCGACCAGATACTCGTCGATGGGCGGCCTGTTAAACCCGACCAGTTGCTCCCGGCGGCCAAAACTCGTCGCCTGCAGGTCCGCCGGGCCGTGCGGATCGAGCTGGACGGCCCCAAACCACAGTCTATCGTTTCCACTGCGGCCACTCTCGGCCAGGCCCTGGCCGAGGCGGGTATAGAACTGCACGCCGGAGATGCCCTGTCTCCCCCGGCCGATACACCCCTCACCGGCGATCAGGCGGTCATATCCGCCACCTGGCGCCCGGCTCGCACCTTGCGGCTGGTCTATTCCGGCGGTATAGATGCCGGCGGCGTAAATGCCGGCGGCGTAAATGCCGGTGGCATAAATGCCAGTAGCATTTATGCCGGAGGCAGCCTGACCTTCCAATCGGCGGCTCAGACGGTGGGTGAAGCCCTGGCCGAGGCCGGTTTTAGCCTGCAGGGCCTGGATACTTCTCATCCTTCTCCCGAAAGCCCCCTTCCTGCGGATGGTGAAATCCGCCTGGTACGGGTCCGGGAAGAGGTGGTCGTGGAAAACGAACCTCTGCCCTTCGAAACCGAACTCCAGCCGGCGCCGGAGGTGGAGCTGGACCAGAGGCAGGTGCTCCAGGCCGGGGAATACGGGCTGACCGCCCGCCGGGTCCGCATCCGTTACGAAGATGGGGTCGAGGTGGAGCGCAAGGTGGAGGCAGAATGGGTGGCGAAGGCCCCGCAGAACCGGATCGTGGGCTACGGCACGAAGATCGTAATCCGCACCCTGCAAACGCCGGATGGGCCTATTGAATACTGGCGGGCAGTCCCTATGTATGCTACGTCCTATTCGCCCTGCCGGATTTTCAAAGACCGCTGCGATGACTACACCGCCCTGGGGGCCACCCTGCAAAAAGGGGTGCTCGCCATGACCAACGATTGGTGCCGCTACACCTGCGGCGACCGCTTCTACATCCCCGGCTACGGTATTGGCACGGTGCTGGACACCGGAGGCGGCATCCCCGGGCGCTATTGGATCGACCTGGGTTACAGCGAGGAAGATTACGTCTCCTGGCATCAATGGGTGACCGTGTACTTCCTTACCCCCGTCCCGGCCAACTATCAAGTCGTGCTACCCTGATTGGCTAAACGCGAGAAATGATCCATAGATATAGCGCGCCATTACGTCAGCGAACGCAGGCCCTCCTGGCGCTTTTTTCCGGCCGGGTGGCCAGGGAAGGTTATATGGCGGCTGTGGATCAGGGGATGATCAGCCTGGCCAACTTCCTGGCGACTCTTATCCTTGCCCGCGCCATCTCGCCGACCGAATTGGGGGTGTATGGGGTCGGTTTTACCACCCTGCGCCTGGTGCGCGCCGTGCAAGAAGGCCTGACGATCCAGCCGCTGAACACGTTCGGCCCCCAGATGGGCCCCGAAGCCTTCCGCCGCTATGCCACCGGCACCAGCCTGATCCAGGTCGGGCTGGCGCTGCTCACTGCGGCCGGGGCGGCCGTCTGCGGCTGGCTGCTGACAGTGACGGGGAACGACACCGCGGGCCCGGCGCTGTTCGCCCTGTGGTTCGCCTTCCTGTTTTGGCAGTTGCAGGAGTACCTGCGCCGGATGCTGTACAGCCAGGGGAAAGTTGGCGCGGCCGCGGTGAATACATTCCTGTCGAACGCCATCCGCCTGGGGGTCATGGCCTGGTGGCTCGGGCAGGGCCGGCTGAACGGGATCGCCGGGCTGGATGCCATCGCCTGGGGGTCGCTCGGGGCGCTGCTGCACGGCTTTTGGCATACCCGGACCTACTGGACGGTGCGTTTCGGCGGGCATTTCAACCAAACCCTGCGCAGCACGGTGGAGCGCAACTGGTCGTTCGGCCGCTATGTGCTCGGCGGGATGCTGGCCAACTGGGTGGCGGTGGAGTTTTACCCGGTGCTGACCGCCGGGATGATCAGTTTTGCGGCCGCCGGAGCTTACCGCGCCTTGCAGAACCTGGTGGCTCCCATCCACCTGCTGCTGCGCGCCACCGACACCTTCCTCACCCCGCGCGCGGCCCGCCTGTATCACCAGAAGGGCCGCCCGGTGCTCTCCCGCACCCTGCGCCTGACCTACGCGATCGCCGGGATCCCCATCCTGGGCGTACTCAGCCTGGCCATGCTCTTCCCCAAACCGCTGCTGCGCCTGTTCTACGGCGAAACTTACCTGGAATACGCCCCGGGTATGGTCCTGATGGCCCTGTTCTACGCCTTGTGGTTCTCCTACTGGCCGCTGCAGACCGCCCTCAAAGCCATGCGCCGCAGCCGGCCAATCTTCATCGCCAACCTGGCAGCCATGGCGGCGATGTTCACCGTTGGGATCTGGATGATCTGGCAGTGGGGGGTGTACGGGACGATCGGCGGCCAGGCGCTCAACTCGCTGATCGTGGCCCTGATCACCTGGGCCGGTTGGCGGCAGTCGAAGCAGGCGACCTAGACTTCAATGAATGCAGCAGCGGGCGAGGCAGCCGGCCGCGCCAGCCGGGGATCCACCGGAAGTAAAAAGTGATCAGGAAGGCCAGGACGAGCAGCTTGAGGTCGTACCCCAGGCTGCAGTAGCGGATGTACAGGCGGTCAAAGCGCAGCTTCTGCCTGGGCGTCAGGTAATAATCGCCTGCCACCTGGGCTAACCCGGCCAGGCCCGGCAGCACGGTGTGACGCTGAGCATACTCGGGCATGGTCTGCAGGTAGCCATGGACCAGCACGGTGCGCTGAGGGCGCGGCCCTACGAAGCTCATCTCTCCCACGAGGATGTTCAGCAGTTGAGGCAGCTCGTCCAGGGCGGTCCGGCGCAGGAAGCGGCCGAAGAGCAGGATGCGCGCATCGCCTTCGTGCGAGGCCACCGGCCCGGTCCCGTTCTCCGCCTGGCGCACCATGGTGCGGAACTTGTACTGGTGGAAGTTCACCCCCCCGCGCCCGACCGAGTTCTTCACGAACAGCAGCGGGCCAGGGTCCTCGATCCAGATGAACAGGATCGAAACGAACCAGATGGGCAGTGAAATGACCAGGCCGGCGGCGGCAGCGCAAACATCGAACAGCCGCTTCAGGCGGGGCACGGGTGGAGGCGCGCCGGTGACGGCCTGGTGGCGCTCGTAAACTTCCCGGCGGATGGCTTCGCTGGGGGGCGAATTGTTCTCCCACAGGCCGCCGTTCAGCGCAGTAAGGGTCATCCCACCGAGCAGCGCTCCCAACAACACCGACCAGCCAAACCAGCCCGGGACGGGGGGAAACCCACTCTGGACCAATCCCGAAGGTTGAGATGTCCATCCCAGCAGGACCTGAACGGCGCCGAACACCAGGCTGAGCAGGAACGCGGCCCGCCAGCGGGCCGCCTGGGGAGGGATGAAGCGCCTGAGGGCGCCCTCCGCCGCCAGGACCAAGGCCGCGTGCAGTCCGGCATGTCCGGCGGCCAAGATGGACTGCTCCAGGACACCGCTCTCCGCCGCCAGTGAAGCCGGCTGGCCCACAATCAGGGCCAAACCGGCCAGCAGACCGCTGCCGGTACAGCTCAACACCGCGAACGGATAGGAAGGAAGATGAACATCATTCCGGGCCATAGCTGTTCGAATTATAACCCGGCAGGGAACGGTCACGGGTCCTGGCGAACCGGGAAAGCCGCGCAGGGCTGCGCCGGACGGACGAACACCCTCTCTGTCGCAAACGGCGAGGCTGATATAATCGGAATCTGAAGGAGAAGAAGCCGAATATGCTCAAACGTAAGCCGGTTGCGCTCGCCCTGGGCGTTTTGTTGGTGGTCTTGATCGCTGCCGGGGTGATTTTCTATCCCAGTTTGAGAAAGAGATGGACGGCTCCCCTGGGGCCAGGCCTGGAGCTGCCTACCTATACCCCGGAGGGACAGGCCGTCGCCGCTCTGCCCGACCCAACCCTCTCCAGGACGGTGGCGAGCACCGCTACATCCGCCCCGGGCCCGCAGACGCCCAGCCTTACCCCCATCTTCCCCAGCCCAACCCCGGGCGAAATCCACACGTCGACCCCGGCTCCCCTGTGCGGCGGTCCTCCCACGATGATGATCCTGGGCATCGGAGCCGACAGCGGGACCGACTACCGCTACGGCCTGGCCGACGTCATCCGCATCGCCCGGGTCGATTTTGTCACCCCCAAAGTATCCGTGCTGAGCATGCCCCGGGACCTGTGGGTGGAGATCCCGGATATCAGCGAGAATTACGGCATCGATCACGGCAAGCTCAACCAGGCGTATTTCTACGGCGGTGAGGGCATGGGCTATTACGATGGCCCGGGAGCCGGACCGGGGCTGCTGGCCCGCACCCTGGATCTGAACTTCGGCCTGCGGGTGGAGCATTACGGCGCGGTCAACATGCAGACCTTTGTGAAAATCGTCGATGCCGTGGGCGGGCTGGACATTTACCTGCCCAACGATGTCGATGGGCGCCCGGTCGACGACCAAACCGCCGATATGGGCTATTTCACCGCCGGGCAGCATCATTTCACCGGCGAGGAGGCGCTGAGGTTTTCACGGATCCGCAAGCGCTACAACGACTTCACCCGCATGGATCACCAGAACATGGTCATCTGCGCCCTCAAGGAAAAGCTGCTCAGCCCCTCGGTGCTGCCCAAAATCCCGCAGATCATCGCCTCCTTCCAGGGTTCCATCCTCACCGACCTCAGCCTGGAGCAGATCAGCCAGCTAGCCTGCCTGCTCCCCCAACTAAAAAACGAGAACTTGATCTTCACCAGCCTGCCGGATGAAATTATGAGCCCGGGGCGGGTGTTCAGCCCGGCCCTAGGGAAAGAGACATTCGTGATGGAAGCCGATTTCGAGGTGATCCGCGATTACGTCGATCAGTTCACCGCCGGCACCTGGCCGCTCGAACCGGATGAGCCGACCTGCCCATGAGCCTGCCCCCGCTGGATGTCCCCGGGCTGCTGCGCCGTTATGGTTTACGGCCCGATAAAAGCCTGGGACAGAACTTCCTGATCGACACGGCCGCCCTGGAAAAGGTGATCGCCGCGGCCGGGGTGCAGCCGGTAGATTCCGTGCTGGAAATTGGGCCCGGGCTGGGGAGCCTGACCCGCCTGCTGGCGGTTTCCGCCCGGCAGGTGGTGGCGGTAGAGATCGACGCCGGGCTGCTGCCGCCCCTCGAGCAGGTGCTCGGCCCTTACCCCAACGTGCGCCTGGTTCACGGCGATATCCTCAGCCTCGACCCGGCCGAACTAATGGCCCCGGCGGCCGGCGAGGGCGGCGCTTACCTGGTGGTCGCCAATATCCCCTATTACATCACCTCCGCCCTGATCCGCCATTTGCTGGAAGCGCGCTTGAAACCGGAGCGGGTGGCGCTGACCGTCCAGCGCGAGGTGGCGGAGCGCATCACCGCCGGGCCGGGGGAGATGAGCCTGCTGGCCCTGAGCGTTCAGGTTTACGGAGCGCCTTCCATCGCCGCGCGCATCCCCGCCGGAGCCTTCTACCCGGCGCCCAAAGTCGATTCGGCCGTTGTCCGGGTGGACCTGTACCCCGAACCGCGCATTCCCTCCGCCGGGCTCGATGTATTCTTCCGCCTGGCCAAGGCCGGCTTCAGCCAGAAGCGCAAAACCCTGCGGAATTCGCTCTCCGCCGGGCTGCGCCTGGCCCCGGCTCAGGCTGGCGCCCTGCTGGAATCGGCGGGGATCGACCCGCAGCGCCGGGCGGAGACCCTCAGCATCGATGAATGGAAGCGGCTGGTCGAAGCCGCGCCATAATTCCCCCAAACTGAGGCGGCTTACAAACCGGGCAGCGACTTACCCGGTCACAGAACTCTTCTCCGGAAGCTTCCACAGCGCCAGAAAAGCGCTGAGGATCAAGATCAGGGCGGTGGCGATGAAGGTGGCCCGCAGGCCAAACCACAGGGCGATCCCGGAGCCCAGCAGCGGAGCGACCGAACGCCCGGCGGCGTCGACCGAATTATCCAGCCCATAGACCTCCCCTTCCCGGCCCATGGCAGAGTATCTGGCCAGCAGAGCGCTGATCGAAGGGATCACCCCGCCCATCGCCACCCCCACCAAAGCCTGCATTGCCAGGAGCTGCCAGCTTGTAGCGACCAACGCCTGGGGGACATACAGCAGCCCGGCCAGGAGCAGGCAGGCGATCAAGATCTTTCGCTGGCCGATGCGGTCTCCCAAACGCCCCAGGTACACCGCGCTGATTGTGGTCGTGGCGGCGGCCGATCCGCTGAGCATCCCCGTGATAGTGTTGGCCCTTTCGGAGTCCGGCAGCAGCGTCAGCAAAAACAGGGGGATAACCGGCAGGATCAGCATCCTGCCGTGCTGGCTCAGGAAACGCATGGCGTAGGTCACGGCAATCCCCGGTGTGCGCAGCAGTTCCAGGTAATCGGTCAGCAGACCCCGAGCCCGCAGGCGCTCATCGCTGGATGGCGGGGTGAAATTCTCTTCCACGCCGAACACAACCAGCAGCCCACCCAGAGCGAGCAGGGCCGCGGTCAGGTAGAATGCGGCGCTGTAGCCCATGGCGTCGGCGATCATCCCGCCCAGGACCGGCCCGAGGGCGATCCCGGTTCCCGAGCCCACCTGCAACAGTCCCATGGCATAGCCCGTACTCTGGCGCGGCACCTGCGACGCCACCAGGGCGTTTGCCGCCGCTATTGTACCGGTGATCAGACCCTGGATAGCGCGCAGCAGCACCAACTCTTCGGCCGAGCGCACGAACGCCATCAAGAGCAAGATGATCGCCCCGCCGAACATCGCCCTTTCCACCATCAGCTTGCGCCCAAACCGGTCGGCCACCGCCCCCCAGGCGGGCGAGGCGAGCATCATCGTGAAGGCCTGGCCCGAATAGACCATCCCGGCCAGGAACTCGAGGCTCAGCCCGCTGGACGAATCTAAAGACTGGACGTACAGGGGTAGAAAGGGAAAGATGCTCGAAAAGCCCACTGCGGTGAGCAGTTGAGCGACGAACATGATGTACAGAGTCCTTTGCCAGCGCATAAACAATCAACCCCATATAGCCAATAGCAGCGCTGCGGCGGCCCGCAGCAAGGCAGCGATGAGTAAAGCCGTGGGGATTCCCAACGCATCCCCAAGCACCGGCCCTGAGAGCGAACCGGCCAGGATGCCCAGGTTGAGCGCCAGGTTATGCAGCGCCATGGATGCCGGCCGTTCATCCTCCGGCGCCTTTTCCATCAAGCGGTTCGTGACCGCAGCCCCGGCCACGCCCCACATCAGCCCGGCCAGCAGCGAAGCGATCAGGTACACGGCCACGCTGTGCGCCAGGCCGAGCAGCAGCGGGTAGAGGCTGTACCCCAGGGCGCCGATTACCAGCATCCTTTTATGACTGTAACGGGCCGCCAGCCGCTGTAACCACAGGGACAGGACCAGCACACCGGCGTGGAACAGGCCGGTCCCCAACGCAATATCGCTGTCCGGCAATTCTAATATATTAACAAACGCCAGCGGGAACAGAGGGACAGGCAGGTATTGAAAGGTATAGAAGACCAGGTAAGCGAACAGGAACGGTCCGAACGACGAACGCAGCAAATCCAGGCGGAGCAGGGCTTTCCCGGAGGTGCGGGTCAGAAAGCGCAGCCCCACCGTCAGGCGCATGGCGTCTGCAAAGCGAGGCAGGCCCGGGCGGGCGTAATCGCCAAGGGGCCGCCACAGGCGCCTCGGAGCGGCCGTTAGCGGTTGGATCCGGCCCACATAGTATGTGCTCAACGCCGCGCCCACCGCTCCCAGGGCAAAGACAATCTGATAGTTCAGCGGAAAAGGGATGCGGACGAGCAGCTGCCCGCACAGCAGGGTAGTCCCCATCAGGCTGAGCGCCATCAGGGCATTGCGCTTCCCGACCACTTCGCTGCGCCACTCCGCAGGGACGACATCGGCGAACATGGCGTTAAAGGCGATCGCCAGCAGTGTACCGGGGACGGACATCAGCACTGTGATGAGGATCACAGCCCTGATTTCCAGCCGGGGCAAAAACAACCACGGCAGGGGGATGAGTAACAGGTATCCCAAGCGGTGCAGGGCCGCCGACCAGAATGAAGCGCCGATCAGGCCTTTCCCTTCCAGCCAGCGCCCGGCCGGCAGCGAGAATACCATGTTGATCAGGCCTGGCCCGGCGGTGAGCAGGCTGACCTCGAAGGCGTTTGCCCCCAGGCGGGCGGTGTATACCGCCAGGAAGGCGATCGTGCTGCCCGAGAGCACGCCAAACCACAGGATATCCAGATACAGGCAGCGGAAATTCGCCCGCATGCGGGGGGTAAGCAGATGGGTGGTCATGGTTGGTGATAATGAGAAACCGGGGGATGCAGGCGTCAGGCAGCCTGGCGAAGATCCCTTCCGAAATCCCCCCTCAAGGTTGCCGTTTCAGTCCGCGGTATTCAAACAGGAGCTGCCAGACACGGATGGCGGCCTCGCGTTGAATCTTGAACGACATCTTCGATTGGCCCCAACGCCGGTCGGCGAAGTAAAACGGTGTTTCTGAGGTGGTGAACCCCAGGCGATGGGCGAGGTAGGCCATTTCCACCTGGAAGGCATAACCGTTGGAACGGACCCGGTCCAGGGGCAGCGCCTGGAGCGCCGTGTGACGCCAGATCCGGTAACCGCCGGTTGCATCGCGGATGGGTAGGTTGAGGATCAGGCGGGCGTACCAGTTCCCGAAGGCTGATAACCCCTTGCGCCAGGCCGGCCAGCGCCGGTCTACCGCCCCGCCCGGAACGTAACGCGATCCCATCGCCAGGTCGCAGTGCTGCAGCTTCTCCATCAGCACCGGCAGCAGCTCCGGCGGGTGAGAAAAGTCGGCGTCCATCTGCCCTACCGCCTGGGCGCCTGCGGACAGCGCCCGGATAAAGCCGCTGATATAGGCCGTACCCAGGCCAAGTTTCCCTTGCCGGTGAAGGACGGATAGGCATCCCGCATATTCTACCGCCAATTGATCTGCGATTTGGCCGGTGCCATCCGGGCTGTTGTCGTCCACCACCAGCACTTTCAGGTGAGGGAGGGGTAAACGAAATAAAGCGGAGACCAGGCGAGGTAGGTTCTCCGCTTCGTTGTAAGTTGGGATAACAACCGTAAGCTGCACGATTAATCCAGTATCCGCTGCCGGGCCAACTCCGCCTTGAGGTGCTCGATATCGGTAAAGGGACCATCTACAGGTTGAAGGCGGCTCAGTAAGACTCGCAGTTTCTTCTCGGCCTGCGCCGAGGCCCGGTCTCTGAGCGGATAGAAATAATCCAGGGTCTGTTCCAACCGGCTGCGGACACGGTCGATCAGCGCAGGCAGCACCGCCGGCGTGGTGACGACGATAAACTCGGTGGGGCTGTACTGCCCCAGGAAATCATTCGGGCTGCCGATGTCCCGCAGCGTGTTATGGATCATCAGGCTGATGGCCCGCTGCACGTCGTCGGAAGCCACAAAGCCGTAGGATTCCCGGAAGGCATCCAGGTTCTCGAGCTCGAGTTTCAGGATCGCCCAGCCGTCTCGTTCCAGGCACTCGCGGAACATCTCGTCCACCAGCGCGCTTTGCGCCAGGCCGGTAACCGGGTTATTGAGCGTCCTCTGGCTGGAGCGGCGGAGGGAGTTACGCACCCGCAGGCGCAGTTCCTGGATATCGAACGGCTTGGTGATGTAATCGTCGGCCCCGACCTCCAGGCCTTGCAAGCGGTCTGCCCGCTCGCGTTTTTCTGTGAGGAAAATGATGGGGATGTCCTGGGTGCGGCGATTGCTGCGCAGGCGCCGGGCTACTTCAAAGCCATCGATGTCCGGCAGGCGGATATCCAGGATGATGAGATCCGGCCGGCTCGTCCGGCAGGTCCGCACCGCATCCTCCCCCCAGTTGACGGCCATCACATCGTACCCCTGAACGCGGAAGTAAGCCGTGAGCATATCGGCCACATCGACATCGTCTTCCACAACCAGGAGGGTAGACTTTGGCTCCGGCACGATCGAACCTAACTGAGCGGGGTCTTTTGGATGACGAACTCGCACACCGGGTCGCCCATCGCCACGCACTTGGATTCGTTCACCCGGAATTCATTGCCACCCGAAAGCCACTTGAGGCCTTCCTGCAGCAGGCCCACGGCTACGAAGCATACGGGCTTATCGGCTCCCTTGCGGCCCCAACAGACCGGACAGCGGTGGATGGTATAGATGAATTCGTGCTCGCGCTCTTCGACCGTGGTGTACTGGTCGCTGATCTGCGAGAAGATTTTTGCCATCGCGGGGATGCCGATCCGCATCTTGGCTTGCAGAGGCAGGACCTTGAAAGCCAGGTCTCCGGCTCCGGCCAGGGCGCCAAAATTGCGCAGGGCATCGGCAAACGCGGCCCGCCCTGCCCGCAGGGCCAGCCCACGCCCCCCGCGCGGGCCATACATCTCCTCCAGGGCCAGGTTGAACGCCGAGAAATCCGCAAAATTAAACTCCCGCTCCAGGTTATCTGGCGGGTAGTGATCGATCAGATGAGGCAGGTGCGCCAGGTTGAGGATGGCGTTCAACCCATTCTTGCCCATCACTTCCTCCAGGGCCTGGAGGGTGATGCGGGCGATCTTATTGGCGTAATAGTATTCGCTTTTTGGGATTGGGTCCATTAGATTCCGCCAGTTATATCAGTTTTGCCAATGCTTCAGCGGCCCGGCGCATATCCAGGAAGATTAAGCCCAGTTTGGCCTGCTCTCGAGCCAGCGCGGTTAGAACGGCCTCTTCTCCCACCGACATCAGAACGACGTACCCCTTCTCACCCTTAATATATACCTGTTCCAATGAACCACGACCCAGTTCGGTCGCGATTCGTTCGCCCAATGATAGCATAGCAGCCGACATCGCTGAAACCCGGTCTTCCTCTACACCTTGAGGAAGCGCCGAAGCGATACTCAGACCATCGACGCTCACCACCGCGGAAGCCTCGATATCGGGTGATGAAGCCTGTAAGTCTCTCAGGCGTTCTACCATGAGTTGGGAGCGTGATTTCGTCAAGGTGTCTCACTCCTTTTGAGATTCTGGTAGGATAGTCAATGCGAATTGAGGGAAAAGCGCCCAAAGACCTAACCAACAAGCCGGTACAGGTAGGATCGGGCACTTGTTACAATTCAGGGATAGACAAGTGTTAATGTAGCATACGGGCAATAAAGTGTCAAGCGAAAACGTGCTGAACGAATTTACAGTTACGTTGGCTGGGCTGCTATTGGTTTGTGAAGGAACGTGCTATAATTTGTCCGTTTGGCCTTAGGAGGAGAGGCATGGCTCATTTGAGTTTTTCGGACCTGGGGGAGTTCCTTGAATTCTTGGAACAGAAGGGCCGGTTGGCCCGCATCCGCCAGCCCATCTCACCCCATTTAGAGATCACCGAGATCGTCGATCGGGTCAGCAAAGGCCCGCCAGAAGAAAACCGTGCGCTGTTGTTCGAACAAGTCAGCGGTTCATCGTTCCCCCTGGTCATCAACCTGTTTGGTTCAGCAGAGCGTATGGCCTGGGCTCTGGGCGTGGAAGACCTGGATGAGCTCAACCATCGCCTGGGCAAAGTGATCGATCCGCGCCTGCCCCGGGGGATCGGCGAGATGTTTGCGCGCGGCCAGGACCTGGTAGGGGTGCTCAGATCGATCGGGCTGGGCCCCAAAAAAGTGCGCCGCGGGGCAGTCCAGGAGGTTGTCGAGCGCGACCCCAACCTGGACGACCTGCCCATTATGCACTGCTGGCCGCAGGATGGGGGGCGTTTCATCACCCTGCCGCAGGTGATCACCCGCGACCCACAAACCGGGACCCGCAATGTGGGCATGTACCGGCTGCAGGTCATCGATTCCACCCGGCTGCTGGTGCACTGGCAGCGGCACAAAGGCGGCGCCGAACACGAACGCGTCGCCCGATCCACCCAAAAAGAGATCATCCCCGCCGCCATCGTCCTGGGCGGGGATCCGGCGAGCATGTGGTGCTCTTCCGCCCCGCTGCCGCCCAACATCGACGAATACCTGCTGGCCGGCTACCTGCGCGGCTCCCCGGTGGAGTTCGTCGACTGCGTTTCCCAGCCTTTAGAAGCGCCGGCGAACGCTGAAATCGTCATCGAGGGCTACGTCAACCCCAACGAGCACCTGCCCGAGGGGCCGTTCGGCGATCATACCGGCTATTACACCCCGGTGGAGCCTTTCCCCGTCTTTCACGTCACGGCCATCACCCGGCGGCGCAACCCGGTCTATCCCTCCACGATCGTTGGCGTGCCGCCCATGGAAGATGTGTGGATGGGCAAGGCCACCGAACGCCTGTTCCTGCCGCTGATGCGCCTGTTCATGCCCGAGATCGTGGATGTGAACATGCCGGCCGAAGGGGTCTTCCACAACCTGGTGCTGGTCTCGATCAAAAAGCGCTACCCCGGGCACGCCCGAAAAGTGATCTTCGGCCTGTGGGGCCTGGCCCTGATGAGCCTGGCAAAAGCGATCGTCGTGGTGGATGACTGGGTGAACGTGCAGGATCTCTCTCAGACCGCCTGGCAGGTTTTGGGCAATGTGGATTGGGCGCGAGATGTGGTCATCACCCAGGGCCCGGTCGATCACCTGGACCACGCCGCCACCTTTCATTCCTTTGGGGGGAAGATCGGGATCGATGCCACGGCAAAATTGCCCGAAGAGGGCTACTCGCGCAATTGGCCCGAAGTGGCCCGCATGGATCCGCAGATAAAACAGCGGATCGATGAAATCTGGGATACATTATGGTGAGGAGTAAATATCGTATGTTTGGGAGAATTCGCCTGTTGCTGGTTCTGCTCACGGCCACAAGTCTGATCCTCGGCGCATGCGCCCCGGCTGCGGGGCCAGGGGAAACGGTGACTTTGCGCATGGCGCTGCTGCCTATCCTGGACGCCCTCCCGATGTACGTCGCCCAGCAGGAGGGGCTGTTCGAAAAGCATGGAGTGGCGGTGGAGTTCATCCCGGTGGGTTCCGCCGCAGAGCGGGATCAGGTCATCAACGCCGGGCGGGCGGATGGGATGATCAATGAGATCGTCTCCACCATTTTGTACAACCAGGACCAGGTTCAGGTTAAGGTCGTCCGCTTCGCCCGCGCGGCCACCCCCGAAATCGCCATGTACCGCATTCTTGCCTCGGCCAACAGCGGCATCGATTCGGTGGAGGGTTTGAAAGGGGTTGAGATCGGCATCTCGGAGGGCACGGTCATCGAATACATGACCGATCGCCTGCTGGCCGAAGAGGGCTTCACCGAGGCGGAGATCAACACCATCGCCGTTCCGAACATGCCGGAGCGCATGGCCCTGCTCAACTCCGGGCAGTTGCAGGCCGCCATGCTGCCCGAGCCCCTCTCCTCGCTCGCCGTGCAGAGCGGGGCGAAAGTGATCCTAGACGACTCCAGCCATCCCGAATTCGCCTACAGCACCATCGCCTTCCGCATCCCGGTCATTAACGAAAACCCGGAAGCCATCCGTGGGTTCCTGGCAGCCATCGAAGAAGCCACGCTGATGATCAACGAAGACCCGGAGCAGTTCAGCGGGCTGCTCTCCGAACAGAAGCTGGTGCCCGAACCGCTGGCCGGCGCCTTCCCCGTCCCCACTTTCGTCACTGCCAGCGTGCCGGATGCAGACCAATGGAATGATGTCCTGGATTGGATGAAGGCGGAAGGCCTGGTCGATGGGGATGTGTCCTATGCGGAGTCTGTGACTGCAGAGTTCTTGCCGGAGTGAGCTGTTTCAGAACTTAGCAGAATCGACCGCGTGCAAATGATTACCCTTGAAAACGTAACCTATACTTATCCCAACCATCTGCCGGTCTTCCAGGATTTTTCCTGGCAGGCGGGCCGCAATGAGGCCTGGGCGGTCCTGGGGCCTTCCGGCTGCGGTAAGACGACCCTGCTGTACTTGCTGGCCGGGCTGCGCTTCCCCGATTCCGGCCGCGTGGCCATCGATGGGCTGGCGCTCACCCGGCCGCGCCCCCACACCGGATTGATCCTGCAGGAATTTGGCCTGCTCCCGTGGGCCACCGTGCGCCAAAACGCCGAATTGGGCCTGCGCATCCGCCTCTTCTACGGGCCGGACGGCAAGCACGCTCCCGAGGATTTCCAGCCGGCCGTAGATGTCGATCCCTGGTTGGAGCGGTTGGGCCTCTCCTCGCAGAAGCACAAGTATCCGGGCCAACTCTCCGGCGGCCAGCGCCAGCGGACGGCAATCGCCCGCACCCTGGCGCTCAAGCCCGACCTGCTGCTGATGGACGAGCCTTTCTCCGCCCTGGATGCGCCCACCCGCGAGGGCCTGCAGAACCTGACCCTGGAACTGTGGCAGGAGCAGAATCTGACCCTGGTGATCGTGACTCACTCAATCGAAGAGGCTGCCATCCTGGGCCAAAAAATCCTCTTGTTGGGTGAACCACCCAACTGCGCCCCGGTCGTGATCGACAACCCCGCTGTGGGCTCGCCCGGCTACCGCGAATCGCAAGCCTACGCGGACATGGTCCGTAAGCTCCGCCAGGCCATGAAAAACTGACTGGGTGCTCTCCGTCTCTAGCTGGAAAAGGGGTGCTCAATCGGAAGAAGGATTGGTGTAAACCATGCGAGAAACGCTGCGTAAACCGGTGAACGAACGTGTAAACCAGGGCTCGGGCCTGCGGCGGTGGCCGGCCTGGATCCCGCGGCCGGATCTGCTCCTCACGGTGCTGGCCCTGCTCCTGGCCTGGCAGCTTGCAGCGATGCTGCTCAACCGGCCCATTCTGCCCTCCCCGCTGAAGGTAGGCCAGACCTTTGTAGAAGAGATTGCCACCGGCGAACTGCTCTCCCACACGCTGGCCAGCCTCTGGCGGGTGCTGGCCAGCACCTTGCTGGCCATCGCCCTGGCCGCGCCGGCCGGGCTGGTGTTGGGCCAATCGAAACGCCTGAACGATCTGTTCTCCCCCCTCATCTACCTGCTCTACCCGGTGCCTAAAGTGGTGTTGGTGCCGATCGTCCTGCTGCTGTTCGGCCTCGGCGATCTGCCCAAAATCGTCATTATCTTCTTGATCTTGTTCTTCCAGATCCTGGTCCTGGTGAGAGACCAGGCGGCCGGCATCCGCCCCGAGCTGATTCAGAGCGTCCGCAGCCTGGGGGCGGGCCGGCGGGCTTTGTTCCGCTTTGTATACCTGCCGGCCAGCCTGCCGGCGATCCTCACCGCGCTGCGCCAGTCGGTGGGCACAGCCGTCGCCGTCCTCTATGTCGCCGAGCTGGTCGCCACGCAGCACGGGCTGGGCTATTACATCTTCTTTAACGGCAGCACGCTGCTGGACTATCCGGCCATGTACGCCGGGATCATCGCCCTCAGCCTGATGGGCCTCGGCCTGTACTTCACCGTCGATTGGCTCGAGCGGCGGATGACTCCCTGGCAGTTCTCCAACTAAACCGGTTCATGCGGCCGCCGGCCGAGATTAAAAAAGGTGGGCCGCCAGCAAACCGGCGGAATACAGCAGCCCATAAAGCAATGTGAGCTGGCCGGTGCCCGCCAGGACCTGGTTCAAGGGCTTACCCGCCTGGCGCCAGACCTTGCGGACAAGCCCGGCCGCTGCGGGAAGGGAGAGCCAGGCCAGCAACCCCCAGGCCGGCGCCACTTTCAAGATATATAACAGTACGGGCAGCATATAAGCTATCACCAGGCAGGCCAGGTACTCCCGCCGGGCGCCCTGTGCTCCCAGGCGCACCGCCAGGGTCTGTTTACCTGTCCGCCGGTCGGTATCGATATCCCGCAAGTTGTTAACCACCAGGATGGCTGTGATCAGCAAGCCCACCGGCACGGCGGAGCCCAGGGCCAGGGCGCTCACCGTACCCGTGTGGACGAAGTACGTGCCGCAAGTCGCCACCAGCCCGAAGAAGATGAACACGAACAGGTCTCCCAGGCCATAGTAGCCGAAGGGGAATGGGCCGCCAGTGTAGGCGATGGCCGCCAGGATCGAAGCGACGCCGATCAGAATGACCGCCCACCCGGCTACCACCGCCAGGTAGACCCCGAGCAGGGCCGCCAGCCCGAAGACCACCCACATGCCGGCCAGCACCTGGCCGGGGGAGAGCAGGCCGGCCTGGGTGACCCGCAGCGGGCCGAGGCGGTCCTGCGTGTCGGCCCCCTTGTGGTAGTCGAAGACATCGTTTGCCAGGTTCGACCCAATCTGCAGGAGCAGGGCGGCCAGCAGCGCGGCGATCCCCGCTCCGGGGCGGAAGCTCCCTTCCACAAATGCCACAGCCGATCCGACGATCACCGGTGTAGCCGCTGCCGGCAGCGTCCTCGGCCGGGAGGCCAGCAGCCATACTTTCCAGCGTTCTATGGGCGCATCCACCACCTTCATCTCGGGCAGCCCTCCCGCTGGTTGGAGATCAACCGGAATTCATAGGGCGCCTGGTAGCTGGAAAAGTAAGCCCGGTCTTCCAACAAGGGGAAATTTCCACCGAAATAAGCATTGAGGATCACCCGGAAGCTGTTGACGGGCGATATGCTCTCATACAGCAGTTGGCCGCCCTCCCCGGGGAGATAGTACGCGTTGAAGATCGCCATGCGCTTGCTGTTCGAGGCCCGGCCGGTGCCGTGATCGGCCTGGAGGAGGATGATGGGTGGGGTCGCCGAACGGTCGATCAGCGTTTGCACCAGGGGGACCAGGCGCTTATTCAGGTAAATCACCTGGTCGCGGTAGCCCGCGGCGTAGACGCTGCCCTGGGCGTCATCGGAGATCAACACTTCTTCCCCGTCCGGACCAAAGACGAACGGCTCGTGAGGCGCGACGAGATGGACGAAAACGAACTTTGGGCCGGGGATGTCCTCGGGCAGGCGGGCCAGGGCATCGAATGTGTACAGGATCGATTGGCGGTGGAGTTTATGCGGGTAATTCACATCGGGGACCAACTGGTTGGGGAGCAGGGCTGCTGCGTCGGTCAGCAGCAGAGCCGCCGAGTTCTTCACCAGCAGCGCCTCGAACCCGTTGACCCCGCCTACCGCCCGGTTCTGGTACGACAGGTAGACATCGGCGTTCTCCCACTGCGTCTGGTAGAAACCGCTGTCGAAGGCCACAATGCGATAACCCAGTTCCTCCAGTGAATCCCGCACCAGGCTGTCGCGCAGCAGAGATACCGCCCGCGTGCGGTCCTCGCTGTTGGCTGCCGGGATGGCATCCAGGGCGTCCAGATAATCCAGGTTCAATGTAGAAGCCAGAGAAAGCACGGTTTGGGCGTAATTGCTCTGGCTGCAGGCGGCCACATAGAACCCCATCCCGGCCAGTTGGTCGAGGAAGGGCCGGTTGTCCAGCTTATATTCCTGGCGCAGCACATCGTCGCGGGCATAAGAATCGAGGACGATGTAGTAAATATCCGGCGGGGTGCCGGCGGGCAGGCGCAAACCGTTCGTCTCGCTGCCCGCCAACGTGGTCGTGGAAGCCTGGACCGTCCGTGCCTGGTATACGCCGATCTGGATCAATGGAAAAATGATGGCAGCCAGCCCGGCCACATTCAGGGCCAGGGTGAGGGTATCCGTGCTGCGGACCCTGCGCGCGATCCAGAATATCCCCCCGGCTAACAACCCAAACCAGAGCGGGGCGAAAAATCGGTGCCGGCCGGGCGAGAACCCCGCCACCGAGATAGTCTGCAAGTAATTGTAAATGTGCCCGTAGGAGAAAAAGAACAGCAGCAGCAGGGTGACGATCAGGCCCGCTTTCTGCCAGTCTTTGCTGGCCCAGGCCAGGCCCAGGAGCAGGATCAGGGCGGCGGCCAGGGTTAACGCCAGGGAAGTGAAGGCGTCGCTGACCCTGACCTGCGTGATATTATGCGCCAGCAAGGCCACAACAGGGTACAGGCCGAGCAGCAGCGTGTGAAATGGGAAGCGTTTCATGGTCGAATAACCGTACTCTAATGATCGTTCTACAGCAAAGGGCAATTATAACCCCTTCAAGCCCGCTTACGGCCGGCAGGGCAACTGCCGGGTGCACGCACAGCTCGTCAGCAGAGAAGAGTTATGGGTTTGGATTGGGGGCGGCAAAACCGCCCCCAATCCAAACCCATAATCACTACTCACAACATTTGCCTGTGTACCAATTGCCGGGCTGAGATCCGCCCAAGCCCGGACAGGCAGGCGGTATCTCTTTCTTTAATGAAAATAGTGAAACCAACCCGTGCTTTTTCGTGTATAACTTAATAGAGGCTCTTCTTGTTAGAATGGGGGGATTCCGTGTCTGGGGGTATGTCACCGGGTGGCTATTGGGACATCTCCTTCTACACGGACGCCTCCCCGGGAAAACTCGAAGGGCGGTTATATTGTGTGGAACAACCGGGGGGATTTAAACGTCACATAAGAAGGGTATTGACCTGAAAATGGATAAGGAGAATAAGATATGACCAACACACATCGCAACCGGATTTCCTACAGTAAACTCATTTTCGGCCTGCTAATGGCGCTGGCCCTGGTTGCCGCAACCTTCCCGCAGCCGGCGTACGCCCAGACAGCCACTTGCCGCACGTACTACTTCGTCAAACAAGGCGACACCACCCCCTATATCGCCCATACCTTCGGCTTGAAGTGGATCCAGATCGCTGCCGCCAACAACTTAGAAAAAGGGGAGAAGCCCGAAGTGGGGTCTCGACTGTGCATCCCCTTCGAGGATTTCGAGGCTAATGTTGGCCGCAACAAGGACAAGGACGATGATGAGGATCGGCGAAGCAGCCGGCGACGCAACGTCCCAGAATCGGATCCGCGGGCGACGATCCAGGCCACTGCCTCCGGCGGCCGGATTCACCTCACGCTGGCCCGCTTTGAGGAAGAACACGAGTACCGGGTGAAAGTTCGCGACGCAAATGTGGGGGTCGGCGGCTGGGAGACCCTGGGTCGCATCACCATCGATGACGATGACCGGCAAACCTTTTCCTACGACATCCCCGATAAATTGGAGGATGTCCTCTACCTGAATGTGTGTCTGAAGGATCAGCGCACCGACGAGCTGATCTGCCGGGTGGTGTTGAACATCTAAGCCGCCCGATATCAGTTCGCATATTGTTCTCGGGAAACACCCCTGCGGTTGCGGGGGTGTTTTTCGGGAACCGGACTGCCGGCGGTTGAGTTTCGTGCAGAAATGGGACAAAGAATGGGTATAATGGGGCGGATGAGAGCGGTCAAAGACTTCCTCGAACTGATCAAGTTTGAGCACACCATTTTCGCGCTCCCATTTGCTTACCTGGGAATGCTGCTGGCTGCGGAAGGTTGGCCCACCTGGCCCCAATTCTTCTGGATCACGGTTGCTATGGCCGCGGCGCGGACCCTGGCGATGGGCTTCAACCGCATCGCCGACCGCTGGATCGACGCCCGCAACCCGCGCACCGCAACCCGCCCACTGGTCACCGGGGCAATCTCGATCCGCACGGCCTGGGCCGGCACGCTCACCGCCGCCGTGGTGCTCGCTCTGGCTGCCTGGCAGCTCGGCCCGCTCCCCTTCCGGCTGCTGCCCGGGGCCTACCTGTTCCTGATCGGCTATTCCTTCACCAAACGCTTCACCTGGTTGTCGCATTTTATCCTGGGCTTCACCGATGGGCTGGCCCCGGTGGGGGCCTGGGCTGCCATCCGCGGCACCCTGTTCACCCCCGATGACTTGCCGGCATGGATCCTGCTGGGGGTGGTCACCTTCTGGATTGGCGGCTTCGACCTGATCTACGCCTGCCAGGATGTGACCTTCGACCAGAACGAAAAGCTATATTCAATCCCCGCCCGCTTCGGGGTGCGCTTCGCGCTGTACCTGTCGATCCTGTCTCACCTGGTCACCATTCTCTTGCTCTTCTGGCTGGGAGTTTTGCTCAGCCTGGGCTGGATTTACTGGCTGGGCCTGGTCGTGACGGGCGGGCTCCTGTCCTGGGAGCACTGGCTGGTGCGTCCCGACGACTTATCCCGGATCGATGTCGCTTTCTTCAATATTAACACCTACATCAGCATCACCCTGTTCCTGGCCATATTAGGCTCGATCTATCTTTGAACACTGCACGCTCGATGCAAGGACATCTGGATATGGGCTTTTTATTGGAAGGTTGACTTTGCACCCCATGTCCACACCAAAACATGGTAAGGAGATCGTTATGAAACGGATTGCGTTTTTACTGGTCGCGGCGCTTGCTGCTGCCGTTCTGGTTGGGTTGTATCCTTCTGTTGCTGCTCACGCCGCCGAAGGCGCGGGCGACGCTGCGCCCCAGGTGCTGTGCCTGCCCGGGATCTACATGGATTCTCCGGGTGACTGCTCCCCTGGCGGACCATCTGCTTATCTCACCGGGATGGCCGAACAGGGGATGACCCTCCCCCTGACCCCGCTCCGTTTCAACCGTCCGGACCCATCCCTGAACTGGATCGATGTGAGATACGGCATCGTCCGCAATACCCATGCCCCCGTGTACGGCTCTGTGGAGGATGCCCTCTCAGCCCAGAAGAACAGGGCCATTCGCTTTATCGATTCTGCGTTCAGCTATATCTCCTATACAGAGGAAATCGTGGTAGATGGAAAGCGGGTCTATATGATCGAACCGGGCGCCTACATGGGAGCCCGCGACATCATCCGTGTGGGCGCGGTGCCCACCTTCCAGGGCCTGCTCTTCGACCGCACGCCGGAGCGTTCATTCGGCTGGGTGCTCAGCTATCTCAGCCCGGGCCCGGTGGAGACCAAGCGCACCCCCGGTTGGGCCGTCCAGGATTACACCGGGCACAAGCTCAACCAGCACGAAGTTGTGCAGGTGTACGACGTGCAGAACGTGAACGGCGAAGACTGGTATCTGATCGGCCCGGATGAGTGGGTGTATGGCCGGATCGTCGCCCGGGTGTATCCGAATCCGGTCCCGCCGCAAGGCGTCCCCGGTGATCGCTGGATCGAAATCAACCTGTACGAACAAACGCTCTCCGTCTACGAGAACCGCCAGTTGGTCTTCGCCACCCTGATCGCCAGCGGCCTGGAACCGCTCTGGACTCGCCCTGGTCTGTTCCAGATCTACCAGAAAGACGCCACCACACCGATGCGCGGCGCCTTCGAAGCCGACCTGTCGGATGCCTATTACCTGGAAGACGTCCCCTGGACCATGTACTTCGACGAAGCCAGGGCCCTGCACGGAGCTTACTGGCGCACGCAGCTCGGTTTTCCTCAATCCCACGGTTGTGTCAACCTGACGGTGGGCGACTCCCGCTGGCTGTTCGAATGGGCCAACGAAGGGGACTGGGTGTACGTCTGGGATCCCTCCGGCCAGACCCCCACCGATCCGAGCCTGTACACCGCGGGCGGGGCATAGGCCTTTCGGGAAGGGGTTTGTTTGCGACGGTACCTGCCTCTCCTGCTGCTGCCGCTCCTGGGAGCCTCGCTCGCCTGCCGGTTGGTGATGGACTCTCTCCGCCCGCCGGCCACGCCGGTGGTCCAGGCCATCATTCACACCGCCACCGCGCCTCCTGCGCCCACCGCCACCCACACTCCCACCCAGACCGCGAGCTCAACGCCCCTCCCGCCAACCGCCACCGCGACTGAGACTCCCACCCCTACGCCCACGGTCCGGCCCACCGCCTCCCCTCAGCACGTCCGGGTCTTCCAGGAACTGTGGCACGTGGTGAACGAAGAGTATTTGTACGAAGATTTCAACGGCCTGGATTGGGAGGCGGTGTACGACGAGTACCTGGAGAGGATCCAGGCAGGCGTCAGCGACGAAGAGTTTTACTACTTGATGGATGAGATGATTTTCCGCCTCGGCGACGAGCACTCGGTCTTCTTCAGCCCTGAGGCCGGGCTGAATGAAGATGCTCAGTACACCGGGGATTACGCCTACGTCGGCATCGGGGTGCTGAACACCGTCGTCCCGGAGCGGAGGCGGATCACGGTGATCCTGGTCTTTCCCGGCAGCCCAGCGGAGCAGGCCGGAATCCGGGTGCACGACTCGATCCTGGCCGTCGATGGGCAGCCCATTGTGGACGAGGACGGGGTCCGGCAGGACCTGCTGCGCGGGCCGGAGGGCACAACCATCAGCCTCACCGTGCAAACCCCGGGGGAAGCGCCGCGCGAAGTGCAGCTCAAACGGAGCAGGATCACTGGCGAAATGCCGGTGCCCTACGACGTGCTCCAATCCCCGGCCGGCCGGCGGATTGGCTACCTGCTGCTTCCCACCTTCAACGAGAGCTCGATCGACCGCAAAGTGGGGGAAGCCCTGCGGGCCATGCAAGCGGACGCCCCCCTGGATGGCCTGATTATCGATAACCGCCAGAATGAGGGCGGCGCCAGCACCGAACTGAGCGGCACCCTGGGCTACTTCACCGGCGGCGTAGTCGGCCACTTCGTCAATCGCCAGGGGCGAGAAGCGCTCAACGTGATCCGGATGAACGTCAATGGCTCGCAGGCGCTTCCACTGGTGGTGCTCGTGGGGAGGGGCACAGTCAGCTTTGGAGAGATCTTTTCCGGGATCTTGCAGGATCTTGACCGCGCTCACCTGATCGGGGAGCCGACGGATGGGAATGTGGAAATCCTGTGGGTGTTCAACTTCAGCGACGGATCCAGAGTCTGGCTGGCGCACGATACCTTCGCCCCGCTGAACAGCCCGGAGGCCGATTGGGAGGAGACCGGCATCATCCCAGACGAGTTCGTGCCAAGCAATTGGGATGAAGTGACCATGGAGACCGATCCGGCCATCCGGTCGGCCCTGGAACACTTCGATCGCACCATCGAATAACCCGCCTGCCAGGACAGACCAGGCGGCTAACCGGCCCTCGGTTAGCCGCCTGATTTTTTGCCAGGGGACTCTCAGGGCCTTGTTGACGCGTTGCGTTACTTTAGAACCTGTCTTTTGCCTTGCCTTTATGGTAAACTTTTGTTAAGAAAAGCACGAAGGGGATGAAATAGAGCGCTACAGCCACGCAAACGAGCGCACATCGAAAAAAATTGATAGTCTGGAGGAGACATGCTGACACTCCCTGAAAAAATTGTTTTTGTCCTGGCAGTCTTGGCATCTCTATACGCTGCCTGGCGGGTGGGCAGCCGCATCTGGAAGACGATCCAGCGCGGCGAAGGTGAGGTGGATTGGAGTGTCGTGCCGGGCCGGTTGGTTTCCGTCCTCGCTCGCATTCTGACGCTTCAGCCGACCTTCAATATCCGTCTGGGCCCCAGCCTGTTCCATGCTCTCGTGGCCTGGGGCTTCATTTACTACCTGCTGGTCAACCTGGGCGACGTACTCCAGGGTTTCATTCCCAATTTTCGCTTCCTGGGCAAAGGCCTCCTCGGCGACCTGTACCGCTTCGGGGCGGATCTGCTGAGCGTCGCCGTCCTGACCGGCATGGTTGTCCTGCTCGTGCGGCGCTTCATCCTGAAAGATCCCAACCTGGGAGCGAGGGAGGATATCCTGCTGCACGACAAAGCACGCCAGGGCATTCGCCGCGACTCGCTCATCGTGGGCTCGTTCATCCTGGTCCACGTCGGCTCGCGTTTCCTGGGTGATGCCGTCCGGTTGGCGCGAGAAGGGGCCGACTCCTGGCAGCCCTTCGCCTCCCTGGTCGCCGGTCCGTTCGCTTCGTTGAGCGAGAACACGCTGGTCGTTCTCGAGCATGTCTTCTTCTGGGGGGCGCTGGGCACCATCCTGCTCTTCATCCCCTACTTCCTGATCTCCAAACACATCCACCTGTTCTTCGCCCCGTTGAACTTCCTGCTGAAGCCGGAACGCCGCTCGATCGGCCAGATGGACCGGCTGAACTTCGACGATGAAACGATCGAACAGTTCGGCGCCACCCGCCTGGAAGACCTGGGCTGGGAGCAGATCATGGACGCCTACGCCTGCATCATGTGCTACCGCTGCCAGCAGGTTTGTCCGGCGTACAACACCGGCAAGGTGCTCTCCCCGGCTGCACTGGAGATCAACAAACGCTACATGCTGAACTTCGAGGGCCAACGGCTGGCGCAGGGCGAAGAGAGCTCCCAACCGCTGTTGGAATTTGCCATCACCCCGGAGGCGGTGTGGGCCTGCACGGCCTGCGGCGCCTGCATCGACATCTGCCCCGTGGGCAACGAACCCATGCGCGATATCCTCGACATCCGCCGGGCGATGGTGCTGATGGAGAACGAATTCCCCGAGCAGCTGCAGAACGCTTTCCGCGGCATGGAGCGCACCGCCAACCCGTGGAACGTCTCCCCGGCCGAGCGCATGAAATGGGCTGAAGGGTTGGACGTGCCCACCATTGATGAGAAGCCCGAACCGGAACTGCTGTGGTGGGTCGGCTGCGCCCCCTCCACCGACGCCCGCGCCCAGAAGACCGCCCGCGCCTTTGCCGAGCTGCTCAACTACGCCGGGGTGGATTATGCCGTCCTGGGCCAGCAGGAACAGTGCACCGGCGACTCAGCCCGGCGGGCCGGGAATGAATTCCTCTTCAACGAACTGGCGCTGTCGAACGTGGAAATGCTCAATGAGGTCAAGCCCAAACGGATCGTCACCACCTGCCCCCACTGCCTGCACACCATCAAGAACGAATATCCGGAGTTCGGCGGCCACTATGAGATCATCCACCACACCCAACTGATCAACGAGCTGGTCGGCGAAGGAAGGCTGAAGCTCAAGAACGACGGGACCGAAAAAGTGACCTTCCACGACCCTTGCTATCTGGGACGCCAGAACGATATCATCAACGAACCGCGGGATTTGCTGCGAAAAACCCGGGTCGAAGTCCTCGAGATGCCCAACCACGGCAGCAAATCCTTCTGCTGCGGAGCCGGAGGCAGCCAGATGTGGAAGGAAGAGGAAGAGGGCGACCAGCGGGTGAACCAGAAGCGCTTCGCCGAAGCCACCCTCACTAACGCCGATACCCTGGCTGTTGGCTGTCCGTTCTGCATGGTGATGCTCACCGACGCCAAGAAAGCGGCCAACAGCGAGATGGAAGTCCTGGATGTGGCGGAGATCGTCCTCAACCAGCTCGATCGCTGAACGGCCCGCCTAAGCGATGTCAATCCAGTTGGAATAAAGCCGGCGATAAAAACTGCGGTTCAGCCGCAGTTTTTATCGCCGGTAAGGTATATTCACGCAAAAAGTTGCCAAATGGGGGGAAGATTACCATGAATGGCGATATAATCTTAACGAGTGCGTAATACCGGCCGCTCTGCCCAGGCCGGGATCAGTAAAGGGGAGTGAGGGTATTCAAATGGCAGATTCGGCTCTGAAAAATGTGCTTACCGAAAAACAGATCATCTTCGAGACCGACCAGGTGTTGGCCGACTACCGCCTGGCTGTGGTCAGCCGCCAGGCAAGCCTGACCGGGCGCCGCGAAGTGATGAGCGGCAAGGCCAAATTTGGGATCTTTGGAGATGGGAAGGAAGTGGTGCAGCTCGCCATGTCGCGCGCCATACGTCCCGGCGACATCCGCTCCGGTTATTACCGCGACCAGACCTTGATGCTGGCCCAGAAAGCGATGACTCTGGAGACATTCTTTGCCCAGCTTTACGCTCACGCCGATGTGCAGGCCGAACCGATGACCGCCGGACGGGCGATGAACGCTCATTTTGCCACACGCAGCCTGAACCCCGACGGCAGTTGGAAAGACCTGACCGCCAGCTTCTATTCCACCGCCGACGTGTCTCCGACCGCCTCCCAAATGCCGCGCCTCACCGGCCTGGCCTACGCCTCTCGCCTGTACCGCGAACTCGAAGAGCTCCAGCAGTTCACCCAATTCTCTCATCATGGCGACGAAGTCGCATTTGCCACGGTTGGAAATGCCACCTGCGCCGAGGGGCTGTTTTGGGAGACGGTCAACGCCATCGGTGTGCTGCACGCCCCGGCTGTGATTTCGATTTACGATGACGGCTACGGGATTTCGGTGCCCAACGAATACCAGATGGTCAAGCAGAACATGGCAGAGCTGCTCAAAGGCTTCCAGCGCGAGCCAGGCACCCGGGACGGTTACGATATTTACCAGGTGGCAGGTTGGGACTACCCAACCCTGGTCGCCGTCTACCAGCAGGCCGCCGAAACTGCCCGCCGCGAGCACGTCCCGGCCATCATTCATGTCATCGAACTGACCCAACCGCAGGGCCATTCGACCTCGGGCAGCCACGAGCGCTATAAAAGCAAAGAACGGCTCGCCTGGGAGGAGGACTTTAGCTGCGTCCTCAAGATGCGCGAGTGGATCCTGGACGAAGGGATCGCCGATTCCGAAACCCTGGACGAGATCGAAAAATCGGCCCGCGAGGAGGTGGAGGCCGCCCGCAAGCGAGCCTGGGAAGCCTACCTGCAGCCCATTCGCCAGGAGCGCCAGCAAGTGCTGGAGATCATCTCCCGCATGGCGGAACAATCCCAACAGGCGGCAGCCCTGAAGCAGATTCAGAACGACCTGAACCGCTTGCAGGCCCCCCTGCGCCGGGACCTGCGCGTGGCGCTTCGCGAAGCGCTGCTCGTCACCCGGACGGAAGACCTCCCCGCCAAACAGGACCTGATCGCCTGGCGCAAACAGCAGGACCCGGTCCAGGAAGATCGCTACAGCTCGCACCTGTACACCGGCACGGCGCTGCAGGTCCCCGTGATCCCACCCCGTTATGGGGATGCCTCCCCGACCGTGTATGGGTTCGAAGTATTGAACGCCTGCTTCGACGCCGCCCTGGCCCGGGAGCCGCGGCTGATCGCCTTCGGCGAGGACGTGGGCCGCCTGGGCGACGTGAACCAGGGCTTTCGCGGGCTGCAGGAGAAGTACGGCGAGCTGCGGGTGACCGATACCGGAATCCGGGAGGCGACCATCGTGGGCCAGGCGATCGGCATGGCCCTGCGCGGCCTGCGCCCCATCGCCGAAATCCAGTACCTCGATTACCTGCTCTACGCCCTGCAGATCATGTCGGACGATCTGGCCACCCTTTCCTGGCGCACCAAAGGCGGCCAGAAGGCCCCGGTGATCATCCGCACCCGCGGTCACCGCCTGGAAGGGATCTGGCATTCCGGCTCGTTAATGGCCGGCCTGATCCACCTGCTGCGCGGCATGTACGTGCTCGTCCCCCGCAACATGACCCAGGCCGCCGGCTTCTACAACACCCTGCTCAAAGCCGACGAACCGGCGGTGGTGGTCGAAGTGCTGAACGGCTACCGCATCAAGGAGCGCCTCCCGGACAACGTGGGCGAGTTCACCGTGCCCCTTGGCCAGCCCGAAGTGCTGCGCCAGGGGGAGGATATTACCCTCGTCACCTACGGAGCAGCCTGCCGCATTGTGATGGAAGCCGCCGACTTGCTGAGCCGGGTCGGCATCGAAGCCGAAGTGATCGATGTGCAGTCGCTTTTGCCTTTCGACATCAACGGCAGAATCGTGGAATCGCTGAAGAAGACCAGCCGTATTCTGTTCGTGGATGAGGATGTGCCCGGTGGGACGACCGCCTATATGCTCCAGCAGGTGATCGAAAAACAGGGTGGGTATTACTGGCTGGACTCGGAACCCCGCACCTTGCCGGGGGCGCCCCACCGCCCGGCGTACGGCTCGGATGGAGACTACTGGTCCAAGCCGAATGTGGAGCAGGTCTTCGAGACGGCCTACGAGATGCTGCACGAGACCGACCCGTCCAGCTACCCAATGTTCTATAAATAAAACGTCCGCCAGCGACCGGCCGGGCCGAGAACCCGGTTGATCCGCTGAGGCTGTTCTGAAGAGCGATACCAACGCGTTTACTCCAGGAGGGACCAGATGCCAGTTGAAGTCATTATGCCGCAGTTGGGCGAATCGGTGGAGGAAGCCACGATCACGAAGTGGTTGAAATCTCAGGGCGACACGATCGAAGAGTACGAGCCGCTGCTTGAGGTGAACACCGACAAAGTGGACTCGGAGATCCCCAGCCCGGCATCGGGCGTGCTGCTCGAGATCCTCATCCCGGAGGGGACAACCATCCAGGCCGGGACGCGCCTGGCCTGGATCGGCGAAAAGGGGGAAAGCGCGCCGAATGGGGGTGAGCGTAGAGGCGAAGCGGATGGGAAGGAACAGAAGCCGGTCGCAGCGCCGGAGCTGGCCGCGGCAGAGGTGGCACAGGCCCCGGCCAGCACGGCACAGGCGCCCGCCGCCGGGAGAGATCGAGACTTAGGCTTTATTTCCCCGGTCGTCGCCCGCATCGCCAGCGAGAACAACGTGGACCTGTACCAGCTCCAGGGCAGCGGCCAGGGGGGCCGGATAACGAAGAAGGATGTGCTGGCCTATATCGCCCAACGTGAACAGGCGCCGGCCGCCCAGCCCGAGGCGACCCGGGTGCAAGCTGCCCCGGCACCCGCCCCCGCTCAGGTGGTCTCCACTCCCCCGGCTCCGGCGCCGGCCGCTCCCGCCCCACAGCCAACACCCCTGCCGGGAGAGGTCATGCCGCTCAACGCCGTGCGGCGGGCAATTGCCGAGCACATGGTGCTGAGCAAGCACACATCCCCCCACGTCACCACCGTCATGGAGGTGGACCTGAACCGCGTGGTCAAACACCGCGAGCAAAACAAAGAGAAATTTGCCCGCGATGGGGCGAAGCTGACCTTCACCCCTTACTTCGTAGCCGCCGCGGTCGCCGCGCTGAAGGCCTATCCAATGGTCAACTCCTCCTGGGCGGAAGACGGTATTCTCATCCACCGGGACATTAATATCGGTATGGCCACCTCGTTGGGCGAAGCCGGGCTGATCGTCCCGGTGATCAAACAGGCCGATACCCTTTCCCTCCTGGGCATCGCCCGGACGGTGAACGACCTGGCGGCCCGCGCCCGCGCTCGCCAACTCCGCCCGGATGAAGTCAAGGGGGGGACTTTCACCATTACCAATCATGGGATCAGCGGATCCCTGTTCGCCACGCCCATCATCAACCAGCCCCAATGCGGCATCCTGGGCGTAGGGGCCATCCAAAAACGGGTGGTGGTGGTCGATGACGCCATTGCCATCCGCCCCATGGCCTACGTCAGCCTGACCTTCGACCACCGGATTTTGGATGGGGCGATCGCCGATTACTTCCTCGGCAAAGTGGTAGAATCTTTGCAGAACTGGGGCGGTTGAACAATATTATGTTTACCGTCCGCGTAAGCCTCACCATCACCAACGAGCATGTATTGCCCAATATTCTGAGGAGACCTGAACATGAGTGATTATGATGTCGTCGTAATCGGGGCCGGACCCGCAGGTTATGTGTGCGCTATCCGCGCCGCCCAGTTGGGCCAGAAGACCGCGATCGTCGAAAAACAGTGGATGGGCGGAGTGTGTTTGAACGTCGGCTGCATCCCTTCCAAAGCGCTGCTGAAGAACGCCGACCTGGCTCACACCCTGCGCGAGCGGGCGAAGGAGTTCGGCATTTCCTTCGAGAACCTGAACCTGGACTACAGCGTCGCCGTGAAGCGCAGCCGCCAGGTGTCGGAGCGGCTGGTGAAAGGCGTTGGCTTCCTGATGCGCAAGAACAAGATCGATGTGGTCAACGGGGAGGCGAAAATCAGCGGGCCCAACCAGGTGACGGTCAGCGGTGAAGACGGCAACACGAACCAATTGAACGCCAAGAATATCGTGATCGCCACCGGCGCTCGCGTCGCCGTCCCCCCGGGGTGGACGATTGACGGCGAAAAAGTGGTCACCTACCTGGAGGCGATCCTGCAGGAAAAAATGCCCAAGTCGGTGATCGTCATTGGCGCGGGCGCGATTGGGGTGGAGTTCGCCACGGTCTGGAATTCCTACGGGGCCGAGGTCACCATCGTAGAGATGCTGCCCCGGATCCTGCCCAACGAAGACGAAGAAGTGAGCACCGAGCTGGATCGGGCCTTCCGCAAGCGCAAGATCAAAACCCTGGCCGGTCACCGTGTGGAGCAGATCGAGACCACCGATGATGGCGTGCGGGTGACTGTGTCTAATGAGAAAGAAGGGCAAAAGACCCTTGAAGCGGAACAGGCCCTGGTGGCCATCGGCTTCAAGCCCAACAGCCAGGGCCTGGGGTTGGAAGAGGCGGGCGTCAAGATCTCCGAACGCGGCGCCATCGAGATCGACGAGCGCATGGCGACCAATGTCCCCGGGATCTGGGCCATTGGGGATGTCACCGCCAAGCTGATGCTGGCCCACGTCGGGTCGGCTCAGGGGATCATTTGCGCCGAGAACATCGCCGGCGTCGAGACCTATACCCTGAACTACGATATGATGCCCCGCGCCACCTACTGCCAGCCCCAGGTCGCTTCTTTTGGCTACACCGAAGCCCAGGCCAGGGAGCGCGGCCATGAGGTCGTGGTGGGCCGCTTCCCCTTCCAGGCGAACGGCAAGGCCCTCGGCCTGGGAGAGCCCACCGGCTGGGTGAAGATCATCCGGGATGAGAAATACCACGAAATCCTGGGGGCGCACATGATCGGGCCTGAAGTGACCGAGCTGCTGCCCGAGCTGACGATCGCCCAGATGATGGAGCTGACCACCGAAGAAATCGCTCGCAACGTCCACGCCCATCCAACCCTCAGCGAGGCGCTCATGGAAGCTGCCCACGGCGCGGAAGGGCACGCGATCAACATTTAATCCTTAAGGGCTGATTTGTGCCGTCTCGACGGCACAAATCAGCCCCCCCACTCTCCTGTTTCCCGCTGCAAAACCCATAAATTTATTCGCCAACTCGAAGTTAGTGTTTCTCGCCCTGCTTTACGACAGGAAAAATTGTATTTAGAACACACTTTCACACTAATCAGCAAATTTAACTGAAGGTAGAATTAAAACTGCCTAATTAACTTGAATATTTTAGATTTTTATGATAAAATAAAGGGTGCGCTTGCAGAAAAGTACGTAAGACTGCGAGTAGGAAGAGAGGCTATGGCTAACTTGATTGAAGAGAAAGTTTTGACGGTATTGGAAGAGAAGGGGGAAGACCATATAGCCGTTGCGAGGTTGGTGGAATTAGGACGAGAAAAAGGCTATGTGACCCTGGACGACATTCTCCGTCTTTTCCCGACCGCAGAGGATGAATTAGACCAATTGGAAGATGTATTTGCCGCCCTTTTGGAAGCCGGGATTCCCTACGTTGAACGCGAAGACGAGGATGAACCCACCGCCGGTGAACTCGAATTGGAAGAGGAGGAAGCCGAAGATGAATTCGAAGAATCTGAAACTGACCTCCTGGCCAATATAGACACCGACGACACCATCGGCATGTACCTGAAAGAGGCATCCCGGGTTCCGCTCCTGACTGCTAGCGAGGAGCTCGAACTGGCGCAGCGGATCGAACGCGGCCGGGAAGCCCGTGAAGAGCTGGCAAGGAGACGCCACTCACAAAAGCGCCAGGCTGAGCTCCGGCATCTTATCCATGACGGCTGGGCGGCCCGCGAGCACCTGATCACCGCCAACTCTCGCCTGGTCATCAGCGTAGCAAAAAAGTACATCGGCCGCGGGGTGCCTTTCCTGGACCTCATCCAGGAGGGGAACATTGGGCTGATGCGAGCCGCCAAGAAGTTCGACTACCACCGCGGTTTTAAATTCAGCACCTATGCCACCTGGTGGATCCGCCAGGCTGTCAGCCGGGCGGTCGCAGATCAGGGCCGGACCATTCGCGTCCCGGTACATATGGGCGATCAAATCAGCAAGATGCTGCGCCAGCAGCACCGTCTCAAGCAGCAGCTCAGCCGCGACCCAACCCCAGAAGAGCTGGCAGTCGAGCTGGATGTCAGCCCCAAGAAGGTGGAGCACATGATCCAGGTCGCCAGGCGTCCGCTTTCGCTGCAGATGCCGGTCGGCGAAGAAGAGGACGACATGTTGGGCGATTTCATCGAGGACCGGGACATCCCGCCCCCGGACGAAACCGCCACGAACAACATGCTCCGCGAGCAGGTGCGGGACGTACTCAGCCGCCTGCCACCCCGCGAAGCGCGCATCCTGCAACTGCGCTACGGCCTGCACAACGGCGAGATTCTCACCTTGAGTGAGGTCGGGCAGCGCATGGGGGTGACCCGCGAGCGAGTGCGCCAGATCGAAGCGCAGGCGCTGCGCCGGCTGCGCAGCCTGGGGCTGCAGCAGGAACTGCGAGCATTCCTTGAAGAGTGATCTTCGAGCATTCCTCGAAGAGTGATCTTCGAGCATTCCTCGAAGAGTGATCTTCGAGCATTCCTCGAAGA
>CAYMLG010000031.1:12265-21600 GCA_964391195.1 uncultured Anaerolineaceae bacterium | reverse complement strand
GAAGAGTGATCTTCGAGCATTCCTCGAAGAGTGATCTTCGAGCATTCCTCGAAGAGTAAGCATTGAGCTTTTCTAGAAGCATAATCCTCCACGGATGCAAAAAAGACCGGCTCAACCGGTCTTTTTTGCATCCGTGGTCCGGGGCGATCAGCCGCCGGTCAGCGAAGTATAGAACTGGCCCGCCCGCTCCATAACCGTCTCGTAATCCGCCCGCCTGGCGATCAGGCTGAGGTTATAGTCCCGCGCCTTCCGGCGCAGTTCGGCGTCCTCCAGGGCCTGGATCAGCGCCTCGGCCAGCATCTGGGGGTCCGCCGGATCGACCAGCAGCCCGTTCACGCCCGGCGTGATCCACTCCCGCAGCGATTCGAGATCGCCGGCCACGGGGAAACATCCGCAGGCCAGGGCTTCGAGCAAGGTGTTCGGTGTGCCGTCATGGGTGCTGGGCGAAACCACCACCTGCGCCTGGCGGAACAACTCTCCCATCTGCGGGCGCGAGACCGGTGGGAGCAGCGCCACCACCTCCTCTGAAATGCCAAGCGCCTCCATCCAGCCCAGCGCCTGGGCCAGGCCGGCCATCGCCGGGCAGACGAAGCGCACGCCCGGCAGCCGGGACGCCACGATGGGGACCGCTTTGAAGAAGGTGTCGCTGCGGATATAGGGGCGGAGGGCGCGGGGGTTGATCACAACCGGCGCTTGTGGGGCGCCCTCCTCCGGCGGGTAGAACAATTCCGGCTGGACGCCGCCGCCACCGGGCAAGACGACCGCCGGTTTGTCCGCCGAGAAGCCCCAATCGCGCGCCAGGCGCACATCCCGGCAGCAGTCGGCGTGCAGGGCGCCGGCCCGCTGCAAGGTGAGGCGCGTCAGCGCGCCAATCCGGCGGTTGGCCGGGGCGTGGAGGGTGAAGTCGTTACCCCAAACCGAAACCAGCAGCGGCACCCCCGCCGGGACCGCCCGGGCCGCCACCATCCCCTCGAAGGGGATGCGCATGGCATGAACCAAATCCGGGCGCACCCGGTCGATCACCGTCCGCAGGCGCCGGGCAGACCGGGACACAGTCAGCGGCCCGGCCCACTGCCGCAGCAGGGTGCGCAGGCCCGGGGTGGTGCGGCGCATGAGCGCCTTCGCCCGTCCGGCCAGGCCGGGCCTTCCGCCCTGGTTTCCGCCCCCGGGCTGCCATACCAGCCCGGCCGCCTCGCTGAATGCCACCGGGACGATCGACAGAGAAGCCAGTTCCAGGTCCGGACGACAGGGGAAGGTGGACGCCAGGTGGACCTCATCCCCTCGTCTCACGAAATGGGCGATCCAGTTCAGCGCGATCGGCGAACGACCATCGGCGACAAACAGCAGGCGCATCCGGCTTCACTCCACCTGGCGATCGGGCGGCACAATGATCCGCACCGCATCCGGGACCACTTCAATGGTGACCGGCGTCTCACCCAACACCTCCCCGTCGGCCTGGACGGTTTGGGGCGGGTCCGCTTCGACAGTCACCTGGCGCGCCTGCCAGCGCGGCAGTTCCTGGCGGTTCTCCTGCCCGCCGACCACGCTGGCAGCCACGGAGAACAGCCCGCCCAGATCGGCCCGGCGCAAGACGATCACATCCAGCAGCCCATCGCTGACGCTGATGTTCGGCGCCAGGGTCATCCCCGCGCGCATACCGATCGATCCGGAGTTTGCCACAATACAGGTGACCCCTTCTACGTCCACCGTCTTCCCATCCATGGTGAGGTGGTACCTGGCCATCGGAGGGTCGGCCAGGGCTTGCAGCGCAGATAGGGCATACGCCATCACCCCCAGCCGGTCTTTTTTCTCGCGGTCGGCGCCCTCCACCATCGCCGCTTCCAGGCCCATCCCGACGCGCAGCAGGAAATACCTGTCGCCGATCTTGCCCATGTCCACCTTGCGGATCAGGGGAGAGGGGTGGACTGCCAGGGCGCAGGAATCGACCAGGTCGCCCAAGATGCCGACCTCCACCGCCATCACATTCGCCGTGCCTCCGGGGATGATTGCGATAGGGATCTCCGTGCCCACCAACCCGCTGGCGACTTCCATCACGGTGCCGTCTCCCCCATAGACGGCCACCACATCCACCCCTTCTCGGGCGGCGTTCTGTGCATGGCGGAAGGCATCCCCGGCTTTTTTGGTGATGTACACATCCCAATCCACCTCGGCCGTTTGCAGAGCGAGGTTCAGAGTCTTCAGGATCGGCTCGTCCTGCCCGGCTGCCGGGTTGATGATAATATGCAGCCGCCTGGGCTGGTGTTTATCAACCTTGTTCTGGATGATAAGAGTCCGCAGCCGCTCCATAATATCCGTAGATCTATTGCCTTCCGTTTCCGGATTGTTTTGCTTAGCCTCTACCATTAATAACCTCCCTGGCTCTCAACCCAGACAGGACCCCCAACCCTGCCGGTTATCGCCGCCAGGCGCTGGCGGCGCACAAAGCCTGGACGAAGGTATCCACCATCGAATCCAGATTCACCCGTTCGGCGACGATACGGTGCGATTCGGCCCCCATGCGGCGCAGCCTGGCGGGGTCGGAGAGGGCCGCTTCCAGGGCCCGGCACAGGGCGGGCAGATCATCGGGCGGGACCAACCACCCATTGTCCTCGCCCACCAGATCGTCCTGGGTGCCATCCCCCTGGGCGACGATCACCGGGAGGGCATGGGCCATCGCTTGCTGGACCGCCAGCCCGCCCGTCCCCGGCAGGACAAACAGGTCGGCGCCGGCAAAATACGGCTCCAGGGCCGGGCCATGCAGCGCGCCCAGGAATTGGGCCCGCGGGTAGATCCTGGCCGCCTGGGTCTCGAATTCAGCCCGGGCCGGCCCATCACCGATGATCCACACATTGGGTTGTAACGCTTCCGGGAGCGAGGCGCAGGCCTGGAGCAGGTTATCGATCCGTTTGCGCCTCTGAAGCCGCCCGGTGAACAGCACTGTGGGACGCTCCCCAAAACCCGCCGGACGGACCGGGGGCGGGCCCGGTCGCGGTGTCACTGCGTTGGGAGCGATGAACACCCGCTCGGCCCCAAACCCCAACGCCCGGTATTCTGCCGCCCCGCGTTGGCTGTAGGCGATCATCCCATCCAGAGAACGGATGAAACTCACCCGGCTCCATGCCCGCCAGGAGGCCAGCCGCCCGGTGACGGCCGGTTCGCCCAACCCCCATCCCAGGACGGGCCGCCCGCGCCGGTGCATCCAGGCCACCGCCAGTCGTGTGGATGGGTAGCGGGCGTTGCCCTCCACGATGAGCGCATCCGGCTGCCAGTCCTCCAGCCAACGGAGGATATTGGCTTGCCAGCATTGATAGAACGGGGAGGTGATCGGAAACAGGTTGATGTTTCTCGCCGCGGCAACCCGGGCTACATCCAGATGATCGGTTGTAACGATGCTCTCTTCCGGCAAGGCCTTTCCGGCGAATACGCTCAGTCCCCCCTGGCAGGCCGATGCAAGCTGATCGAAGAAGGGCGCCCGGTAGGCGGGTAGGACCCGCTGCTGCAGGCCAACCCGGCCTGGAAATCCTCTCATGCTGTGATTATATCAGCAAGCTCCCTGCCATGGTTTCTCACCATGGCCTTCAGCGCCGGTCAAACCGGTGCCCCCCTGCTGCCCAGGAGAGGCGCCAGCCCCCAGGCCTGTCAACCTGGCAGCCCGACCAGGTAAGCCTTCCAGTCTACCGCTTCTCGCCCGCTGACTTCCGGATAGCCAGGCTCCATGCGGCAAACCCGGTAGCCGGCCTCCGCCAGCGTCTCCCAGACGGTATGGGCCGCTTCCGGCCCGTGCAGTTCAAGGAGCAGGATGGGCCGCGCTTCCCGCAGCACCTGCCGCATCCCGGGTAGGGCCAGCACTTCGCCGCCTTCGATATCCATCTTCACCACCTGCGGAGCCGGCTTGCCCTGCCGGTAGACGAACTCGTCCAGGCCGATCCCTTCGACCTCGATCGCTCCCTGGTACTGGATTTTATTGCGCCCGGCCGAGCCATCCACTTTGCCCATCCCCACCGAAGGGCCCAATAAAAAGCGGACCGGCCGGGATGCCTCGACGACTGCCCGGGGCACTACCTCGACTGCAGCTTGCGGGCAGTTCAGGCTGAGGTTGGTCCGCAGCCGCTCCACGTTGGCAGGCAGCGCTTCGAACGCGAACACCCGCCCCCCGGCGCCCACCCGCCGCGCCAGCAGCAGGGTGATATAGCCGATGTTCGCGCCCACGTCGTAGGCCACAGCCTCGGGCTGGACGAGATCCACCAGGGCGGCCTGCAGTTCGGGCTCATAGGCGCCTAACCAGAGATCTTTCTCATCCTGCAAATCGAGCAGCAGCCGGGCGCCTTCCAACTCTCCGGCTGCCACCGTGACCTCCGTGAGGCCAACCGGGGCGTTGCGGTTCAACCAGCCGCGCAAGAACC
The DNA here is from genome assembly GCA_964391195.1 of uncultured Anaerolineaceae bacterium. Classification (GTDB taxonomy): domain Bacteria; phylum Chloroflexota; class Anaerolineae; order Anaerolineales; family UBA4823; genus JAAYXE01. The sequence goes on along the minus strand of CAYMLG010000031.1, from coordinate 17,197 downwards.
CGGCAAGCGGACGGATTCGATAGAGGGCGCGCTTGACCGAGGCGGGGAAAACCTTCGCCGCCGTGGCCGCGAGGCGCAGCACCCAATTGGGCTTAGCTCCCAAGAAGTACCTCCATGTATCGGTTCACCATATCGTCGAGCCCAAACTTCTCCTGGGCCCGCCTCCGGGCGCCGGCCCGGAAACGGTCCTGGCCGGCGAGGATTTCCATCGCAGCTTCCGCCAGGCCCTGCAGGTCGGGCGGATCGAGCGCCCAGGGGTCGCCGCCGAAGGGCACCACCCGCCCGGCCGGGGGGCTCACCAGTTCCGGCAGCGCGCCGGTGTCATAGGCCACCACTGGCAGGCCGCAGGCCAGAGCCTCGATCACAGCATTAGGACAGGCCGGGTTCAGGTCGCCGGAGTACAGCAGATGGGCCGATCGATCCAGCGCCGGGATCGATTCATGCGGGACCAAACCGGCCCAGCGCAGCTCCAACCGGTTAACTTGCGCCGCTCTCCGTTCCCATTGGGCGCGCAGGGCCTCGTCCACACGCCCTGCGACCACCAATTCTACCCCCCTGACCGGCATCGATTCGCCGGAATGAGCTAAGCGTTCCGCGAGGGCTCTGGCCAACCCCACGGCTGCTTCCAGGCCAAACTCGTACCCCCCGCGCAGGCTGCCTTCGACCAGGAGCACCCGCCAGCGATCGTCCGGGCGGCCGGTTGGATCAGACGGGGTGAAGGTTTGCAGATCGACGCCGTTGTAGATGACGGTATGCGCCTGATGGGTAGCCCCGTAGCGGTTCTCCCACCAGCGGCAGGAGAACTGGCTTTGATACACAATCGCCCCGGCCAGGCGGCGGCGGATCGTTGCCAGGATCCAGTTCCCATACTCGGAGCGCAGGTAATAGCGCAGGCTCAACCGGGATGGCGTTTTCCGCAGCAGGGCGCGGTGCATCCAGTTCATCCCGTCCAGGCGCTGGACGATCCTCACCCCTTTGCGGCGCAGGCGCCACAGGTCGGCCAACCTGTGCGTACCGCCGATCACCAGCAGGGCCGAGTAGGGCAGGTCGAGGGGGTCATAGGTGACCTCCACCCCGCGCTGCGCCAGGCCCGCGGCCAGCTTGTGCTGAAAAGAGACCATCCCCCCCACCCCCTGCAGGCGAGGCGTCAGGCAAATGCGCGTGCGCCCGAGGCTCATCCGCGGTCGGCCTCCTCTCGCACGCCCAAGCAGCGCGCCGGGACGCCGGCCCAGATCTCCCACTCCCCCGTGGAGCGGGTCAGCACCGCATTGGCGCCCACCACCGTCCCCCGGCCGACCCGCAGCACCCCCTCCCGGCAGAGGATCTTTGCCCCGGGGGATAGGATGACGTCATCCTCGATCACAATCCCCTCGAACCGCGAACGGGACATCGGGCGGTAGATATCGGCCCGGCCGAGGGTCACTCCCGGGTAGATCTTCACCCGGCTGCCGATCCGGCTGCGCGAATGGATCACCACACCGAACCCACCGTGCGCCAGCTCCAACCCGGGGCCAACCGGCACAGAGCGCGGGAATTCGACCCCGAGCAGCTTCAGCACGTAGTAAGCTGCCGCACCCAACACAGGCCAGCGCCGGGCATAAACTAAAAACGTGTAGAAGTCCATAAAGCCTGATTATCCCACACCAATTCTACCGGGGAAAGGATGAGTTTGCATGGCTTTCTCATTAATAGGGGGGTTGGGACAAGGCAGGCTGCGCAGCCCGCCTTGTCCCAACCCCTCTATGGTGTAAAGCCTGGGAGACGAATTCGATAAAGGTATAGATAGGTTTGGATTAAAGCTTGACACAGAACGCCTGTTCTGATATATTTATTCTTAGCACAAATGACCGGTTTTTCCTATTGAAGGAGTAAAGCCAATGATGGCGAGACGACGTAGTAAAGGCTTGACCGAGCGGCAGAAGAAGATTCTCACCGTATTGGAGAAATTCCAGGCCGACGCCGGTTATCCGCCTTCCATCCGGGAAATCTGTGAGCATGCCGACATCTCCTCCACCTCCGTAGTCAATTATTACCTGGAGCAACTGGTGGAATTGGGCTATATCGAGCGCGACGAGCGCGTCTCGCGTGGCATCCGCCTGGTGAAACCCCTGTCGGAGATTTTGGGCGCCCCTGCCGCGGCCATCGCCAGCGCGCAGAGCGCGGTGCGGGCGGCGAACGCTTCCCTCATGGGGAAGGCGCAAAACGTCCGCCAGGCCGTCGAGGAACTGCTGCGCATCCCCCTCCTGGGCCGGATTGTCGCCGGTTCGCCGATGCCCGTGCCCTCGTCCGACTTCTCCTACTTCGACGCCGAAAGCATGGTCGATGTCGCCGCCAGTCTGCTCCCCTCCCGCGAGAAAGGCAGCAGCGATCTGTTCGCCCTGGAAGTCCAGGGTGATTCCATGATCGATGCGATGGTCAACGATGGCGATATCGTCATCATGCGGCCAACCCGGGAGGCCCGCAACGGCGAGATGGTGGCCGTCTGGCTCAACGACCGGGACGAGACCACGCTGAAGTACTTCTACCTGGAGAACGGTCGGGTCCGCCTGCAGCCGGCCAATCCCACCATGCAGCCGATCTATATCGACGACCCATCGACCGTAGAGGTCCAGGGCAAGGTGGTGATGGTCATCCGCCAGCTCGGCAACCTGCCATCCTGAAAGCCAAGATTGGCGCTTTTTTAGATCAACGCGTATTCACGCGGGCGCAATGGGGCGGTTCCGCCGCTCCATTGCGCCCGCTTTTCATTTTTCCCGGTCACTTATACAGCGCCGCCTCTCCCGGGCTGGGGCAGGGCTGTTCCCGCCAGTCGTCCGCCCGGTCGGTATCCACATCCGCCGGATAACGCTCCAGCGAGCTCCCCGAGCTCACCATCCCCGCCGGGGGAGAAAAGGCCCAATCCGAGGCCCCCCAGGAGACGGCATCCAGCATCTCACCCTCCGCACCAAGCAGCAGCACTTCATCTCCCAACGGGTCCAGATTCATCTTCCCCTTAGCCCACCCATGATCGGGGATCAAAGTCGGTACGGGGAGATTTTCCGCCACCAATGCAAAGTCCGGGCTGAAATTGTATACGGAGCGGAAATAATCGGCATGATTGGCGATCACCGCTGCCTGTCCTGGCCCCAGGCTGAACCCGGCCGGGAAAATATACATCCCCTCCGCCCATCCCCCCGGCTCCTGCGCATCACCAATCCTCAGCCCGCCGAGGTCCACCGCCGAACCGCCCGGGTTGAAGATTTCGATCCATTCCAGCACGGGGTCGCCTGCCAGAGGAAAATTCATGATCTCGCTGAGCCGCACCAGCCCATGCGGCGGGGTGGAGGCGGGTGTGCGGGTTGGGGTAGGGGTGAGTGTAATGGTAGGTGTGGGTGTGGGAGTAAGAGAAGGAACCAGGGTGCGTGTCGGTGTGGGGGTAAGGGAAGGAATCGGGGTGCGCGTCGGCGTGGGAGTGATCGAGGGGGTAGGCGTCGGAGTGATCGTGGGCGGGGTCAGATCGACCTCCCCGGGAGAGGGATCACCCTGGTCACGCCAGTCGGAAGCCTGATCCGTGTCCAGGTAGGGCGGGTAGCGCTCGATCGAGTGCCCCGGAGCGACCGCCTTGACTGCCGGATTCAAGGCCAATGTCGAGCTCCCCCAGGACACCGCATCCACGATCTCATCCTCCCGGTCGAGCGCCAGCAGTTCATCTCCACTGTTGCCCAACTCGAGCCTCCCCGTGGCCCATCGATCGTACCGGATTAGATCGGGGACCCGTGGATCGCTGTCGTACACTTCGAAGTCCGGTAAAAGACCAAATTGTTGGTGAAAGGCGGACGCCTGAACGGCGATGACCAGCGTAGAGCCGGGGGGCAGTTCCAATACCCCGGGGAATTGATACATCCCTTCCAACTTTCCCGCATGCTCAGCGTCCCCCACTTTGCAGCCGGTCAGGTCCAGCGGCAAATCACCCGCGTTGTACAACTCGAACCACTCCCCGGCGGGCTGCCCCCCACCGGGGTGATAACACACCTCGCTGATGAGCAGGCGGCCTGGAACCGGGGTTGGCAGATGATGTTGAAAGAAAATCAAGGGAAGGAAGAGCCGGTTGGCAGCCCGCGCATAGCCGGAAGCAGCCAGGCACGCCAGGAGGAGAAACCCGGCTGTCGTCCAGACAACCGGGCGACGGGAAATGAGCTTGATACTGCGCACGATATTTTCCCTGCGTCCGATGCTCCGGCCGGCCCCGATGAAAAACCACCGGGACCGGCCGGGACTGTGTTCAAAAGCAGCAGGACGACCCGCTCACAGGCCATCCTGCTCCTGGCTTAATCGGGTTTGCTCGGGTTTGCCACAAACGGCAGGTAAAGCCGGTACAGCGGCCTCACCATAAAGCTGGCGCTGGCCGAACCGGAGCCGGTGCTGTGGCTGAAGTAGGCCGTGTTGGTCACCAGGCCCCCGGCCGGCGCATCAGCAGCCACGGTGGCGGTGAACACCAGGGTGTAGGCGGACCCGCTGTCGATGTCCACCACTACATCCACATCATCGCCAACCACGGCCGCCGGAAGCGTATCGGTGATGCGCACCCCGGCCGCCACCGAGGCTCCGGTGTTGGTTACGGTGATGGTGTAGGTGATCAAATCACCTGGCTCCACGATGGCCGGCGTCGTCACCGTCTTCTCGATCTCCAGCTCTGGGGCTTCGACTACCTCGAAGCTGGCGCTGTCAACGCCGGAGCCGGCGTTCTGGGAGGTATAAGTCGCGGTGTTGGTGACCGTCTCCCCGTACAGGTCCCCCACCCTGGCGGTGAAAATCAACTCCAGGGTGCTGCCGGCGGCGATATCACCGCTCCAGGTGATCGCCCCATCCTGCTCGGCTGCGCCGTCGTTCTCCTCCCAGCCGGTGAAGGTCAGGCCCCCCGGCAGGGTATCGGTCAGAGTCACCCCCACAGCG
>CAYMLG010000031.1:6523-12165 GCA_964391195.1 uncultured Anaerolineaceae bacterium | reverse complement strand
CGCCCGAGCCCGCGTTCTGGGAGGTGTAGGTCACTGTGTTGGTGATCGTCTCTCCGTACAGGTCGCCCACACTGGCGGTGAAGACCAGTTCCAGGGCGCTGCCGGCGGGGATATCACCGCTCCAGGCGATCGTGCCATCCTGCTCGACTGCGCCGCTGTTCTCCTCCCAGCCGGTGAAGGTCAGGCCCGCCGGCAGGGTGTCGGTCAGAGTCACACCAAGGGCGGTTACCACGCCGCTGTTCGCCAGGGTCAGCCGGTACTCGACCGTATCGCCCGGTTTCACCGGCGCCTGCGCGGTCACCTCTTTGGTCGCCTGCAGATCGGGCTGGCCGAGGTTCAGGCCCACCAGCACCGGGTCGTGATCGGAGGAGCGGAATGGGCTTGGTTCGTAATAATCCACAGGCTTGAACTCTGTGTTGTAGTCGATAACCGAAGGTTCATCGGCGTTGATGTGCCACAGCGTCACATCCGTGATCTGCCCGCCAGCTTCGCCGGTGGCCAGGGCATGGTCCAGGTAGCCGGAGTAGCCGTCGAAGATGTAGGTGTAGCGCTCCTCAGCGGGCACGTGAGCGGCGACCGCATCCACCAGCCCACCCTCGGTCAGGGTCAGAATCGGATCTTCGACCCCGTAGGAGTTCAGATCGCCGATCACCAGCACATCGGGATCCTCGGCTTTCAGGCTTTCCACCAGTTCGAGCATCATTTCGGCCTGGGCTATCCGTTTGGCGTTCCAGCAGCCCTGACCGTCGCCCTGATCGTCATCCGCTCCACCGTCCCCCGGGCAGCTCCCCTTGGATTTGAAGTGATTGACGATCACGATGAAGCGCTCGCCGGTTGCGTTTTCTTCGAAGGTCTGCACCAGCGGCGGGCGATCGTAGAGCGGCGCATAGCCTTTGTAGTCATCAACCTGATGGCTCACCGGATCGCCGACCGGGGTCACCAGGCCGGGCTTGTAGATCAGCGCCGTCTTGATCTCGTCCGCTCCTTGGCTGGGCAATGGGTTGAGATCGACCACGTAGGTATACACCTCGGTGCCGATGAATTCGTTCAGCGCCTCCACCAGGCGAGAAACGGCGGTGATGCCGTTGTTTTCGATCTCGAGCAGCCCAACGACTTCGGCGTCGAGCGCCGCCAGGGCCGGGACGATCTTATCCTCCTGGCGCTGCAGTTCTGCATCCGAGTTTGCCCCGCGCGAATTCAGCGTCGTGAAGTAGTTGAGCACGTTGAAGCTCGCCACCTGGATCCGCCCGCCAACATCTTCCGGCGTGTCCGTGCGCTCGTTCAGCCGATCGAAAACCACCACGTTGGTGGGGTGCAGGCGGTAGTGCAGCATGTAGGGCGTGGACGAATTGATCGGCCCCTCGTCCAGCACCCCCACCAGGCCGGACACCAGGTCCCCGGCGCGGACGGTGTTATCCTCGCCGATGTACGGGATGGGGTTGGGGTTTTGCCCCGAGGTGCCGTCGTCCAGGATCAGCATGCGGCGCAGGTTCAGGTCCGGGTCTTCACCCAGGCCGTTGCCATTCGTCGGGTTGTACAGCCGCCCGCCGGCGGAGAGGGTGAGCTGGCCGTATCTTCCCAAGAAGTAGTTCTGGGCCACCGTCATGGGATGGGGCACTTCTATCCACATCCCTTCGTACGGCTCCAGGCTCTGGCCTGGCCCAACCGGCAGCGTTACCTGGACCAGCTCCACCAAGTATGTAGCCGGATCCACGGTCAAAGCAGTAATATTTGAAATCTGCGTTTGACCCTGGTACTCGCTCACCAGGCCGCTTACGGTGACCTTGTTGAAGATGTACACACCCGGGTCGGATCCGGTGTAGACGAAAATGCCTTCGGAGGTCAGCGGGTCTGCATCCGGATTGGGGTCCTGCATGAAGAAGCCCGACACGCTGGTTGAAGCTGCGTCTTTGTAGAACAGCCCGGTGACGATCCCGTCCAGGCCTTCCACGGTCCGGCCGGCAAAGGGAGACACCTCTCCCGCCCCCTGCACGTGATGGATGCCGAGATCGGTGTCCACCACGGTCAAAACCGGCGCGCCGGTGGTAGGCGACTCGAGTTGGTCGGCCGTAGCCGAGTAATCGCTGTTCCACAGCAGAGCGGGCTCGCTGGGGGCGGTCACCACCAGTTGGACCTCGACCGTGGCCCCTGCTCCGAGGTCGCCGAGGTTCCAGGTCACGGTCCCATCCGTAAAAGTTCCGCCGCCCGTGGCCGAGGCGAAGCTCGTCCCCTCGGGCAGCGTATCCTGGAGGATCACGCCGGTGAGCGTCATTTGGAACGGGTTGCTGGCGCTCAGGGTATAGGTGATGGGATCGCCCGGCAGCACAAAGGCCGGCGCAGCCTTCTCCAGCAAGATGTGGTCCATCTTGAGGCCGATATCGTCATCGCGGCGCGGCTCCAGTTTGTAGTTGCTGAAATCATACCAGCCGATCCCGCGCAGGAAGATGAACTGATCGCCCTGGGCCGGTTTGTAGGTCAGGTCGCTGTCGAAGGCGCCCATATCGTCGGCCTTGGCCTGGCCGCTGCCATCGTCGAAACTCCACTCTTCGTGGCCCAGATCATCATCTACCACCTGCGCATCCTGGAATTCGATCAGCACGCCTTCCCACTGCTCCGAGAGGGCTGCATCTTGCATCGGGAATTCCCCGGTGGACAGGACTTGGACCGGAGGAAGGTCGTGGCCTGTGCTCAGCACGGTCACATCGGCGGCGCCGGCCTGAATCTCGGTGAGCCCGTAGTACTCGGTCACCTTCCCGGTGACCCTGACCTTATCGCCCTCGTTTATATCCAGGCTGTCAAAACCGCCGGAAGAGTACACGGGGAGGCCGCTCCACGGGCCGCCGGCGGGGTCTTCGATCACGAACATGGTCGCCCCGTAGACCTCTCCCGGCGCGGCGGTGACGATGCCCTCCACGTTGACCGTTTCACCCAATTTCGGCGATGCATCGCTGGTCGCCGGGTCGTCGACGAACTGGACCTCGCGGATCGGCGCCAGGGCGATGATCTCCGTGACCGCCTGGGCGCTGTTATTGCTGGTGTCGTCGATGGTCGAAGTGGATGTCAACTCGGCCGTGTTGGTCAGCACGGTCCCGGCCGGAATGCCTGCATCGATATGTAGCGTCAGGGTGATGGTGGCGCTGGTATCTTCAGCCAGCGTGCCTACCTGCCAGTCCATCTGCCCCAGGCCATCATATGTGATTGTGAATCCGCTTTCCTGCGAATAAAATTCTGTACCCGGCGGGAAGGTATCGGTGACCACCAGGTTGGTCGCATCGGTGATCCCGCTGTTGCGGACGGTGATCACATACGTGAGCAGTTCGCCGGCGACTGCCCGGGCGGGGCCGGTTTTCGTGATGGTGAGGTCCGCAGTGGGCGTCCCTGGTTCGCAGGTATCGATGGTATGCCAGCCCAGGTACGTAGAGGTGTCTCGATCATACCCAACCCAGTGCTGGGAGGGGTCGTACGCGACGGATTGATCGGTGTACCCACCCATTACGCTGCTCTTGCGGACCAGGGTGCGGTCTATCGTTGCAGTGTCGGTCCCCTGCCCCCAATTTGTCCTGACGCCGATCTGTCCAATGACATCGATCAAGACTTCGCCAAGAACGGGATCAACCCGATAAAGGGCAACGGCATCATCACCGTTAAAGCCGGCGACACTAGCAATGGCGTCAGCCACATTTTTTATATCCACATAGGCGAGACTATTCGCGATCACGAATACGTCACCTGGCGCCAGGGAACCAGTGGAAAGGTTATATGTATACATTGCCGTGGTAGCACCATTGCTGTACAGTTTCACGATGTATTGTTGCTGGGTGAAGTCAATCTCCTCCCCGGTGCCGTTGTATATTTCCAGCGCTTTATTGTTGCTGGATCCTTCAACATATTCTGAGAAGAAAAGATCCGTGGGACAGGCGGGCGTCTCGTCCTGCGCCTGCACAGGGCCGGATGAAGGGAGAACGAAAATTGCGCTTGCCAGAAGCGTGACGGTTATCAACAGATGCAAGAAGCGATGCGTGCGATGCATTGAGCGTTTCTCCTCACAAATCATTGAGTGGAATCAAAAACGATCTGGTCAGGAATAGCGAAATCAAAGTTCGCCAGACACAACCAGATAGACACAGGGGAAGGCAGGTTCGATGGTCTGAGTCGTAAACCCTCCTGATTTATATAGCCCCCGCTTATCAGCATGGACCAAGGGGGTGTTCGATATTTTGTGGACCAGGCTCAGTTTAGATCATACATTGCCTCTGCCTGGCTGGCAAGTATCATTTGTCCTGTTTTGTCATATGCACCCACTCTACTCTCATATTTTGTTTCTTTGACATTTCATTCTGCACAAGGTATAATCCAGGTTCGCGGGCATGGGACAATGCTCGCCGTCTTTTCTTGCCTGTTTCCGTCCAGTAGGCGGAGTGTAAAACTGAAAATTTGATTGGAGAAACGTGCTATGGAAATGGATCCGATGGAGACCCCGGAAAACCAGGAAACTCCGGAAGCCCCGGAAAGCACTGAAGACGTCCACGGTCTTGGTGAAATCAAGCGGAAGATGCATTTTACCGGTACAGTGACCAAGACCACCCTCGCCGGCGCCGTGGTGGATATCGGCCTGGAAGTCCCCGGTGTGGTGCATATCTCACAGTTGACCACCGAGCCGGTCAACCGGGTGGAAGATGTCGTCCAACCCGGGCAGCAGGTGGAGGTGTGGGTCCGGCGGGTATTCCCCAAGAAAGGCCGCATCGAGCTGACCATGATCGAGCCCCTCGCCCTGGAATGGCGGGAGATCGCTAAAGGTCAGGTCTATAAGGGCAAAGTCACTCGGTTGGAGAAGTTTGGCGTGTTCGTGGATATCGGCGCTGAACGCCCCGGCCTGGTCCATATCAGTGAGATGACTCACGATTACATCAAGAGCCCGAGCGATATGGTCAAGGAAGGCGACGAGGTGGAAGTTCAGGTGCTGGCAGTCAACCGCCACAAAAAACAAATCAAACTGAGCATGAAGGCCCTCGAAGAAAAACCGGTGAAGGTTGCCAAAGAACCCCAACCGAAAGAAGCGGAAGTCGAAAAGGAAGAGCCCGTCCCCACCGCGATGGAGATCGCCCTGCGCGAGGCAATGGAACGCTCGCAGTCGCGCCAGGTTGAAGAGGTGGGACCCAAAAAGAGTAGACAGCGCAAATCCGGAACCAGCGATGAAATCGAAGATATCCTGGCCCGCACGCTTAAACACAAGCGCAAGTAATCTCTGCGCCGTAAACCCTTTCCTGGTTTCCTTTTCCGTTTGCCAATAAAACATCCCGCCGAGTCAGGCTGATCGATCAGGCTGGTCGCGGGATGTTTTCGTTCCTACGATTTGGGTCGCCCTCTTCCACCGCTCAGGGCTGGTAGACCGGCAGATCCAGGACTCGCACCTCACCTTCCTGAACTTCAACCGTATAGTCGAACTGAGAAACGGGAGGCGCTTCGGCCGGGTCCGCGCCGCAGCACGGGCCGAGCTCGAAGAGCTGGCCGTCTGGCGTGTTGAACTGCAGGGTGAAACGGTAGGTCCCCTCACTTTCCTGCTCGCCCCGTACCACATCCCGGACCTGCAAGTCGCAGCGGAAGCCGTTATACCTGCATGCGGCTTCCATCAGCGCCTGGCG
>CAYMLG010000031.1:0-6423 GCA_964391195.1 uncultured Anaerolineaceae bacterium | reverse complement strand
GGGCTCCTGATCCCCTCGCCCGTAGAAGCTCAGCCGGATGGTCATCGCGTCCGCCGTAGCCGGGTCGGTCCGGTCGAACTCGAAGGATTGCAGGCGGTCGACCCAATCGTAGAGCTGCTCCAACTGCTTCAAGCTCAGCCGGGCCTGACCTTGCCGGACCGGCTGCCCTCCCGGGCAGGGGGCGGCAACCACATCCCCGGTCAGGTAGACGGTCAGATCGTTACAGAAACCGGCGAAGCCGCCCTCCCGGTGCCACGTGAAAGCCAGTCCGGAAGAGGCTTCACTCTGCCCGCTGCTGGCCTCGGTGAAAACCAGGCTTGCCCATTCGGCGATCATACGCTGCTCGGCCGGGGTTGCCGGCTGTGAGCCCTGGCCGTAGAATGTGACCTGCCCGGCCGGGGTCGCGGCCTCGAAACGGGCGTAGGTCTGCAGGAACTCTGCCAGCTCGGCGGCCCGTTCCTGGGTCGCGTAGGGGGCCGTGAGGAGCCGCTCTCCGCATTCGCCGAACGTCACCTGGCCCGAGGCGAAATGCGCCTCCTGGCACCCGCCATCCGCCCGCTGCCAGTCCAAAACTGCGCCCTCGACCGCCGCTCCCGGGGCCGCGGCGACCATCAGCATGTCCCCGCTCACATCCGAGTGATATTCGTAGGTCTGCCCGTTTGCCTGGAGCACAATCCGGTAGCCCGGGGTGATCATTTGGGCGCAGGCCATATCCATCACCTCCACGCCCAGGCAGCTATCGGGCCACTCGACGCGTTCAGTCATTAGAATCTGTACCTCGTCCAGATCGAGGCCAAGCTGCTGCGCCAGCGCCTGGCGGGCGCTCAGCGCTGCGCCGGGGATAAAGCGGGCCTGCTCCCCGCTCTCGCTCACCCGGAATTCGTACTGCTCCTCGCCGACGATGAACGTGCCGCGGTATCCCGCCACCAAGGCATCGGTGCACACCTCATCTGGCCTCCCAAAGCCCAAACAACCGTCCGGGAACTCGGCCGCCCCGGCATTTTGAACCTCGATCTCCTGCGGCTCCATCCCCAACTCTGCGGCCAGCGCTTCCCGGGCGCGGATCACCGCTTCAGGTAAGCTCCCGGTTTCGGGTACGGGCGTCTCCTGCGAGACGGGGGTGTTCACAGCCGGTCCGGCCGGGGCCGCGCAGGCCGCCAGCAGCCAGGCGGCAAGCAAGAACAATACCGGGATGCGAATCGTTTTCATCTCAACTCCTTTTCCATCGCGCCAGGTTCCACGCGTTGTTGCCTTTTGTCCTCCCAAACCTGGCCGAAAAACTATCTGGCGATCACCGCCTCGCGCTATAGACGCTGTGCGGTGGAAAAAGTTCCCCATATGACTATACAATACCACACTCACCCGCGAGGCGCCTCTCACCCGGCTAACTTCGCGATACGGGCCTTAAACCAAACAGGCGCCTCGCGCGAGGCGCCTGCCATCCGCAATCACCCTTGCAGGAGGCTTATTCGTACTTCAAAGCGTTGACCGGGATCAAGTTGGCGGCGCGCAGCGCCGGGTACAGCCCCGAGAGCAGGCCGATGACGGTGGCGAAAATCAGGGCGAACGGCAGCAGCCAGGATGGGGTGTACACGGCGATGGAAGGCGGCGCGCCGCCTGTTTGCGCCACCTGGCCGGCCATATAGGCCACGGCCAGCACATTGATAATCTGCCCGGCGCTCCATCCCAGGACCACACCGCCCAAACCGCCGATGAAACCGATCCCCGCCGACTCACCCAGGAAAACGCTGAGCACGTCCCGGTTGGTGGCTCCAATCGCCTTCATCAAACCGATCTCTCGGGTGCGTTCCAGGATCGCCATGGCCATTGTGTTGGCGATCCCAATCGCCGCAACCAGCAGCGCAATCGCTCCCACCCCGCCGAATATCACCTGCAGCACCACGTAAAAACTGTTGATCCCCTGGACGTAAGTCTGTGGGGTGTACTGGTAGTATCCCAGGGCCTCGATCTGTTCCGACACCTCCAGGACTTGCTCGACGTCGGCGACTCTCACGATCGCCCCCGAGTATCCCTCCTTATTACGGTTCACCCGCCTCCCCAACGCCCACTCGTTATACCCGGTGAGCTCGTCGATGGTCATATACATGGTGTAGTCCGCTTCACCGCGCGTCTCTGCCAGCACGCCCACCACTTCCACCTGGATCACCCGGCGAACTTCATGACCCTGCCCATCGGGGGTATCCTGGACCCATTTGGAAAGGGTCACCTTGAGCGTTTGCCCCATCAGATCGGGGAAAGCCGGCGGTTCGTCTCCCGGCCGCTGGCGGGGATTGTAGAAGTTGCGGTTGACCAGCGCTCCGGCCACCACTTTCCCCTTGGCGATTTCCGTTGTGCCAGACTGGGCGCGCAGCCCCAAATCGGCCAGGTCTGTCAGCCCGATGCCGGTGAAGCTGGGGTAGCTCTCCAGGTCCCCCAGCCGCATAAAGCCTCCCACCTGAAAATACTCGGTGGGGATCACCTGCACCACCCCAGGGAGCGCCGCCAGATCAACCAGAGACTGGTTGGTGATCAGCACTTGGTTGGGAGGGGGTTGGCCTGGCTGCAGGCCCATCGGCCCGTAATCGCCGTAATTCGGGCTCACCCGGATTTGGGTCAGGTCATTGATGCCCCACAGCGACTGGGTCGCATTGCGCTGCAGGCCGGTGGCGAGCGAGACCAGGATCACCACGGCGGCTGTGCCGATGATCACCCCCACCGCGGTGAGCGCCACTCGGGCCTTCCGCCGGCCCAGGTTTTCAAAGATTAGCAAGATCAGGTCGAAAAAGCTCATGGTCTGGTTCGTTCACTTCCCCGGGCCTTGAGGGGGGTTCCGGGGAAAACGGGGCTCAACCGATGGGTTCCGGCATCCCGGGCTCCATGGGCGGCATATCCCCCGGCCCGGGCTGGCTCTGACTGCTGTCCAGGCCGAGCAAGCCGCGCACGAAACGCATCACTTTCTGCCAGAACGTCTCCGGCTCGGGCATGGGCATGGGTTCCACCATTCCGCCCTCGCCTTCCGGCGGAGGTTCCATTACCGGCGCTTCCATCACATCAAGCGTGAGGACCTTCTCGATGGTTTGCTGTTGATTGAAGTCGTCGGTGTAATTGATCTTCACCTGAATCTCCAGCGGCCCGGGCTGGTAGGGGATCACCATCGGATCGAAGGTGAATGGGTAGCTGATGTCAAGCATACCGATCACAATGGAATTATTCATCACATCCGCCCCCTCAGCCGTCACCGTCATGTTGCCGAGGGTAGCAGCTTTGCGACCCAGGTTGGTCACCTGCAAGGGGATGGAACCGCCCATCCCGGCGAACAGGGGGTCGGGCGGGCGGTAGAAATTAACTTCAACCATGGGCGGGGAGTAGACCAGCATGGTGATCACCTGGTCGTCGGTGTATGTGCTTCCGTCTCCGGTGGAATAAGTGAACGAGATCCGCATCGGGTAGACCCCGGGATTGGCGGAAGCGTTGACGATCAGGCTCGAGCTGGCCTGAAGCGAACCGCCCACCGGGAGATCGCCCAGGAATTGCACGTTCGAGGCGGCGACAGGGGCAAAGGTGCCGAAGTCTCCGCTGGCTCCCGAAACCCCGCCAGGTTCAGGCGTGCCCGCGGTCCCGCCCGCGCTGCTGCTGCCGCCGCCCAGGATCATCGTCACCCGCCGGGCGTCGGCGTCGCCCACATTGGTAACCTCCAGCGCGATCGAGAAGTGAGAGCCGGGCTGGAGTATGGGCAGGTCCACCTCGTAAGCGCTGATGACCAGTTGGGGGCGCTCTTTGGGGGCAGCGGTCGGGGTGGGCGTCGGCGTGTTCGTGGCCGCCTGGGCTGCGGGAGGGGTAACCGGCAAGGTGAGGGTGAAGTTTTCGGTATAAGATTCCCCGCCGCCCCCGGTGTAAGTGATTTGCATGCTCAGGACTGCGTTGGTGGAACCCAGCAGCGCCCAGGCCGCGGAGAAGCGCTGATCCATCTTGCGTTTCGAACCCGAATCGATCGGGCCCAGGGCCACCACCCCACCGGTCTCCAGCGGCATGAAGTTCTCCGAGTTGTAGGTCACCACCACATTGTTCGCCTGCTCAGAACCGGCATTTACAAACCTGACGTTGAGCGTGAAATCCTGCCCGGGGGTGACGTAGACCGGGTCGATGGAGTAGGTCTCTACCACGATCAGCGGGCGTTCGCTGCTGCCGGCGGGGTCTTCGGGGAGTGGTGTGCCGGCCTGCATCCAGGGCCCGGCCTGCCCGCCGGTCTCAGAGGCTGCTCCGGCCGGGGCCGGGGTGAAGGACATTCCGAACACCAGCAGGGCGATGAGCGCCAGGAAAATCGAGGAATGGGGTTGTCTTTTCATTTTGGTTGATCCGTTCTTTTTTAAGAGATTTGCTCTGCGGCGGCCTGGGCTGCGGGTTGGCCATTCTCTACGCGGCCATCCAGCAGATGGATCGTGTGAGTTGCAAATTGTGTCATGCGCGCATCGTGGGTGACGACCACCACCGTCCGGCCGCCCTGGTGCAGGTCGGAAAGGAGCTGCATGATGCTCGCCCCGCTGCCGGTATCCAGGTTCCCGGTCGGCTCATCGGCCAGGATCAGAGGCGGGTCGTTGACCAGGGCGCGGGCAATCGCCACCCGCTGCTGCTGCCCTCCGGACAATTCGTTCGGGCGGTGAAGGGCCCGGTCTGCTAACCCCACCCGTTCTAACAATTCGTAGGCCCGGGCCAGGCGTTTACGACGGGGAATCCGGGCGAAGCGCATGGGGAAAGCCACATTTTCAAGGGCGGTCATGCTGGAGATCAGGTTAAATGACTGGAAGATAAAGCCCACCATCTTGCGGCGGTACACTGCCAGGGCGTTTTCATCCAGGGCTTCAATCGCCTGCCCTCGCACGCAGATATTCCCCGAAGTCGGCCGGTCGAGGCCGCCGATCAGATGCAGGAGCGTGCTCTTCCCGGAACCAGATGGGCCCATCACCACCAGAAAAGTGCCCGGGGACACCTGCAGGTCTACCCCGGCCAGGGCATTGACCGAAAAACGGCCCATCTGGTAGGTTTTCCAAAGAGCTGTGATGCGGATTTCTTCAGTCTGCTGTTGATTGACCTCATCCATAGGTGGACCGGCCTAGAAGGTGCGGATGATGGTCAGGCTGCCCAGGCTGCTGGTCAGGGCGGACACCAGCGCGTTCAGGGCCAGCACAGACAGCAAAGTGAGCAGTACGCCAAACACCGCTTTGCCTCGCGGCAGTTGCGTGCCCAGGCGCACGCCAAGGATCAGCAGAACCGCGTGCCAGATCAGATACAGATCGACCATTGCCAGTAAGGCCGCCAGGAACGCGTAGCCCGTCCCCTCTCCGGCCGGGGTGAAGCCCATCAAACCCGGCGCGGCGATCAGGCGATCGGTGGCCAGGATGGACCCGGCCCGCACCAGATCGCGCAGCCCAAGCGGAAGCGCCGACCAGGCCACCAGGTTCATCGCCATCCCGGTATCAGCGCGACCGCCGAGCATGGTCAACACGAGGTGGATCAGGCCACCCACAATCAGCCAGCCCCCCCAAACCCTGATCAATGCGCTCAGCGCCGGGAAGACGTAGATGAACACCGGGCCGCTGGTGGCGGCCATCGCCTGCTGCCACTGGGCCTGCTGCTCGGGCGTCCACCATTGGAAATCAGGAGGCATCGTCGCCGGGCCGTTCATCGCCGCAGCCTGTTTCACCGGGCCGGCCAGGGCCACCTGGAGGAGCGCCGTCAGGGTCAGGATCAGCAATGGGGTCAGCCACACCCCGGTTGTCTGGCCGGTGATCCTGGTAAAAGCCTGGCGCGGGCGGATGAATACATCGGGCACCCAGCGGAAGTGAAATCGCCGCGGGGACTCCAGAGGAGGGAGGGTTGTTTCGGTCATATGAGAGTTCCTAACCAAGGCGGGGTCATACGGCAACTCTTCGAACGGGCCTCACCTTTTCATTAATGGTCTATAAAATTGCGGTACTTTTTATGTCTAAGTCGATTCTACCAGAGATTAAGACGCTCTCATTATAAAAATAGTTCCACTGGTTAATGTAGGAGGTCCGTAAATCAGCGCCGGAGGCGGGCTGAGGGGTGTGCAGGCAACCTGGCAGTCTACCTTTCGGCCGGCACTGACAGCCGCCTGCTGACAAGTTGTGCGTGCACACGGGTGAGGGAAGCGGAGTACGGTTCCGCAGTGAGTCAGGCTATAATCAGACATGATGGGGTGGAAATCATTGCGTGATTGGCTCAAATGGACCGGCAAATTCAGCGGCTGCCTGCTGCTGGCCGCTTCGCTGGCGGTAAGCCAGATTGGGGCGGCGTTCCCGACCGGCGACCTCCGGCCGCAGATCCAGGACGGCCCGGCCGGGTTCGAACCCCTGGGAGACGGGTGGCCGATGGCGGGGGCCAACCCCCAACGCACCAGTTGGA